>JBEPZO010000021.1:0-34177 GCA_041640815.1 Thiobacillaceae bacterium
GTGCGCTGCGCGCATCCCGCCTGCGGCGGGGCTGTTGGCTAACGCCAGCGTCCTGCGGCACCTTCGGTGCCTGGTGGGATGAAGGCGCATGTGGGGGTGGATGGCAAGTCGAGCCACATGCACACGGGGGTGACCACGGCGGCCAATGTGAATGATGTGACGCAAGCGCATCGGTGTCTGCACGGGCAGCAGACCGACGCCTTTGCCGATGCGGGTTATCAGGGGGTAGACAAACGCCCGGAAAACCAGGGCAGACCACTGACGTGGCACGTGGCCATGCGGCCGGGCAAGCGTCGGGCATTGGCCAAGACCACTTTTCTTGGCCAGGTGATGCAGGCTTGGAACGCACCAAGGCGCGCATGTGCCCGAGGGTGAGCATGTGTTTTGGGTGCTTGAGTGCCAGTTCGGCTACCGTAAGGCGCGCTACCGTGGTGTGGCCAAGGACACGGCGCAGCTCGATGTCTTATTTGCGTTCACGCTATGTGGCTGGTGCGCAAAGCGTTGTTGGCTGTAACGGGATAAGTGCGCCCGATGCGGAGCCATGCGGTCCGACGGGGCTAAAGGAGGCCCACGAGAGGGACTTTTGGAGCGGGAAATGACTCAAAATCTCCCCCTGATCCCGTCACGTGAAACAAAGTCTGCCATCACCACGTCGTCTGGGACGAATAGGCAGAGTTGTGCAGAGGTTAAGGGAGCATACGGGCTTATAACCCGTAGTGAGGGTTCGAATCCCTCCTTCTCTCCGCCAATACTACGCCCTTTTGATTAACCAAGGTAATGCTCGTTGCAATGGACCGTGGGGTCAAATACCACCCTCGGCGCAGCGCGTCAGGCAGCGCAGTCCTGAGCGCAGAGCGTCATGTCAGCATTGTTCCCACGGCAGACCATCGAAACGCCAGCCGTTACGCGTCGAGCGGTGATGGTGTTCGTCGAGCTCGCCTTCGAAGCCGTAGAGGACGTTGTAGACCTCGGTAAAGCCGTTGCGCTCGAGGAACTCTCCCGCCTCCTTGGAGCGGTTGCCCGAACGGCAGATGAGGACGACCGGCCGGTGATGCGAGGCGGCCATGCGTACCTGGCCGAGGAAGTGGGGATTTAGGTCCCAGTTGATGCCCTCGTACCAGGGGATGAGGATGGCACCGACCGGATGGCCGACGAAAAGGTATTCGAATTCCGAACGGCAGTCGATGAATACCGCCTCGGGGTGGGTCTGCAGGAATTCATAGGCCTCTTTGGGCGTCAAGTGCTGCATGGTATGCCTCCGCTGACCTGATCATCGCCTCGACGGGGGATGCGCCGCGCTCTGCTGGGCCAAGCGGCGGAAAACAGCCAGCACGGCCATGCCCGGACGCGCTGCGGTGACGAAGACGGCTACAAGAAGGCGGCACTCACCTGCGGTAGGACTTCCAGCCGCTGCACGGCGCGGGCGCGCGCAACCCAATGGTAATATCACGGCGTTGATTTTGCGCATCGCCGCCATGCCCGACCGCACCGCCGAACTCAAGGCCCTTGCCGCACGCCGCATCCTGCTCCTGGACGGCGCCATGGGCACCATGATCCAGCGCCTGCGCCTATCTGAGGCCGATTACCGCGGCACGCGCTTTGCCGACTGGCCGCGTGAGCTCAAGGGCAACAACGACCTGCTCACGCTGACCTGCCCCGAGGCCATCCGCACGATACACACCCAGTACCTGGAGGCGGGGGCGGACATCCTGGAAACCAATACCTTCAACGCCAATGCCATCTCCATGGCCGATTACGGCATGCAGGCGTTGGTCTATGAGCTCAACCTGGCCGGCGCGCGGCTTGCCCGCGCGGTGGCCGACGCATTCACCGCCCGCACGCCAGACAAGCCCCGCTTCGTGGCCGGCGTGCTCGGCCCGACCTCACGCACGCTGTCGATCTCGCCGGACGTCAACGACCCCGGCTTTCGCAACGTCACCTGGGACGAGCTCGTCGCCACCTATTACGAGGCCACCAAGGGCCTGGTCGAGGGGGGAGCGGACCTGCTGCTCATCGAGACGGTGTTCGACACCCTCAATGCCAAGGCGGCCGTGTTCGCCATCCACAAATACTTCGATGATCGCGGCGAGCGGCGGCCGATCATGATCTCCGGCACCATCACCGACGCCTCGGGACGCACGCTCTCCGGCCAGACGGTGGAGGCGTTCTGGAATTCGCTGCGGCACGCCGAGCCCTTCTCGTTCGGCCTCAACTGTGCGCTGGGGGCGAAGGAGCTCAGGCCACATGTGGAAGAGCTCGCCCGCAAGGCCGACGTGCTCCTCTCCGTCCACCCCAATGCGGGGCTGCCCAACGCCTTTGGCGAATACGACGAGTCGCCTGCGGCCATGGCCGCCGAGATCGCCGACTGGGCCCGCTTGGGGCTAGTCAACATCGTCGGCGGCTGCTGCGGCACCACGCCGGAGCACATCCGCGCCATTGGCGAGGCGGTGGCCGGCTGCTCGCCCCGCACCCCGCCGCGGCTATCGCCCGCCCTGCGCCTGGCCGGCCTGGAACCTCTAAACATCGACCGGGATTCGCTGTTCGTCAACGTCGGCGAGCGCACCAATGTCACCGGCTCGGCGCGCTTCAAGCGCCTGATCCTGGAAGGCAGGTATGAGGAGGCACTGGCGGTGGCCCGCCAGCAGGTGGAGGCGGGCGCGCAGGTGATCGACGTCAACATGGATGAGGCCATGCTCGATGGCGAGGCGGCCATGACGCGTTACCTGAATCTCATCGCCAGCGAGCCGGACATCGCCCGGGTGCCGGTGATGATCGACTCCTCGAAGTGGTCGATCATCGAGGCCGGCCTCAAATGCGTGCAGGGCAAGCCGATCATCAACTCCATCTCGCTCAAGGAGGGCGAGGCGGAGTTCAAGGCGAAGGCGAGGCTCGCCCGGCGATTTGGTGCGGCGGTGATCGTCATGGCCTTCGACGAGGTCGGACAGGCCGACACCTATCAGCGCAAGATCGACATCTGCGCCCGCGCCTATCGCATCTTGACCGAAGCGGTGGGCTTTCCGCCCGAAGACATCATCTTCGACCCCAACATCTTCGCCGTGGCCACCGGCATCGAGGCGCATGCCAATTATGCGCTGGATTTCATCGAGGCGACGCGTTGGATCCGCCAGCACCTGCCGCACGCCCATGTCTGCGGCGGGGTGTCCAACGTGTCGTTCTCCTTTCGCGGCAACGAGCCGGTGCGCGAGGCCATCCACACCATCTTCCTCTACCATGCCATCCGCGCCGGTATGGACATGGGCATCGTCAACGCCGGGCAGTTGGGGGTGTATGCGGAGATCCCGGCGGAGCTCAAACAGCGCATCGAAGACGTGCTCTTCAACCGCCGAGCGGATGCCACCGAGCGCTTGGTGGAATTCGCCGAGACGGTCAAGGCCGGCGCGAAGGAGGCGGTGGAAGACCTTGCTTGGCGGGAGGGACCGGTGGAGGCGCGGCTCGTGCATGCCCTGGTCAAGGGCATCACCCAGTACATCACCGAAGACACCGAGGAGGCGCGCCTGAAGCTCGGCCACCCGATCAAGGTCATCGAGGGGCCGCTCATGGACGGCATGAACGTGGTGGGCGATCTCTTCGGCGCCGGCAAGATGTTCCTGCCGCAGGTGGTGAAGTCGGCGCGCGTGATGAAACAGGCGGTGGCCTATCTGGTGCCCTTCATCGAGGCGGAGAAGGCGCGCGATGCGGAGGCTGGCGGGGCGGCACGCGCCAAGGGACGCATCGTCCTCGCCACGGTCAAGGGCGACGTGCACGACATCGGCAAGAACATCGTCGGCGTCGTCTTGGGCTGCAACAACTACGAGATCGTCGACCTGGGCGTGATGGTGCCGGCGCAAAAGATCCTGGACACGGCGCGCGAGGTGAACGCCGACATCATCGGCTTATCCGGCCTCATCACCCCGTCCTTGGAAGAGATGGCCCACGTGGCCAAAGAGATGCAGCGCCAGGGTTTCACCCAGCCGCTGTTGATCGGTGGCGCCACCACCTCGCTTGCCCACACCGCGGTGAAGATCGACCCCCACTACGCCGGACCAGTGGTCTATGTGAAAGACGCCTCCCGTGCCGTCGGCGTGTGCGCGAGTCTGCTGTCACCCGAGCAGCGCGCGGCGTTCGTGGCCAAGATCAAGGCCGATTACGCCGCCACGCGCGAGCGGCACCTGGCGCAAAAAGGGGAGGGTCGGCGCTTGAGCCTCGCCGAGGCGCGCGCCAACAAGTTTCGCACCGACTGGTCCGCCTATACCCCACCCGTGCCGCGCATGCTGGGCATCCAGGTCAGGCATGGTCACGATCTCGCCGAACTCGCCCGCTACATCGATTGGACCCCTTTCTTCCAGGCCTGGGAGCTCGCCGGGCGCTACCCCAAGATCCTCGACGATCCGGTGGTGGGTGCGGAGGCGCGCAAGCTATTCCGCGATGCGCAAGCCATGCTCGAGCGCATCATCGCCGAGAAGTGGATCGAGGCGCGCAGCGTCGTGGGCCTCTTTCCGGCCAACAGCGTCAATGACGACGATATCGAGATCTACGCCGACGACACGCGCAGCCGGGTGCTGATGACCTGGCACAATCTGCGCCAGCAGATGGTCAAACCGCAGGGACAGCCCAACTGGTGTCTGGCCGATTTCATCGCCCCTAAGGACAGCGGCGTAAAGGACTACATCGGCGCCTTCGTGGTCACCGCGGGCATCGGCGAGGCGGAGCGGGTCAAGGTCTTCGAGGAGGCGCATGACGACTACTCGGCCATCCTGTTCAAGGCCCTGTGCGACCGCCTGGCCGAGGCGCTCGCCGAACGCATGCATGAAGAGGTGCGCAAGGTGCTCTGGGGCTATGCTGCCGATGAGCAGCTCGACAACGAACAGCTCATCGCTGAGCAATATCGCGGCATCCGCCCCGCCCCGGGCTACCCGGCCTGCCCTGAGCACACCGAAAAGGGGGCGCTGTTCGCCCTGTTGCAGGCAGAAGCAGCGATCGGCGTGCGCCTCACCGAAAGCTATGCCATGGTGCCGATGGCCTCGGTGTCGGGTTTTTATCTGTCGCACCCGAACGCGCGTTATTTCGCCGTGGCCAAGATCGATCGCGACCAGGTGGAAGACTACGCCCGCCGCAAGGGCTGGGACCTGGCCACGGCCGAGCGCTGGCTGGCGCCAAACCTGGGCTACCAGCCGTAAGCATTGCCCCGGCCGAGCCCCCGCCATGTCGCTGCCGGCCCCCTTTCAGTCGCCTGACGCCCTGCGCGCCGCCTTCCTCGAAGGGCTCAACCGTCTGCTCGCCGATGACGGCGGCGTGGGCGGCTATATCCTGGCCCTGGCCAATGCCGCGCAAGCGCCGTCGCTGTGGCAACAGCTAAAGGGCGACTTGCAAGCGCGCTACCACCACCACGCCACCCGGATCACCGCGGCGCTACGCGAAGGGCGCCGCCTGGATGTGCCGGAAGACGATCTCCTGGTGTTCCTCAAGCTCATGGCCATGGGGTTCGACGCCATCGGCATCGCAGAGCGGCGCACCGCTGGCCCTTGGGAGGTGGTGTTCAACCCGCTGCGGGCCCTGCGTCCACCGCGGGCGAGCCAGGCCCCCGTGCGCGGGATTGCGCCGGCGTTCGACCGCAACGGCTTTCACTTCAATCTGCCTAGCCTCGAGCCGGAGGTGATCTGGTCGGGTGAACTGCTCGGGCGCACGGCGCGTCTGCTCTACAACAAGTTTCCCTTCGTTGAGGCGCACGCGCTCCTCATCCCCGAGCCAGAGCGGGAATTGCCCCAACTGCTATCGCATAAGCTGCATGGCTGGGCCTGGGAGGTGACCTCGGCAATCGGCCGCGTCATGCCAGGCTTCGGCCTGGCCTACAACAGTTATGGGGCGCATGCCTCGGTGAACCACTTGCACTTTCAGACCTTTGTACGTCGTCACACCCTGCCCGTGTGCAGCGCACATTGGACCCACAATGGCGGTGAGACAGCTTACCCTGCACATTGCCTGCGCTTCACCGAGCCGCTAGCGAGCTGGGTCGCCATCGATCGCCTGCATGCGCGGCAGATCGCCTATAACCTCATCTATCTGCCCGGCGCTCTCTACCTGTTCCCTCGCCGATCCCAGGGCAGCTACACCCCGCCCAGCTGGAGCGTGGGCCACGCCTGGTATGAGATGGCCGGAGGCGTGGTCACCTTCAGCCGCGAGCATTACACCCAACTGGACGCGGCAGCCATCGAGGCGCAATTGCGTCATGTCAGCCTGAGCTAGGCCGTGCTCGGTCTTCTGCGTCGTACCCTGCATTACGCCGCCTACACGCTCGCGGCGGTGGTGATCGTCCTGTCATCGCTGGCACTGGCGCTCAAGCTGTGGATCCTACCGGACATCGACCGCTATCGCCCTGAGCTGGCACGGCTGATCGGCGAAGCCACAGGTGTACCGGCGACGATTGGTACCCTCGCAGCGGGCTGGCGCGGACTGTCGCCCTACTTGCGCTTGGGTCAGGTGCAGCTACTGCCGGATGGCGAGCTGCCAGCGCTGACCCTGCCGCGCGTCGAAGCCACCCTCTCCTGGACCAGTGTCTTGTTCGCCGATCTGCGCCTGGCCACGCTCGAGTTCGACCGACCGCATCTGGTCATCCGCCGCGACCGGCAGGGGGTGATCTACGTCGCCGGCATCCCGGTCAACACCGCCGGCAGCCCAAGCACCCTCCCAGACTGGCTGCTCAGGCAGCGCCAGACCGTGGTGCGCAAGGCGACCCTCGTCTGGCAGGACGAGCTGCTCAATGCGCCGCCGCTGACCCTGTCCGAGCTCGATTTGGTGCTGCTGAACCGGCTGGGGCGGCATCGGCTGGCGCTCACTGCACGGCCGCCAGACAGCGTTGCTCGCTGGCTCGACGTCCGCGCCGATTTCCGGGGCCGCACTGTCAGACGGCTGGAAGGCTTCGCCGGGAAACTTTACGTCTATGCCGTCGGGGCCACGGCTACGGCACTGGGCACCTGGGCGCCATGGGCACAGCCGTCGGTGCGCAGCGGTCATGGCTCGCTGCGCTTCTGGCTGGAGTTTTCGCAGCGGCGGATCGACGGTCTGGTTGGCGACGTCCGCTTGCATCGGGTCGGCATCGGCCCGACCGAGTCGCTGCCAGAGATCCGCTTCGAGCGCATCGATGGCCGCCTGGGCTGGCGCCGGACCAAGGCGGGCCATGACTATTACGTCGAGCGCCTGAGCTTCACCGCGCCCTCGGGACGCAAGGCCGCACCTGCCAGCGTGCGCGTGCATGTGGGCCACGGTGACGATGGCAAGCTCGATGCGTTGCGGGTAGAGGTTGAGGCGCTCAGGCTGGAGGCCTTGACCGCCCTCATCGGTGCCGTGCCCATCCCACGCCAGGCGCACGACCTCATCGAGGCGTTCGATCCGCGCGGCCAGGTGGATCGGCTGCAATTGAGCTGGCAGGATAAGGGCCGCTACAGCCTGGAGGCGCGATTCCAGGAGGTCGGGCTGCGTGCGGGTCATGGCATCCCCAGCCTGAGCGGGCTATCCGGGGAGGTCACGGCCTCGGAGCGTGGCGGCGAGGCCCGCCTCGATTCGCAGCGGTTGACCTGGGATGATGCCCAGATCTTTCGCCACCCCCTGGCCTTCGATCGCGTCATGGCGAGGCTGGCCTGGAAGCTGCAGGCGGATGGCGGCCTTGCGCTGAAGATCGACGACCTGCGCCTGACCAACGCCGATTTCGCGGCCACGGCGGGCGGCAGCATCCTGCTCAAGCCAGGCGCGGCACCGGAAGTCGATCTCACCGCCCGCTTGCGTCGCGGCATGGGCAATGCGGTTTGGCGCTATCTGCCGCGCAGCGTCTCCGAGGATGCCTACGACTGGATTCGACGCGGGATCAAGGCCGGCCTGGCCGAGGAGGCGAGCATGATCCTGCGCGGGCCGCTTGACCGTTTTCCCTTCCATCAAGGCGGTGGCCAGTTTCGCGTCGACGTGAAGCTGCGCGATGCCGAGGTCGAGGTCGCACCGGACTGGCCGCGCTTCGTTGGCATCCACGGCCACTTGGTGTTCCGTGACACGGCCATGGAGCTATTGCTTAAAACGGCCCGCATCAGCGGCGTGCCAGGAATAGCGTTGTCCGGCATCAAGGGTGTCGTGCCGGATTTGCATTTCTCCGACGACGAAACCCTATTCATCGAGGGCCGTGCCCACGGCCCGACGTCGGCATTCCTCGACTACATCCGCGCCAGTCCCATCCACGACTACACCGACCGCTTCACCGAGGGCATGCGCGCCCAAGGGCAAGGCGGGCTCAGCCTGCGCCTCAACCTGCCTTTGCGCAGGCTAGCGGCCAGCACCGTTGCCGGCGTCTACCGCCTCGTCGACAATCGGCTGGATCCAGGGCATGGGATGCCCGTGCTCGAGCACTTGAGCGGCGAGATCGGCTTTACCCATCGGCAGGTCAACGCCAAGGGGCTGAGCGCCAAACTCTTGGGCCAGCCGGCCACCCTCGACCTGCACAGCGGTCCGGCCGGTCGCGTGATCCTCAACATCGATGGCCGCCTGCTACCTGCTGCCCTGGCGCCCTGGATCGGCGAGGATTGGCTGCGCCGCGTCAAAGGCGCGACCAGCTATCGCGCCGAGCTCGCCCTCCACCGGCAACAGACCGACCTGCGCGTCGAGAGCGAACTCGAGGGCGTCGCGATCGACTTGCCGCAGCCTCTGGGCAAGCCGGCCGAGCGCGCAGCGCCCCTGCTGGTGACCTTGAGCCATGCGGCGGCGCAGACCAACGTTCTCGTCAAGTACGACCAAATCCTCACCGCCCGGGCGCTGCTCGGCGAGGGGGACGATGGGCCCCGTATCGCCATCCGCATCGGCCATGGCGAGGCGCCGCTGCCGCGCCATTCCGGGCTCACCTTGGAGGCCGCCCAGTCCAGCCTCGACCTCGATGCCTGGCTCGCCTTGGTCGATGGGGTGGGCGGCAAGGGCCTCGACATCCATGCCCTCACGCTCACCGCCAACGAGCTCATCGTCTTCGACCGCCGCCTCACCGGCACGCAGCTTACTGCTCAGACGACAGCGGCGGGCTGGTTGGTGCAGGTCGCCGGCCGCGAGCTGGAGGGAGAGATACGATGGCGGCCGACAGGCACACACACCGCGGTAGAAGGGCGATTTCGACGTCTCAGCATCCCGCCGCCTACTGCCAACGGCGCCACGGTTTCGCAGCCTAAGCGAAGCGCGAACATCGAGGCGGTTGTCCGCGTCGACAGCTTGCAGATCGCAGATCGTGACCTCGGCGCGCTCGAGCTACTTGTCCGTCCAGATGTGCGCGGCATGCGCCTTACGACCCTACGCCTTACCAACCCCGACGGCCGTCTGGAGGCTAGCGGGCTACTTTCCAACCTCCCTCAAGGCAAATCCACCCTTGAGCTCAAGCTGGAGAGCGGCAACTTGAGCGCGCTCCTTGGCCGTTTGGGCTATCCAGGCAATCTTCGCCGCGGCGAGGGCAGCGTCAAGGGAAGGCTGGGCTGGCCAGGCGGGATTGAGGATTTGGCCCTCGACCGGCTCAGCGGCGAGTTCGAGATCCATTTCAAGAAGGGCCAATTCACCAAGCTCGACCCCGGCGCCGGCCGGCTGCTGGGCGTGCTCAGCCTGCAGGCCCTGCCACGGCGCATCAGCCTCGATTTTCGCGACATCTTCAGCGAGGGCTTCGCCTTCGATGAGCTGGCGGCCGGCGTTCGCCTCAAGGGCGGTGTCGCCCACCTCGACGCCTTCAGCATGCGCGGCCCGGCCGCCAGCATCAGCATGCAAGGCGAGATCGATCTGGTACACGAGACGCAATCGCTGCGCGTTGCCGTACAACCACGCCTAGAGGACACCCTGGCCGCCGGCGCCATGTTGATCAACCCGGCAGTTGGCGTCGGCGCCCTGGTGGCGAGCAAGGTGCTCAAGGATCCGATCAGCCGCGCCGCTACCTTCGAATATCTGGTGCGCGGCAGCTGGACCGAGCCGGAAGTCAGCCGCATCCCCCGTCCACGGCCAGCGGAGGATGCGGCTGCCAGCGGCGCCCCTTAAGGCCACTGCCCGCCTTGCCGTGCCTGGCTAGGATTGTGTAAGTTTCATGCTCGCTGCGGCCCGGCAGCAGGCAAGCCCCCCTCGTCAACGTCGCCGCTCATGCCCTCCGCAACGCAGCGCAGAACAAGCTAGCTAAGCCTTTGTGAGCCCCAAACCGTGAACGCCAAATCCACTTCCAGCTTCGCCCGCACGCGCAGCCGCAGCGCCCCGAAGACGGCGCCGGAGACCAGCGGTGTGGTGCGCGTGGCGGCCATTCAGATGGCCTCCGGCCCCAACGTCGCCGCCAATCTGGCCGAAAGCGAGCGACTCATCGCCATGGCCGCCGCCGCTGGGGCAAAGCTCATCGCCCTCCCCGAATACTTTGCCATCATGGGCCTGAAAGACACCGACAAGGTGAAAGTGCGCGAGCAGCCAGGGCATGGACCGATCCAGGACTTTCTCGCCGCCCAGGCGAAAAGGCATGGCATCTGGCTGGTGGGCGGCTCCGTCCCGCTCGAGTGCGGCCACCCGAAAAAGGTCTACAACAGCTGCCTGGTCTATGACGCGCGCGGCGTGCAGGTCGCCCGCTATGACAAGATCCACCTCTTCGGCCTCTCACTGGGGCACGAGCAGTACCGCGAAGCGGCCACCATCATGCCGGGCAAGCGGGTGGTGGTGGTCGAGACCCCCTTTGGTCGCATGGGGCTGTCGATCTGCTATGACCTGCGTTTTCCAGAGCTCTATCGCGCCATGGGCGAAGTCGATCTCATCCTGGTGCCGTCGGCCTTCACCGCCACCACCGGCAAGGCGCATTTCGAGACCCTGGTGCGGGCGCGCGCCATCGAGAACCTGGCCTATGTCATCGCCCCGGCGCAGGGCGGCTATCACCTCTCCGGCCGCGAAACACACGGCGACACCATGATCGTCGACCCCTGGGGCAACGTGCTCGACCGCCTGCCGCGCGGCTCGGGTGTGGTCACGGCAGGTATCAACCTTGCCTACCAGAAAGGGCTACGCAATAGCCTGCCAGCGCTCAGACACCGCACCCTGAACTGCGGTAGCGCCGAGCTCGTCGAAGTCATCAAGGCCATCTAACTTCTTACCCTCACCACGCCATGACTGATCCAGCAACCCTGTTCGCCACTGCCCAAGCCACCTTGCTCGCCCCGAACGATATCGATACGCCACAGGTGGAAGCCCTGTTCGCGCTGCTTACTGCGCATAAACTGGACGATGCCGACCTGTATTTCCAATACACCCGCTCCGAGGCCTGGAGCTTGGAAGAAGGGCAGGTCAAGTCGGGCAGCTTCGATATCGATCAAGGCGTTGGTGTGCGCGCGGTGGTCGGCGACAAGACCGCCTTTGCCTACTCCGATGACATCACCCTGCCCGCCATACGGCAAGCCGCGCTCACTGCCCGCGCCATCGCGCTGGCCGGCGGCGAGGGGCGCGTTGCCGTGCCGGAGCGCGTTACCGGCCGCAGCCTCTATCCGGCCATCGATCCACTCGGCTCCCTGAGCGAGGCCGACAAGGTGGCCCTATTGCATCGGCTGGAGGCCTATGTGCGCGCCTTAGACCCGCGCGTGACCCAAGTCATGGCGAGCCTTGCCGGCGAGTACGAGGTGGTGTTCATCGCCCGCCTCGATGGTCGCCTGGCCGCCGACGTGCGCCCCCTGGTGCGGCTATCGCTGCAGGTCATCGTCGAACAGGACGGCCGCCGCGAACAAGGCACGGCCGGCGGCGGCGGCCGCTTCGACTACGCCTATTTTACCGACGAGGTGTTGCGCGACTACGCCGCGCAAGCCGTCAAGCAAGCGCTCACCAACCTCGAGGCGCGTCCTGCCCCGGCGGGCACCATGACCGTGGTCCTCGGGCCGGGTTGGCCCGGCATCCTGCTGCACGAGGCCGTCGGTCACGGCCTAGAGGGGGATTTCAACCGCAAGGGCGCCTCCGCTTTCTCTGGCCGCATCGGCGAGCGGGTGGCCGCCCCCGGTGTCACCGTTGTGGACGACGGCACGCTGCCAGGCCGACGCGGTTCCCTCAACATCGATGACGAGGGTACCCCGACGCAGTGCACGGTGTTGATCGAGGACGGCATCTTACGTGGCTACATGCAGGACAGTCTCAATGCGCGGCTGATGGGCATGGCCCCTACCGGCAATGCCCGGCGCGAATCCTTCGCCCACCTACCCATGCCGCGCATGACCAATACCTACATGCACGCCGGCAGCTACGACCCGCAGGAGATCATCGCCTCGGTCAAGCACGGCCTGTACGCGGTCAACTTCGGCGGGGGGCAGGTCGACATCACCAGCGGCAAGTTCGTCTTTTCCGCCGCCGAGGCCTATATCATCGAAAACGGTAGAATCACCTACCCGGTCAAGGGTGCCACCCTGATCGGCAACGGCCCGGATGTGCTCACCCGCGTGGCGATGATCGGCAACGACCTCAAGCTCGACCCCGGCGTGGGTACTTGCGGCAAGGAAGGGCAGAGCGTACCGGTAGGCGTGGGCCAGCCGACGCTACGCATCGATGGACTTACCGTCGGCGGCACGCAATGACGGCGGCATCTGCCCCATGAGCCGCCCTGACAACCGGAGGACGAACGCAAACGGTCTACGCTTGAGCGCGACCGACAGCATGCCGGGTCACCTGCCGGCGTCTCCAGTGGTGAGGCGACTGTGCCCGGCTCACCCGCACATACGCTGAAAGACAGTCGCGAGGGTGATAAGCAGGCAGGGCACCAAGCGCTAGCTGTCTGATAACCTCACCACCGCCGCGGCACGAAGTCGGGGCGGTTTTTGACCACCACGTCATCATCGGCCTGCACCAGCACATATAGCCCACACCGCTCCGCATAGCACACCGCTTCCTCCGGCGCTCCCATCGCCGCCACCGCCCCCAACAACACCTTGTCCGCATGTTCGCTAAAGCACGCTTTGAAGCGACTCAATCGCTCCAGGTGCTCATCGACGTCGCTGCTGCTCAAGCGGCTTTTGCATTCCACCGCCACCGCATGATCGCCATCGATGACCAATAGATCGATCTCCATCAGCACCACGCCGCGATCATCGCGCGCCTGGGCGTTGGGATAGACGCGGTGCACAGGGATGCCTTGCGCTTGAAATAGCTTCACCACCGCCGGCATGACCATGTCTTGCACAAAGTCGCCCAGGCGATTGCCCAGGTTGCCAATCTGCCGCTGGAGCTCGCGCATGCGCCGGTCGGTCTCACGGCCGCTTTCGCGCAGCTCGCGGATCAAACGCTCGGTCTCTTGCATGCGGCGGTCGAATTCTCGGCTGCTTTCGCGGTTGCTTTCGCGTAGCTCGCGGATCAAACGGTCAGTCTCTTGCAAACGCCGGTCAGTCTCCTGCATGCGGCGATCTGTCTCCTGCATCCGCCGCTCGGTCTCCTGGCTCTGCAGGGCTAGGCTAGCCACCAGCGCCCGGATGTCTTCCCAGCTCATCTCAGAAGGGTCACGTGTCGGGGTGGTCATCGGCGTACTCGTTTGCGCTTGTATCCAAACATAAGTATATACTTGTACTTGCTTTTCTCTGCGCACGTTTCCTAGGACCGCTTGCTGAAATGAGCACGCGCGCTATCCCATGCCGCGCAGATACTGCGTTGGCCGCTGCGCCGCAATTCTGTGGAGCGCCGCAAGCTTGTCCAACCGCCTGACCAAACTCTAAGGCAGTATCAGCGATAATGAAGACGCTGGATAAGTGGCGCGAGCGCACCGCGACCCTACCGCGCTAGTAGCCGTAGTTGCGCTCGGTAAGGGCGTCTCGACCGCAGAAGCAGGCGCGCCAGAGGTAGCGGCAGTCTGGCAGTCCAGTACAAAGGGGTGTCTATTTCAGGTGCTTGCCGCGCTCCAGGGCTTGACGCAGATCGGCGATTTCCTGCCGTAATGCGCGCAGTTCCGCGTGCAGGTCGGATTCGATGTGTGCGCGCGCCGCTTCCACTGCAGCCACCGTCTGCTGGTGCTCTGTCTCGCTGAAAGACTGCATGGCATTGACGATGATAGCGATGAACAGGTTGAGCATGGTGAAGGTGGCGATAAGGATGAAGGGGATGAAGAAGGCCCACGCGTAGGGGAAATGTTCCATCACCGGGCGGGCGATGCCCATCGACCAGCTCTCCAAGGTCATGATCTGGAACAGCGTGTAGAGCGAGCGGCCGATGTCGCCAAACCATTCCGGATAGGTGTTGGCGAAGAGGTTGGTGGCAATTACGGCAAAGACATAATAGATCAGCAGCAGGAGCAGGGCGATTGAACCCAGGCCGGGGATGGCAGAGAGCAGGGCGGCCACTACCCGACGCATGGACGGGACGATGGTGAGGATGCGCAACACTCGCAGCACGCGCAAGGCACGCAGCACGCTGAACTGACCGGTGGCGGGAACCAGTGCGATACCGACGACGATGAAATCGAACACGCTCCAGGGATCGCGGAAGAAGTTGAGGCGGTGTACATAGAGGCGGATAGCGATCTCCAGCACGAAAAGGGACAAGATGGCCTTATCCAGTGCCAAGATATACAGCCCGGCGACCGCCATCACCGAAGGTGCCGTCTCCAACCCTAAAGTGATCGCGTTGATCAGGATGAGTATGAGGATCGCCGACTGCACGCGGTGGTGTTGGATAAAGGCCTCGAGACGTTGGCGCAATTGCATTTCGGACTTTACGGACGAATCAAACATAAGGTTCTTAGCTGACAGCTATCCCTTGAGCAGAAACTGAATAAACGGGCTCGAGCGGGCGCATCGTCACCTCGCGCTTCAATGGCTCCGACCCGACTCTGGCAGTCTAAAACAGTCTGCTATGCCGTTGTTAGCCTCTGCCATAAGCTCGCTTTCACTTCGTATTTGCTTTCGCGCACGACTGTTGTGTCCCGCGGCTCGGGCCATCCATGCCGCTTCGTGGTTGGCCTCGACGTTACCGAGGAACGGAGAGACTATCCTTGCAGGGACAGTCGCGGCATCGAAGTTGGTAGGCGATCAGCCGCAGATTGGCTCATCGCCGTCGTCATCACTCGGCCGGAATGCCATTGGCATTGGGTGCGGCTACAGCGCCCAGCCCCTCGTCTGACGCAGCGTTGGCGGCTTGGGTCTTGCGCGCCAGACCTGCGGCCCGCCTTCACTTCGGATCAAGCCGTGCGCAACTGGGGCACAGGGCAGAGCAGGTCATCTGCCGCCTCTTCGCCCAGCCGCTCGTAGATGTCGGCCAAGGCCTGGTCCTCGGTGGCGAAGATATTGTGTTGGCCAATGAGATCGAACAGGCCGGTGCTGCGCATAACGTCCAAGACCTGCTTTTTCAGGCCAGAGAAGACCAGTTCCATACCGCTTTCACGCAAGCGTTCGACCAAATGGTGGACGACCTCCTCGCCCGAGGCATCGAGCTGGTTGATGCCATCACCAACGATGAGCAGGTATTTCGCCTGCGGGTGGGAAGACACCGCTTCCAGCACGGCCTCCTCAAAGTAAGAGGTGTTGGCGAAGTAGAGCGAGCCATCGAAGCGTAAGGCCACGACGTGCTTGCTGGTTGCCAGATGCGGATGCACCTTGAGATCGCGCAGGGTACCGTCTGGATAACGACCCAACAGTGCGACGCGTGGGGTCATGGTGCGCAACAGGAAGAGCACGATGGCCAGCCCGGCTCCGATCATGATGCCCACATCCAAATGGGGGGCAAAGGCGAGCGTGGCGATGAAGGTGACCACGGCGGCGGCGCCGTCGTGCTTATGCGCCTCCCAGGCATGTTTGATGGCTTGCACGTTCACCAGCCCAACCACCGCCATGATGATGATCGCTGCGAGCACCGCCTGCGGCAGGTGATAGAGCAGAGGTGTCAGGAAGAGCAACGTCAGCAATACGATCAAGGCGGTGAATACCGACGACATACCCGTTACTGCCCCGGCGTTGAGGTTGACGGCCGAACGCGAGAAGGAGCCGGAGACCGGGAAGCTTTGCGACAGGCTGCCGACCATGTTCGCCAAGCCTTGACCGATAAGTTCTTGATTGGGGTCAATGCGTTGCTTAGTCTTCACCGCAATCGCCTTGGCGATGGAGATGGCCTCCATGAAACCGACCAGGGAGATGACGAAGGCCGTCGATAGTAGCGCCGTGAATTTGTCGAGATCGAGCCTGGGCAGAGACAAGCTGGGCAGTCCCTCGGGGATCTTGCCGACCACCTCGCCGCCGCCGACGAGCTTGAGTTCGCCATTGCTCACCTTGTGGATGCGGTAGGTGGCGTCCTCGACCTTGAGGCCGGCAGGCACTCGCCCAGCGGCATAAAGGGCGAGGGTATTGTTCTGCGCATCGATTTGACGGACGACAGGCCGATGCCGCAAGCGGTTTTTGATCTCGTTCAACTGCTCCTCGGCCTGCTGAACCGCTAGGCGTGCCAGGGCGACGTCGGTCTCAAGACGCAGGATTTCGGCCGAGTCTGCTTTACGCTTTTCTGCCGTGACCAGGGTCTCTTGCTTGACAGCAAGTGACTTGGTCAGCCTCTCCAGTTGCTGCTGGCCCTCAAGCACCGTGCGCACCATGGCGGCGAGTTCCTGATCCTGAATATGCTCCAGTCGCGCCTGCGCGTTGCGCTCGAAACCCGTGGCCCAGGACACCAGGGTGGTGATGACCACGGCGATCAATACCCCTGGCCAGGTTGGCCGGTATTTCTTGATCACCCACATGATGAGTATGGCGCCGACCCCCATGAGCAGGGTAGGTATATGGGTGTCGCCGAGTTGTTTCAGCACGCCCCACATGTCGAGCAGGAAGTGGTCGCTGCGCCCCATCGGCACGCCGAAGATCTTGCTCACTTGCGACAGGGCGATGATGATGGCCGCGGCGTTGGTGAAACCGATGATCACCGGATGCGACAAGAAGTTGACCACTACCCCCAGCTTGAATGCGCCGAGCAAGAATTGGATCATCCCCACCAGCAGGGCGAGCTGAATCGCGAGGGCGATGAAGTCCGGCGAACCAGGCGCAGCGAGGACCGACAGCGAAGAGGCGGTCAGCAGAGACACCACGGCCACCGGTCCAGTACCCAGTTGATGCGAGGAACCCCACATGGCGGCCACCGCCACCGGCAAGAAGGCCGCGTACAGGCCGTAATAGGCAGGCATGCCCGCCAGTTGCGCATAGGCCATGGATTGCGGGATCAAGACCAAGGCCACGGTGAGGCCGGCAATGAAGTCGAGCTTGACGGTCTCCGCTTTCAGGGGAAACCAGCGCAAAAAAGGCAGGATACGGAGTAGCACGGGGTTCATAGTTCTGTCTGGCGGGAAAAGATCGTTGCCAAAGGCAAGCCGCGAGGTCGGCGGCCCATAAGCTTAGCAGATGATGTTCAGCCTGTCGCCGGCATTCGGCCGCGGATACACTTCTCTTGACGAAGATCGCATAGTTTCGTATATTAAAATCCGAAACGTTGGGGTGCGTCTCATGTCGTCACATCCCCATCGTACGCTTGAGCCTTCTGGCGAACGATAGGGATGAACAGTCGCATAGGCGACTGGTCTCTGCTTCTCTTTTGGCCCCGGCTGGCGCCGGGGCTTTTACTTTTGCGCCAAGGATCGCATCATGCGGCACAATGCGCGCATGGCGCACACCCCTTACCACATGGCAGCAGAAGCGCTCCTGCATTGGGAGGCTAGCCGGTTGCCCGACTTGCATGTCTGCACCGTCCTGCTGCCCAATTTGCATGCCTCTGTGCCCCTGCTCGCCGCCCTGCGCGCGCAAATCGATCTACCGGTCTTCCTACCCCCACGCCTGCACACCCTGCATAGCCTGGCTGCCGAGGTCCCCGCCGCTGGCATGCTGGAGACCGACTGCCAGCGCCTGGCGCAAATCCATGACTTCTTGCTGCAAGCGGGGGTGTGTCGGCCGCAGGGGCTATGGGACGTGGCCCGCGAGCTGCTTGAGCTGATCGACGAGCTCTCGGCCGAGGGGCTCGAGCCGGAGGCAGCGCCGCAGCGTCTGCTCGAGCGGGTGAGCGCGGTCTATGGCCGCCGCAGCAGCCGGCTAATGGAGGCGGAATCACGGCTCGTGCTGGAGCTATGGCAGGCCATGCAACAGGGCGCGGCGCTTGACCCGATGCGCGACTACGCTCAGCGCCTGGCACGGGCGGCAGACGACGCCTGCGGTCCGCTCTACACCCTTGGCTTGCCCCGCCTGAGCCGGCTTGAGGCGCGCTTTCTCGAGCAGTGGGCGCAACGCCACCCCGTGCGCCCCCTACCCTGGCGCGCCGCATTTCCCCAGCGTCGCGCGCTACTTGATGCCGCTTGGCCGAGCGAGGGCACGTCTACGCTCACCGAGCGCGCGCAGGCGCTACGCCTGCAGATGGCCACCAGTCCCCTGCAAGGCGATGTCCGCCTGCTGGCCGCAGCCGATCTCGAGGTTTTGGCGACGCGTGCTGCCGAGCAAGTGCGGCATTGGCTGGCGCAAGGATATGTGCGCATCGCCATCGTCAGCCTCGACCGCATGGCGGCGCGGCGGCTACGCGCCCTGCTGGAGCGCGATCATATCCTCATCCAGGATGAAATCGGCTGGGTCTTCTCCACCGCCGCCGCCGCCCATGTCCTCGACCGGCTGTTCGCCTTGTTGCAAGACGACTGCTATTACCTTGACCTGCTCGACCTGCTCAAGTCGCCGTTTGTCTTTGCCGATCTCGATGCAAACGGACGAAGCGAGACGGTCGCTCACCTCGAGCGCGCCATCCGCCGCGCGGGTATCGTCTCCGGCTGGCGCCAGTTCACAGAACTGGCCGGGCAGGCGGTGCCCGCCGCCTTGCCCATGCTCAGCCGTCTCGATGCGGCGCGCGCGCGCCTGAACGGTCACGCACGCACCCTCGGGCAATGGCAGCAAGACCTGCTGGCGGCGCTGGCCGATATCGGTACCGACCTCGCCTACCAGGCCGATCCGGTTGGCCGGCAGCTGCTGCGGCTCCTGCAGGCCTTGCGCCACGAGGTGGCAGCGCATGCGGGCCATTACGACTTCAGCGCTTGGCGTGCGTGGTTGGCGCTGGAGCTCGATCAGCACACCTTTCGCGATGAGAGCATCGAAAGCCCCATCCGCCTCGTCTCGCTGACCGGCGCGAGATTGCGCGACTTCGACGCTGCCGTCTTGCTCGGGGCAGACGTCGACCACCTGCCGCCGGCAAGCGCGACGGGGGTGTTCAACGATCGCGTGCGCGCCGAGCTCGGCCTGACCACCACCGCGGACAGGCATACGGAACTGCGCGCCGCCCTCGTCGATTTGATCGCGCATGTGCCGCGCATCCTCGTGCTCTGGCAAGCGAGCCGCAACGCTGAACCCAATCTGCCGAGCCCTTGGCTCAAGGTGTTGGAGACCCTGCATGCCATGGTCTGGGGGATGAGCCTGATCGAGACGGCGGCTGCGCCGAGCCCAGCACCCTGGCCGCCACCACCTGCCCCGACCTGGCCGGCGCTCAAGCGCCTGCCAGCACGCTTAAGCGCCAGCGCCTGGCAAAGCCTGGTGGCCTGTCCTTATCGCTTTTTCGCGCGCCACGTCTTGATGCTCTCGGAACTGGAGGCCGTGCCCGAGGAGATGGACAAGCGCGACTATGGCCAATTGGTGCACAGCATCCTGCACGCCTTTCACACCCGCCACCCGCGCCTGGCCGACACGCCGCGCGAGACCTTGCTTGAGGCGCTGATGCGCCTGGGACGCGAGGTGTTTGCCCCCCACCAGCACGCCGCCTACCTGACGGTGGGCTGGCTTTTGCGCTGGGAGCGGCGCTTGCCGGCCTACCTCGACTGGGCGCTCGAGCGCGAGGCTCAGGGCTATCGATGGCAGGCTGGAGAGGTCGAGCTCCGCCGCGACCTGACCTTGTCAAGCGGCGACGTCATCACCCTGCACGGCTATGCCGATCGCATCGATGCTGGCCCCAAGGGGCTAGCGGTGTTGGACTACAAGGCGCGTTCCCGCGATAGCCTGCGGCGCAGCCTGCAGCGGCTCGGCGAAGACGTGCAGCTATCGTTTTACGGCCTAGTAGCCGAGGCGGCAGAGGCCGCCTATGTCGCATTGGACGACGCCAAGGTGGACACGCTGGCGCCTAGCACCGACTTGCCGACGCTCGCCGCCATGGAGAAGGAACGGCTGCGCGCCACCCTGGTCGCCATCCGTGACGGCGCCCCCCTGCCCGCCCATGGTGCCGACCCGACCTGCCGGCTTTGTGAGATGCGTGGGCTATGCCGGCGAGACTACTGGCCGTGATGACCGCATTGACCACATGGTTGACCCCCATTGGGCACAAGGTCGAGAATGTCGGCTACGGTATCACCTGACGAGGAGCGGCGATGGACGACAAGGCAGAACTCAGCAAAGAACAGCAGATCATGCGCGCCATGCGGAAGACCCTGACTTCGGTGGTGCGCGATTGTGCCCCGCGGGATGGCGTGCCCAGCCCCTTGCGTCCCGACACCGTCGAAAACATCCGCATGTGCCTGGGTTTGATCTCGGCGCGTGAGGCAGAGCTCGCCGAGGCCCTCGGCCTGGCACGCAACGAGCGCCCGCGCTTCATCGACGAGCCGCCCACCAGCCATTGCGTCACCTTCATGCCGCCAGCGAAAAAGCACTGAGCACGGGCAGTGGCCGAGGCAATCAGCAGCCTGATCTCCGACACCCAGTCACAGATCGTCCAGGCGCGCTGGGTGGTGATCTACGCGCCGCAAACGCGGCGCCGGAAACGTTTTCCGGAGAACTGCGTCACCGTCTACCCCAGCGAGGCGCAGGCGCGGGCCGCGGCGCGGCCCGATCTCGGCTACTATGCTGCGGTCGCACACGGCCCTTCGCGTTCCTCGGAGGGGTTTCGTCTCTTCTATCTGGTGCGCTGGCTGGATTAAGCCCGCGATTGCCTTTGTCTGGCTCCCCATTCATGGATATCGGGCTCTTTTGATATAGCTGTCGACCGAAGCACGCAGGACAACATGAGCGACGCACTCGACTACCTCGTCAAGGTCCGCGGCGACGCCCTGGGCCATTACTTCAAGTTCCTCAAGGATGCCGGCAAGCACTTGGACCCGAAGACACGCGACCTGATCTCGGTGATCACCAAGGTCCATGCCCAGACCGAGGCCGGCTTCAAGCAGTACCTGATGCGAGCCCTACGCGATGGCTGCACCCCCATGGAGGTGATCGACGCCCTGTTGATGGCCTTTCCGGCCCTGGGGCTGGCCAAGATCGTCTGGGCGGCCGAGATCCTGCTCGAGATGGACATGCCGGAGTTCTCGCCAGAACTGATCAATGCCGAGCCGCAATGGCGCCAGGTGATGGCTGCCGCCGATATCGAGGACGGCCAGGTCAAGCGTGTGGATTGCGGCGCGCGCAGCGTCTTCGTCTACCGGGAGGGCGATCACTACCTCGTCTACGACTCCCGTTGCCCACACCAGGTGACCAATATCCCGCAGCTCGCCCTGGAGGGCTTGACCCTCACCTGCCCCAAACACCGATGGAAGTTCGACATCCGCAGCGGCGCCTGCATCGAGAAAGGCAAACACCCGCTCAAGGCCTTCGAGACCAAGG
This sequence comes from Thiobacillaceae bacterium, assembly GCA_041640815.1. Lineage (GTDB taxonomy): Bacteria > Pseudomonadota > Gammaproteobacteria > Burkholderiales > Thiobacillaceae > JANWZL01. The sequence continues at coordinate 21,561 of JBEPZO010000021.1, forward strand.
TCGAAGGGGGAATCCTGTACGCGCGCTGGTGAGGCGCTACCCGCGCCGATCTTGGCCGACGCGGGCCCTCGCCGTTCATTTGCGGGCAAAAAAGTCCGCCACCGCTTGCAGGATCGCCTTCAGCTCCTGAGCAGCGACACCGGCCGCCTCACGCCGCTAAATCCCCAGGGCATCGGCCTCGTGAATCGGATCGGCGACCCCCACCACGATCTTGCCGCCGTCGGACGACGCACCACCCGCCTTGCCGGCGTAGTCCACCCGATAGACGGCGAATCGGCAGGGCACCAGCAGGGTGATGTTGGGGTCCTCCTCGATGGCTTGGGCCAGATACTGCGACTTGCAGGCGTAGACCACCTTGTTCTGGATGTTCATCTTGTAGTGTTCCCGCAAGCCCTGGTCGATGTCCTGGACGCGCAGCACCTCCCAGTTCTGCGCCTCGATCTCGGTCTTCAGCCGGTCGAGCAGCTGGTTGAACTCGACACTAGGGGGTAAGTAAATGTAGTAAGCCCCGCCTTTGCGGTGCACCTCGGCGGACCAGGCCAGGCTGGCGGTCAGCAAGAGAGGCAACCATAACAACCAGGTCAGTGTCCCCATTCGCTCACGCATGGCATCCTCCTTTGTCCAATCGCAACGCCACGGGCCGCACCCCCGTGCCCTCTGTTTGTAGCAAATGAGACTCGTCTTTGATTGACAGCGGCCATCTCCCCTGGGCCCCGTCAGCGGCGACCGCCGCCGGAGATGCGGGCGAGCAGGCGGTCGAGACCGCGCGTGCTGAGCAGGCGACGGGCGTAGCCGATCAGGTAAGTGGGCACGGTGACGTAGTAGCGCGGCCTTGGCCGGCGGCTCTCCAGGGCGTGGATCAGCTTGTCCACTACCGCCGCCGGCGGCAGGGTAAAGGGGGCGGCGGGGCCGGGTTGCTCAAGGCGCGCCAGCTGCGCTGCGTAGGCTGCCCGGTGCACGCTGGCCGCCACATCGATGTGGCGGCGGAAGTGCACCAAGGCGTTTTCCCGAAAGCGGGTGGCAATGGGGCCGGGCTCGATGAGGCTGACATGGATGTTGCTCCCCGCCAACTCCAGGCGCAGGGTATCGGTGAGCCCCTCGAGGGCAAACTTGGCCGCCACATAGGCGCCGCGATAGGGCAGGGCGGCTAGCCCAAGGACCGAGCTATTCATGACGATGCGACCGTGGCCTTGCCGGCGCATGACGGGGATGACGAGGTTAGTGAGCTCCACCCAGCCGAACAAATTGGTCTCGAACTGGGCGCGCAGCGCCTGGCGCGACAGGTCCTCCACCGCCCCGATCTGGCCGTAGCCGCCATTGTTGAACAAGGCATCTAGGCGGCCTGCGCTGCGCTGCAGCACCTCCGCAACCGCCGCCTGGATGGAGGCCGACGCATCCAGGTCAAGCTGCAGGCTCTCCAGCCCGAGCTCGGCGAGGCGCTGGACATCGGCAGCCCGTCGGCAGGTGGCGAACACGCGCCAGCCGCGCGCCTTAAGGGCCTGCGCCGCAGCGAGGCCGATGCCGGAGGAACAACCGGTAATCAGCAGGACGGGCGATCGATTCGCGGGCATATGGGTAGCACACTGGGCTTGGCGGCAAGTGTAGCCTGTCCCACCCGCTTGCGGCACGCCGTGATAGAGTGTGCGCTAAACCTCATCGCCGCCTGCCATGCCGACCCTCGAGAGCTACGACGCCATCCCCTACGACAGTGTGCCCATCGCCGAGACGCATGTGGAGGGGCTGGCCGCCCTTGGCCGGCTGTTCGGCGTCGCCACCGCCGAGCCGGAGCGCTGCCGGGTGCTCGAGCTGGGGTGCGCCGAGGGGGGCAACTTGATCCCCATGGCCTTCTATCTGCCGGGCAGCGAGTTCGTCGGCATCGATCTGTCGGCGCGCCAAATCGCGTCTGGCCAGGCGCTCATCACCCAGCTCAGCCTCAGCAACGTGCGCCTGTTGCACCGGGATGTGAGGGACGGCGCCGGTGAGCTGGGGCAATTCCACTACATCATCGCCCACGGCCTGTATAGCTGGGTGCCCATGCCGGTGCGCGACGCCCTGTTGGCCATCTGCCGACAAAACCTGGCACCAGGCGGCATCGTTTACCTAAGCTGGAACGCCCTGCCCGGCTGGCATACGCGCGCCGTGATGCGGGACATGCTGCGCTACCACGTGCGCCAGGAGCGCTCGCCGCGCAGCCGTTTGCAGCGGGCCTACCACTTCCTGGAAGCCTTTGGCGAGGCCTTGGCCGCCGAGGCCGGCGACCTGAGCGCCATCCTGGCTGCCGAGGTCGACTACCTGCGCCGTGCACCGCCGTCCTATCTGTATCACGAGTACCTGGCGGAGACCAACGACCCGCTGCTTTTCGCCGACTTCGTCGCCCATGCCGGGCGCCATGGGCTACGCTACGTCGCCGATGCCGATCTCCACAACGTCCTGCCAGACACCCTCGGTGTGGCGGCGCGCAGCCTGGTGGCGGACATTCGGGATCCGATCGCGCGCATCCAGGCCATGGATTTCCTGCGTGCGCGGCGCTTCCATCGAAGCCTGCTCACGCATGCGGACAACGCCGTGTACGACGCCCCGGATATGGCGGTCTTCCGCCGCCTCGCCTTCCACGCCGACCTGGCGAGCGACGAGGAGATCGACCTCGCCTCCTGCGCGCCACAATGCTTCGTGACGCCTGCTGGCGCACGCTACGCGCTGCACCACCCCCTGGCCAAGGCGGCAGCGATGCACCTGGCCCTGGCCTATCCAGACAGCCTGGCCTATGACGCGCTCTATCGCGCGGCCGCCGAGCTCGTCAGCGCCCAGGGCGATGCCGCCATGGCCGAGGAAGAGGCGGCCTTCGCTCAGGAGCTCCTGACGCTTGTCGCCTGGGGCGCCATCCGGCCGGTGCTGACGGCCAGACGCTATGGCTTTGCACCCGCGCAGCGGCCGCGTGCGCATGCCCTGGCCCAGGCACAGCTCGCTGCCGGCAGCGATTGCGTCGCCTCCATCCGGCACACGGCCGTCCATCTCGACCCACCGGCTGCAAGGCTGTTACGCCTGCTCGATGGCCAACGCGACCTCGATGAACTGATGCAGGCCATGGCCGCAGCGCTGCCGCAGCTACAGGCCGCTGAACTGCGCATGGGCTGCGAGCGGCTGCTCTGGACCTTCGCCCGCAACGGCCTGCTCTGCGCTTGAAACGCCCGCCTACCGCGGCGCTCAGGCGGCCTGGTCGACCGCAGCCTTGCCCTCCAGGATGGCGGCATGCGCCGCTGCCAGGCGCGCGATGGGCACGCGCGGCGCCGAGCAGGATACGTAGCTGAGGCCGATCTGGTGGCAGAAGCGGATCGAGGCCGGATGACCGCCGTGCTCGCCGCAGATGCCTACCTTCATCTCCGGGCGCACGCTGCGGCCCCATTCGACCGCCAGCCGCATGAGCTTGCCCACGCCTTTGACGTCCAGCACCTCGAAGGGGTTGTCCTGCAGGATCTTGTTCTGGTTGTACATCGGCAGGAATTTGTTCTCGGCATCCTCGCGCGAGAAGGAGAAGGTGGCCTGAGTGAGGTCGTTGGTGCCAAAAGAGAAGAACTCCGCTTCCTCGGCCAGGTTCTCCGCGCGCAGGCAGGCGCGCACCACCTCCAGCATGGAGCCGAATTTGAAGTCGAGTTTGACGCCGTAAGCGTTTTCGACCTCGGCGCGGATCTCCTCCACCCAGGCCTTGACCCGCTTGAGTTCTTGCGCCGTACACACCTGGGGCACCATGATCTCGGGGTGGACCTCAAAGCCTTCCTTCTGGCATTCCGCCGCCGCCTCGAGGATGGCGCGGATCTGCATGGTGTAGATCTCGGGAAAGGTGAGCCCAAGGCGCACGCCGCGGTGACCCAGCATGGGATTGACCTCGTGCAGCAGGCGCACCTTTTTGAGCATGGCTTCTTTTTTCTCGATGGCCTCACTAACTAATCCAGGATCGGCCAACTGCCTGATTTGTGGTTGCCCGCCAGAAGTGTGGGATAACAACGCTGCTGCGTCCGCTAACACTTGCATGCCGCGCACCGTATCATGCAGATGACGCAGCATCGCCAGCTCCTCGACCAACTGTTGTTCCGACGGTAAGAATTCGTGAATAGGCGGATCCAGTAGACGAATGGTCACTGGCCGGGGGGCCATCACTTTCAACAATCCTTTAAAATCCTCACGCTGCATCGGCAGCAGTTTATCCAGCGCAGCCTTACGCTCGGTGGGCGTGTCGGCGACGATCATCTCGATGACGATGGGCAAGCGATCGACGTCATTGAACATGCGCTCGGTGCGGGCAAGCCCGATGCCCATGGCGCCGTATTTGAGCGCCCGCTCGGCGTCACCGGGGGTATCGGCGTTGGCCATCACCTTCAGCCGCGCCATCTCGTCGGCCCAGCCAAGCAGCGTCTGCAGCTCGGGCGTGAACTCCGCCTCGATCATCGGCACCTCGCCCAAATAGACGTTGCCCGTCGTGCCATCGATGGTGATGACGTCGCCCTCGTGGATGACGGCGTCACCGACCACCGCCTGGCGCATGCGCACATCGACGTGGATGCCCTCGGCGCCGGCGACGCAGGGTTTGCCCATGCCGCGCGCCACCACCGCCGCGTGACTGGTCTTGCCACCGCGGCTAGTGAGGATGCCTTGCGCGGCGAAAAAGCCGTGGATGTCTTCCGGCTTGGTCTCCTCGCGCACCAGGATGACCTTTTCGCCGGCGCGCCCCCGCTTCTCCGCCCGGTCGGCATCGAACACCGCCACGCCGGAGGCCGCCCCCGGCGAGGCGGGCAGCCCGCGCGCCACGGCACGCGCTTTCGCGCTCGGGTCTAGGCGCGGGAAAAGCAGCTGTTCCAGCATTTCCGGTTGAATGCGCAACAAGGCCTGCCGCCGATCGATCAAGCCCTCGGCGACCATCTCCACCGATGTGCGTACCAGCGCCTGGGCGTTCATCTTGGCGTTGCGTGTCTGCAGGCAGTAGAGCACGCCGCGCTCGACGGTGTATTCGAAATCTTGGACCTCCTTGTAGTGGGCCTCGAGGCGGTTGCGCAAGGCCACCAGCTGGCGATAGATGTCGGGCCGCTCGCGCTCCAATTCCGCCACCGGTTTGGGGGTGCGGATACCCGCCACCACATCCTCACCTTGGGCATTGGTGAGGTATTCCCCATACAGGACGTTCTCGCCCGTGCCGGGGTCGCGCGTGAAGCCGACGCCCGTAGCGCTCCAGTTCTCACCCTCGTCGCCCATGTTGCCGAAGACCATGGCCATGACGTTGACGGCGGTGCCATTGGCCATCTCGGGCGTGATCTTGAATTCGCGCCGATAGTCCACCGCGCGTTTGCCCATCCATGAGTTGAACACGGCGCGGATGGCGATCTCCAATTGTTCGTAAGGGTCAGCTGGGAAAGGCTTGCCGGTCACGCGCTCGACCACGGCGAGAAAGCGCTCGGCGATCTCGGCCAGATGGGTCGCCTTAAGCCCAACGTCTTGCTTCACCCCCGCGGCCTGTTTCACTGCCTCGAACTCGGCGTCGAATTCCTCTTCCGGCACGCCCAAGGCCACCTTGCCGAAGAGCTGGATGAAGCGTCGGTAGGCGTCATAGCCGAAGCGCTCGTTGCCGGTCTGCTCGATCAGCCCCTGCAGGGTGTCGCGGTTGAGCCCCAGGTTGAGGATGGTGTCCATCATGCCGGGCATGGACATGGCCGAACCCGAGCGCACCGAGACCAACAGGGGGTTCTTGCGGCCGCCAAAGGTCTTGCCGGTCTTTTCCTCCACCGCCGCCATGTGCAGGCGCACCTGCTCGAGCACCCCCTCCGGAAGCCGACGCTGCGGGTCATCCAGATAGGCCAGACAAGCCTCGGTGGTAATGACGAAGCCGGGCGGGACATTGAGGCCGATCTGCGTCATCTCGCACAGATTGGCCCCCTTGCCGCCCAGTAACTGTTTGTTTTTGCCGTCGCCTTCGCTGAAGGCGTAAACCCATTTCTTGCTCATGATGTTCCCCTTAGTGTGTGAGTAACCAACCCGACAGGCATCGACTGCCGCGCATTTATTACAACCAGAAGCGTTCGAGCCACAGTAACCCCATGACAGTCTTAGCCTCGCAAATGCGGCCATCCCTGATCATCTCTAGGGCCTCGGTCATCGGCAGGCGCAGCAGCTCCAGGAACTCGTCATGGTCGGGATCATCGCCTACATGCTTAAGCCCGCGCGCGACGTAGAACACCAGCCGCTCATCGGAATAGCCGATACAAGGGTAGAAAGTGGCCAGGTAGTGCCATTCTTCCGCCGTGTAGCCGGTCTCCTCCTGCAACTCGCGCCGGGCACAGTCGAGTTCCGCCTCGCCGACGCCGAGCTTGCCGGCAGGCAGCTCAATGAAGTCCCGGTGCAAGGGATAGCGATGCTGACGCTCGAGCAGCACATCGCCGTTGTCGAACAAAGGAATGATCACCGCCGCGCCCGGATGCACCAGATACTCCCGGCTCGACTCGCGCCCGTTGGGCAGGCGCACGCGGTCCAGCTTCGCATGCAGCAGACGGCCTTGGTAGACGGTCTGCGACGCTAACGTATACTCAAAAAACCGCGGGTCAAAAGCGTCCATCGCTCATCGCCTATTGGCCGCAAACCTTGCTCAGTATAGGCCTTCTGCTGGCTAGATAGTGTTAAGAGACGTAACAATGGCCATTAGGCGCAAGCCCGAGTTATAACCGCAGGCGGTATCGATCTTGGGGTCGTCACGCTGCCATCCACACCCTATATCGCCTGGCTCCGTATCTCATGCGCGAAACTTCAGCCATCTTAGCATCCTCCTTCCACGTATCCCTTCGACCAGATCAAGGTGATAACACCATGACCTTAATTCGTCAGGCCGACCTGATCCAGAGCCTCCGCGACGCCTTCCAGTACATCTCCTACTATCATCCGCCCGATTTCATTCGCGCCCTGGCCGCGGCCTATGAGCAGGAGGCCTCTCCAGCAGCGCGCGACGCCATCGCCCAGATCTTGATCAATTCACGCCTGAGCGCGCTCGGTCATCGCCCGATCTGTCAGGACACCGGCATCGCCGTGGTGTTCATGAAGGTCGGCATGGACGTACGCTGGGATACCCGCCTGAGCCTGCAGGAGATGGTGGACGAGGGCGTGCGCCAGGCCTATACCGATCCCGTAAACCCGCTGCGCGCCTCGGTGCTCCTCGATCCCGCCGGCGAGCGTCGCAACAGCCGTGACAACACGCCCGCGGTACTGCATGTCGAGCTGGTCGCCGGCGATCGCCTCGACGTCAAGGTGGCGGCCAAGGGCGGCGGCTCGGAGAACAAGGCGCGATTTGCTGTGCTCAACCCCAGCGATTCCATCGTCGACTGGGTGCTGGAACAGGTGCCGCAGATGGGGGCCGGCTGGTGCCCGCCCGGCATCCTCGGCCTGGGCATCGGCGGCACACCGGAGAAGGCCATGCTGCTGGCCAAGGAGGCCCTGCTGGAGCCGATCGACATCCACCAACTGCGCACGCGCGGGCCGGCCAACCGCCTCGAGGCGCTGCGCCTGGAGCTCATGGACAAGGTCAATGCCTTGGGCATCGGTGCCCAGGGGCTCGGCGGGCTCACCACCGTGCTCGACGTCAAGATCCGCGACTATCCGACGCACGCCGCCTCGCTGCCGGTGGCGCTGATCCCCAATTGCGCCGCCACCCGCCACCTGCATTTCACCCTCGATGGCAGCGGCCCGGCCAGCTTCGAGCCGCCAGCCCTCTCCGACTGGCCGGAGATCGCCTGGGAAGCCGCTCCGGATGCGCGCCGCGTCGACCTCAACCACCTCAGCAAGGCGGATGTGGCGACCTGGCAGGCCGGCGAACGTCTGCTATTGACGGGCAAGCTGCTCACTGGCCGCGACGCTGCGCACAAGCGCCTTGCCGAGCTCATCAGCTGCGGTGCGCCGCTACCCGTGGACTTCCACAACCGCTTCATCTATTACGTAGGGCCCGTGGACGCCGTCGCTGGCGAAGTGGTCGGTCCCGCAGGGCCCACCACCGCCACGCGCATGGATAAATTCACCGAGCTGATGCTGGCGCATACGGGGCTCATCGGCATGATCGGCAAGGCCGAACGCGGGCCGGAGGCGATCGAGGCGATCCGCCGACACGGTGCCGTATACTGCATCGCCGTGGGTGGGGCTGCCTACCTGGTTGCCAAGGCCATTACCGCCGCACGCCTCGTAGCCTTTCCAGAGCTGGGCATGGAGGCGATCTACGAATTCGAGGTGCGCGACATGCCGGTCACCGTCGCGGTGGACAGTCGTGGGCGCTCCCTGCATGAGAGCGGACCGCGTTATTGGCGGCTGCATATCGCCAAAATGCTCAAGTAAAATCTAAAGAATCGCCAATAACTGCCGTTACTGTCAGCCGTATGGTCGTAACTAACGAGGACTGCGATGCGCAAGGCCTTCCTATCTGTCCTGATCCTCGTGGCTTATCTAGCCAAGCCGGTGGATCTTGGTGCTGCAGGCTATGCCTTCGAACCCAGGCCCAAAGCCACCTCAGTGACCAAGCATAGCATCCACAGTAAGCTCAAGAAAAACAAACTCAACAAAGCGGTGAAGAGCGTTGGGCGTGCATCTCGGCGCTTAACTCGCACACAGGCTCAGTTAGGTGACCCTCTGTCGCTAAGTTTGCATTCCACAGCTGCACTCGTTGTCAACCAAAGCACTGGAGAGCGCCTCTACGCTAAAAACCCTAACTTGCAACTTCCCATTGCCTCGATCACCAAGCTGATGACAGCTATGGTTAGCTTGGATGCGGGACTGCCACTACAGGAAGAGATCACCATAAACGAAGAAGATGTCGATCGGCTCAAGGGTACCAGCTCCAGGCTAGCCATCGGTACTACGCTTACCCGTGAGGAGCTGTTGCATCTTGCCTTGATTGCCTCCGAAAACCGCGCTGCCGCTGCATTGTCGCGTGCCTATCCGGGTGGGAGAGAGGCATTCATAGCGGCGATGAACCGCAAGGCTGCACAGCTAGGCATGCACCAAACTCATTTCGTCGATGGCACAGGCCTGTCTAGTCAAAACCGCTCTACAGCGGCCGATCTCGTCAAACTTGCCGACGCGGCCTATCGTTATCCTATCATCCGTCACATCTCTACGTTAGGGAGTTACGAGCTCATTGTCCCAGTCAGCAACCAGTATAGACACTTGGCCTTCAATAACACCAACCAGCTCACACGCCAAGAGGACTGGAAGATCGGGCTGTCCAAAACCGGCTACATCAGCGAGTCAGGGCATTGCCTGGTGATGCAAGCCCGCATCGCCAAGAAAAAAGTAATCATTGTCTTGCTCGACGCCCTCGGCAAACGTTCACGCCTGAGCGACGCGAACCGCATCCGACAGTGGCTCGAACGCTCTGACACCCATCGCATGGCTAGCCAGAACACCAAGGCCCCCGCTTGATTGGCCTTCCCTATGGGGACGGGAGCGTGAGCGACTATTCGCGAGGCAGCTAGACTGGCCGCATTGGTGGGAGCTCAAGACGCAACGCGCGGGTTTTTACCGATTGCCGGCCAGTAACAACGGACGTGCCATATGCCACAGGTCGCGATGCCCCCACACTCATTCTTGTTGACCATATAGCTACTCCCTGATCTGAGATCCCGATTCTCATGTGCGTGGCGATCAACGCGGTTTCGTTTCGTGCCAGCGCTACGTTGTTTGCAGTTGCCTTTCGCCGTCTTGCATGGCCAGCGAAGCCCTTCTGACCGTCCACGACCTCGCCTGCTCACGCGGTGAGCGCCTGCTATTCAAGGGCATGAATTTCGCGCTTGCCCGCGGTGAACTGCTCCTGGTGCAGGGGGCGAACGGTCAGGGCAAGACCAGCCTGTTGCGCCTGCTCACCGGCTTGTCCCGCCCCGATCACGGCGAGGTACGCTGGCGTGGCGTGCCGATAGCCAGCCAGCGCAGCGCCTACCATGCCGAGATGCGCTACCTCGGCCACGCCAACGGCGTGAAAGAGGAGTTGAACCCGGTGGAGAACCTGCGCTTTGCCGAGGGGTTGCAAGGGCGAGCCTTCGACGCGGCCAGGGCGACGGCGACGCTCGAACGCCTGGGGCTCTTTCGTTGTCTGGACCTGCCCTGCCGCGTGCTCTCGTTCGGTCAGCGCCGGCGTGTCGCCCTGGCTGCTTTGCTGATGTCCAAGGCCGTGCTTTGGATCTTGGACGAACCCCTCACCGGTCTGGATGTGCACGCGGTGACGCTGTTGGAAGGGCTCATCCGGGAGCACCTGGCCGCGGGCGGGCTGGCGGTGGTCACCACCCACCAGCCCCTGAATCTGCAGGGTGTAGCGGTGCAACACCTGCAGGTGGGCAAGGCCGCCCTCCCCGAGTGCACGTAGGGAAACGCGCGCCGATGCACCGGTTCGTCCTCGCCGTCCTCCGCCGCGACCTCACCTTGGCAGCCCGCCGCCGTGGCGACTGGCTCATCGCCCAGTTTTTCTTCGTCATGGTGGCAAGCCTGTTTCCACTCGGCGTGGGTCCCGAGCCGCAGATGCTCACACGCATCGGTCCAGGCGTATTGTGGGTGGCCGCAACCTTGGCCTCGCTGCTATCGCTATCGCGCCTGTTCGCCGACGATCATCGCGATGGCAGCCTCGAACACATGCTCCTGTCTCCGGAGCCCACCGTCCTGCTCGTGCTCGGCAAGACTTTTGCCCACTGGCTAATCTACGGCATCCCACTGCTCGTGATCACCCCCGTACTGGGGCTCCAGTTCCACCTGCCAGCCGAGGCCATCCTCATCCTGGAGGTGTCGCTGCTCCTTGGCACGCCCATCCTATCGCTGCTCGGGGGGGTCGGAGCCGCCCTCACCCTGGGATTGCGCGGCGGTGGCGTGCTGCTCACGCTGTTGATCTTGCCCCTCTACATCCCCGCGCTCATCTTCGGTGCCGGCGCCGTCGACGGCGTCATGGCGGGAACTGGAGCCGAGGCGCATTTGTCCTTATTGGGTTCATTCCTCGTCTTGTCCCTTATCATTGCACCCTGGATCGCTGCCGCCGCTTTACGTGTGTCAGTGGAATGAACCTTTATACTTACGCCTCACCCGCCACCTTCTACCACCTTGCCGGCCGGCTCATCCCCTGGTTCGCCTGGGGTGCCGGCGTGCTGGCGGTGTGGGGGCTCTATGTGGGGTTCTTCGTCGCGCCCACCGACTTTCAACAAGGCGAGGCCTACCGCATCATCTTCATCCACGTGCCGGCAGCCTGGATGTCGATGTTCATCTACCTGGTGATGGCCTTCTGGGGCGCCATCGGGCTCGCCTTCAATACCCGTCTGTCGTTCATGATGGCGCGCGCCCTCGCCCCCACGGGCGCCATGTTCACCTTCGTCGCCCTGTGGACCGGGGCCTGGTGGGGCAAGCCCATGTGGGGCGCTTGGTGGGTTTGGGACGCACGCCTGACCTCGGAGCTGATCTTGCTTTTCCTTTACATCGGCATCATTGCCCTGTGGGCCGCCATCGACGATGTCAAGCGCAGCGACCGCGCCGGCGCCCTGCTGACCCTGATTGGCGCCGTCAACGTGCCGATCATCTACTTCTCGGTGCAGTGGTGGAACACCTTGCACCAAGGGGCCACGATCAAGCCCAGCGGCACCAGCATGGACGCCATCATGCTGCAAGGCATGCTGGTGATGGCCTTCGCCGCTTGGTTCTATACCATCGCCGTTGCCCTCGTGCGCGTGCGCGGCATCATTTTGGAGCGTGAGCGGCACACAGAGTGGGTGAAGGACTTGTTGGCAAGGGAGAGCTGAAATGGAGTGGGCGAGCTGGTCCGATTTCTGGGCGATGGGCGGCTACGGCTTCTATGTCTGGGGCGCCTATGGCGTCACGGCGGCCTGTATCTTGATCGAGGTCATGTTACTCAAACGCGCTGCAAGTGACACTCGCCGTCGCTTGAAGCGCATGCAACAGTGGGAAGAACTGTGAAGCCACGCCATCGAAGACTGCTGGCGATCGGTCTTGCCCTGACCGGCATCGCGATCGCCACCGCCCTCATACTGAACGCCTTCCGCAGTAACCTGGTGTTTTTCTTCTCACCCAGCGAGGTGGCGGAGGGCAAGGCGCCTGTGGACCGCGCCTTCCGCATCGGAGGCCTGGTCCAAGACGGCAGTTTGCGCCGCGAGGCGGACGGCCTGACCGTGACCTTCGTCGTCACCGATACCGCCAAATCGATCCCGGTCATCTACAAGGGCATCCTCCCCGATCTGTTCAAGGAGGGCAGGGGTGTCGTGGCCGAGGGCAGGCTTGGCGCCGACGGCGTGTTCACCGCCACGCAAGTCCTCGCCAAGCATGATGAAAACTACATGCCGCCGGAGGCCGCGCATGCGCTGGAGCAGGCGGCCAAGGCGCAGAAGACGGTGGTGGGGCAATGAGGCGGCATGTCGTTTTGGTGCAGGCTAACATCGGCGCAGCCGATGTTAAGGCCCGCAGGGCCGGCCGGAACCAAAACCCATCCGCCGCCGGAGGCCGCGCATGCGCTGGAGCAGGCGGCCAAGGCGCAGAAGACGGTGGTGGGGCAATGAGGCGGCATGTCGTTTTGGTGCAGGCTAACATCGGCGCAGCCGATGTTAAGGCCCGCAGGG
>JBEPZO010000022.1:0-30966 GCA_041640815.1 Thiobacillaceae bacterium
CGCAGCTGATTGAGCAGCTCAAGGCGCTGCCGCAGATGATACCGGAGCTAGCGGGCAAGGCGCGGGTGGGCATTCTGGCGGGGATTGACTGGGACCCTGGGGTGATGCAGGAAGCGCAGGCGGCGGGACTATACACCGCCACTATCCACGACGAGGTGTTTGAACTGACCACCCCAGAGGGCTTCACGCCGCGGCGGTGGTAGGGGGCATCTCCTCTCTAGAAAACTCCTTCTAAGCGGAGTTGGCAGCAGTGGGATGAGTGCCTGCCATTGAGCTCACTGAGGCACAGAAGGGGCTTCAGAAGGTCAGTGAAAAGACCATCTGTAGGCGAAAACGACATAAATCTCCCTTGCTTCCGTTATGAGTTGACTACAACAACATACACCCGCGCCGAGCATAGCGTTCGGGACGAGCAGGGGGGAGTTGTACAAGAGGTTTTGTAACATCGATTGTAGACATCGCATCCTCTTTTCGGTTGATCAACGTCTCGATAACATCAACCTGCCGGTGCGAGGCGGGGGCTTCTTATCACCCAATTTATTGCAGTTCGAGACTCAATACATTATTGCTTGTAACGTTCTACGATTTGTGGTTCATAGAAATTTAAATGGCACCGTGACCAGCCTGGTATGTTTATATGAGAGAGAATGATATACGACCGCAAGAGCTGATGTCGAAATTGAATGATCTGTCTCGTAGAGACAGGGAGCGCGTACTAAGATACCGCAATAGTTTTGTCGATGTTGCATGCCCGGCTTGTCAGTCGCAAACGGCGATATTTCAATTTTAAAAAGATGGTTTTCATTTTAAAGAATGTAGTGTATGTGGCACACTATTCATTACGCCTCGTCCAACGGCTGATCTACTAGCAGAATATTACGCAAAATCTGAATCTCTGAAGTTTTGGAATGAATGCATATTTCCTTCCTCAGTCACCGCTCGCAGAGAGCTCATTTTTGAACCCAGGGTGAACCTTGTGGCTCAGGCGGTGCAATACGTGCCTGTGGAAATCCTGGCTGATATCGGAGCCGGTTCTGGATGGTTTGCTGATTTATGCATTGAGAAAGGAATTGCAAAACGTGTAGTTGCAGTTGAGCCCAATCCGGGTCTAGCTGATACTTGTAGACGTATTCCTGGGGTTGAAGTTATTGAGGCGCCTATCGAAGCATGCTATTCTTCGCTAGAAGCAGATGTGATAACGTGCTTTGAGTTGATCGAGCATCTCTTTAATCCTGCTGATTTTCTGCATGCGTGCTTAAAAGGATTGAAGAGTTGTGGAATGATTATATGCACCACTCCAAATTGGCATGGATTTGATATCGCATTACTCAGGGAGCGGAGCGATAACGTAGGCGGACCGAATCATTTGCAGCTTTTTACGCCATCATCTCTTGCTGCCTTGTTACAGAGAGTGGGTTTCTCCGATATTATAATTACAACGCCTGGGCAACTTGACGTTGATATTTTGTATAACAAAATGAAGGCTGGAATTTTCGAGCCAGCAGAGTTGCCTTATTTTGGTCCCCTAATTCATAACGGTTCAGAAGAATTTAAGAAAGATCTTCAATCATTTATACAGCGCCATGGGCTAAGCAGTAACATGATGGCGATAGCAAGGAAGCATAAAACGTAAATGTCTATTATGAAGCGCTGATCAATTCGTCCATTCAATGCATTCAGCAATTAGTGCTTTGGTCTTACTGACATCTGGCTACACGAATAGAACTCGAATCACCTTCCGCGAGGCGTCTTCAGGAAAACGCTGCAAAACCACCCCACCTGATTGGCCGGGATGGGACAATAGCGACAGGAAGCAGATGCGTCTGGAGGTGACGATGTATACGGGTTTTGAGCTGCACCAAAGCGCACGCGCAAAGCTTAATTTTTGGAGCAGATGGAGCGTGTAGTGCCATGGGCAGAGCTGGTTGTGCGCATCGAGCCGTATGCCCCCAGGTAGGTCCCAAGGGCGGACGTCCCCCATTTGCAGTAGAGCAGCTGCTTAAGTTTCACTTTCTGCAGCAATGGTTCGACCTGCCGGACATGACGGCAGAACTGTATCACACGCCGCTGTTGGCCAGTTTGCGCCCTTTAAGCGGCACGGCCTGAGTGGAGCGCCTGCTTGAGCGGCTCGACGTCATTCTGACTAAAGGTGTCCGCATGTACAGAAGCGGCACTGACCTGGATGCGACCTTGATTGTGGCGCCGAGTTTGACCAACAGCGCCCGTGGCAAGCGAGATCCAAAGATGGTGAGTGTAGAAGAATCGGGGCCGCTACGGAGTTTTTTGCCACCCCACAGCCTAAAGGAAGTGTTAACCTAGGCAGACGCGGGGCTTGAGTGCAGCGGTAAAATAGATCGCTGTCAATGAGTTGTGTTCAGCGCGACAAAGGCGTTTAGCCACATGCGCGTAAACGGCTGTCCGCACTTTGACCCCCAGCAGCTGGTGTCTAGGCTGCCCCACCTGCCCGGGGTCTATTGCATGCTGGGGGAGGATGAGGAGCTGCTCTACGTCGGCAAGGCGCGCGACCTGAAAAAGCGCGTGGCGAGCTATTTCCAGAAAACGGACCACTCGCCGCGCATTAGGCTCATGCTTGCACGCGTGCGCGACATTCAGGTCACCGTCACGCGTTCCGAATCCGAGGCCCTGCTGTTGGAGAGCAATCTCATCAAGGCCAAGGCGCCTCGCTACAACATCGTCTTTCGCGACGACAAGTCTTACCCCTACCTGATTCTGACGGGCCACCGGTTTCCACGCCTGGCCTTTTACCGCGGACCCACCGACCGGCAGCACCGCTACTTTGGCCCCTATCCGAGCGCGCATGCGGTGCGCGAGAGCATCCAGATCCTGCAGAAGGTGTTTCGGCTGCGCACCTGCGAAGATACCGTGTTCGCCCACCGCTCGCGGCCGTGCTTGCTCTATCAGATCCACCGCTGCAGCGCACCGTGTGTGGGGCTGATCACACCCGAGGACTATGCCCGCGATGTGGAGGATGCAGCGCTATTCTTAAGCGGCCGCGATGCAGAGGTCTTGAGCCGCTTAACCGCCGAGATGGAGCAAGCGGCGGCGCAACTCCGCTATGAGGCGGCAGCGGTGTTTCGGGACCAGATCAAGGCCTTGGCGCGCGTGCGTGAGAAGCAGTTCGTCGAAAGCCGTGGCACGGGTGAGGCCGACGTGATCGCCGCCGTCGTGCAGGGCGGTGTCGCATGCGTCTACCTGACCATGATCCGGGGCGGGCGTAGCCTTGGCGGCAAGGCCTTCTTTCCCAACCATGCCGAGCAAGCCGATGCCGCACAGGTGCTAGAGGCCTTCGTCTCCCAGCACTATGCCGCGCACGATGTCCCCGGCCTGATCATCCTGTCCGCCGAGATCGAAGGGGTGGGCGATTGGCTCGCGGTGCGCGCCGGCCACAAGGTGCAGGTGGTCACCCGCCCCACCGGCGAGCGGCGCGTGTGGTTGCGGCTCACGGAAGAGAACGCACGGCAGGCGCTCGCTGCCCGCGAGGGCCAGCGCGCGAGCCAAGCGGCGCGTTTGGCGGCCTTAAACGATGCCCTTAACGAGCAGGGCATCGAGCGCATCGAGTGTCTCGATGTCAGCCATACCCAGGGCGAGGCCACCGTCGCCGCCTGCGTCGTCTATGACCACGGCGCCATGCAGCCTTCGCAGTATCGGCGCTACAACATCGCCAATCCGACGCCGGGCGACGATTATTACGCCTTGCGCGCGGCCTTGCAGCGGCGCTATGGCAAGCTCGCCGCTGGCGAGGGGCAGCTGCCCGACCTCCTGCTCATCGATGGCGGCCGGGGCCAGCTCAAGGTAGCGGTGGAGGTCTTGAGCGAGTTGGGGCTCGGCGAAATGCCCATCGTCGGCGTCGCCAAGGGGGAGGCACGCAAGCCTGGCCAAGAACAGCTCTTCCGACCGCATGCGGTCGAGCCGCTGCGTCTGCCGCCCACTCACCCCGGCCTGCACCTGATCCAGCAGATCCGCGACGAGGCGCATCGTTTTGCCATCAGCGGCCACCGCGCCCGGCGCGGCAGGCAGCGCCGCCGCTCCACCTTGGAGGAGATCGCCGGTATCGGGCCCAAGCGCAGACAGCGACTGCTGCAGGCCTTTGGCGGCCTGCAGGGCCTGCGCGCCGCCGGCGTGGAAGAGCTGGCCCAGGTGGAAGGCATCAGCCGTGAATTGGCCGAGCGCATCTACCGGGAATTGCATTGAGCCCCTACACTTAAGGCATGCCCTTCAATCTGCCCAACGCCCTGACCTGGCTGCGCATCGCGCTGATTCCCTTGTTCGTCCTGGTGTTTTATCTGCCGGACGGCATGCTACCGCCACGCACCCTCAACCTGTCGGCGACGCTGCTCTTTGCTCTGGCCGCCATCACCGATTGGCTCGATGGCTGGTTGGCCCGCCGGCTGGGTCAGACCTCGGCCTTCGGCGCCTTTCTCGATCCGGTGGCGGACAAGCTGATGGTGGCGGCGGCGCTGATCGTGCTGGTGGACCTGGACCGCGCCGGCGTGGCGGCATCGCTGATCATCATCGGCCGCGAGATCGCCATCTCCGCCCTGCGCGAATGGATGGCCAAGGCCGGCCGCTCCAAGAGCGTCGCGGTGTCCTTCCTCGGCAAGCTCAAGACCACGGCGCAGATGGCGGCCATCTTGCTGCTGCTCTATCATGACGCCATTGGCCCGTTGAGCGCGCAGTGGCTCGGGCGTTGGTTGCTCGACATCGCTGCCTTCTTGACCCTGTTATCTATGCTGCATTACCTCCTTCTAGCCCGTCAGGCGCTCAAGCGACACCGTAACAACCAGCCTTTACAGCAGTTGACAATTTAGTGACGAGGGATATAATTTTTCTGTCCTTTGCGGGAATAGCTCAGTTGGTAGAGCGCAACCTTGCCAAGGTTGAGGTCGCGAGTTCGAGACTCGTTTCCCGCTCCAAATCGAGCGGGGGAAAGCCAACGTGCTTTCCCCCGTGGTTTTTTTGTCGGGCCATAAAGGCCCGAGCGGCGCGATGGCAGAGTGGTTATGCAGCGGCCTGCAAAGCCGTGTACATCGGTTCGATTCCGGTTCGCGCCTCCATCTCTCCTTTACCCGACGCCTTGAGGCTCAACCAAGGTTAGGCGCTTGACCGGCGTCAACTCAGCCCCACGCGCTGCAAGAGGAAGTTGAGCGCGGCCTCGAGATTGGCCTCGGCCTGAGCGCTCAGCGGCTCGCCCAGCTCGAAAGAGTAGCCGCGGATGGCGAGCAGATAGCAAGGCGGCGGCGAGGCGCCATGGTAGTGGCGGTACACCGCCAAGAGGCCGGCGGGGGATAGCCGGTGGGTGGTGAAGGCGGCATCCTCGGCCGCCGTGACGGGCTGGAAGCGGTAGGGGGCTGGGCCGCTGGCGGCGGCATCGGCGATGATCACCGCTTGTCGCCCGGCCAGGTCGAGCACGTATTCCACCTGCAGCTGAAAGTCGGTGAGCAGCTCGACTTGAGGCCCGACGCTACCGCGCAGGCGCTCGATCAGGCAGGGGCCCAAGGCATCGTCGCCGCGGCTGGGGTTGCCGATGCCGAGGATGAGGTAGTGCCCCCTAGGGTCAGCAGGCGGCAGGGACATCCCGCACCAGGCGGTCGATCTGCCGCCCTTCTGCGTCGATCAGCTCCACGCTGAGCGGCATCTGGCCTAGGGCGTGGGTGGCACAGGACAGGCAGGGATCGAAGGCGCGGATCGCCACCTCGATGTGGTTGAGCAGGCCCTCGGTGAGCTTGCGGCCGTCGAGGTAACGGCGCGCCACCTGGCGGATGGACTCGTTCATGGCCTGGTTGTTGTGGGTGGTGGAGACGATCAGGTTGCAGCGCGTGACGACGTCCTCCTCGTTGACGCGGTAGTGGTGGATGAGGGTGCCACGTGGCGCCTCGATCACGCCCACCCCCCGTTCCTGGCGTTCGCCGCGGGTGACCAGATCGTCGCCCAAGATGTCCGGGTCGTGCAGCAGTTCCTTGATCACTTCGGCGGCATGTAGCATCTCGATCATGCGCGCCCAGTGGGTGCCGAGAGTGGAGCCGGCGGCGCGTCCACCCCCCCAGGCCAGGAATTCCCGCCGTTCGTGGTCGGCGAAGGGGGTGGGGATGAAGTCGCACAGCGCCACCCGCGCCAGGGGGCCAACCCGGTACCACCCCGCCTCGGGGCCGAGGGCGCGCAAGAAAGGGAATTTCATGTACGACCAGGGTTTCACCTCTTCGAAGATGTAGTCCCAGTAGTGGTTGTAATCGACGTGGTCAAACAGGGTTTGCCCGTCCCGGGTGCGCGCCCTGAGCCCCCCGTGGTAGAGGTCCATGGCGCCGTCGGCGCGGACCAGACAGAGCTGGTGCGCCTCGATGCGGCCGAATTCATCGTACAGCTCGGCATTCTGCTCATAGAGCCGGCGGGCGAGCTGCACCGCCTCCCGGCACCAGGCGATGATTTGGTAGATGTCTTTGAGCAGCGCATCCCGCTCTGCCGTGGTAACACGCTTGTTTACGCCGCCGGGGATGGAGCCGGTGCCGTGGATGCGTTTGCCGGCCGTCACCCGGATCACCTCCTGGCCGTATTTGCGCAGCAGCACGCCTTTTCTCGCGATGTCAGGATGGGCCTGGGCGACGCCGACGATGTTGCGGCGCGTCACCTCGGCGTCAAAGCCGAACAGCAGGTCGGGCGAGGCCAGGTGGAAGAAGTGTAGGGCGTGGGATTGCAGGATCTGGCCGTAATGCATGAGACGGCGGATCTTTTCCGCCGTTGGCGTGAGGCGGTGGGCGCCGACGATCTGGTCCATCGCCTTCGAGGCGGCGAGGTGATGCGATACTGGGCAGATGCCGCACAGGCGCTGCACCATCACCGGCACCTCCCAATAGGGCCGGCCTTGGATGAATTTCTCGAAGCCGCGGAACTCGACGATGTGCAGGCGCACCTGGTGCACGCGGTCGTCCTCGTCGAGCAGCAGGGTGACCTTGCCGTGGCCCTCGACGCGGGACAGGGGTTCGATGGCCACCCGCCGCAGTTGCTGCGGGTGCGCAGCGGTTTCCAGTGATGGCGCGGGATGCGATGGGGTCGTGGACATCATCGATCAATCGTACTCGATAAGGCCGTGGCCCAGCCTGGGCGTGCGACCGGCAATGAGGTCGGTGAGAAATTTCCAGATCGCATCGGCCGGAGGGGGGCAGCCAGGCAGGAAATAATCCACCTTCACTACCTCGTGCAGGGGGTGCACCATGTCTAAGGGTAGCGGCAGCTCCGGATCGTTGGGGATCTGGCCATTGATCAGGCCGGGTTCGGTGAGGTAGACCTCGCGCAGGCAGGCGCCGAGATCGAGGTGGTTGCGCTGGGCGGGCAAGCCGCCGGTCACCGCGCAGGCGCCCATGGCGATGAGGATCTTGCAATGCTTGCGGAACTCCCGCAGCACCTCGACGTTCTCCGCGTTGCAGATGCCGCCTTCGATGAGGCCGATGTCACAGGGCCCGCAATGCTTGATGTCGGTCAGCGGCGTGCGGTCGAACTCCGCTTTTTCCAGCAGGGCGAACAGCCGCTCGTCGATGTCTAGCAGCGACATGTGACAGCCGAAACAGCCGGCCAGCGAGGTGGTGGCAATACGCAGTTTGCCTTCAGCCATGGTGTACCGGTGGGGTTCTGGGCGCGTCTTCCAAGGCTTGGGCGCGGATCGGTTTCAGGTCATAGCGGCGCTGTCCGATCGGGGTCTTGAAGCCCACGTGTTTCTTGATGATTACCCCCACCGGGCAGACCTCCACCGCCTTGTCGGTGACGGCGATATCGGTGTCGATGAGCCGCCCGGACTCGGCGCTCACGATCAGGCGGCGGCTGATGCCGCGGCCGGCGAGGGAGAACACCCCCTTGCCGTCGACCTCCTCCGAGGCGCGCACGCACAGCTTGCACAGCACGCAGCGGTTGAAGTCGAGCAGCAGGTCCGGGTGCGAGGCATCCACCGGCCGGTCGAGGAAGAAGTGGCGAAAGCCGGCGGTCATCACGCCCAGGTCATAGCCCAGCGCCTGCAGCACGCAGTTGCCGCTCTTCTCGCACGAGGGGCAGAAATGGTTGCCCTCGGCGAACAGCATCTGCACCAGGGTACGGCGCAGGTCGTTGAGTTCCTCGGTCTCGCTCTCTACCGTCATGCCTGGCTGGGCCGGCAGGGTGCAGGCGGCGGCCGGCCGGCCGTTCGCCCGTACCGTGCAAAGCCTGCAGCTGCCGTGCGGCACGAACTCCGGGTGATAGCACAGGTGCGGGATGTAGCGCCCGGCTGCGAGCGCGGCCTGGATAACGGTCTGACCGGGCTCGAAAGGGATCTCCTCGCCGTCCAATAGGAAGGTGGGGCGCGCTGCGTCGTTCATGTCCAAGATTGCCTCACAGATGCGCCCTGGCGTCGTCGCGACCGGTCATCTGGCGCGCGATGGCGAGCGCGCCGTCGAGGTCGAAGGCTGGTTCGAAGTAAAGCGATTTCAGCCGCCGCTGGATCGCCGGGCGGAAGCGTTGCATGACGTCGCGGATCGGGTTGCAAGCGGTGTGTCCGAGGCCGCAGTGGGCGGCAAGGTGCATGACCTGCTGCAGCTTGCAGATCTCCTCCACATCGTGTTGAGCACCGCGACCGGCATGGATCTTGTCGAAGACCATTTTCATCATCGCCGTGCCCACCCGGCAAGGGGTACAGAAGCCACAACTTTCGTGGGCGAAGAAGTGTACGAAGTTGCGCACCACATCGAACATGTCGCGGCTGTCGTCGAAGATCATGAAGGCCCCGGCGGTAGGCAGGTCCTCGAAGGCGATGCGGCGGTCGAATTCGCTGGCGTCGATGAGGGTGCCCGAGGGGCCGCTCACTTGCACCGCCTGCGGGTTGCGGGCACCACAGTCGGCTAGCACCTGGCGCACCGTCACCCCAAAGGGGTACTCGTAGATGCCTGGGCGTTCGCAATCGCCAGACACCGATAGCAGCTTGGTGCCAGCCGATTTGCTCGTACCCTGCGCCCGGTACCAGTCGCCGCCTTCCTTGGCCACGAGGGCGGCTGCACAGAAGGTCTCCACGTTGTTCACCACCGTGGGCTGTCCAAGATAGCCGTGGGTCACTGGATAAGGTGGGCGGTTGCGCGGGATGCCGCGCTTGCCTTCCAGCGATTCGAGCAAGGCCGACTCCTCGCCGCAGACATAGGCTCCAGCGCCGAGATGGATCTCAATGTCGAAGTCGAAGCCGGCGCAACCGCAGATGTCTCTCCCCAGCAAGCCGTCCCGCCGCCGGCGGGCGAGGCAGTCGTTGAGGGGGTCGAGCAGATAGCGGTACTCGCCGCGCAGGTAGAGCAGGCCATGCGTCTTTTTCTCGCCGCCGCCTAAGGCATAGGCGCACACCGTCATCCCCTCGAAGACGAGGTCGGCATGGCGGTTGAGCAGCACCCGGTCCTTGAAGGTGCCGGGCTCGCCCTCGTCGGCATTACAGACGACGTAATGCGTTGCGCCCGGAGCGTTGCGGCAGGTCTCCCATTTGAGCCCGGTGCTGAACCCGGCGCCGCCGCGCCCGCGCAGGTTGGCACGCTTGATCTCTTCCAGCGTTGCCTCCGCCCCCCGAGCGAGGGCGGCGCGAATCGCCTCGCCCGCTTGCATGCGATGGCCTAGCAGGGTGTCCTGGCGGCGGATGTTGTCCTCGATGTTGAACAGCGCCTTGGGCCACAGGGCGACGGGCTGCTGCGCCAGGATCAGCTCGGCGATCAGGTCCAGGCGCTCGCGGTCGAGGCGCGGGATGGCCCAGCCATTGACCAGGAGACTGGGCCCCTGGTCGCACAGCCCGATGCAAGAGGTGGTGTCGATGGACAGCAGGCCGTCTTCGGACAGCTTGCCCTTTTCCACCCACAGCTTCTCGGCCAAGTACGTGAGTAATTGCTCACTACCCTGCATGCGATCGGTGATGTTGTCGGAGAAAAGCACCCGGTATTGGCCGACGGGCTCGAGGTACAAGAAGCTGTAAAAGGCGGCTACCCCCTCGACACGTGCGCGTGACAGCCCTAGCCGGCGCGCCAGCTCGGTGATCATGGGCGGCGGCAGCCAGCCGCGCTCCTCCTGCAATTCGCGCAGGATCTGCAGCAGGCGAGTTGCGTCACCGCCATGTCGGCGCACCACTTCCTCGATGCTGGTGTTCAAATCTCGCTGGGCTGTCATGAAATAAAAGGCTAATCAAAGGATGTGTCTTTCTGATGAAAGATAGTAGAAAGTGTAGCAAGAGTTGACTGATTGCCAAGGTGCGATCGATTTCGGTTTAAGGCTTCATGCGTAGCTGTAGACGCGGCTTATCCGGCTGCGCAGGGCGCCCATGGCTGATGACCCATCAGCGTGTCTGCCACATGACTCGCTAGTCTGCTTCGAAGGCCGCCAGTGGAAAATTTCCACCATCCGCATGCATAACGGTACGCCAATGGCGCAAAATCTTCGCGGCGTGTGGCTCTATGTTATGGCCTGTTAAACTCTAGCATCCTAATCGTCGCCGTCTATGGTCCCCCATCTCACCACCGCCCTCACCGGCCCGCTGCTGGAGCTGGAAAAACACGTCATCGCCGCCCAGGCAGACATCGAGCACTGGTTCCGCGTGCAATGGCACGAACACGCGGCGCCGTTCTATTCCTCGGTGGACCTGCGCAACGCCGGCTACAAGGTGGCGCCGGTGGACACCAACCTGTTCCCGGGCGGCTTCAACAACTTGAACCCCGCCTTTACCCCCTTGGCGGTGCAGGCGGCGCAGGTGGCGGTGGAGAAGCTCTGCACCACGGCGCAACGGCTGCTGCTCATCCCGGAGAACCACACCCGCAACCGCTACTACCTGCAGAACGTCGCCGCCCTGGCCGACATCCTGCGCAAGACGGGGCTTACGGTACGCATCGGTAGCCTCATCCCCGGTCTGCGCGAGCCGCTGCTTTTAGACCTGCCGGATGGACAGGTGCTCAAACTGGAACCGGTGCTGCGCGAGGGCAACCGGCTCAAGTTGCGCGACGCGGCGACAGCGGACGGGCGTTTCGACCCCTGCGCCGTGCTGCTCAACAACGACCTCTCTGGCGGCGTGCCGGAGGTCCTGCAAGGCCTGGACCCAGACCAGACCCTGATGCCGCCCCTGCATGCCGGCTGGGTGAGGCGGCGCAAGTCGAACCACTTCCGCGCCTATGCGGCGCTCGCCGAGGCCCTGGCACGCTTGCTCGGCATCGACCCCTGGCTCATCAACCCCTATTTCAGCGTCTGCAGCGGCGTCGATTTCATGTCCCGCCAGGGCGAGGAGTGTCTGGCCACGCGCGTCGAGGAGCTGCTGGAGCGCATCCGTGCGAAATACGCCGAATACAGCATCGACCGCGAACCTTTCGTCATCGTCAAGGCCGATGCCGGCACCTACGGTATGGGCATCATGACCGTCAAGGGCGCCGACGAGGTGCGCGACCTCAGTCGTCGCGCGCGCAACAAGATGGCGGTGGTGAAGGAGGGGTTGGCGGTAAACCAGGTGCTGATCCAGGAAGGGGTGTACACCTTCGAGTCGATCAACGAGGCGGTGGCGGAGCCGGTGGTATACATGATCGACCACTATGTCATCGGCGGCTTCTATCGCGTGCATACCGGCCGCGGCGCGGACGAGAACCTGAACGCCCCCGGCATGCACTTCGTGCCCCTGGCCTTCGAAGAGGTGGGCAGCTACGCCGATAGCAACGCCCGCCCCGATGCGCCGGTCAACCGCTTCTATACCTACGGCGTGCTGGCCAGGCTGGCGGCGCTGGCGGCGGCCATCGAGCTGGAGGAGACCGACCCCGAATCCCATCCTGACGGGGCGCGTGCATGAACCTGCTGTTCGTCGCCGACCCCCTGACGAGTTTCAAGGTTTACAAGGACTCCACCTACGCCATGATGCGCGAGGCGGCGCGGCGCGGTCATGCCCTTTGGGCCTGCGAGCCGTGCGAGCTGAGCTGGTCTGGCGGGCGCGTCTTGGCCAGCGCCCGGCCGGTGACCTTGCTGCCCCTGGAGCGCGCCGCCGAGCAGCGGCCGCACGCCGATTGGTTCCGCCTCGGCGAGGCGAGGCCACTGCCCCTGGCCGGCTTCGATGCCGTGCTCATGCGCAAGGACCCGCCCTTCGACCAGGACTATCTCTACGCCACCTATCTATTGGAGCTGGCCGAGGCCGACGGGGCGCGGGTGTTCAATCGCCCGCGGGCGCTGCGCGACTTCAACGAGAAGCTCGCCATTGCCCGCTTCCTCGAGTTCACCGTGCCGACGCTCGTCAGTAGCCAGGAGGCGCAGATCCGCGCCTTCCTCGCCGAGCAGGGTGACATCGTGGTGAAGCCCTTAAACGCCATGGGGGGGGCCTCGGTCTTTCGCTTGCGACCGGGCGACGCCAACATCGGCGTGACCATCGAGCTCCTCACCCGCCACGGCGCTACCCCGATCATGGCACAGCGCTTCATCCCCGAGATCCGCGACGGCGACAAGCGCATCCTGGTGATCGACGGCGAGGCCGTGCCGTATTGCCTTGCCCGCATCCCCGCCCCCGGCGAGACCCGCGGCAACCTCGCCGCCGGCGGGCGCGGCGAGGCACGCCCTTTGACTGCGCGTGACCGCGAGATCGCGCACACGCTGGGCCCCGCGCTCAAGGCGGCCGGGATTCTGCTCGCCGGGCTGGACGTGATCGGCGACTGGCTCACCGAGGTCAACGTCACCAGTCCCACCTGCATGCGCGAGATCACCGACCAGACTGGCTTCGACGTGGCGGCCATGTTCCTGGATGCGTTGGAGAGGGTGGTGAGGGGTGAGGGGTGAGGGGAGTGGGAGCAGTGTGATGTGGCCTAGGCGGCTTGAGCCCGGCCTTGGTTGCTTTGGGCGATGTCGCAGATCTATAGCCTCGCTCTGGGCCGTTCGCTGGCCTCGCTTTCGCCTCGCCCCTCGCCGCTCACCCCTCACCCTTCACGCCTCACGCCTCACGGCCGTGCTGGCGCTCTTAGCCAGCCTGACCCTCGCCGCCTGCGGCCCGGCGCCGATTTACCGCGAGCAGGCCTATGTCTTCGGCACGCTGGTGGAGATCAGCATTTACGGCACGCCGCAGGATCAGGCCCGGCAGGCGGCCGCGCAGGTGCTGAGGGAATTCGACCGCCTGCACCGCCGGCTGCACGCCTGGCAACCCGGTGAACTGGAGAATCTGAATAACGCCATCGCCCGCGGCGCCGGTCCGGTGCCGGTGGCGGCTGACCTCCTCGCCATCCTGCGCGATGCGGCCGAATGGTCGCGCCGCGCCGATGGCCTATTCAACCCGGCCATCGGCAATCTCGTGCGGCTGTGGGGCTTTCATGCCGAGACCTTCGCCCCCCGTTTGCCGCCGGCGGCCGAGGTGGCGCGCTGGGTCGCCGCCGCCCCGCGCATGGATGACCTCGTCTTCAGCGATGGGCGGGTGGCGAGCCGCAACCCCGCCGTGCGTATCGACTTGGGCGGCTACGCCAAGGGCTATGCCCTGGACCGGGCGGCGGCCATCCTGCGGGCGGCGGGCATCCGCCATGCCCTGGTGAACATCGGCGGCAACATCATCGCCCTCGGGCGCAGGGGAGAACGCCCTTGGCGGGTGGGCATCCAACACCCGCGCCGCGCCGGCGCCATCGCCACCTTGGACTTGCACGACGGCGAGGCCATCGGTACCTCGGGCGACTACCAGCGCTTTTTCGAGCTACAAGGGCGGCGATACTGCCATATCATCGATCCGCGCCATGGCCAGCCAGTACAGGGCGTGCAGGCGGTGACGGTGATCGCGCGCGGGCCTCGCGCCGGAGTGATTTCCGACGTGGCGAGCAAACCCTTGTTCATCGCCGGCGCCTCCGGCTGGCAGGCGATGGCACGCCGGCTGGGCATCGCCGAGGTCATGTTCATCGCTGGCGACGGCCGCGTCGCCCTCACCGACCGCATGGCCGCTCGCCTGCGCTGGGAGGGGGCACCGCCGCCGCGCCTCGCCGAAGATCGACTAAAGCCTACACCGAAACCGAGCGGAGCCGAGTTTAGTCATTAGTCCATACAACTGCGCTATGTCGGTTCTACTTGTCGCCTAGCAGCGCATTTATGGCCTGGGGGTGTAGCGCCTCAGACGCTTATAGCCTAAGTCAGTTCTACCTAGTGGGTGGCATTTCTGGAGAGTCAAATGCGCGCATCGATCGAGACCGGCAGTCCCCGAGCAGGGGGGTAACCAGCTGCTCGAGTCGGGCATAGTGCACTTGGCCGCTCACCTTGTGGCGCAGCCAGCCCTGCCGGTCGACGATGAACGAGGTGGGCAGGCGGTCGATGCCGCCAAAGGCCGCCGTCACCCCGGCTGCCGCCAGCGGGGCAGGGAAGGTGTAACCCTTGTCGCGCATGAAGCGCTTCACTGTCTCCGCCTCCTCGTCCACGCTGAAGGCGACGATCTCGAAGCCGCAGTGCCGGTAAGCGTCGCGGAAGGCCTGCATCGCCGGCATCTCGTGCCGGCAGTAGGGGCACCAGGTGGCCCAGAAGTTGATGAGCACCACCTGGCCGCGCAGGTCGGAAAGGCGCTTCCCCGCCTCCAGCGCTACGTCCGGTGCCGGCTTGCTCAGCTCGTCGACCCAGGCCGGCGGTCGAAACCACAGATAGACGATCAGGCCCAGCAAGAGCAGGGTAAGCGGGCTGGGCCGTAATTTGCGCATCAGTTGCCTTGCCTTCACCGACCAAATCAAACCAAACGCAGCCGATGCCGCATCACACTTAGACTAAAGACGGAACGCCACCCTTTGCTTGCGGTCGGTCAATGTGACTCATATCACGCGCTTGCACTAAGCGAGTGGCAACCGGCGGCCTGTCATGATATGCGAACCTGCTCATGCACACGACAACGCGACTTGTTACAGTCTTCATTCAGCTAGAGGGAGGGTCGACACTGCTTGAGCCGGCGCGGCGGCGTTACAATGGCGGCATAAACCCAAGAGGAATCCGTCAATGCCTGTCAACCTCGCCCCACCCGACCCTCACCGCTTGCTGCCCGTGCCCGGCGTCGAGCTGGGCACCGCTGCCGCCGGCATCAAAAGACCGGGCCGCAAGGACGTGCTGGTGATCAGGATCGCGCCGGATTCGGAGGTCGTGGGCGTATTCACGCAAAACCGCTTCTGCGCCGCGCCGGTCATCGTGGCGCGCGAACACCTGCACGCCGAAAGCGGCGTGCGGGCGCTGCTCGTCAATACCGGCAACGCCAATGCCGGCACCGGCGAGGAGGGCGTCGCCCGGGCGCGCGCGACCTGCACCGCGCTCGCCGAACTGCTCGGCATGAGCGCGCTGCAGGTGCTGCCCTTCTCCACCGGGGTGATCCTCGAGCCGCTGCCGCACGACAAGATCATCGCCGCCCTGCCGGCGGCGGTGGCGGACTTGCGACCCGACAACTGGTACGCCGCCGCCGAGACGATCATGACCACCGATACCGTGCCCAAGGCCGCCTCGCGCCGGCTCGAGCTCAATGGGGTGGAGTTCGTGGTGACCGGCATCGCCAAGGGCTCCGGCATGATCCACCCGAACATGGCCACCATGCTCGCCTTCATCGCCACCGACGCGCCGGTGTCCTGCGAGGCGCTGGAGGCGATCCTGAGGGCTGCGGTGAGCCGGTCTTTCAACTGCATCACGGTGGACGGCGACACCTCCACCAACGACGCCTGCATGCTGATCGCCACCGGCGCGACCGAGGCGCCGGTGATCATGGACGACGCCGATCCCCGCTTCGCCCCGTTGCGCGAGGCAGTGTGCGCGGTGATGGTGGAACTCGCCCAGGCCATCGTGCGCGACGGCGAGGGGGCGACCAAGTTCATCACCATCGAGGTCTCAGGCGGCCGCGACGAGGCCGAGGCAAAGCGGGTGGCCTATGCCGTGGCCCGTTCCCCCTTGGTGAAGACCGCCTTCTTCGCTTCCGACCCCAACCTGGGTCGCATCCTGGCGGCGGTCGGCTATGCCGGCATCGACGACCTCGACGTGGGTCGGGTGCGCCTGTACCTGGGGGATGTGCTGGTGGCGGAGCACGGTGGCCGCGCCGCCGGCTACCGCGAGGAGGACGGCCGCCGGGTGATGGCCGCCGCCGACATCGTGGTGCGCATCGAGCTCGGCCGCGGGCAGGCTACAGCCACGGTTTGGACCTGCGACCTGTCCTACGATTACGTCAAGATCAACGCCGAGTACCGGACGTGAGCGACCGACTGGACGCCTTGCTCAGCCGTGCGGAGGCGCTGCTCGCACGGCTCGAACCCCTGCTGCCGCCCGCGCCGGTGGCCATCGATTGGGCCACGACCCTCGCCTGCCGCTGGCGCCGTACGGCCTGGCAGGGCTGGCTGGAGCCCGTGTCGGCGCCCGCCTGCACGCCTTGGGAGCGGCTGCGCCACATCGACGCGCAAAAGGCGGCGCTCGACCGCAACACGCGCCAGTTCGTACTCGGTCTGCCGGCCAACAACGCCCTGCTCACCGGCAGCCGCGGCTGCGGCAAGTCCTCGCTGATCAAGGCCCTATTGCCCCGCTACGCCAAGCGGGGCCTGCGCCTCGTGGAGGTGGACAAGGCCGACCTCGTCGATCTGCCCCACATCGTGGCGCCGCTGGCCAACGCGCGCTGGCGCTTCATCCTTTATACCGACGACCTCTCCTTCGAGGCCGACGAGCCGGCTTACAAGCCGCTCAAGGCCGCCCTCGACGGCTCGCTGGCGGGGCTGCCCGAAAACGTGCTGATCTACGCCACCTCCAACCGCCGCCACCTCATGCCGGAGTACTTCGCCGAGAACGCCGCCACCCAGCACCTGGGCGGCGAGGTGCGGCCGGCGGACGGCGTCGAGGAGAAGCTCAGCCTCGCCGACCGCTTCGGCCTGCAGCTCAGCTTCTACCCCTTCGCGCAGGACGCCTATCTGGACATCGTCGCCAGCTGGGTGGAGGCCCTGGGCGGGCGCGCCACCCCGGCCATGCGCGAGCAGGCCTTGCAATGGGCCATCCAGCGCGGTGGCCGCTCGGGGCGCACGGCGCGGCAGTTCGCGGTGGACTGGGTCGGCCGTCAGGGGCTGCCGGGCAAAAAAGGCGCGGACAAGCCATGACCGAGCGCCTCGCGGTGGCCGCCGCCGTCATCGAACGCCCTGACGGCGCCTTCCTCATGGCGAGCCGCCCAGCGGGCAGGGCCTACGCCGGCTGGTGGGAGTTCCCCGGCGGTAAGGTGGAGGCCGGCGAGACGCCGCGTCAGGCCCTCAAGCGCGAATTGCAGGAGGAGTTGGGCATCGACGTCGAGCGCGCCTATCCCTGGCTCACCCTCGATCACGACTACGCGCATGCCCGCGTGCGCCTGCATTTCTTCCGCGTCACCGCCTGGCGCGGCACGCCGCAGCCACACGAGGGCCAGGGCCTGGCCTGGGTGCGCGCCGAGCGGCCCGAGGTGGCGCCCATCCTGCCGGCGAACGGTCCCGTGTTGCGCGCCCTCTGCCTGCCCCTCACCTATGGCATCTCGGCGGCGAGCGAGCTCGGCGTGGAGCTCTTCCTGCATCGGCTCGAGGCGGCGCTCCAGGGGGGGCTCAAGCTCGTGCAACTGCGCGAGCGGCAACTGCCTGCCGATCGGCTGGCGAGCCTGGCGCGCGCGGTCGCCGCGCGCTGCCGGGAACATGGCGCCCGCCTGCTGATCAACGACGACGTCGGCCTGGCGGCGCGGCTCAATGCCGGCGTGCACCTGCCCGCCGCCCACCTCATGCGCCTTCAGCAGCGCCCTGACCTGCCCTGGGTTGGCGCTTCCTGCCACGACGCGGCGGAGCTCGATCACGCTGCAGCGCTGGGGGTGGATTTCGTCGTGCTCGGCCCGGTGCTGCCCACCGCCTCCCATCCAGGCGCCAGAGCGCTGGGTTGGGACCGGCTGCGCGACCTGGCCGCCGGCCGCGGCCTGCCGATCTACGCCCTGGGGGGGCTTAGCGCCGCCGATCTGGATGCCGCCCGTGCCGCTGGTGCCCACGGCGTCGCCATGAAGCGGGGGGCCTGGCGGTGACCAGCGCGCGCAGCCATTTCTACCGCCTCGCGCCGATGGCCGTGCTACTCGTGATTGCCCTTTTGGTCTACCTGAATCCGGCGCAGCAAACCGCAGATAACCCGCCGCCAGTGCTCGACTGTCCCAACCTCGCCGCCGGCTGTTCCACTTGGCTCGCCGGTCGCGAGGTGCGCGTCGGCATCGAGGGCGAACTCAAGGTGCTGCAGCCGTTCCAACTCTGGGTACGCGCCGCCGGCGCCCAGCGTGTGCAGGCCACGTTCACCATGGAGGGCATGGACATGGGCTTCAACCTCTATACCCTGCGTGCCGATCAGGAGGGGGTGTTCCGTGCCCGCGTCACCTTGCCGGTGTGCGTGTCAGGCCGACGCGACTGGGTGATGACCCTGGACATCGATGGCCGGCAGCTGGCCGTGCCATTTGTTACAGAACTGTAATAATTCCCATCAACAGCGTGGCTATAATCGGCACTAGGCCCATGCCCCGGCCACAAGGAGTGATTGGATGACCGAACACACCTATAAGCAGTTCGATGTTGAGCTAGAAGCGGTGCGCGCCCGTGTGCTCGAGATGGGCGGACTGGTGGAGGAGCAGATCGAACGCGCCATCAAAGCCCTCATCGAGGGTGATGTCAAGGCGGCGGGGGAGATCATCGCTGCCGACCATCTGGTCAATGCCCTGGAGGTCGCCACCGACGAGGCCTGCACCCAGATCATCGCTTTGCGCCAGCCGACGGCCTCCGACCTGCGGCTGATCATCACCATCATCAAGACCATCACCGATCTGGAGCGCATCGGTGACGAAGCGGCAAAGATCGCCCGCTGCGCGCAGCGGGTCTACGAGGCCGACCGCATCGTCACGCCTCGCTACAGCGAGATCAAATACATGGCCGGGTTAGCGCTGAAGATGCTGCGCGAGGCGCTTGACGCCTTCGCCCGCCTGGATGTCTCCGCCGCCGCCGCCGTGGCTAGGCAGGACATGGAGGTGGACGAGGAATTCCATCACATCACGCGCCACCTCATCACCTACATGATGGAGGATCCGCGCACCATCTCTACCTTCATCGATCTGATGTTCGTGGTCAAGGCCATCGAGCGCATCGGCGACCATGCCAAGAACATCGCCGAGTACGTGGTGTTCATGGTCAAGGGCAAGGACGTGCGCCACACCAGCCTGGAAGAGCTGGAGAAAGAGGTCGAATAGTTTACCCGCGCAAAGCGGCGGCGCTGCGCTAGCCGGGGGAAGGGGCGTCTTGATGTATCTTCAGCGCGAGGCGCTCGCCAGGCCCCGCGCCGTCGCTCAGTGGTATGGGTGCATGCCGCCCGCACCCGTACCGGCGGGGGTGTCGCCGGCACGGCGCACCTCGGCCTGCAAGGCCAGCTCCTGCACGCGGCCTTGCGCGTCGCGCACCTGCAGGGTCAGCGGCACGCTCTCGCCCGGCTTGAGGGGGGACTTCAGACCGATGAGCATCACATGCAAGCCGCCGGGTTTGAGTTGCACGGGCTGCCCGGGTTTGACCGGGATCTCGTTCACCCGGCGCATCACCATGACTCCCTTATCCATGGCCATGGTGTGCAGCTCCACCCGCTCGGCAACGGGGCTTGCGCCGCCGATGAGGCTCACCGGCGCATCCGCGCTCAGATCCATGTACACACCGGCAGCCGGCTGTTTGGGGGCTGTCGCCCGCGTCCAGACATTTTGCACATTCAGGCCGCTGGCCGCCATGGCGGGGCTAGAGAGAACAAGCGCCAATAACAGGCTGGATAGGCTACGCATCGTTTTTCCTCACGCTCGGTTGCGAAACATACATCCTACACCGTCAGCGTAGCTCCGGCGCGGGGTGCGACAATCTGACGCAGGGTCTGCAGCCGGCCAGGCGCTCTTAAGCCGCTAAAATGCCTGTATGGCGACCCGGTCTGTCCCGTTTCAGCCCTTTGTGCGCTGGTTGCAGAGCGCCTGCCCACCTGCCTCGAGCCCTCCCGCCGAGGCGCGGCGCCGGCTGCTGCGGGCGCGTCTGTTGCTGGTCGGAGGTGAAGCGCTGGCGCTCGCGCTGGCAGCGAACCTGCCGGTACTGAGCCTGCCCTGGACGCCCTTGCTCGTGCTGCTCGCCCTGCACGCCCTGCTGCTCGCCCTCTATGCCCTGGCGCAGCGTCATGGCGTGGCGCAAGGGCCGCTCGCCATCTTCGGTCACCTGTTGGCGGATACCGCCTTCATCGCCGCCTTGGTCTATTTCAGCGGCGGCTATGCCAACCCCTTCATCTCTTTGCTGTTGCTTCCCCTCGTGCTGACCGCGGCGATTTTGCCGAGCCACTATGCCTGGCTCATGACCGGCGTGGTGGCGAGCCTCTACACCCTGCTCATGACACACTATCAGCCGCTTAAGCTCAACCTCACCGACCGCGAGGCAGGGGATTTGCACCTGACCGGCATGTGGCTGAGCTTTCTCTTCACGGCCATCCTCGTCGCGGCCTTCGTCGCCCGCTTGCAGGCCGACGTGCGCGCGCGCGACCGGGCCCTGGCCGAGGCGAGGGAGGCAGCCTTGCGCGATGAGCAGCTCTTCGCCCTCGGCATGCAGGCGGCCGCCGCCGCGCATGACCTGGCCACGCCGCTATCCACCCTCGGGCTCGAACTCGACACCTTGCGTAGCGAGTACGCCAATGACGACGAACTCGCGCCGGCCCTCGAGGCCATGAGCGGCCAGATCGCACGCATGCAGGCGGTGCTTGCGCGCCTACGGGCCTTCGCCGGCAGGGCGCGCAGCGCAGCGCCGCCGATCCTGCCGGCCGATGCCTGGCTGGGCGAGCTAGTGCAGCACTGGCAGCTCATGCGCCCGCAGGCGCGCGTCGTCCTGCATGTGGCGGGCAGCCCACCTGCCCCGCGCATCGCCGATGAGCCGCTTCTTGCCTCTTGCCTGATCACCCTGCTCAACAATGCCGCCGACGAATCGCCGCAGGCCATCGACCTGGAACTGATGTGGTCGAACACCGCCATCGAGTTCCGCGTATCGGACCGCGGGGCGGGATTCACGGCGCGCGCGAGCAAGACCGAAGGGTGGGGGGTGGGTCTACAGCTGGCCGCCGCCGCCATGGACCGGCTGGGGGGCGAGCTGGAGCTCACACCGCGTCCTGGCGGCGGCACTTTGGCCCGGGTAGTCTTACCCAACACGACCCATGCCGCATCCTGATCCGAGCCACGCCTCGCTACGCATCCTCATCGTCGACGACGATGCCGCCTACGCCGAGACCTTGGCGCGCGCCTTGTCACGGCGGGGGCATTCGGTGCAGACCGCGGCGCAGCCGGAGGCCGCCTTGGCCCTGCTGGCTAAGGCCGCATACGATGCCGTCATCCTCGACCTCAAGCTGGGCATGGACTCGGGATTGCGCTACATCGCACCGATGCGGGCGCTGCGGCCGCGGCTCAGTATCCTGCTGTTGACCGGCTATGCCAGCATCGCCACCGCGGTGGAGGCGATCAAGCTGGGGGCCGTGCATTATTTGCCCAAGCCGGCGGGGGTGGATGAGATCCTGGCTGCCCTCGGCCGCAAGGCGGGCGATGCAGAGGTTCCGCCGCCGCCGACCCGGATGTCGGTGGAGCGACTGGAGTGGGAGCACATCCAGCGGGTGCTGGCGGAGCACGGTGGCAACATCTCCGCCACCGCGCGCGCGCTCAAGATGCATCGGCGCACGCTACAGCGCAAGTTGGCGAAGCGACCGGTGCGCGAATGACCCCAACTCGACGCTGGCCAGGTTACCCTCAGCTCGCCCCCAGCGTCTCGACGATGATATTGCGATTGGTGTAGATGCACAGGTCGGCGGCGATGGCCATCGCCTCGGCGACGATGCGCTCGGCTGGCAGCTGGGTATGTTCCAGCAAGGCACGCGCCGCCGCTTGCGCATATGGGCCGCCGCTGCCGATGGCGGCGATGCCCAGTTCCGGCTCCAGCACGTCGCCGGCGCCGGAGAGGATCAGGGTCGTCTCGCTGTCGGCCACCGTGAGCATCGCCTCCAGCCGGCGCAGCATGCGGTCGGTGCGCCAGTCTTTGGCCAGTTCCACGGCGCTGCGCGTCAGGTGCCCCTGGTGTTTCTCCAGCTTGGCCTCGAAGCGCTCGAACAGGGTGAAGGCATCGGCCGTGCTGCCGGCGAAGCCGGCCAGCACGCGCTCCTTGTACAGCCGCCGCACCTTGCGCGCAGTGGCCTTGACCACGACCTGGCCGAGCGTGACCTGCCCATCGCCGGCCATGGCCACCTGCGCACCGCGGCGCACGCACAGGATGGTGGTGCCGTGCCAGACGGGTATCAGTTCCGACACGATCGTATTCTCCGCACACGGCATCTGAGTGTTAAGCTAGCCGAAAGCTGTAAAACAACGTCGTTAGCGCGAGACGAAACGTTGCCAGAAAAGTATAAGAGGATCTTTCTGATTGGGACTCGCAGTTAAACCATACACTTTCGCAGCGACGTAGATTTGCTCTATAGTTTTGTTTTCCGGCAAACTCCGCATGCGTGGGGCAATCTGTGAACCTGGGAGCAGCAGCTACGCTCTTTCGCTTGAGGTGGGGAGCGTTGTCTGCTTACTGGCGCGTCTTGGTGGCACAGGGTCGTGACCGCCCGGGTGCCAAGGATGGCAGCGACAGATGCGCCGCAAGGCTAACCAGCTACCCTTAAGTGCCCCATGTGTGAGCACGGCTTGCCGAGCGTAATCTGAGCAGGTTGGCAGGAAACGGCATTGGTTACCAACCCAGGGCGAGAGCACATACTGATAGAAGCGGATCAGTCTGACAATAAGTCGCTGTGCTAGGTTCATCGCCGGCGCCTAAGCTCTCTTGGCATTGCCACACTCCACACCACACGCGCGTGTAGCCCAACGCAACACCTGCCTGAGGGTTTGGCAGGCTGAGACGATAAAGGAAACCTTACCTAACTTGCTGCGTGGGCGCATTGCTGCGCTGAGAGGGCAACGACTTCGGCTACGCAGCTCAAGCAGCTGCGCAGATGGTGGCCTCCGCCAAACTTCGTTTTGACTCCGCCGCAACGACGTTGTCGCTGCCTCGGTTAACTCATAGCTGTCTTGCGGCAAGCCGCACCGTGCGGTAGGCCTTCCATCCCGCTAGCGGCGTTCTGCAGAGTTCCCATAAAGAGATGATGGGATGACAAATCACCTCACCCTAGGCTAAGGCGCAAGCGAGTTTTGCAAGCATAAGCGACCATCTTCCGCTGCCCAGAGAGCTTTATGGTCATTGTCTCATCGTTTATTAGTCGGCGTACAGTCGCTCCATGCGCTCGTGTTTTTCCTGCGCCTCGATCGACAGCTCGGCCGTCGGGCGCGCCAGCAGGCGCGGAATGCCGATCGGCTCGCCGGTCTCCAGGCAGTAGCCATATTCGCCGCTTTCGATGCGGGCGAGCGATTGCTCGATCTTCTTCAGCAGTTTGCGCTCGCGGTCGCGCACACGCTGCTCGAGCATGTTTTCTTCTTCTATGGTTGCCCGATCGTTAGGATCTGCAAACACTTCATTCTCTTTGAGATGTTCCCCTGTCTCGCGCGCGTGTTGCAAGATCTCGGCGCGCATCGCCAAGAGCTTGGCCTTAAAGTACTGTAACTGTACTTCGTTCATATAGTCTTCTGGAGGCATGCGCAAAATGTCCTCGTCTGTGAGTTTGCTGACATCAATCGGTTGCGTCATGGAAGACGTTTTGCGCTCGGCCACCTCTCCAGAACCACCTTTCGCAGAGTGAGTCTTGACAGTAGTAGCTTTCCGCGTCGTTTTCTTTGAATGAGAGCTTGGGGACGTAATGGCGTCGCTGTTGAGCGCAGCGACTTCAACGTCACCCACGGCTTGTGGTGCCGATGTTTTAGCCTTAGGCTCAGCTGCTACCGCCGACCGTGATTTAGGGGTGGATTTTGGGGCTGTAGTTGTCATTGCCTCGCCTCCTAGAACATGGGATTGGGAAAATAAGGTCGAGATTCTTCCGCGTCAAGAGCATAGGGATATGGCGCCCACTCGGCTGATGATGCCCAGCATAAGTGGCGAGTATCGAGATCATGGTCTATTAGCTAGTACACTGACTTTATTTGACCCAAGCCAGATCCAAGGGGTTGTTGGGATTGATACCCTCCATAAACGGTAACCGACGATCACGATGGGTGACTTGGTAGACGCAGCCCATCCAATTACCCACCACCGCCTCTGCCGTATCATGCCATGTATTATCGAGATGGGGGACAATGAGGTGTTCCGGAAATTTTGGTGGCGGGTCACCTAGGTGACAGGCTTTTAGTAGTCGCTCGGCGTATTCTTCCAAGATCGCTTGCTCGCGACGCTTAATGTAGTTTGCAGGAAAAGGCGGGGGTACAGCAAGCCGCCCTTGGGCATAGAGCGTGAGGTCGCGTTTGTACTCCTTGAGCAAGGAGATGGTGTCGTACTCCGGGTGGCCTTGAAAAAAGACGCAGCGCAGGCCGTCCGGGCTCACGGCCAGATGCACGCCGGCGATGTCGCTTTCCACCAGCACGTGCAGGCCGGCCGCCTCGAACTGGGCGCGGGAGATGTCGTTCCAGCGCGAGTGCGGCACGTCGAAGCGGGTGTTCACGTCGCACACCAAGGGATGCCGCTTCTCCACCACCCGGTGCGGAAACACGCCCCAGATCTTGGCCGGCTGTTTGACCCGCTTCTGCCCGTAGCGGAACTGCATCACCGCGTGCGTGGCAAGACACGAGCAAAGGGTTGAGGTGACGTTCTCCATCGCCCAGTCGATCACCTCGATCAGGGGCTCCCAGAACGGCTCCTGTGCAAGGTCGGGGTGGGTGACGTTGGCGCCGGTGATGATGAGCGCATCCAGCCCTTCCTCGCGGATCTTTTCGAAGGGCTCGTAGTACCGCTCGACGTGTGCCTTGCCCTTGGCCTCGCGCGGCAGGGCATCGAGGGTGAAGGGGTGGACGTAGAACTGGGCGATCGGGTTGGATTCCCCCACCAGCCGGAAGAACTGCCGCTCGGTGGCCTCCAGGGCGGCATCGGGCATCATGTTGAGCAGCCCGATGTGCAGCTCGCGGATCTCCTGCTGCAAGGCGCGGTCGGCCGACAGCACGGTGAGCCCCTCGCGCTTAAGGCGATCGAAGGTGGGCAAATCGTTGTGGGCGACAAGCGGCATGCTCAGGCTCCTTCCACCTT
The DNA here is from genome assembly GCA_041640815.1 of Thiobacillaceae bacterium. GTDB lineage: Bacteria > Pseudomonadota > Gammaproteobacteria > Burkholderiales > Thiobacillaceae > JANWZL01. Next base: position 25,161 of record JBEPZO010000022.1, read on the forward strand.
CCCGTCCCCGGCGGTCGCTTTCTCCTCCTTGCGCGCGATGGCCGTCTCCACCAATTCCAGGAAATCGGCCTCGTCCCGCACCTTGGCCACCTCGCGCGAGGTCACGGTATAGCCAAGGGGGGCGGCGATGGCTTCATAGCGCGGCACGCGGGAGCGGAATAGGCGCGGGAAGATCCAGCGCGTGAATTCGTCCGGCGGGATCTGGGCCACGTAGTCATAGCCCTTCTCCTGCATGAAGATGGGCAGGTGTTCGGCCAAGAAGGCAGGGCGATAGTACAGGGGCTTGGGGTCGGATTGGGCGCGGCGGATGAGGTCTTCCTCCTCTTCGCGCGTCGTGACTTGGATGTACAGGATGAGGGTGTGGGCCGCCAGCAGCTCGATGACCGAGTCGTCCTCCAGCTCGCACAGGCTGCCGCCAACGTCGTTGACGAAATGCGCGTAGCCGTAGATCTCCTGCGCCTTGCGCACGAACTCGGGCACGTCCTTCATGGCGTTGATTTCCGCCTCACGGTACATGGCCTGCCGGCGGCTGAATTCCTCCAGACTCAGGCCGCCGAGCTCGGGGTTGCCCAGCTTGCCGACAAAGGCGAGCACCGGCCCCAAGTCCTCGATCTTGATGTTGTTGCGGATATCGATCCAATCCTTGCGCAAAAGCTCGCGCAAAAACGGCACCTGCATCGCCTGCTGCTTGATCAGGTCGAGGATGGCCTCGTCCAGGTAGCGGGTGCCGATGCGGTAGTCGCCGGAGTAATGGAACCAGTCGTGACGGCGCAGCATCGAGGCGAGATGGGTCTTGCCCACGCCGGACATGCCGAGCAGGGTGACCTTTTTTTGCGGCCAGGCGCGGAAGGAGGCGACGGTGAACTTCATGGTCGTAGCGTGCGCGTAAAGGTGATAGGTTATCGGTAAACGCACCCCCTGAGAACAGGTGGATGCCTGGGGGTGGGCGAATAGGTTTAACATTACAAGCCTACCCCAACAGGACAGCGCATGGCCGATCCCCGCTTGCACAAAGGCGCCGCCAAAGTGGCGCGCATCCCGATCAAGGTTGAGCCCGCGCCGCGTCTGCGCTTGCCGCCCTGGATCCGGGCGCAGTCCCATGCCTCACCGCAGGTCGCGCGCGTCAAGGCGCTGCTGCGCAAGGCGCGGCTACACACCGTCTGCGAAGAAGCCTCCTGCCCCAACCTGGGCGAGTGTTTCCACCACGGCACCGCCACCTTCATGATCCTGGGCGACCTGTGCACGCGGCGTTGCCCCTTTTGCGACGTCGGCCACGGCAGGCCCCTGCCGCCCGACCCGCAAGAGCCGGAGCATCTGGCCGAGACCGTGGCGGCGCTGGGCCTCGCCTATGTCGTCATCACCTCCGTTGACCGCGACGATCTGCGCGACGGCGGCGCTGCCCACTTCGTCGCCTGCATTCGTGCCGTGCGCAGCCGCTCGCCCGGCACGCGCATCGAGATCCTCACCCCCGACTTCCGCGGCCGGCTCGAGGTGGCGCTCGACCGCTTGGCGCAGGCGCCCCCGGACGTGATGAACCACAACCTAGAGACGGTGCCGCGCCTGTACAAGGCCTGCCGGCCAGGGGCCGACTATGCCCACTCCTTGCGCCTGCTCGCCGACTTCAAGCGGCGCTGCCCCAGCGTACCCACCAAGTCCGGCATCATGCTGGGCCTGGGCGAGACCGATGCCGAGGTCGAAGCGGTCATGCGCGACCTGCGCGCCCACGACGTCGACATGCTCACCATCGGCCAGTATCTGCAGCCCTCCGTGCACCATCTGCCGGTCAGGCGCTACGTCACCCCGGAGCGCTTCGCCGAATTCGAACGGCTGGGTCTTGCGATGGGGTTCAAGAACGTGGCCAGCGGCCCGTTGGTGCGTTCCAGCTATCACGCCGACCAGCAAGCGGCCAAGATCGCCCCGGGCAACGCTGCCTGAGAAACGCTAGACGGCAGTGCGCGTATTGCTGCGCTGCTCGGCGGCGGGTGGAACACGCCCTGCCCAGCAAGCCGCCAGGCAACCTTCAGCCGTCCTTTAGTCCCGGTGGTAGGGATGGCCGGCGAGCAGGCTCGCCGCCCGGTAGAGCTGCTCGAGCAGCACGACGCGGGCGAGGGCATGCGGCAGGGTCAGGCGCGACAGGGCCAACGTGACATCGGCCCGCGCCAGGATGTGCGCGGCAAGCCCATCCGCCCCGCCGATGAGCATGGCCACGTCGCGGCCAGCCAGCCTCCAGGCGGCAAGCAGCTCGGCGAGCTCCCGCGTGCTCACCTGGCGGCCGCGCTCATCGAGGGCAACGACCAGGGCGCCTTTCGGGCAGCTCAACATGAGCCGCGCCGCCTCCGCTGCCTTCACCTGCTCGGCCGTCTGCCCCGCGCGCCTCTCCGGCCGCACGGTCACCACATCCACGCGCATCTCGCGGGGCAGGCGCCGCAAGTATTCACTACAAGCCGCCTCCGCCCAGGCCGGCAGTCTGTCACCGATGGCAACGATGGCTAGTCTCATGATTTGGCGCAAGGGAAAAAGCTGAAATCACACCGCGGGCGGGATGCCATGCGCGGCGCCTGCCACCATCTTGACACGAATCAGCGCCCTGCAAATAATCCAAGTTTATTTCGGCGCTACCCTCTTCCATGGGCGGACCGGCGCCACAGCCTCCGCCCAGTGCGTCGGCCAAAGACGCGCTGCCGGAGCTCGGACGCGGTGAAGTAGCTCAGACGGTTAGAGCGACGGATTCATAACCCGTAGGTCGGCGGTTCGATTCCGCCCTTCACCACCATCCTCACACGCGCTTGCCGTCGCCGCGGCACATACGGCGGCACGAGCGGAGGGGCATCGCCTCCAGACCGCGCGAGCTGGACGTTCTCCGCCGCGCGTCTTGAACGCTGCGAAGCGGCTTGATCAGGCTAAGCAGATGCCCCCGGAATTCGGGCGCCGCCTAGCCAGGGAACGCAAAGGCGCATCGTGAGCAGGGTGAATCCTGCGCAGGTCGCCGGTTGATCGGGCCTGCAAGGCCGGTTCTGGCCGCCCGCCACGCCACGTGCGATGCGTCCGCCCAAGCCGAACGCTACCGCTTTCCTCAGGCCGCAAGGCGATGCTGCAGGTCTTTGACGGCCCGCTCCAGATCGGCTACGCGCATGCTAAGGCTCATGTGCTCTTCGCGCCGCACGACGACCTCATAGAGCCGGTCAAGGCGTGCATTGGTCAGGTCGATGCGCTTGTTGGTCTCATCGATGCGCGCCAGCAGGTCATCGTGCAGCTTATCCATGCGCTTGTTGGTCTCATCGATGCGTTTGTTGGTTTCATCGATGCGCGCCAGCAGGTCATCGTGCACCTTGTCGATGCGCTTGTTGGTCTCATCGATGCGCGCCAACAGGTCATCATATACCTTATCGATGCGCTTGTTGGTCTCATCGATGCGTCGGCTCTGATCGACGAGCTGGGCGTTGATGTCATCAAGCCGCTTGTTGGTGAGCTCCAGGGTGCTGATGACGCGAGCGTTTTCCAGGCGCAGCTTGTCCAGCTCGGGCACGATCCATTCCTGGATCGCAGCACGCAGAATCTCTTTCATTTCCATGGCGAAACCGTAAGGTGCATGGGCTCAAGCCCTGTTCATTCTAGCACGGCATGGCGCAGCGCGGCGGCGCGAGCGGGTTGCAGGCCACAAGAAAGCGCGCCGCAAGCGGAGGATCCAGCGCACGCAGCCGCTTGCTTGGCCCCTCAGGCCGGCTGGAGCCATTGAGCTTGCCACGCAGCCATGGGTTCGCTCATGCCGATCTGTTCAGCCCTCCTCGTGCAGCCTTTTGTCCTTTTAGGTACACGCCAGCCGCTTTCGGCAAAGCTGGCTTGTATTGCCGCCAGGACACCGACTACGGCGCTGGCCTCTAGCGCCAATCCAATCAAGAAGCGGGGTTGCCATCTTCAAGCCCCGACTGTTGCGGCTTCGCCACACATGGCCCGCTGCCCGCGCCGCGACAAGCCCCGAAGCATTGCCCAGCGCTGCGCGCGTCGGGGAGAATGAGCGTGACTTCTCGCGCGAGAGGTTAGCAACGCCTCCTCCCACGCGTTGGAGGGCGGTAGGTGAGGCCATTCACCTTCCGCGTTGGGCATGCGTTTGATCAACCCGTATAGGAGTGAAGCAATGAAAAAATCCCTGATCGCTTTGGCGGTGGCCGGTGTTTTCGCCGCTCCCGCCGCCATGGCCGCCACTGCCAACGTCGATGTCTATGGCGTGTTGAACCTGTCCTACGACTATGTCAGCACTGATCAGGCCAGCCCTGCCGATGATGGCCTGAACCGCATTTCGTCCAACTCCAGCCGCATTGGTTTCAAGGGCAGTGAAGACCTCGGTGGCGGTCTGTCCGCTCTCTGGCAGATCGAGATGACCATCCAGGCGGATGGTAATGGAAACACTAACAATCCTGGCGCTACCGTCAACGCTGGTTCGGGCTCGCATGGCCTTCGCAACACTTTTGTTGGCTTGTCGAGCAAGGGTATGGGAACAGTTCTGATGGGAGTTCACGATACCCCCTACAAGCTGGCTACTGCGCGTCTCGACCCATTCGTTGATACAACAGGTGATTACAACATTGCCATTGGCAGCGCCAACGGTACGAACGCCTTCGAATTGCGGGCGAACAACGTCTTGGCCTACGTCTCGCCGAATATGAGCGGCTTTACCCTTAGCCTGGCCAAGGTGTTCGGTGCAGAGACCAGTAATAACGCTAATGCAGATTTCGGCGCATGGTCGGTGTCTGGCAGCTATGATGCTGGTCCACTCTATGTCGCATTAGCGTATGAAAAGCATGAAAATATTGGCAGTGGACCCAATGGGAGTGACGACCGTTCTTCCTGGAAGGCTGGTGTAGGTTATAAGTTCGGTAGCACCCGCTTGGGCCTTGTCTATGAAGACTCTAGCCAGACTGGCGCGACCGTGACCGATCGGAATGCCTGGGCCGTGAATATTGCTCACGAGATGGGCCCCATTACACTGATGGCTGCTTACTACAGCATGGGTGATGGCGACACGGCTGCCGACACATCGGCAAATGCCTGGGCCATCGGTGCTAATTATGCCTTGTCCAAGCGCACAGCCTTGTACGCACGTTATCTTGCTATCAACAACGACACTGGTGCGACATACCAATATGTCGGCGGACAAGGTCCAAATGGCACCGCCATCACGGGAATGACACCTGGTACGGATCCAAGTATATTCTCGCTCGGCGTTCGCCACAGCTTCTGATCGAGTCTGCCGATCAATAACCAACGGGCGCGACTAACAGCGCCCGTTTTTTTGTGCGCCTGGCACTAAAAGGACACCCACTTTGTGACTCTTAGCCATCCCCCATGACCCGTCCCGCTCCGAGCTGGTGTCGGTAGCTGACGACTCCGGGTACCACGTGGTGAACCGCTGCGTGCGGCGCGCCTTCCTCTGCTCTGCGGCCAAGACGCCCACACCGGCCACAAAAACAAGAAAAAATCAAGAAAAAGGACACCCACTTTCAGAAGAAACGCTTCAATACTAAAAGGACACCCACTTTGTGACTGCTTAGCCATCCCCCATGACTCGTCCCGCTCCGAGCTGGGTCGGTAGCTGAAACCCCCTGGTACCATGTGGTGAGCCGCTGCGTGCGGCGCGCCTTCCTCTGCGGCCAAGACGCCCACACCGGCCACAAGAAAACAAGAAAAAGGACACCCACTTTCAGAAGAAAGACACCCACTTTCTCTGACAGATAGGCGCTGCACTGGGCGAAGCGCTGATGTAGGGGTATATTTAGCGAAAGCAGACAGACTAAGCGCGATGAGTTAT
>JBEPZO010000023.1:0-30826 GCA_041640815.1 Thiobacillaceae bacterium
GGTGAAGAGCGGCCTAGCATCGATCATTCGGATACGAGCGGTTTTGGCAGCGCGGACAGTGGTTGTTATTAGTTAGTCTCGGGGTTGCTTATAATGTGAAGATACAGCGTCGCCGTCAAGAAATCATCACGACTTGCCCGCTTCCGTGCTTTCCGCCAGAAGGTATCCTCGCCTTCTTGTCGAGCTGCCGGCTAAACAAGGTTGGTCGGGGTGAGAGGATTCGAACCTCCGGCCTCCACGTCCCGAACGTGGCGCTCTACCAGGCTAAGCTACACCCCGTGTAAACCACGCATCACAACTAGTAGTTGCGATGTGCCGCAAAGGTGGCTAATTCTAGCAAGGCGTCTCGGAAAACGCTATGCGGGAGAGCGTTCAAGTGGGCTATTGCCCGCTTGGCTTCTTGCTCTGCCTGATGACGGGTGTATTCGAGCGCACCTGTCGCGCGAATCGCCTCCATAATGACCGCAAAATTTTCCGTTCCACCCTGCAGTATCGCCTGGCGCACGCATCTAACCTGCTCCGGCGTGCCGTGTCGCATGGCGTGGATCAACGGTAACGTAGGCTTGCCTTCAGCAAGGTCGTCGCCCACGTTTTTGCCCGTTGTTGCCTTGTCGCCAGAATAATCCAATACGTCATCGATCAACTGAAAGGCAGTACCGAGGTGCATGCCGTAAGCGCCGAGGACATCCTCAATGGCGCGCTCGCTACCCGCTACGATGGCGCCAAGCCGTCCTGCAGCGTCGAATAGACGCGCGGTTTTGTAGCGGATCACGCGCATGTAGGCCTCTTCACTGACATCCGGGTCGTGACAGTTCATTAGCTGCATCACTTCCCCCTCGGCAATGGTGTTGGTTGCATCCGACAACACCTGCATGACACGCATGTTTTGCACGGTGACCATCATCTGGAAGGCGCGCGAGTAGAGGAAATCACCTACCAAGACACTCGCGGCATTGCCAAAGCGAGCATTCGCCGTATCCTGACCACGTCGCAGTTCTGATTCGTCTACCACATCGTCGTGTAGCAGCGTGGCGGTATGAATGAACTCGATGACCGCAGCTAGCTCGAGGTGGTGCACCCCTGTATAGCCAAGGGCACGCGCAGCAAGGAGCAAGACCACCGGCCGCAGACGTTTGCCGCCACTGTGAATGATGTACTCTGCAACTTGACGTACGAGCGCCACATCGGAATAGAGACGGGCGCGGATCAGCTCATCGAGGGCGGCGAGATCCTCGACCAAAAGTTGGGGGTAAGTAAGTGACTGCACTGACTCCGTAGTTTGTATACTCGCCCGGGCAGACACGCATGCTGACCATCGCGCAATAGCGCTACGGCTGACACGCGGCCGGTCAAACAGTGCTGACGAAGTTTGGTGGTGTGGTGCTGCTGCGCAGATTCGAACTGCGGACCTACTGATTACGAATCAGTTGCTCTACCAGCTGAGCTACAGCAGCATGGCAATGCGATTATCTCAAATCGTCCAAGAAGACGCGAGCCTCCGCTACACCCTCCTACGCAACAGCAGGAGCGTGCTCAGGACGTACGCGTATGATGATATCTACCCGCTCCGCCACTGTGCCTACGGGCGCGGCAGGCAGATCAGTCACCTGCATGGCACTCGCATCGATGTCAATCAGCTCCCCGCTTGCCACGTTGTAAAAGTGGTGGTGAGGCTCGGTGTTAGGGTCGTAGAACACCTTGCTCGCATCTACAATCACCTCGCGGATCAAGCCTTTTTCTAAGAACAGCTTGAGCGTGTTGTAGACGGTCGCCTTCGACGTCTCGCTGTGCCGCAGGTTGACAAGGGCCAGGATCTGATCAGCTGACAGATGCTGCCGACGTGAAAACAAGACGTGAGCGATCTCCAGCCGTTGATGTGTCGGCGTAATGCCATGCCGACGCAGGAAGTCGGCTGCCTCTTCTCGGGTTAAAGGGGTAAACGGACACATGTGTACAGCAAAGCCGCGCGTTATGTAAATTTTAATTAATTTTTAAACTTTGTCTAATCCCTGGCTATGCTTTAACCCACCTACCGCCCTGCTAGGCCGGATCCGCCCGTCGCCAGGCATAGGGGGTTAGATCGAGCATAGGCGCAGTACCCGTAACGAGAGCGGCGATCAATCCAGCAGCCGCCGGCGCCATGGTCACGCCATAACGAAAATGTCCGGCATTGAGGTAAAGATTAGCGACTTCTGGATGCCGAGCGATGGTAGGCAGATTACCCGTCGACCCCGGTCGCAAGCCCGCCCATTGCCTGATGACGCGCGTTTGCCGTAAACATGGGCAGCTATCCAAGGCAAAGGTGTGCAGTGCATGGCCAGCCTCGTCGGTGGTGGAGCGATCAAACCCCACCTGCTCTAAGGTGCTGCCGACCAGGATATGGCCGTCCGCACGCGGGACCAGGTAACGGCCAGCGCGATAGACAATGCTTGGCAATAGCCCTGGCCGACCAGCGAGGAGCAGAATCTGCCCGCGCACTGGAAGAATCTGTACCTCCAGCGCCCACCTACCGAGCAACAGACGACTCCAGGCCCCGGCGCAAATAATCGCCTGAGCACAGGGAACACGGCCCGCCGGAGTCAATACAGCCATGAGCTTGCCCTTGTGTATGTCTAGCCCAAGCACTGGGCAATGAGGGGTAATTCGGACACCGAGCATGCGTGCTGCCGCTTCGAGCACGCGAGTAAGTCTTGGGTTGCGCACCTGGGCCACCTCCGGAAGCCATATGGCATCGGCAGCCGGCGGGCAGGCTTGAGCAAACTCCGGCGGTGAAGTCTGCACGCTCCAACCATAGCGCTCGCCCCAGCACCGCGCTGCGGTTATCTCTCCTGTATCCATAACCAACATCCCGCTGGTGCGGTACTCGGCATCGAGTCCTGTCAAGGACTCTAGGCGGCTGAGCCATTGCGGCCATAGGCGGCGACCTTGCTCGGCCAAAGCAATGACTGGTTCACTGTAATGCCAGGGCAACAGTAGCGAGAGGATCCCTGCACCAGCCCACGTCGACTCGCGCGCTACTGGTCCGCGGTCTAGCAGGTCAACCCGCAGCCCGGCCTCCGACAGGGCGATAGCCGTGGTCAGGCCGGATACGCCCGCACCAACGATAACCACATCCGGCGACATCGCTGCTTGATAACGCAGGCCAATTTTTTCATTCTAACAACACCGCTTAGCCCGTTAGGCCCCTTCCACCTTGAGCGCAATTGCCTACACTATCGATAGCTCCACCATTACAAACTCATGATCCATGGTGACGCGACGGCCATCTGGCCTTACATTGATCGAGTTGCTGGTCACCCTTGGCCTCATTGTTGTCCTGTTGACCATCGCTGTGGCCGGGTTAGAGTTTTTTTTCCGGCGTAGCCGCCTGGATGCAGCGGCGAGCAACTTCATGACCACGTTAAACTTCGCCCGCAGTGAGGCAATCCGCACAGGGGTGACCGTTTCGGTTTGCAAAAGCAGAAACGGCACGAGTTGCGGTGATAGCGGTGTGAATTGGGAAGATGGGTGGATCGTCTTCGCTAACCTTGATGATGACAGCCCCGTTGTGGTTGACGTCAACGAGCCCATCCTGCGCGTAGGCCCTCCCTTGGCGAAAGGCGTCAGCTTGCGTCCAAATGTCAACTTTAGCCGCTTCCTTAGCTACCGCCCTGATGGCAGGGCGAACAACATCGGCACCTTTGCTATCTGCTACAACAACCGCTTGGCTGGGGCAAAATCGATCACGATCATCGGCACGGGGCGTGCGCGGTTTGGTATTGACACGAACGATGATGACATCCCGGAAAAAGAGGAGGACGGAAGATCGGTCAACATAGAAAGCTGCACTAACCCATAGCCAAGCCCAGAAAAGGGCCACCGAGCGGGAGTTATGGCAGCATTCAGGGCACTAGCCAAGAAATAGCAAGCCAACTAGACGAGAAAGCGCCTACCGCGACCGGCAGTAATGGCACCGGGAAGCGCAATCGATCCAGCGTCTGCGCATTTGACCCGACATTCGCTTATCCAACGCACGAGCAACGCTCCTTGCTTTCGAACGAGCGTGACCGAGCGCTAACGTGTCCGCTCGTACCGCTAGATTGCCCGAGCAGAACTCAAACCTCTGCTATGCTTAGTTTCAGATGCATAGCCTTGAGGCATTGTCATCGGTCGGCACATCATGAGGGTTGTTTATACCAGCACAAAGATGACGAACACGACACTTCAACCGACCAGCGTTTAGGTTATCACGCCGCTTATATGCTGAGCTCAAATCTCACACCTAAACGCGCCATTGGCCCGTTGCAGGCCGCTCTCCTGAGAGGTAGGTTATCCATCCTGCCCGCAAAACCTGCTTGGCAGGCAAGCAAACGCGCTATGGGGTTCACGCTAATCGAATTGCTGGTGACAGTAGCCCTTTTGGCGATCCTGGTCACCTTGTCAGTGTCTGCGTATCGTGAGTATATTCACAGAAGTGCGCGCGCAGAGGCGAAAACAGTGCTCATGGAAGCAGCAGGCTTACTCGAACGCCATTATGCGACGCACGGCCGCTATACGACAGATACCGGCCACCCCCCCGCTTTGACGGGTCTGACCCAATCCCCCAAACAAGGCGAAGCGCGCTACCTCATTGGGTTTGCAGCCATCGATGCGCATTCTTATACCTTGCAGGCCGTGCCTACAGAGGTCCAGCGCGCTGATCCTTGCGGTACGCTGACCCTCACCAATACGGGGGTTAGAGGTGCCTCTGGACATGACGCCGTGGAATGCTGGATGCGCTAGGGGTCTGCCTTACTCGCTGCGCAGGTGCAATGCTGCGTTGCGAGGGTAGCAGATTCGGCCGGCCCTACAGGCCAAACAATCAGCTGCGCCGATGTTAGCCTGCGCCGAAACACCGTTTTTGCCTTCTCGCCTAACTCATTGTTCTGTCGCGCGGCAAGACGCGCCTTGCGCCGCTCCCTCCACCCCGCTCGCGGTGTTTTGTAGAGCTTTCCTTTAGCTTAATGCCCACTGAAGCACGATCATTGCCTTGCATCCACGACTGCTCACCTTGCTGAGCCTACTTTCCGATAGACATTTCCTGTCTGGCGCTCAGTTGGCAGCAAGCCTAGGCGTTTCACGTGCCCACGTTCATGCACTGGTCAAAGAAGGTATAAGCTACGGCATACCCATTCACGCCGTCCGCGGCCAAGGCTATCGCCTCGCTCAGCCTCTCGACTTGCTCGATGAGGCTTGGCTAATGGAAGTACTCACCCCCTACGGTCTTCGAGTTCGTTGCCTACCCGAGGTTGATTCAACGAACGAGCGGCTGGCACAATTGGCCGCCGCAGGCGCCCCGAGCGGGACCTTACTCGCTGCGGAGCGGCAGACTAAAGGGCGTGGGCGACGCGGACGTTCTTGGCTTAGTGTCCCAGGAGCCAGTCTGACCTTTTCCTTACTCTGGCGCTTCGAACGCCCCACCGCACAACTTACGGGTTTGAGTCTAGCCGTCGGCGTTGCACTCGTACGTGCCTTGCATGCCCTCGGGGCTACAGGACTTGGGCTAAAATGGCCTAATGATGTGCTATATGGCGAAGCCAAGCTTGCAGGGATCCTCATCGAACTAAGCGGTGACCTTTTGGGCCCAGTGGCGGCGATCATCGGGATCGGTCTCAACATCCGCGCTTGCCCGTGGCTTAAAGAGCAATTGACCATCCGTATGGCTGACTTGGAGACAGCCTGCGCCCGTAGGCTCAACCGGAATGCAGTGCTGTCGACTGTGGCTCGAGAGCTCGTGAATGCCATGGATACCTATAGCCGCTACGGCTTTACGCCTTACCGCCAGCCTTGGCTTGCGTACCATGCCTGGCATGATAGAACCGTCAGCGTGTTTAACCCGGATGGGAGCCAGCTGACCGGCCGTATCGTGGGCATAGATGCTGAAGGCGCATTGTTGCTAGATACCGGCACGGGTATACGTCCTGTGCTTTCGGGCGATGTGAGCCTGCGCAAAGGTTAAACCAAAATTTGGTCTTGAGCCGCCTCGCGCCGAGCTGAACCCGAGAATTCACGCAGTGGCATCGGTGAGGCGCGGGCGAGCCTGCCTTGGGCTGTCACGAGGCCGTCACAGGGCTATGCATCGCGTCTCTTCACGAACGGGGAAACATGCGGGTTGAAGATCCAGCCGCAGGGGCAGCCACACTCTTTGTCGATGTGGGCAACAGCCGCATCAAATGGGGGTTATGGCAGGCTGAACGCTGGTTGTGCAAGGGAAATTTGCCGCTGGCGCGTGTGAATAAGCTGACGTCTACCCTCGCTGAACTTGCGCCAGCGCATGCATGGGTCAGTTGTGTTGCCGGAGCGACGATACGTCGTCGTCTGCAAACGAGTTTGGAGCAACTCGGCACTCACGCCGTGTGGATTACCGCTACCAGACAAGCCTGTGGGCTTACCAATCTGTATACGATGCCGCATAAACTCGGACCCGATCGATTCGCCATGCTCGTCGCTTGCCTGCACCTTGGTCTTGCCCCATGTGTGGTGGTGGGCGCAGGCACAGCGGTTACGGTCGACGCCTTGGACGACAAGGGTTATTTTCTCGGCGGCTTGATCCTGCCCGGATCAAGGCTGATGCGGCTAGCCTTGGCCGATGGTACAGCTGAGGTGCGGCAGCTGAGTGGCCAGCGCAGGGATTACCCCCGTACCACTGGGGACGGTGTAGAGACAGGTATTTGGCGGGCCCTTGCCGGTGCGATCGAATCTATGCGCCGTCAGCTAGCCAATGATGTCGGTATCCAGCCCGCGGTGGTTTTAAGCGGAGGCGAGGCTGCGCAGCTAGCCCCTGCGCTAGACGGACCAGTTGAAATCGTGGAGGATTTGGTCTTAGAGGGATTGTTGTGGATCGCCCGCTGTTCAGAGGCGCAGCAGCCGTTGCGCTAGCGTTGCTCTTGCTTAATCTCCTCGTGCTAGCGCTGGGTCTGTCCTGGGAGGAGTCACGCCACCAAGCGCGCACACTTGTTGGCTACAACGCCGACAAAGTCCGTATCGTGCGCCCAAGCCATGCTATCGATGCTCCCCGGCCTGAGGCAAATAGGACTGAGCCAGGCGCGGTAAACGCGATGCCTGCCCCTGAGATGGACACGCAAAAGGACACTCTGTGGCACAAGGAAGCGTCAAATGCTACAGCGCAATCTTCCCCTGACCGTATTTGCGTCACTCTGAACCTCGACGGTATAGATGCCTATACCGTATTGCGTCGGGCGATGTCCCAGGTTGGTCTGGAACAGTTCGACCTGCGTGCAGAAGCCCGCTTAGGATGGTGGGTATATTGGCCTCCCATCCGCGATCCCATCCAACAGGTAAAGGTGCTCGTAAAGATCGAACAAGCAGGCGTAAAAGACATCGTCCCAATACGCAAAGGGCCCATGGCACAAGCCATCTCTCTCGGCATGTTTACGAACGAAGCCGATGCCCGCCGTCACCAACTCAACCTCCTGCAAAGAGGACTCAATGCGGTGCAGATCGGTCCACGCCCAGGCGTGCGCATGCTGTATTTGGATATCCCCGCGGTTTATCGCCCGCGTCTGAAGGCCCTGAATGCAGTGCTTCCAACCACGATCAGCTTAAAGGAAGTCGCCTGTGCGGGCTAAGGAGCGCCTATGTTGTCACCAGTGGGATTTAGACGCTCAAACTCATTGGCCGAGTGCGAGAAAACTATGGGCAAGGGCCTGACAAGATAGAAACGATTGGCGAGGTAAAACGAAGTCAGTATAGGCTACATCGGCTAAAGCCCTCGTTTTAAGCAACACCGCGCATCGTAGCAATCCGCTAGAGGCCAATGTTTTTTCCCCGCAAACTGGTACAAATGAACGAGTTACGGGCTATTTTTTCGAACATTATGATTGGCAGCATCCACCCCCCGAGCAACTACGAAAGGAGCCGTTTATGAAAACTGTCGTCACCCTTGCCGCTGCCACCATGCTTGCCCTGTCTGCCAACCTCGCCCATGCCAGCAAGGAGTTGGCGCAAAAGCATGGCTGCATGAGCTGCCACCAGGAAGGCCGCAAAGTCGTCGGTCCGGCCTACAAAGAGGTGGCGAACAAATATAAAGGCGATGCTAAGGCCGAGGCGCATCTTTTAGAGGTGATCAAGAAGGGCGGCAAGGGCGTGTGGGGCAACGTCCCCATGCCGCCGCACCCCAATGTCTCCGAAGCCGACGCCAAGGCGATCGTGCAATGGATCTTGTCCCTGTAAACGGCATCATCGCTCCCACCCTAGGCCGGCTTGTCCGGCCTTTTTCATTGCTGTGGTATAAATGCGCGGTCTGTGCATCACCACGGAGGGGACATGCGTAGCGTCCATATCGTCGGCGGCATCTGGTGCTTGGGGTTGCTCCTCGGACTGGCCGGCTGTGGTCAGAAAACGGACACGGCAGATGGCACAAAGGTCGTGCGCATCGGCTCGGTAGCGCCCTTGACCGGCCCGCAGGCCCACTTGGGTAAAGACAACGAAAACGGCGCCCGCCTGGCGGTGGAGGAGATCAATGCCCAGGGGCTCACCCTGGGCGGCAAGCGCGTGCGCTTGGAGCTCATCGGCGAGGATGACCAGGCTGACCCCAAGACGGCGACCATCGTCGCGCAAAAGCTCATCGACAGCGGCGTGGTGGCAGTCATCGGCCACCTCAACTCCGGCACCAGCATCCCGGCCTCCAAGTATTACCACGACGCCGGCATCCCTCAGATCTCACCCTCCGCCACCGCCATCGCCTACACCGCCCAGGGTTACAACAACACCTTCCGGGTGATGGCCAACGATGAGCAGCAGGGGCGCGTGCTCGGCAGCTATGCGGTCAACACGATGGGGGCGCGCCGGATTGCCATCATCGACGATCGCACCGCCTATGGCCAAGGGCTGGCCGACGAGTTCGAAAAAGCGGCGCGTGCTGCCGGCGGCGAGATCGTGGCGCGTGAATACACCCATGACCGGGCGACCGACTTCACCGCCATCCTGACCGCCATCAAAAGCAAAAATCCCGACCTGATCTTTTTCGGTGGCATGGACCCGCAAGCGGGGCCGATGGCGCAGCAGATGAAACGCCTGGGCCTCACGGCCCGCTTCCTGGGCGGCGACGGTATCCAAAATCTGAATTTCATCAAGCTCGCCGGTGATGCTGCCGAGGGCGTCACTGCCTCCTCGCCCGGGCTGCCGCTCGAGGCCATGCCCGGCGGCCCCGATTTCAAGCGCCGTTTCGAAGCCAAATACGGCCCCATCCAGGTCTATGCCCCTTACGCCTATGATGCCGTCATGGTCCTGGTGGACGCCATGCGCCGTGCGGATTCCTACGAACCGGCAAAGGTCTTGGCAGAACTCCCCAAGACCGATTACAAGGGTGTCACCGGCCACATCCGCTTCGATCGCAAGGGTGACACCGAAGGCGGCGCCGTCACCCTCTACCAGGTCAAACACGGCGCCTGGGAGGTGCTCGAGACGGTCAAATAGCCTGCTGGCCGGCTCTAGAAGCCGCTGGCGGCCGCCGCAACGCGGGCCGAAACGCAACGACAGCGCGTGGACATCTTTCTGCAACAGCTCATCAATGGCCTCGCCTTGGGCAGCATCTATGCCCTGGTCGCCCTCGGCTACACCATGGTCTACGGCATCCTGGAGCTGATCAATTTCGCCCACGGCGAGATCACCATGATGGGGGCCATGATCGCGCTCACCGTGATCGGCGCGCTCCTGGGCACGAGCCTTGACCTGCCGGGTCTGATGGTGGTGCTGGCCGGCGTCCTAGTGGCCATCCCGGCCTGCATGTTGCTGGGCTACACCATCGAGAAGGTGGCCTACCGCCCCCTGCGTCGGGCGCCCCGTCTGGCGCCGCTGATCACCGCCATCGGCGTGTCCATCCTGCTGCAGAATGCCGCCATGCTGATCTGGGGCCGCCAGTACATCTCCTTTCCGCCGCTCATTCCCCAGCACAGTCACGAGATTCTGGGCGCCCACATCACCGAGCTGCAGATCTTCATCATCCTGCTTTCTCTGCTCATCATGGGCGGGCTGTGGTTGCTGGTGCAGAAAACGGCCCTCGGTCGCGCCATGCGCGCCACGGCCCAAGCCAAGGACGTCGCCGCCCTGATGGGGGTGAACGTGGACCGGGTGATCTCCGCCACCTTTTTGATCGGCTCGGCCCTGGCCGCCATCGCCGGCGTGATGGTGAGCGCTTACTATGGTCTAGCTCACTATTACATGGGCTTCATGCTGGGCCTGAAGGCCTTCTCGGCAGCGGTGCTCGGCGGCATCGGCAACATCGCCGGCGCCATGTTGGGGGGGCTCATGCTCGGCGTGATCGAAGCGCTCGGTGCCGGCTACATCGGCGACTTGACCGGCGGCTTCCTCGGTAGCCACTACCAGGACGTGTTCGCCTTTTTCGTGTTGATCATGGTGCTGGTCTTCCGCCCCTCGGGGCTGCTTGGCGAACGGGTCGCAAGCCGTGCTTAGGCTGGCGTTGCCGCGCTCGCGCCGTGCCGCCCGCAACGCGCTCATCCTGCTTGCGGTGCTGCTCGTGGCGCTACCGTTTCTCACCGAGCTAGCCCTCGGCCGCAGCTGGGTGCGTGTGCTGGACTTCGCCCTGCTCTACATCATCCTCGCCCTGGGCCTCAACATCGTGGTGGGCTATGCCGGTCTCCTCGATCTGGGTTACGTCGCCTTTTACGCCCTCGGGGCTTACCTCTATGCCTGGCTCGCGAGCCCGCATTTCGGCCTGCATCTGCCGTTCTGGGCCGTGCTGCCGTTGGGCGCGCTCCTTGCCGCCGTGTTCGGCGTGCTGCTCGGCGCGCCCACCTTACGCCTGCGGGGCGATTATCTGGCCATCGTCACCTTGGGCTTTGGCGAGATCATCCGCATCTTCATGAACAACCTCAATGCCCCGGTGAACATCACCAACGGGCCGCAAGGCATCAATCTGATCGACCCGGTGAGCCTGGCTGGCTTAAGCTTTAGCAAAACGCAGACGTTTTTCGGCCTGACCCTCTCCTCCGCCCATCTCTACTATTACCTGTTTCTCGTTTTCACCCTGGCCACCGTCTTCATCGCCTATCGGCTCGAGGATTCGCGCATCGGCCGGGCGTGGATCGCCATCCGCGAAGATGAGGTCGCCGCCGCCGCCATGGGCATCAACACCCGTAATGTGAAGCTGCTTGCCTTCGCCATGGGCGCGGTCTTCGGCGGGCTCGCCGGCGGGCTGTTCGCCGCCTTCCAGGGTTTCATCAGTCCGGAGAGTTTCAGCCTCTGGGAGTCCATCCTGATCCTTTGCATGATCGTGCTGGGGGGCATGGGTCACATTCCCGGCGTCATCCTCGGCGCCTTGCTGCTGACCGTGCTGCCCGAGGCCTTGCGCTACCTGGGCGACTGGCAACGCCTCGCCCTGGGCAAGGTGCTGCTGGAGCCAACCGATCTACGCATGCTCTTGTTTGGTGCGGCCTTGGTGCTGATGATGATCTACCGTCCAGAGGGGCTCGTGCCCTCACCCCAGCGCAAGCGTGAATTCCACGCCGAAGACAGCGTGGCCGAGCAAGAGCAGGCCAGCCTTTACGACGCAAGACGCTAGCCGATGCTGCGTGTCGCTGGGGTAAGCAAGCGCTTTGGCGGTATCTGGGCCTTGCAGGCGGTAAGCCTAGAGGTGCGCGCGGGCGAGATCTATGGCCTCATCGGCCCCAACGGCGCGGGCAAGACCACCTTGTTCAACTGCATCACCGGGCTCTACAGCGTCAGCGCGGGCGAGATCTTTTTTGCCGGCGCGCGCGTGCACAACCAGAAACCGCATCGCATCGTGCAACACGGCCTGGCACGCACCTTCCAGAACATCCGCCTGTTCGCCAACATGACCGCCTTGGACAACGTCCGCGTCGGCCGGCATGTGCGTACGCGCGCGGGCGTCCTCGGCGCGGTGCTGCGCGACCGGCGCACACGGGCAGAGGAGGCCGAGACCCGCCAGCGCGCGCATGCCTTGCTGGAGTATGTCGGCTTGGGCAATAAAGCGCGTACTTTGGCGGGGCATCTCTCCTATGGCGAACAGCGGCGGCTGGAGATCGCGCGTGCCCTTGCCACCGAGCCGCGGCTGCTTGCCTTGGACGAGCCGGTGGCCGGGATGAACCCTACGGAGCGCGCGCAAATGCGCGAATTGTTCCTGCGCCTGCGCCAGGATGGGCTTACCCTGCTGTTGATCGAACACGATGTGAAGCTGGTGTTGGGGCTGTGCGATCGCGTCGCCGTGCTCGACTATGGCCGCAAGATCGCGGAAGGCAGCCCTGCCGAAGTCCGTCAGGACGCCGCGGTGATTGCCGCCTATCTTGGCACGGAGGCCGCCTGATGGCCTTGCTCACGGTCAGGGGGCTCAAGGTCGCCTATGGCGGCATTCGCGCCGTGCGCGGCATCGATCTCGACGTCGACCAAGGTGAGCTCGTCTGCTTGATTGGCGCCAACGGCGCCGGCAAGAGCAGTACCCTGAAGGGCATCACAGGGCTCACGCATGCCAGTGGCGAGGTGCGGCTGGCTGGACAGCGCCTCACTGGTCTGCCCACGCATGCCATCGCCCGCGCCGGGGTGGCCTTGGTGCCGGAAGGGCGTGGCATCTTCCCGCGCATGCGGGTGTGGGAGAACCTGATCATGGGTGCCTATGCCCGTAAGGACAAGGGGGTGGCGGCGGATCTCGAACAGATCTACGCGCTCTTCCCGCGGCTTGCCGAGCGCAGGCAGCAGATCGCCGGCACCCTGTCCGGTGGCGAACAGCAGATGCTGGCCATCGGCCGTGCCCTCATGAGCCGCCCGCGCGTGCTGCTCTTGGACGAACCCAGCATGGGCTTGGCACCGCTCATGGTGCGCAAGATCTACGACACCATCCAGACCATCGCCCAGCAAGGCGTGACGATCTTGCTGGTTGAACAGAACGCGCACCTCGCCCTGCAGGTAAGCCAGCGCGCCTATGTCATGGAGAGCGGCCGCATTACCTTGAGCGGGGCGAGCAGCGAGCTCAAGCGCGATCCAGCCATCCAGGCTGCCTACCTCGGTCACTGACGTTGCGGATCTACAACGTCCGATGCCCTCGTGGGCCGGGGCGCGGGTTTAACTGCAAAACTTTCTAATATTCAAAGACTACAATCCCACTCGTATTACCGTTCTACTCTAACACCCCCTCTCCAACCAACCATCAGGAGTCTTCCATGAAACTCACTCCTCTCGCGAGCGCCATCGGCCTACTCGCCCTGTCCCAAGTCGCCCTGGCGCAAAGCGGCCCCGAACAGACCGCCGCTCAATTGCTGGATCCCGCCAAGGTGGTGCAGCCGATGCAAGATCCCAAGGCTGCCGTGCAGACCATGGCCAACCTCATGGATCCAGCCACGGTGCTGAACATGATGCAGCGCAGCATGGACCCAGCCACCTACACCCGCATGCTGCAGTCGGCGATGTCGCCTGACATCATGCGTGCCTACGCCAGCTTCCTGGACCCGGCCATGTATACCCGCTGGATGGCGGCGGCCATGGACCCCAACTTCTACACCGCCGCCATGGCGCCTTTCCTCAACCCCAACATGTACCTGAAGTGGCTGGCTGCCCCGGTGGATCCGCGTGCGCTGCAGCTGGCGATGGCCCCGCTTAACCCCAACCTCTATGTCAGCTGGGCCATGGCACCGCTGGCACCGGCCAACCTGAACCTGATGCTGGCCCCGCTCAACCCCAACCTGTATAGCCAGTGGATCGCCGCCGCGGCCAATCCTGCCACCTACGGCACTTGGGGCGCGTTCCTGAACCCCGCCACCTATGGCGCCATCCCCAACCCCTTCGCGGCACTCATCCCGCAGGCGCCGGCGGCACCCGCGGCACCCGCAGCCCAGACAACGCCTGCCACGCCAGCAGCAAAATAAAACTGTCAAGCTAAAGGCAAAGGGCGGCGCATGCCGCCCTTTTTCATGCGTTGGCTGGGTGATTCCCTCGCCGTGCAAGGCGGCGGCAGAGCCCGACCACGCGCCTTTGCGCCGAGCGCGCCACAGGACTTAGCCATCGCTGCGCTCGCTGCGGTTGCGGTGGCGGAAGGTATAGCAGCGACGCTCGGTAAGCACGTAGTCCAAGGGGATGTCCCACGGATCATGCGGCAGCTGCTCGATGCGCTGCGCCTCGAACGCGACCCCTACCAGCAAGGGCTTGCGCCAATGTCGGCGCCGGTGCAGATAAGAAAGGCTGGTATCGTAATAGCCTCCCCCCATGCCCAGGCGATAGCCTTGATGATCGAAGCCGAGCATGGGCACGAATACGGTATTGAGCTGCCAGATCCGCACGCGGCTGGGATGATGCGCGTATTCAAGGATGCCGTAGCGGTTGAGGCTCCAGTAGTGGCGCTCAGCGCCGAGACGGCTGAACCACAAGCGCCTGCCGCCGTGCCAGCCGCCCGCGCGGGGCGGCAACATCGGCAGATAACAGTCGGCGCCCATCCACAAGGCCCGGTTGAGCAGGGGCAGGATATCGACTTCGCCCTTGGCCGGGATGTAGAAACCGAGACGGCGCGCACGGCGTATGAGCCGCATGTGCAGCGCCTGGCGCTCGATCTGCCGCCCCGCCGTCCGGCGCACGGCCTCGGGGACCGACGCCCGACGCTGACGTAGGCGTTTGCGCAATGAGGCCTTGTCGATCGCGCCAGGGGAAGTTTTCATGCTCAATGGACCTCCCGCTCGCGCCGTCCGGGCCGCAACTCTTGAACCCATAGGTTCAAGGTGGCCGCGACGCATCACCTTCAGGTGCACGGACAGCCGCCGCGCGCACACCGGTGAGCTGTAGCCGCAGCCAAAGGCTTAGCGTATCGGTTCACAGAATACGCAGCCCTCGCGAACGCAGCAGGAGGTCAGAACAAATTATCCTGCTGAGCGAGCGCGGCATCAAGCATGGCGTTAAGGCGGGCAAGCTTGTCGCGGGTGGCCGTATCCTCTACGCTGAGCGGACGTGCGGTGAGGTAGTCGTAGGCGATGTTAAGCGCCGCCATGATGGCGATGCGCTCAAGCCCGATGACCTTGCCCGTCTCGCGGATCTCGCGCATCTTGCGATCGAGGTAACTCACGGCCTGAAGCAGGCCTTCCTTCTCCTCCTCCGGGCAGGAGACGCGGAATTCCCGCCCCATGATCGCAACATCAAGACTGATCGATCGACTGGCTGCCATGCCTAGAAATCTGTCCTCTTATCTCAGCGCGCCAGAGTGGAGCATGCCTGAACAGTTACCGTCTCTTTTGTCGGGTACATGTAGAGAGGGGCTAGCAGACCTAAAGCGAATGTAACTGTCTGCCCCTCGGGCATGCGGATGCAACAAAGCCTACTCAGGAAGCTGCTCATAGAGCTTTTCCAGCCGCTGTCTCGCCTCGAGGAGACGTTCGGTGAGGAGCTTGTTTTCATTCTCCAAGGCAACCAGCTGCTGACGCAAGCGCAGGTTCTCGCGCCGCAAGGCCTGCCAGCGTTCAAGCAAAAGGCTGAGTTTGCCCTCGAGGTGGTCCAGTTCTTCGAGCATCTAGACACTATAATTGGCAAAAATTTATCGCGTCAACCTAAGCCAGCTCGGCCCTTGCCGCCATGTTCCAGCCTTCTGCCTCCATAGTGTGGGACCCGAGCAGCGCTCGCAAGCGAGCGTGCCGTGGCGCCTGGTTGCGTTGGCCATGATCACGCAGGATGAGCCGGCTTGAACGTCCTTTTGTTGTCTGACGTCTATTTCCCGCGCATCAATGGGGTATCCACCTCCATCCAGACCCTGCGCAGGGAGCTAGAGGCCTCCGGCCACGAGGTGACCTTGGTCGCGCCCGCTTATGGCAGCGAGGAGGAGGAGGAGGTCGGCGTGGTGCGAGTGCAGGGGCATAGCCTACCCTTTGACCCCGAAGACCGCCTCATGCGCTGGGGCCGCCTCAACCAAAGCCTTGCGGCCCTGCCAGGACGTTACGACGTGGTGCACGTGCACACCCCCTTCCTCGCGCATTACGCCGGACTGCGCTATGCGCGGCAGCGCGCCCTGCCGCTGGTTGAGACCTATCACACCCTGTTTACGGAATACTTTCACCACTACCTGCCGGTCCTGCCGCGTCGCTGGCTCAAGGCCCTGGCACGCACGCTTTCCCGCCGCCAGTGCAACGCGGTCGATGCGGTGATCGCCCCCTCCGACCCCATGCGTCAAGCACTACTCGACTACGGCGTCAGCACACGCATCGAGGTGATCCCCACCGGCCTGCTGCCCGAGTCCTTCATGCCGGGCAACGGCGCCGGTTTTCGCCAGGCCCATGGGCTGCCGCTGCATCAGCCCTTGCTGCTTTATGTCGGCCGGGTCGCCTTCGAGAAGAACATCGATTTCTTGTTGCGCATGTTCGCTGTACTGCGGCGTACCCATCCAGACGCCCACCTGGTCATCGCCGGCGAGGGCCCGGCAGAACACGACTTACACCGCGAGGCGCGCCGTCTGGGGCTCAGTACACACGTGCGCTTCGTCGGCTATCTCGATCGGCAGCAAGAGCTTAAGGATTGCTATCGGGCAGCCGACCTGTTCGTATTCGCCTCGCGCACCGAGACCCAGGGACTCGTGCTGCTGGAGGCCATGGCCCAAGGCACACCGGTGGTGGCGCTGGCCGAGATGGGCACCAGGGACGTGCTCATCGATGGCGAGGGCTGCCGTATTGCGCCGGACGACCCCACAGCCTTCGCCGCCATCGTCGCCGAGCTGCTCGACGACGCCGAAGCACGCCAGCGACTGTCGGCGGCGGCAGTAGCCTACGCCCAGGCCTGGCGCTCCGGGCGCATGGCCGAACGGGTGACAGCACTCTATGCCGAGCTCGTTAGCACCAGGCAGGGCGCCCGATGAGACCATGACCCGCGGCGGTCACCGCGGCCGCTTCGCGCCCACCCCGAGCGGCCCTCTGCACTTCGGCTCTCTGGTCGCCGCCCTCGGCAGCTACCTAGAAGCCCGAGTGGCGAACGGCGAGTGGCTGGTGCGCATCGAGGACATCGACCCGCCACGCGTGGTGGCCGGCGCCGCCGACGACATCCTGCGCACCCTAGAGGCGTTCGGCTTCGAGTGGGACGGCCCCGTCGTCTATCAGAGCCAGCGTGGCGCGGCCTATGCCGCAGCATTCGATCGGCTGCTCGGTGCGGGTATGGTCTATGCCTGCACCTGTAGCCGCAAACACATCGCCCAGCATGCCCGACGCGGCGTCGATGGCCCGATCTACCCCGGCAGCTGTCGCGGCCGCCGGCGCGATGCGCAGCAGGCCGCCTGGCGGCTCAAGGTGCCAGATGAGCGCATCGTCTTCGAGGATGCGCTGCAAGGCCGCGTCGCCTGTGCGGTGGCCGAGGAATGCGGTGACTTCGTGCTGCGACGCGCCGATGCGGTGTGGAGTTACCACCTCGCGGTGGTCATCGACGACGCCGAACAGGGCGTCACCCATGTGGTGCGCGGCGCCGACCTGCTCGCCTCGACGCCACGCCAGATCGTGCTGCAGCGTCTGCTTGGGCTAGCCACGCCGAGTTATCTGCACTTGCCCGTGGTGCTCGATGCGCGCGGCGACAAGCTCTCCAAGCAGACCCTGGCCAAGCCGCTCGATCGGCGCTCGCCGCTTACTGCCCTGCTGGCGGCATGGGCATTCCTGGGTCTGCCGGTGGAGCCCGTCGGCAGCGTGCCCGAGTTTTGGGCCATGGCGCGTGCGCGCTGGTCATCGTCGCTGCTGCCGCGCATACGCAGCAAGCGGCTACCGCACGCAGGGTTGGTCGCCGCTGCCCCCATCACCTGAGATAACCCTCGTGCTCGAGCCGCAACACCACCTTTTGCACCGCCTCCTCGACGCTGTATTGTGAGGTGTCGATGGTGAGTTCCGGCTGCTCTGGGGCCTCGTAGGGGTCGGAGACACCGGTGAACTCTGGGATCAGGCCCGCCCTCGCCTTGGCGTACAGGCCCTTGCGATCGCGTGCCTCGCACACCTCGATGGGGGTGGAGACATAGACCTCGATGAAGCCGCCCCAAGGTTCGATCATGGCGCGCACGTCACGGCGGGTGGCGCGGTAGGGGGCGATGGGGGCACAGATGGCAATGCCGCCATGCTTGGTGATTTCGGCGGCGACGAAGCCGATGCGCCGGATGTTGATATCGCGGTGCGCGCGCGAGAAGCCGAGCTCGCTCGACAGATGCCTGCGCACGATGTCGCCATCGAGCAGGGTCACGCGCCGGCCACCCATCTCCATGAGCTTGACCGCCAGGGCGCGCGCGATGGTGGATTTGCCGGCGCCAGACAGGCCGGTGAAGAACACCGTGAAGCCCTGCCGACTGCGCGGCGGATAGGCCTTGCGCAGCTCTTCGACCACCTCGGGGTAGGTATACCAGTCCGGCACGCGCAGGTCATGCATCAGCCGGCGCGCCAGCTCGGCGTCGTTCAGGCTGAGCGCGCGCGCACCCTCGGGCAGCGCGTCCTCGCTGAGATAGGCGTCCTGATCCTCGACGTACACCAAGCGCGGGAAGGGGACCAATTCCACGCCCACCGCCTCTTTAAGCCGTGCCTGCATGGCGGCGCTGAGGCCAAGGACATCGGCCCCCCGCCGCTGCTCGCCTTCGCGCACGCTCTCGCCGCCGACCACCAGCTCGCTACAGCCGTAATTGCGCGCGATGATCGCCTTGTACATCACCGCTCTCGCCCCCGACAGGGTGGGCGGCAGGGGGCTCACCGCCAGCATGGTGGTGGCCGCGGGGAAGCGTGGCTGGATGGCCTGGCAGGCGCGCAAGCGGGAAAAGTGCAAGGGGTCGTGCACCGGATCAAAGCCACCTGCGACGTGGATGAACAGATTGGCCTCGCGCTCGGCAGCCGCGCGCAGGTAAAACTCGTGCTGCGGGCGATGCATGGGCTGGGAGGGCATCACCGCCAGCACCCGCCGCCAGCCGCGGCGAGCAAACTGGGCGCGCGCCTCGGCGGGCGTCAGGCGCAGGGTGAGGAAGTCATGCCGCGCGGGTAGTGACACCCCCTCCACCCGGCCAGCGACATAGCACTGGCCGGCGTCAGCCAGGGGTGCTGTGAGCGGCGCACCCGAGGACGCGGCCAGCGCCCGCTCGCGCTCCGGATCGGCGGGCCACACCTCCTTAACGTGCAGGACCGCTGGCATGAAGCCCTCAGCGTCGCGTAGCGCCACGGTTTGTCCAGGCTTGAGTCCCTCTGCCTGTTTGGCGGCGATGGCCAGCACCGTCGGCCAGGGCCAAAAGCGACCGTCGGCAAGTTCCAGCCTGGCCAAAACGGCCTCCAGGTCGGCACGGCCGAGATAGCCTGTGAGAGGGCTCAAGGCGCCGGTGAGCATGAGCTCCAGGTCGCACATCTGCCGCCAGTCGAGGTCGAGCGACGGGAAGTGCGTCGCGGCCTGCCGGATGGCCTGGGCGCGGTAGGCGTCCACCAGCAACATGGGCAGCTCGCCACCATAGGGGGGGA
This sequence comes from Thiobacillaceae bacterium, assembly GCA_041640815.1. Lineage (GTDB taxonomy): Bacteria > Pseudomonadota > Gammaproteobacteria > Burkholderiales > Thiobacillaceae > JANWZL01. The sequence continues at coordinate 19,431 of JBEPZO010000023.1, forward strand.
TGAGGTTCTGCATGGGTTCAGTCGGGATAGGTCGCGTAGAAGGCGCGGATGAAATCGGGCAGCCGATCTTCAGGCAGGACGTTGATGCCGGCGGCCGCCTTGCGTCCCCCGCCGGTTGGGAACTGGCGGCAGAGCGCGTCGGCCCCCGTCCGGTTTGTCAGCGGTGCACGCACGCTCACCACGTAGTGCCCTTGAGACGAGCGCGTGAGCAGGGCATGCGCGCGTTGCGGGTAACGGCTGGCCAGGGCATTCGCATAGGCGCCGGCGACGCGACGCGCCCACGCTGCATCGGGTAACACGAACACCGCCCCCGATTGCCTGACCTCCAAGGGCGGGACGGCGTTGGCCGCGGCCATGTCGGCGGCATAACCCGCGCGCAGGGCGGCAAACTCCGGCGCTTCAGCGATGAAGACGAACGGGTCCGTATAGGCGTGCAGCCGCCGATAGAGCGCATCGGGGGGGAAATAGAGGTCCTCGACGCGCTCGCCATAGGCGTTGTAATTGAGGTATTGCCCCAGTTCGCGCAGCTGTGCCAGGCGATCCTCCGCAAGCCCCAGCGGGGCGGCGGCACGGCGAGCAGCATCGTCCAGGTTGTCGCCGAAGGCGGCGACCACCGCCCAGGGTCTATACTTGCCTTTGAGGTATCGGTCGACGATGAGGCTGGTGCAGACGTCCGCAGCCGTGTCGATATGGGGCTCGAAGCAGGCATGCACGGGCAGCTCGCCCGGATCGTGGTGATCGAACCAGCGCACGCGCACGCCTTGCTCGAGCAGCGCTCGCAGCGGGGCGATGTTCTTCTGCACGGCGATGTCGAGGGCGGTGACCTCGTCGCCCGCCTTGGCCGAGATGCGTTCGATGAGCGCGATGTCGCGCTTCACACCGGTGACGAGCTGGCTGTCCACCGGCTCATGTAAACGCAACTGGTGCAGGGCGCAGAGGCCATCGGCATCGCCGTTGAAGGCGTCGAAGTTCATGTTGGCGCGACAGAGATGGTCTAGCGTATGTGTGTGATGGCTAATCGGCAGATAGGCGGCAAATGTCAAGCGACCTGAGGCGGCGTACCCGCGCGTGGCTGCCGTTGGCCGGCTACGTCGTCTTCCTCCTAGTCAGCAGCTTGCATCCCTACAGCGGCTGGCGGCCTGTCGACGCCTGGTCGTTGCAGTTTATCACGGCGCCACTACCGCCCTTCATCACGCGCACGGACCTCTCCACCAACTTTCTAGTCTACCTGCCGCTGGGCTATCTGCTGGCCATCAATTTGGCGCAACCGCGCCGACGGGGTCGGGCCGTGCTATTCGCCACCCTAGCTGGCCTCACCCTGAGCCTTGCCCTCGAAAGCCTGCAGCAACTCATCCCCGGGCGCATCGCCTCCAACCTCGACGCAGTGCTCAACGCCCTCGGCAGCCTTACCGGCGCGCTGCTGAGCCTGCACCATCGCCGGCTGTTACGCGCAGCGCGTTGGGTGCGCCGCTGGCGCCTGGCCTGGTTCCGGCCTGGCTTGCGGGTCAATCTGGGGCTTGCCCTCATCGTCCTGTGGGGACTGGCGCAGTTTTCCCTGCTGCCGGTGCCCGGAGCGGGCTGGCTCGAACTGCACCTGCGTCCGTTGGACATGGCCCCTGGCGGCCTCGATCAGCTCAACGTGGCGTGGTTTGCCGCCGTCGCCCTGGAGATGGCCGCCCTGGGCGCCTTCACCGCTTGCCTGCTGCGCCCTGGCCGCTATGTCAGCGCCTTGGCCCTGCTTTATCTGCTCGCCTTCACCTGCAAGCTGCTGGCCGCCACGGTGCTGCTCAAGCTCAAGGTGGTCGGCGGGGTGTTGTCGTTGGAGACCCTGAGCGCCTTCGTCCTGGCCTTCTGGCTGCTGCTGACGCCATGGGTGTCAAGGCATCGGCGCATCAGCGCCGCCACCCTGCTCGCGGCCATCTTGCTCATGCGAGTCTGGCTGGGTAGTTATTTGTTTTTTCCCAACGCCAGTCTGCTCAATATCGTCGGCCTGGCGAAGGCGGTCGCATCGTTTTGGCCATGGCTTGCGCTGATCATTTTGATCGTTCTAACCGGCAAATGGCGCGCAATGTAACCTCCAACAGTCTGGGAGACGAACAGCGTTACAGCTATCGTCTTAACCCTGACCTGAACGACACCAGGGCAGGATCGGCCTTGCAGTCGACTAACCTGTGATCATGCTGCTTCAGGGCAAAGCTGGATTCTCTAGACTACTCACTGCCTGCGCTCAGGCTGGTTAAATGAGCGGCCAACAGGGGTTCGAGCCAGGCCACCAGGCTGGATACGCTCTGCCGGCCCGTATCCAGGACGATGTGCGCAGTCTCCAAGTAGAGGGGGTGCCGCAAGGCGTATAGCTCCTGCAGCTTTTTGAGGGGGTCTTCGGTTTGCAGCAGCGGGCGATTGCGGTCGTGCCGGGTGCGTAGCCAGAGCTCATGCGGCTGCGCGTGGAGATAGACGACGATACCGCGCGTTTTCAAATGCTGCCGGTTCTGCGGGTCGAGGACGGCACCACCGCCGGTGGCGAGAACGATGCCCTGGCGTTGCGTGAGCTCATCGATGATGGCCGACTCGCGGCGGCGAAACCCCGTTTCCCCTTCGATCTCGAAGATGGTGGGGATGGATACGCCACAACGCGCGACGATCTCGTGATCCGAGTCGAGGAAGTGCAGTCGGCGCTCGCGGGCGAGCACGCGCCCGATGGTGGTCTTGCCAGCACCCATGAGGCCGATGAGGAAGATGTTGTCGCGAGGCGGCATGCGGTTCATGGCGTGTGGCTGTCGGTTGCGCCAGTTTACCGTGATCGCGCTCGCCCTGCATGCGCCCTTCAGGGTGATGCCGAACGCTGGTGTTGCAGCAGACGCTTAACCGCCCCCTTCAGTTCACCCGGCGGCAGGGACTGTTCCAGGCTGTGCCAGGCCGCCAACGCGGCCTCGCTCATGCCAGGTTTGGCTGGCTTGTCTGGCGCCGGCCAGTCGGCGCGCACTTTGACCTTGATCGCCGTGATCTGCCGCGCCGAGGTACTCAGCGCCTGCGCCAGGGTCGTGGCCTGACTGCGCAGGCGCGCCGCCGCCGCTCCATAACTGCAATAGATCAACACCGTCTGCCCTTGCAGCGCCACCACCCGGCACGCACGCGTCAGACCCGGCGGCGCGACGCGAGCGAACAACCGGTTGAGCTCGGCAAGCTGTCTTGCCTCTGGCAGCGCCAAGTTGAACGACCGATCAGCGGCCAGCAGCGCACTGATCCGTAGCGGCAGATCGCAGCGCTGCGTCGGCATGGTCGCGCCAGGCGCCACTTCCGTGCTGTGCGCGGCAGCGAGCAAGCGTGGAGTGGCTACAGATGGGGGCATTGCGGCGGTCAAACACGCTTAAGAAAGGGGCCTGTCGCCGTATGTTACCATTGTGCATTTGAGGCCGGCCGCGCTCGGCCGTACCCACGCTTTAGCCCCTATCTTCACAAGCTTTCATGCCCATAAACATCCTGAAAAAGATCTTCGGCAGCCGTAACGAACGGCTGCTCAAGCAGTACCGCGCCGTCGTCAGCAAGATCAACGCCCTGGAGCCGGCGTTCGAGAAGCTCTCCGACGAGCAGCTACGGGCCAAAACGGACGAATTCCGCACGCGCCTTCAGCAAGGGGAAACCCTGGATCAGCTCTTGCCAGAGGCCTTTGCCGCCGTGCGCGAGGCGAGCAAGCGTACACTGGGCATGCGCCATTACGATGTCCAGTTGATCGGCGGCATCGCCTTGCACCAAGGCAAGATCGCCGAGATGCGCACCGGCGAGGGCAAGACCCTGGTCGCCACCTTGGCCGCCTATCTCAATGCCCTGCCGGGCCAAGGCGTGCATGTGGTGACGGTCAACGACTATCTCGCCAACCGCGATGCCGAATGGATGGGCAAGATCTACAACTTCCTCGGCATGCGCGTCGGCGTGATCTATTCGCAGCAACCCGCCGAGGAGAAGCAGGCCGCTTACGCTGCCGACATCACCTACGGCACCAACAACGAATACGGCTTCGACTACCTGCGCGACAACATGGTCTTCCACCCCAGCCAGCGGGTGCAACGCGCACTCAATTACGCCATCATCGACGAGGTCGACTCCATCCTCATCGACGAGGCGAGGACGCCGCTGATCATCTCCGGCCAGGCGGAAGACAACGTCGAGCTCTACCAATTGTGCAATCGCATTCCGCCGTTGCTCGAACGCCAGGAAAGGGAGTACAAGGAAGGCGAGACCGGCCCCATCGGTGACTACATCGTCGACGAAAAGGCACATCAGGTCATCCTCACCGACCGCGGCCACGAACGGGTGGAGCAAATCCTCACCGACATGGGGCTGCTGCCGTCGGGCAGCAGCCTCTATGACGCCACCAACATCCGTCTCATGCATCACGTCTATGCCGCGCTGCGCGCGCACGTGCTGTATCACAAAGACCAGCACTACGTGGTGCAAAACAACGAGGTGATCATCGTCGACGAGTTCACCGGCCGCCTCATGCACGGCCGGCGCTGGTCCGAGGGCCTGCATCAGGCGGTGGAGGCCAAGGAGGGGGTGCCGATCCAGCGCGAAAACCAGACCCTGGCCTCGATCACCTTCCAGAACTACTTCCGCCTGTACAAGAAACTGGCCGGCATGACCGGCACGGCCGACACCGAGGCCTACGAGTTCCAGCAGATCTATGGCCTGGAAACGGTGGTCATCCCCACCAACAAGCCGATGATCCGCAAGGACTTGAACGACCTCGTCTATCGCACCGCCAAGGAGAAATGGCGCGCGGTCATCGAGGACATCAAGGACTGCCACCGGCGCGGCCAGCCGGTGCTGGTGGGCACCACCTCGATCGAGGTCAACGAATTCCTCTCCAACCTGCTCAAAAAGGAAGGGCTGCCGCACCAGGTGCTCAATGCCAAACATCATGCGCGCGAGGCCGAGATCGTCGCGCAGGCGGGGCTACCAGGCGCCATCACCATCGCCACCAACATGGCCGGCCGCGGCACCGACATCGTTTTGGGCGGCTCCATCGCCAAGGAGGTGGAGGCGATCCGCAACGACCCGAACCTCTCCGAGGACGACAAACAGGCCCGCATCGCGCAGCTCAAAGACGAATGGCAACGCCGACACGACCAAGTCATCGCCGCAGGGGGACTACACATCATCGGCACCGAGCGCCACGAATCGCGGCGCGTGGACAATCAGTTGCGCGGCCGCGCCGGCCGTCAGGGCGACCCGGGGTCGTCGCGCTTCTACCTGTCCCTAGAAGACCCGCTGCTGCGCATCTTCGGCGGCGAGCGGCTGATGATGATCATGGACAAGCTCAAGATGCCCGAGGGCGAGGCCATCGAGCACGCCATGGTCAACCGCTCGCTCGAGTCGGCGCAGCGCAAGGTGGAACAGCGCAACTTCGACATCCGCAAGCAGCTGCTGGAATACGACGATGTGGCCAATGAGCAGCGCAAGGTCATCTATGCCCAGCGCAACGAGCTGCTGGAAGCGACCGATGTCTCCGAGGGCATACGTGGCATGCGCGCGCAAGTGCTCAACCGCGTCATCGACGAATTCATCCCTCCAGGCAGCATGCCAGAGCAGTGGGACATCGCCGGTTTGACACAACACTTGGCCGGTGAATTCTTGCTCGAATTGCCCATCCAGCAGTGGCTCGACGAGGACGCCAAGCTCGATGAACAAGGCCTGCGCGACCGAATCGTCGCCGCCGCCGACGCTGCCTATGCCGAGAAGGAGCGCTTGGCCGGCGCGGAAAACCTACGCCATTTCGAGCGCGCCATCTTGCTCCAGAGCCTCGACAACCATTGGCGCGAGCATCTGGCGGCGATGGATCACCTGCGCCAGGGCATACATTTGCGCGGCTATGCCCAGAAAAACCCCAAGCAGGAATACAAACGCGAGGCCTTCGAATTGTTCGAGGCCATGTTGCAAGCGATTGCCCGCGAGGTGACTGAGATTACGCTCAGGGTGCAGGTGCGCACCGAGGCCGATGTGGAAGCCGTCGAGCCGCAGGCCACAGCGGTTTCCAACGTGCAATACCACCATGCCGACTACGATGAGGCCTTGGGCAAATCCGACACGGCGGCACAGCCCGCGTCCAGACAGCCCATCCAGCGCCAGCAGCCAAAGATAGGGCGCAACCAGCTCTGCCCATGCGGTTCAGGGAAAAAGTATAAACACTGCCATGGTAGACTACATTAGACTTTTTAGCACCCTGGACATGAGAATAAACCGAAATATGGTTATGTGATTACGGTACATACGCGCATGTCCACATGCATTGGAGTTTTAGCCAGGTTGCCGCGTAGCGAGGCGTATTCTTCACTATCTAGCCTTGGAGATACAGCATGAGGAGACTTATCACTAGCATGATCTCGGTGTTGTTAGTCGGCTGCACTCCTTTTCCTTACTCCGAGACTCCGCTAGCTACTAATTTCGAGACATCAAAGCAGAAAAAGCTGCAGGCTGCGCAACACTGGATGGTGATCGCCCATGACATGGCCGACACGATAGCTGAAGCTCTAACCGCCGGAAAAATATGCATACCAAGCGTTGGAAGCTGCCCGACGCTGTATGTCATACCGGACAACAATACTACTGAATTTTCAAACGCCTTGCGTACCGGCATAATCACTCGGCTTGTCAACAAGGGCTTGCAAGTCTCGAACACAAAGGGCGATGTAGACATCACCCTTGACGTACAAGCAGTAAAATTCAGTCCCGAGCGAAGCCAGTACATCGGAGTAGGCAGACTCACCTTACTAGGGGCAGGTGTATGGGGTCTAAGGCAGCTATATACGCACGCCTCTCCAGGCGCAGCAGCTGCTGGCGCTGCTGTCGCTGCGGATATCTATGAATGGAATGTCTCTGAATTCGCTAAGGGCCCCACTCCTCAAGTCGAGATTATTACTACTGTCTCCGCCACCAAAGACGGCCGTTTCCTTGCACGCACAACGAATGTCTACTACATCGCCGATTCAGATGCCGAGCTTTACCTCACACGCCCATCCAATACAGTTTCGATACGCGTAGTTGGGGATGGAGGTGCTGAAAAATGATTACCGTATGGAACCAGACAGTGTTCATCCTTATAACAGGGATGACGATAATCCTAGCCGGATGCGCTAACCCTGCGGCGAAAAAAGAGCCCGGTTTCATCGATGCTGAACAACATCAATTCATCCCAACAAATCAGCGCGCCGCATCTGCGTTGCTAAACAAGGTCAAAGCTCGACTAGATCCGGCACAACCCTTACTTATTGCAACGTTGGTTGACATTAATGTGCTCGAAAAATCATCCCCGCTCGGGCGCATCCTTTCTGAACAGGTATCAGCCGTCTTCTCAAACGCCGGTTTCCACATGATTGAAATGAAGTTCCGTAACAGTGTCTATATGAAACGGAACGAAGGGGAGCTCATGCTCACACGGGAGATCAACGAAGTTGCCAAGCAACACAACGCGCAGGCTGTTATCCTTGGTACTTATGTCACAGCATCTGATCTCGTATTTATCAATCTCAAGGTTGTGCAACCAAACACTAACATCGTTCTGGCTGCGCACGATTATGCCTTACCCCTTGATTCCAATATCCGCGCACTGCTCACCAACATACTACGCTGATCGCGTCTTTATCTAATCAACGCGCCGCTGTAACTATTCTGGAACTAGTAACCAAACCATATACCGGCTTTGGATTTACTTCGGGTTAAAGAATTGGAGTCTTTCGTGCCCTACTATATCTTCAAAATCGGCCCCCTCAATATCCTACAAAAACAGGGGGAGGCCGCCAGTTTCAAGGAGGCCAAGGCCATCGTCAACGAGCTGCGCAAAGGGCTGGATCCGAACTCCGGCCAGATGGTGAAGATGATCTTCGCGGAAAACGAGCTCGCTGCCCAGGCGACCCTGTCCCAACCGCGGGAACTTGACCCCAGCCTGGCCGGGGACGATTATTGAGCGTGGAAGGGGACTCGGTCGACGGCGAGCATCCCGCTTTCCGTACCCTCCTACCCACACACGCGATGTCTGGATACAACGAGGAGGCCTACCGCCAGGCGCGCGAAGCCGCCATCACCCTGCCATGCCCCTTCGAGCGCGCGTTGTTGTCGCGCTGCGCAGTCTGTCACAAGTCACGCAACCTGCTGCTGGCCGAACGCGAGGCCATCTCCTGCACCGACAGCGCGGCCAACGCCGCCTGCAAGGCCTTCCATACCGCCCTGCACGAAAACGCCCGTTTCGCCCTGCACATGGCGCCGCATCAGCCGTGGCCCTTCGGTAAGGAGATTCGCGCCCAGTGCGGCGGTGCCCTGGGGCTACGGCAAGCGCTCGAACGACCAGAGACCGAGGCCGCCGATATCGCTGCGCTTTTGCACCAGGCCTTGGCGCGCTATGGTGACATCGACCGCTTGCCCTATTCGTTGATCATGCGCGCGGTGGTGCACTATGAGCCACGCCCGCGGCGACGGTAGAGGGATTGGGAGGCGTGCGAGGGGGCTTGGCGCTCAGCATTAAAATAGCGCCCGCTCCCCTATTCCCTACGCCTTTATCCCCCATCATGCACTCGCCATGCAGCTAACGATTACCCGCCCGGACGACTGGCACCTGCACCTGCGCGATGGCGCCATGCTGCGGGCGGTGCTGCCGTACAGCGCGCAGCGATTCGGCCGCGCCATCGTCATGCCCAACCTCAAGCCGCCTGTGTGCACAGTGGCGCAGGCGGCTGCCTATCGCGCGCGCATCTTGGCCGCCGTGCCCACGGGGCTACACTTCGAGCCCTTGATGACCTTGTACCTGACGGATCACACGACCGCCGAGGAGATCCATGCCGCCAAGGCGAGCGGCTTCATCCACGGGGTGAAGTACTATCCGGCAGGGGCCACCACCCACGCCGAGGCCGGGGTGACGGCCTTGGCGCGCGCTTTCCCTGCCATCGAAGCCCTGCAAGAGGTCGGCCTGCCTTTGCTCGTGCACGGCGAGGTCACCGACCCCGATGTGGATGTGTTCGACCGCGAGGCGGTGTTCATCGACCGCATCCTTGCGCCCCTTATCGCCCGCTTCCCAAGGCTCAAGGTGGTTCTGGAGCACATCACGACCTGCGAGGGGGTGGCGTTCGTGCGCGCCATGCCTGGCAACGTCGCCGGCACCCTCACCGTCCATCACCTGCTCTATAACCGCAACGCCCTGTTCAAAGGGGGAATACGGCCGCATTATTACTGCCTGCCTGTGCTCAAGCGCGAGCGCCACCGCCAGGCCTTGATCGAGGCCGCCACGAGCGGCAGTCCGAAATTCTTCCTCGGCACCGACAGCGCCCCGCATGCCAGAACGGCCAAGGAAAGCGCCTGTGGCTGCGCCGGCATCTTTACCGCCCATGCCGCCATCGAGCTCTACGCCGAGGTCTTCGAGGCAGCCGGCGCACTGCACCGCCTAGAGGGCTTTGCCAGCCTGCATGGTGCCGACTTCTACGGCCTGCCGCGCAACAGCGATCGCATCACCCTGGTGAAAGCGCCGTGGGAGGTGCCGCCGGTACTCGAAGGTGGGGACGGTGCGCAGATCGTGCCCCTGCGGGCGGGGGAGCAGGTGGCCTGGCGGCTGGCGCCATCGACTGCTGTGCCCTGAGTGGCGTCGCTTTTCCTTGTGTTTGCATTGGGAACGACTAAAGCCATATGGGCGACATGGTCTGCCTGTCTGAGCCCACGCCATGATCTAGACGACAACGCTACCATCGTTATGAGTTGTACAAAAACGTGACACGCCGGCGGTAACCGCCTTACCAGCGCGGTTTGAGACAAGCGTCGATCAACCAGGAGGTAGCGAGGGCATGGGCTCAAGGCGAACCAGGGGGCAACCCTGAAGTGTCATTAGACCGCCTTGTGTCTTCGTGACCCATTTTCTTGCATCAACCGCTAGTTGTACCCATATTAACCGGTGGGAGCCGGCCAGACAGCCGCTGCACCCTGGGTGCAGAGGAAAGTCCGGGCTCCACAGGGCAGGGTGCCAGGTAACACCTGGGCGCTATAAGCCGGGGCTTCCGGCAAAGGCGACGGAAAGTGCAACAGAAACATACCGCCGATGGCCCGCAGTTTGCCCTTGCGAGGTGGTTGCTTTCTGCCTCCTAGGGGTGTGGGCACAGGCAAGGGTGAAATCGTGCGGTAAGAGCGCACGGTCAGGCCGGTAACGGTCCTGACGGGCAAACCCCACCCGGAGCAAGGCCAAGTAGGCAGGCGTGTCTTGAAAAAGACGTCGGCGGCCCGTCGAAGCCTGCGGGTAGGCTGCACGAGGCGGCGGGTGACCGCCGTCCCAGAGGAATGGCTGTCCACGACAGAACCCGGCTTATCGGCCGACTCCCACTTTTTCCTTGCACTTCAGTGCTGACCTTCCTCTCCTGACTTCCCCAAAGTACGGCCAGTAGCTGCTGGGCGTAATGGGATCTTTTGTTTTCGATATCCCCTGTCCGCCAGGCGCTAGGCCGCTTACATCCAAGAACGAACTTCAAATTCAAACGGAATCCAGCGCTTTGCAGAGCCTGCCACCCCTGAAGCCAAGTCTTTATGCCTACGGTAAATCCCAAAATTCCTCTTGACGCCATGGGAATCGTCCAACTATAGTGGGAGCCGGTGGTGGAGAGTGGAGGAAAGTGCAGCAGAGTGGGACAACTCGGCTGCCGTAACGGCGATGTTTCGTGGCTTCATGCCGCTCAGCCTCGATGCCAAAGGCAGGCTGGCCATCCCAAGCAGATATCGCGACGCCCTGATGGAGCGCTGCGGAGGGCGCCTAGTCGTCACGCTGGATCCTGGTCGCTGCATGCTGCTCTATCCCCTACCGGAATGGGAGCTCATCGAGCGCCGTATCAACGCCCTCCCCAGCTTTCACCCCTTGAGCCGGCAGCTCAAGCTGATCCTGGTGGGTTCGGCCACCGATGTGGAGATCGACAGCGCCGGTCGGATCCTCGTGCCTGCCCCCTTGCGCGAGAAGGCGCGGCTGGAGAAAGACGTCGTGCTGGTCGGCCAGGGGCACAAGTTCGAGCTTTGGAACGAGACCGACTGGCAGGCTCAATATGACGCCGCCAAAGACTTCACCACTGCGCTGGAAGAGGCGAGGCACAAGGGAGACTTGCCCGATGAGCTCAAAGATTTCGCACTGTGACGACGACACATCGGCCAGTGCTGCTCGAGGAGACGCTGGCCGCCTTGGCAATCCGGCCGGATGGTACCTATATCGACGCCACCTTTGGGCGCGGCGGTCACAGCGGTGCCATCCTCGCGCGGCTGGGGCCGGCTGGCCGCCTGCTCGCCTTGGATCGCGACCCGGAGGCGGTGCGCGCCGGCTTAGCCTGGCGGGATGCGCGCTTCCAGATCGCCCATGCCGCCTTCAGCACGCTGCGCGAGACGGCGCA
>JBEPZO010000024.1:0-30596 GCA_041640815.1 Thiobacillaceae bacterium
CCTTATCTAGCTGGCGGGCGGATAGCGACTCGGCAATCAGCCAATTTGAATCTGGCAATCTGGATTTGGCTCCCCGACCTGGGCTCGAACCAGGGACCTGCGGATTAACAGTCCGTCGCTCTACCGACTGAGCTATCGGGGAATCAAGGCATAATGATATGCTAAAGGCTTGCTCAGGTCAAGAGCCTAGCAGGTGTCGCCCAGCGCTCGGCGCCATGGCATGTTCTGGCAGCATACCTGGGGGCGACAGCCTAAGGAGAGATGAGGAGAAGATCATCAGCCCCCACTGAAGGCCATGAAAATCGAAGTATTACCGATTCCCGCCTTGCGGGACAATTACATTTGGTGCTTACATGATGGGCGCTTAGCAGCGATTGTGGACCCTGGTGATCCAGCGCCTGTCGAGGCATGGCTTGAGCGGCGCGGTCTGAGGCTTGCGGCTATTCTGATCACCCATCACCATGCCGATCATGTAGCAGGCGTGAATAGTTTGGTCGCTGCTCATGGATGCCTGGTTTACGGGCCAAGTGATGCGCGCATCAGAGAAGTTACTCAGACCGTTAGTGACGGGGACATCATCGATCTTCCTGTTTCTCAACTGCGTTTGCAAGCCTTATCTGTGCCAGGGCATACACTTGGTCACGTGGCCTACTACGGTCATCGCCACCTGTTCTCTGGCGACACCTTATTTTCCTGTGGCTGTGGTCGCCTGTTCGAGGGCACGCCCCTCCAAATGTATCGATCATTGCTGCGTTTGGCCAGGCTGCCAACAAACACGCTTATCTGTTGTGCGCATGAGTATACCCTCGACAATATTGCCTTTGCCCGCCACGTCGATACAGAGAATGAGGAGCTTCTTGCTTGGGAGGAGGAGGCTACTCGGTTACACAACGCAGGCCTCCCGACACTACCAGTCGAGCTTTCCCGAGAGTTGCTCATCAACCCTTTCTTGCGCTGTCACGTGCCGCGTATCAAGGCAGCCGCAGAAGAGTGGTCAGGCATGCCTCTTAAGCAACCGCACGAGGTCTTTGCTGTCCTGCGGAGGATGAAAGATCTCGCTCTTTAGCGCCGACAAATGCTGATTCTTCAGTATCACATTACTTGCTGGTCGCCAAATTTTCATGTATTATTTGTTACGTAGCAATTTATACTCCGCACGATGCAAGTCACGCCGTTACTGATCGCTGCGCTTTTAGTCCTAGTCGGTCCGGTGAGCAAGGCTGATTTCTACGAAGCTGGAGCAATCCCGCGACTGAAAATCAGCTATACTTTAAATAGTTTAGCTACCTCGAGCCGGCCGCATGACTTATGGGAAAGAATACGTTCGGGTTTTCGCCTTGCTGAGGTAGACCCCGAACTCACACGCCGTCATGAGCAATGGTATATCGAGCGATCAGACTATCTGTTGCGGGCTATCGAACGCAGCCGCCCCTACCTCTACCACATTGTCGATGAAGTCGATAGGCGCGGTATGCCCATGGAGGTAGCATTGCTGCCTTTGGTCGAATCCGCTTTCAACCCTATGGCTCAATCCTCAAAAAAGGCTGCCGGTATATGGCAATTCATTCCTTCTACCGGCCGTGTCTTCGGTCTGCAGCAAAACGCTTGGTACGATGGCCGTCGTGACGTACTGGCTGCCACCCGCGCCGCGCTAGATTATCTGCAAACGCTGCACAGGCAATTCGGTGCCTGGGATCTCGCCCTAGCCGCTTATAACTGTGGCGAGGGTTGCGTGGCGCGCGCCATCGCGCGCAACAAGATGCGCGGTCTCCCCACCGCTTATGCAGCGCTGCCACTGCCCACTGAGACACGACATTACGTGCCCAAGTTACTTGCCTTGCGCAACCTGATCACCGACCCCTCTAGCGCGGGGCTAAGCCTGCAATCGATCGAAAACGAGCCCTATTTTGTGCAGGTGAGTATCAGCCAGCCTATGCCTACCCACCAAGCTGCCAAGCTCGCTGATCTAAGCATAGAAGAATTCCTCATCCTCAACCCTGCCTTCCGGCGTCGTGTCATTCATACTGACACGCCTGGCGTACTTCTATTGCCGGCAGACAAAGTTGAGGTGTTTCATTCCAACCTCAAGCGCAAGACAGAACAAAAAGATAGCCTGCAGGCATACCAAGGCCGTAAAGGGGAATCGGTTAAGGCTATTGCCCAGCGTTTCGGTGTAAGCATGTCCTGGCTGAGAGAACACAATCCTTTGCGATCGATGCGTGGCAGACTGGTTGCTGACCAACTCCTCTATGTCCCTGTCAAATCATCATCTGGCGCACGGCTAGTGCATTCAGTCCCGAACGCTAGCGGCGAAGCTGAAAGTAGACAGCGCGGTGGCGAGACCTAATTAACCTCTGCCTTTCTTGCTACGCGCCCCTGGCCTAAGAAACGCTTGCGAGCGAACGTCTACGTCTGTAGACGTGCACTTCCCTCACCCAGCTTCGTAATACTTAACAACAGGGGCAATATTCACCCCCTGTACTACACCCTTACTGAGGCAGTAAGTGATGCTTTTGTTTTTTCCGACAGCGCATGGCATCTCCCAATCGCCTATGAAGCCCTCTGTGCTACCCAGGTGGCCCACAGCCTGCGACCCACAACGAATGGCCGATGCGACCGTCGAGTATAATTCCACCCTCTTACTCAAGAGGATCACGTCATGGGCTTTCTTGCCGGCAAGAAAATACTGATCACCGGGCTTATCAGCAACCGTTCCATCGCCTACGGGATCGCCCAGGCTTGCAAGCGTGAGGGTGCAGAGCTGGCCTTCAGCTACCAAGGCGAACGCGCCCGGGACCGCGTCATCGAGTTAGCGGCCAGAGACTTCGACTCGAAGCTGTGTTTCGATTGCGATGTCACTAGCGACGAGCAGATCGAGCAGCTGTTCCAGGACCTGGGCCGCCACTGGGATGGCCTGGATGGCATCGTCCACTCCATCGCCTTCGTGCCGAAACAGGCCTTGGCGGGAGACTATCTGGAAAGCGTCAACCGGGAATACTTCCGCATCGCCCACGATGTCTCCAGCTACTCCTTCACCGCCCTGGCCAAGGCCGGGTTACCCATGATGCTCGGCCGCAAGGCGGCGCTGCTCACCCTGACCTATCTCGGCGCCGTGCGCTCGGTGCCGCACTACAACGTCATGGGGCTGGCCAAGGCCAGCCTCGAGTCGTCCGTCTATTACCTCGCCGCCAGTCTGGGGCCGCGCGGCATTCGCGTCAACGGCCTGTCCGCCGGCCCGATCAAGACCTTGGCCGCATCCGGCATTGCCGACTTCAGCAAACTGCTCGCTTGGGCGGAGAAACACTCGCCATTGCGCCGCAACGTGACCATCGAGGAGGTGGGCAACGTCGCCGCCTTCCTGCTCTCTGACCTAGCCTCGGGCATCACCGGCGAGATCACCTATGTTGATGCCGGCTTCAACAGCACGGCCGGCCTGGCGGTGAGCGAGTAAGCGGCCGAGAGATATCGGCGCTGCGCGGCGCGCACGCTTCCATGCGCCGCGATTTTCCAGCTACCGCCGCGGGCGGCTTTCGTCTCAACCCAGAGTGTCCTCGAGGACGCAGGAAGACGCGAAGCGCATGCGCGAGGTTGCCTAGAGCAAGACGGTCACAGGCAAGGCTATACACCTGGCCGAGCAGTTGAGCACAAGCTGGCCGAGAGGGGGTGAGGGGGGGTCGCGTAGCCACCGCGCGTCTGCGCAGCGCGGCCGAGTCATAGCAGGCGGGTCATGCGGGCAAGCGCCGATCGCAGGAAAACCGGCGTTCAAGCCGCTCGCCTTGCGGTCATTCCGCTTTGCGTTCGATGAAGGCCTGGTTGACCTCGATCTTGGCCTGCGCGCGCAAGTCGGCCAGCAGCGCCCGCAACTCGTCCTGGGCAACGAGCCGCTGCAAGTCTCGGCGGATGAGGCGCAGCTGGTCCTCGGGCACCTGACCTTGAGTCACGCGGTTGATGCGATAGAGTCGATAACCCTCGCGGGTCTCGACGCCGACGTAGGCTGGCAGACGGTCGGTCCGCGCCCGGTATATCGCCCTCACCGCCTCGGGCGGTAGGCTGAGCGGTCGCATACGCGTCAAGGTCATGGCAGCGCCCATCCCCGGCACAGCCTCGCTAGCCTGGGCAGCCTTGAGCGCTTGCTGCCCGGCAGCAATGGCCTTTGCGCGTGCCGCCTTGGTCGCGAGCTTCAGCCGTATCTCGCCCGCCACCTCCGGCAGGGGACGCAACCCTTCGGGCCGATGCGCCAACACGCGTGCGGAAACCAGCACGTTGGGCGCCACCTCGATCGCCTCGGTATTGTGCTTCCTCACCAACGCCTCTTCGCTAAACAAGGCATCGAGTAGGCGCGGGTTGGCGAGCATCGCCGGATCTGCCGCCTGGCGACTGATCCAGCCGCTCTCCTTCAGGGGCAGATTGAGTGCCTGGGCCACTTGCTCCAGGCTTTCGGGCTGCTCGTAGACCAAATTGCTGAATCGTTCCGCCGCCTCGGCGAAGCGGCGCTGTGCTTCCTGCTGCCGCAGCGCCTCGATGATCTCGCTTTTGACGACTTCAAAGCCGAGTTTTTTGCCGGGGATGATCGCGTCGAGCCGGATGATGTGGTAGCCGAATTCCGTCTCCACCAGGCCGCGGATCTCTCCCGGTTGCATGGTGAAGACGGCATCGGCGAACGGCTTGACCATCATGTCACGGCTGAAGCTGCCGAGATCGCCCCCCCGCTCGGCCGATAACGGGTCCTGTGAATGCGCCCGCGCCAACTTCTCGAATAGGGCCGGGTTGCGTTGCACCTCTTGCAACAGCTGCTGCGCCTTGGCACGCGCCGCCTGCCTGCCCTGGGCATCCATGGCCGCATCTGCGCGGATGAGAATATGGCTGGCCCGCCGCTGCTCGGGTTCTTGGTAGCGCGAGGGATTGGCCTCGTAATACTGGCGTGCCGCTGCTGGGTCGATGTCGATCTGCTTGGCAAGGATATCGGGACTGAGCACGAGGTACTGCACTCGGACCTGGGCCGGTGTCATGTACTCCTGCCGGTGGGCGTTGTACTCCGCCTCAATTGCGCGCGCGTCGATCTCTATGTCGGCGAGATATTGATTGAGGTCGAAGACACGCTCTTGAACCTCGCGCGCTTCGGCCAGAAGCCGACCCAGGCGCGAGGCCACCGTCCGGGGCATGACAGCACCCTCAGCGTACGCCGCCTGGATCTGCTGGAGCAGCAACGCTTGACGCACCATGCGATCGAAGTGCGCTGGGGTCATCCCGCGGCTACGCAGCCACGCATCTAGTTTCTGCTGGGAGAACTTGCCGTTATCCTGAAATGGCGTGAGTTCGAGCAAGAAGGCGGAGACCTGAGCATCCGTGACCTGCAGGCCGGCACGCGTGGCCACCCTCGTCAGAAGGCGCGTATTGACCAGCTGATCCAACACCCGTTGACGCAAGGCCGGGTCGTCAGCAGCCTGCTGCCCCAGCTGCTCCTGCTGTTGGCGTAGCGTATCGAGGAACTCCTGCTGGCTGATGACCTCACCGTCGATGCTCACCGCTGGCAACGCCTGGGCACCGCCCTCGAAATACCAGTTGATGCCCCAGACGGCAAAGGTCAGGGCGATGAAGCCGAGGATGAGCTTGGCAATCCAACCCTGGGCACGGTTTCTGATGGCTTCGAGCATGTGCTTAACCTAAGAAAAAAGGCGAACTCGCGTTCGCCTTTTGGGGAATTGGCGGAGTGGACGGGACTCGAACCCGCGACCCCCGGCGTGACAGGCCGGTATTCTAACCGACTGAACTACCACTCCTGAAAACGTCTAACCCGCTGGTGGGTGCTGACGGAATCGAACCGCCGACTTTCGCCTTGTAAGGGCGACGCTCTACCAGCTGAGCTAAGCACCCTACAAAGCGGGTTAGTTTACAGAATCTTTCAGCGCTTTGCCAGCCCTAAACTTCGGCACTTTTGCAGCCTTGATTTTAATCGTAGCACCAGTACGCGGATTGCGGCCAGTCCTGGCGGCGCGCTTGCCGACATAGAAGGTGCCAAACCCGACCAAGGTGACCATATCCCCCTTTTTCAAGGCCTTCTTGATCGCATCGATTGCCCCATCGAGGGCACGCCCGGCAGCAGCCTTGGAGATGTCGGCAGAGGCAGCGATGGCCTCGATCAGTTCAGATTTATTCACAAAAACCCCCTTTCTCTTACTTGGTGGCAGCGCGAAAATTACTATTGTGCTTTATAGCAATGCGGAAAAAAGGGTGTCAAGCGGACCTGCTTGCGACAGGCTTTAATGCTTAATCAACGCCTGCATGTCTTCTGTAGCCGGCACGGTCTTTGCTAATTCAACCGGAGTTTCTTCCGGCAGTGGTTCAGGCTTGCGCTCCAGAGCCGCTTCAAGCACCTGCTCGATCCATTTCACCGGTTGGATATGCAGTCGGTTTTTAATGTTATCGGGAATCTCTACCAGGTCCTTGACATTGCCTTCGGGGATAAGCACCTTTTTGATGCCGCCGCGATGAGCAGCAAGAAGCTTTTCCTTAAGCCCGCCAATCTGCAACACCTCCCCACGCAAGGTAATCTCTCCAGTCATGGCTACATCGCAGCGCACTGGGATGCCGGTGAGTACCGATACCATAGCAGTGCAGATAGCGATGCCTGCTGAGGGCCCATCCTTGGGGGTCGCGCCTTCGGGAAGGTGGATGTGCAGGTCATACTTCTCGAACTTATCGGTATTGATCCCAAGGGCGTTGCTGCGACTGCGCACCACCGTGCGGGCAGCCTCAATGGATTCTTTCATCACCTCGCCCAACTGGCCGGTGCGGATGATGTTCCCTTTGCCCGGCATAATCGCAGCCTCAACCGTCAATAACTCACCTCCCACCTCCGTCCAAGCAAGCCCTGCAACTTGACCGATTTGATTCGTTTTCTCAGCCAGGCCGTAGGTGTAACGCCGTACGCCCAAGAACTTATCGAGGTTTTTGGGGCTGACCCGAACTTTACCGCGCGCATTTCTCAGTTGATGGGCTGTAGCGACCTTGCGGCAGATCTTAGCAATCTCGCGCTCAAGGTTACGCACACCGGCCTCGCGTGTGTAATAGCGAACTATGTCATACAGGGCGCTTTCCGTAATATGCAGTTCGGCCTCGGTGAGTCCATTGTTCTTCATCTGCTTGGGCAGCAAGTAGCGAGAGGCGATATTGATCTTCTCGTCCTCCGTGTAGCCCGATAGACGAATCACCTCCATCCGATCCAGCAGGGGGGCCGGGATGTTGAGCGTGTTGGCCGTGGCGACGAACATCACATCGGAGAGGTCGAAGTCGACCTCGACGTAGTGGTCCTGGAAGGTGTGGTTTTGCTCGGGGTCCAGCACCTCCAGCAACGCCGCCGCGGGATCACCGCGGAAGTCCATGCTCATCTTATCGACTTCGTCGAGCAAGAACAGTGGGTTGCGCACGCCGACCTTGGTCAGGTTTTGCAAGATCTTGCCAGGCATGGAACCGATATAGGTGCGGCGATGGCCGCGGATCTCGGCCTCGTCGCGCACCCCGCCCAAGGCCATGCGCACGAATTTACGGTTGGTAGCGCGGGCGATGGACTGTCCCAACGAGGTCTTGCCCACGCCAGGTGGCCCGACCAGGCACAAGATGGGCCCTTTGAGCCGGTCGACACGCTGTTGCACCGCCAGGTATTCAAGGATGCGTTCCTTAACCTTCTCCAAGCCGTAATGGTCGTGCTCGAGGATGGCTTCAGCCTTTTTCAAGTCCTTGCTGATCTTGGTCTTCTTTTTCCAAGGCAGGTTGACCAGGGTGTCGATGTAGGTGCGCACCACGGTCGCCTCGGCGGACATGGGCGACATCATGCGCAGCTTCTTGAGCTCGGCCTCGGCTTTTTTGGTGGCCTCCTTGGACATGCGCGCGGCCTTGATCCTTTTCTCTAACTCGTCGAGCTCGGCACCTTCCTCCATCTCGCCGAGCTCTTTCTGGATGGCCTTGACCTGCTCGTTCAAGTAGTATTCGCGCTGGCTCTTCTCCATCTGCCGTTTGACGCGGCCGCGGATGCGCTTTTCCACCTGCAAAATGTCGATCTCGGTCTCTAGGAGACCCATGAGATGCTCGAGGCGCTTCTTGAGCTCGAACATCTCTAATATACTTTGCTTTTGCTCAAGTTTCAGCGGCAGGTGAGCGGTGATGGTGTCGGCCAGCCGACCGGCATCCTCAATACCGGCAAGCGAGGCCAGAATCTCAGGCGGGATTTTCTTGTTCAGCTTGACATAGCTGTCGAACTGGCTAAGCAAGGCGCGGCGCATGGCCTCGACCTCTGTGTCAACGGTCTCGTCCTCAGCTATCGGTTGAGCGCGCCCAAGGTAGTGCGTCCGCTCATCAATGAATTCGAGGATGCGCACGCGTTGGTTGCCCTCGACCAAGACCTTGACCGTACCATCAGGTAGCTTAAGCATCTGTAGGATGCTTGCGACAGTCCCTACCTTGTAGAGGTCGTCAAAAGTCGGCTCATCCTTTGCTGCTGACTTTTGCGCAACCAATAACAGATGCTTTCCTACTTCCATGGCTTGCTCTAACGCCTTGATCGACCTGGGTCGACCCACGAATAGGGGGATAACCATGTGTGGGAAGACCACCACATCGCGCAAGGGCAGCAAGGGAAGGGCGATCGTGGAGGTGAGATGTTCTGGCTGGCTCATAGCGTGTCCTCAATCGGCCGGGTGTTTGATTGATACAACCGGAAGTCTCGCTGCATACAACTGAGTTACAGGGATTCTGAAGCTTCAAGAGTGCACAGCTTTGGCTTGCTCTGCGTAGATCAGCAGCGGTTTGCCTTCCTGTGTAACAACCTTGTCATCGACAACCACCTTGACCACATCGCGCAAGCTGGGGAGTTCGAACATGGTGTCAAGCAAGCAGTGCTCAAGGATGGAACGCAAGCCCCTAGCCCCCGTCTTGCGTTTCAAGGCTGCACGAGCAATTGCCTGTAACGCCTCTTCACGGAACTCAAGTTCGACCCCCTCCATCTTGAAGAGTTTCTGGAACTGTTTGACAAGAGCATTTTTGGGCTCAGTTAAGATCTGCACCAGCGCTTGCTCGTCGAGTTCATGCAACGTGGCGATCACGGGCAACCGCCCGACGAACTCGGGGATCAGACCGTATTTGATCAGATCCTCGGGCTCGACCATGCGCAACACCTCGGTCAGCCTCTTGCGGTCGTCTTTGCTTCTGACCTCGGCACCGAAACCGATGCCCGACTTCTCCGTACGGTTGCGGATCACGTTTTCCAAGCCGCTGAAGGCGCCACCGCAGATGAATAGGATGTTGGTGGTATCGACCTGGATGTATTCCTGGTTCGGGTGCTTGCGCCCACCCTGTGGCGGCACGGAGGCGATGGTGCCCTCGATGAGCTTCAGGAGCGCCTGCTGCACCCCTTCGCCAGAGACGTCACGGGTAATGGAGGGGTTGTCCGACTTGCGCGAGATCTTGTCGATCTCATCGATGTAGACGATGCCGGTCTGAGCCTTCTCGACGTCATAGTCGCACTTCTGCAACAGCTTTTGGATGATGTTCTCGACGTCCTCCCCGACATAGCCGGCCTCGGTCAAGGTGGTGGCATCGGCGATCACGAACGGCACATTCAGCAGCCTGGCTAAGGTCTGGGCGAGCAAAGTCTTGCCCGAGCCCGTGGGTCCGATGAGCAGGATGTTGCTCTTGGCCAGCTCGACATCGTCATTTTGGGCGTTGGGCTGGCGCAGCCGCTTGTAGTGGTTGTAGACAGCCACGGAGAGGGCGCGCTTGGCCATGTCTTGGCCGATCACGTACTGATCCAAAACTTGACAAATCTCTTTAGGGGTCGGCAGCCGGTCACCCTCACCCTTGCCCTCAGCGCCGTTTGAAATCTCTTCGCGCAGGATATCGTTACACAGCGCGACACACTCATCGCAGATAAACACCGACGGCCCGGCGATCAGCTTGCGCACCTCGTGCTGGCTCTTGCCGCAAAAAGAACAGTACAGGAGTTTGTCGCTGCCCGATTTGTCTGCCATCTTTAGCTGTCCAAATACCCGAATGATTTTCTCAAGTTTAAGCGCTCTCGCTGCGTTTGGCCAGCACCTTGTCGACCAGACCGTATTCCACCGCGGCTTCGGCAGACATGAAGAAATCTCGGTCGGTATCCCGCTCGATGACCTCGATGGGCTGGCCCGTGTGCTGGGACAACAGGCTGTTGAGGCGGCTGCGTAGATAGAGGATCTCCTTGGCATGGATCTCGATGTCCGAGGCCTGGCCCTGGAACCCGCCCATCGGCTGGTGGATCATCATGCGCGAGTTGGGCAGGGCAAAGCGCTTGCCCTTGGCGCCGGCGGCGAGCAGGAAGGCCCCCATGCTGGCAGCCTGTCCGATACAGAGCGTGGAGACGTCCGGCTTGATGAACTGCATGGTGTCGTAGATGCCCATGCCGGCGGTGACCGAGCCCCCCGGGGAATTGATGTAGAGGTAGATGTCCTTGTCCGGGTTCTCCGACTCCAGAAACAACAGCTGCGCCACGACGAGATTGGCGGTGACGTCGTTGACCGGTCCGACGAGAAACACCACCCGTTCCTTCAGCAGGCGTGAATAGATGTCGTAGGCCCGCTCGCCGCGGCCGCTCTGTTCGATGACGATGGGGACATACCCCAACAGGGCAGGATCGATGGTCCAGTTCGACATCAGGCGTTCCCCATGAGGGCTTCGAGTGAGAGGGGCTCGTCGGTGACTTGCGCGCGTTGCAGCACCCAATCGACGACGTTGTCTTCGAGCACCAAGGATTCGACCTCGCGCAGACGGTTGGCATCCTGATAGTACCACGCCACCACCTCGGCGGGGTCCTCATAGCTCTGCGCGAACTCCTCAATGCGCTGTCTGACCTGCTCGGGCTCGGCCTTGATGTTCTGACTGCGCACGAGCTCATCGAGCAGGAGCGACAAGGCCACACGCCGCTTGGCCTGGGGTTCGAACACCTCTTCTTTCAGGTGGATGTCTTGGTCCCGCATGCCGCGCGCCTTCAGCTCATTGACGGCTCGGTCCAACAAGGCCCGGCGCTCCATCGCGACCAGGGCCTTGGGCACCTCGAACGGGGTGACCTCCAACAGGCCTTGCATCACCTGCTCTTTCACCTTCGCCTGGACGCGCCGCTTCGCCTCGCGCCGCAGGTTGGCCGCGATCTCTGCGCGCAGTTTCGCCACGTCGCCATCGTCAATGCCCAGGCTGCGGGCGAAATCCGCGTCAACCTCGGGCAGGTGGGCCTCATGCACGGCCTTGACGGTAACCTCGAAGGTCGCGGTCTTTCCCGCAAGCGCCTTGGCAAAGTAATCCTCGGGGAATGTGAGCTCGAAGCGCTTTTCTTCGCCTGGCCGCATGCCCAATAGCTGCGCCTCGAATTCCTTGAGCGTGCGACCCTCGCCAAGCACGATCGGATAATCACGCGCCTCACCGCCAGGGAAAGGCTCGCCGCCGATGCGGCCGACGTAGTCGACGTGCACGCGGTCGGTTGTCCGCGCTTCCCGATCCACGGCGCGGTAATGCAGCCGCTGCTTGCGCAGGATCTCCAGGGTGCGCTCGACGTCGGCATCGGTGACCTCGACCACCGGGCGCGTCACCTTGATCTGGCTGACATCGCCGATGACGATCTCAGGGAAGACCTCGAAGGTCGCGCTAAACGCCGCCTCTCCCTCTCCACGATCGAAGCGGGGAACGCCCGCAACGGCGAGATTGTGCGCCCGTGCCGCCTCGGCAAAACCCCGCTGCAACGCCTCCCCCATGACCTCGCCGCGAATCTCGCTGCCATAGCGCTGGGCGACGATCTTCAGCGGCGCCTTGCCGGGGCGAAAACCGGCGATACGCACCGTCTTGCTGAGCTGACGCAGGCGGCGGTCGACTTCCGTCTCGACCTCGGCCATGTTGAGTTGCAGGGTGATGCGGCGCTGCAGCCCTTCTAAGGTCTCTACTTGAGTATGCATCCGTGGTCCTTGAGCATCGATCTGAATCTGGTGCGAAAGGAGGGACTCGAACCCTCACGGGGGCTACCCGCTGGAACCTAAATCCAGTGCGTCTACCAATTCCGCCACTTTCGCGTAAATTTCGAAGTGTAATATAGCATCCAAGGCTGTGTCAGTTTCCATCTCGTCGGGAAAGGATCGAGGTGGCAAGATCGATCGCTTCGAGCCGGCTGGCGCAGCTTGGCACAGCGCAAGCGCCCGGAAGCCGACCGCGCCAGCGCCCTAGCGCGTTAGCTTACAAAGCCACATGGACGATTAGGAAGATGCTGCAAGCCAATGGCCTCCTCTACGCCGGCCACTACGAAAACTTTCCCGTCGCCTCGGTCTTGCTGCCCAGGCGCCTGCGCCAGCCCATACGGGTGATCTATCGCTTTGCCCGCAGCGCCGACGACATCGCCGACGAAGGCGAGCTGCCGCCACAGCAGCGCTTGGCCGAATTGCAGCGTATGCGGCAGGAGCTTAACGCCATCTCCAGTGGCCAGATGCCTGTGGATCCGCTCATGGCGGAGCTGGCCCAGGTGATCCATGCCCACCGGCTGCCGATCCAGCCCTTTCATGATCTTCTGGATGCCTTCAGCCAGGATGTCAGCAAACACCGCTATGCCGATTTCGGCGAGCTGATGGCCTATTGCCGGAAGTCGGCCAATCCGATCGGCCGCCTGCTCCTGCATCTGTTCGGCGATGCGGATGCTCGCCACCAGGCCTGGTCGGACGGTATCTGCTCGGCCTTGCAGCTGATCAACTTGCTGCAGGATGTGGCGCTGGACTACCGCAAAGGGCGCATCTATCTGCCACAAGACGAGATGGCGCGCTTTGGCATCAGCGAGCGCCAGATCGCCGAAGGCCGCGTCGATGCGCTTTGGCAACAATTCATGCGCTTCCAGATCGAGCGGGCACGCCGCATGCTCGCTGCCGGTGCGCCACTGGCGCGCGCCCTCACCGGTCGCATCGGCTTCGAGTTGCGCCTCATCGTGCTCGGTGGCGAGCGCATCCTGTATAAGCTGCACGCGACGCGGGGCGATGTCTTCCGGCATCGCCCGGTGCTGCGCGGCGCGGATTGGCTGTACATGCTGCGCCGCGCCCTGCTGCCGGGCAGGCCGACCTTGCGCCGCCACAACTGCGGCAGCGGTGGCTGCGCTGGCCGAGGCTAGGCGGATGGACCCGTACCAGTATTGTCAAGACAAGGCCGCCGCCAGCGGCTCGAGTTTCTATCACGCCTTTCGATTCCTCCCACCCGTGAAGCGGCGCGCGATCACCGCCTTCTACGCCTTCTGCCGCGAGGTCGATGACATCGCTGACGAGTGCCGGGATGCCGGTGTGGCGCGTCTGAAACTGGCGTGGTGGCGCGATGAGGTCGACCGCATGTACGCCGGCGTACCCACCCACCCCGTGACCCGGGCCTTGCGCCCGTTCGTCGAGGAGATCGGGATCGCCCGCGAGCAGCTTTTGGAGATCATGGACGGCGTTCAAATGGATCTCGATCAGACACGCTACCCCGATTTTCGCAGCTTGCGGCTTTATTGCCATCGGGTGGCGGGAGTGGTAGGGGAAGTGTCGGCCCAGATCTTTGGCTACCACGAGCGGGCGACGCTCAAATACGCCGGTTTGCTGGGGCTAGCCTTCCAGCTCACCAACATCATCCGCGACGTCGGCGAGGACGCACGCCGCGGCCGCATCTATCTGCCCCAAGACGAGATGCAGGCGCATGGCGTGAGCGAGGCGGAAGTCCTGGCCTTTCGCCCCAGCGACGCCTTCGTGCAACTGATGCGGTTCCAATACCAGCGTGCCATCGCCACCTATGAGCAGGCCATCGCCCTGCTGCCGAGTACGGACCGTCGCCGCCAGCTACCTGGGCTGATCATGGCCGCCATCTATCGGGCCCTGTTGGAAGAGATCCGGCGTGACGGCTTCAACGTGCTTCATCACCGCATCGCCTTGCCACCGTGGCGCAAGCTTGGGATCGCCTGGTGGACTTGGCTGCGCGGCTAGAGGGGGCAAAAAATCACCGCGCCGGTCGCCGTAGTTGGCGGTGGTTGGGCCGGATTGGCCGCAGCCGTCGAACTTGCCGCCCATGGCCAGGAGGTGCTCCTCCTTGAGGCCGCTGCGCAATTGGGGGGCCGCGCCCGCTCGCTCGACTGGGCTGGCCTCCGTATCGACAACGGCCAGCACCTGTTCATCGGCGCCTACCGCGAGACCCTGCGCCTGCTGCGGCGGCTCGGGCGCGCCGATCGACTCGAACGGCGCGCGCTGCAGCTATCCTTGCCCGATTTCAGGCTGGCCCTGCCGCGTCTACCTGCCCCCTGGCACCTGGCTTGGGGACTCATGACGGCGAGGGGGCTCAGCCTACGGGACAAGTGGTCAGCGGCCGCCTTTATGCACGCCCTGCGCAAACGAGGCTTCAAGCTGCCGCACGACATGACGGCCATTGAGCTCCTGGTCAAGTCGAGGCAGTCGGCTAGACTGATCGACGCGCTTTGGGCGCCCATCGGGGTAGCGGCCCTCAACACTCCGTTGGCCGCTGCCTCTGCGCAAGTCTTTTGCAACGTCTTGCGTGACGGCCTCGCCGGTCGGCGCGCCGACAGCGACCTGTTGTTCCAGCGGACTGACCTGGACAGCCTTCTGCCGAGCGCCGCCGCCGAATACATCCGCCGTCAAGGCGGTGAGGTACGTCTGCGCACCCGCGTCAAGCGACTGGTGCACCAGGGGCGAGGCTATCGCCTCGTCGGCGCCGATGTCGAGGCCGCACGCGTCATCCT
Source organism: Thiobacillaceae bacterium (assembly GCA_041640815.1). Classification (GTDB taxonomy): domain Bacteria; phylum Pseudomonadota; class Gammaproteobacteria; order Burkholderiales; family Thiobacillaceae; genus JANWZL01. Next base: position 14,768 of record JBEPZO010000024.1, read on the forward strand.
CGCCGTCCATCCGGCGCATGTGCCTGGGCTCGTTGCCCAGCTGCCGTCCATGGCGGCCCTGTGCAACGCGCTCGACAGCTATAGCTGGCAGCCCATCCTCACGCTGTGGCTGCGTTTCGCCCGCCCGCTCGCCCTGCCCTACCCCATGCTGGCCCTGGGCAGCGGCCAAAGCCCTTGGGTGTTCGATCGCCAAGACCTGGCCCCTGGCCTGATCAGCCTGGTGCTGAGCGCCGAGGGCCCCCACCTCGACCTGCCCGGTGAGACCTTACTGGCGCAAAGTCTTGCACGTCTAGCCGACCGGCTCGGGCCATTGCCGCCGCTAGCAGGCTGGAAGCGCATCGTCGAGAAGCGGGCGACCTTCGCCTGCCGGCCCGGCCTACCCAGGCCCGGGAACCGCACCCCTCTACCCGGGCTATATCTGGCCGGCGACTACACCTACGGCGACTATCCCGCCACCCTGGAGGGTGCGGTGCGCAGCGGCGTAGAATGCGCGCGTCTGATCCTTGCCCAAAGCCATGTCTAGCATGTCCATATCAACTACCCTCACCAACCGCGTTATCCTGGTCACGGGCGCCGGGCAGGGGCTCGGGCGGGCGGCCGCCCTGGCCTTCGCCGCGGCGGGCGCGACCGTCATCCTCCTCGGCCGCACGGTGGCCAAGCTGGAGACGGTCTATGACGAGATCATCCGCGCCGGCGGCCCGCAGCCGGCCATCCTGCCAGTCGACCTGGCCGCTGCCCAGGACAAGGACTTCGACCTCTTGGCGCAGACCATCGACTCGCAGCTCGGGGCCCTGGATGGCATCCTGCATTGCGCCAACGCCTTCATCAACCTCTCCCCCCTGGCGCTGCAAAGCGTCGAGCAATGGCTTAGGCTGCTGCGGGTCAACACCCTCGCCCCCTTTGCCCTCAACCGCGCCTGCCTGCCCCTGCTCAAGCGCTCGCCGGATGCCTCCGTCATCCTGGTCGGCGAGACGCATGGCCATCGCCCGGCCGCCTACTGGGGCGGCTTTGCTGTGTCGAAGGCGGCGCTCGAGGCCTATTTCCACATCCAGGCCGACGAGTGGGCGGATGAGCCCAACCTGCGCATCAATCTGGTCATCCCTGGCCCGATCCGCTCCCCCCTGCGCGCCCGTACCCACCCAGCGGAGGACGCTGCCAAGCTACCGGAACCGCAGGCGCTCTGCCCCCTACTCCTCCACCTGATGGGCCCCGAGGGGCGTGATCGGCGCGGTGAGACGATCGAGTTTCGGCCTTGAACGGCTTGGCCGTCGAAGATCATGGCGCACAGCGGGCGACCGTCCCTCGCCAAAGGGCCGGCCGGCCCCCTCCAGGTCAAGCGCAGAAGCCAAGGCGACGCACCCGGATGAAAAAAACGGCTGCCCGCAGGCAGCCGTCAGCTTGGAGGCGATACCGGTTACTTCTTGCTGTCGGCAGACGGTGTTGCAGCCGTGGCTGGCGCCGTGAACAGCTGCGTCCAGGCGTTGGGATCGAAGGGGTTGAACACGGCGGGGGCAGTAGCCGTCGCTGGCGTAGCGCCATAACCGGTCGTCGCGCCCCAAGGATTGGCGACAGTCTGCGCCTGCGCCACAGTGGGGTTCAGGAAGCCCGCCCACATCGGGCCGTAGGTCTTGGGATCCATGGCTGCGGCCAGCCAGCCCATGTAGTAGTTGGGGTTGATCGGCGCCACCATCAGGTTGATCGCCTTCGGGTCCAGCGGCGCCATCATCCACTTCATGTACATGCCCGGGTTGAGGGTGTTCAGCATCATGCCCCACAGCTTCGGGTCCAGCGGCAGCATCGCCCAGCGCAGCATCTTGCCCGGGTCGGTCATCGTCGTCACCAGCGCCGTGTAAAAGTTCGGGTCCATGCTGGCCGCCAGCCAACGCATGTAGACATTGGGGTCGGCAAACTCCGCCACGTTGCGGTAGGCCCCCGGGTCAACCATGCTGCCAAACATGCGCAACCAGCCCGCCGGATCCATAACCATGGTACCCATCGTGGTGTAAAAACCCGGCTCGGTCACCGCACTAAACCACGGCACGAACACCTTCGGATCCTTAAAGGCCGACATGTTCTGCGTAAAGTCACTCATCCGATTGAGCCACGCCTCCGCCGTCTGCGGCACCGGCTTGGCCGGCTGCGCGGCTGTCGCGCTGGCCGATGGGGCCTGCTCGGCGGCGAGGACAGTGAAGGCCGGCGCACTGAAGAGCGGCAAAAGCGTCATGGCAAGGCATAGGGGTCTGATCTTCATGGCATATCCTCGGCGTGTGGTTGGCAAAGGGTGGGGAAGGACGCTAAATGCCCTGCGCTTGGGCGCATGCTCGGCTGCGTAGACCTTGGCTCGCCGATGAAAGAGTCGCGGCGATGAGGCCCAAGCGCCAGCCCTGATGAGCGCCTCCCTGGTCGTTTCGTATCCTGCGATATTGTATGTGCATGGGGTTGACGCCGATGCGACGCGGCGCTTCGGAGCGCGTCAGCGCAGCGAGCTGTTGCAGAAAAGCAAAGCGGGTGGGCTTGCCACCCCACCCGCCGCGCTTGCCCACGCCCGGGCTCAAGCCACTGCTGGGAGCAACGGCACGATCAGCAGCGCGACGATGTTGATGATCTTGATCAGGGGGTTGACCGCCGGGCCGGCCGTGTCTTTGTAGGGATCCCCCACCGTGTCACCGGTCACCGCCGCCTTGTGGGCATCGCTGCCCTTGCCGCCGTAGTTGCCCTCCTCGATGTACTTCTTGGCGTTATCCCAGGCGCCACCGCCGGTGGTCATGGAGATGGCGACGAAGATGCCGGTGATGATGGCGCCGAGCAGCACGCCACCGAGCGCCTTCGGCCCGAGGATCAACCCCACCAGCACGGGGATCAATACCGGCAGCAAGGAGGGGAGCATCATCTCCTTGATCGCCGCCTTGGTCAGCATATCCACCGCCTTGGAGTAATCGGGCTTGGCGGTGCCCTCCATGATGCCGGCGATCTCGCGGAACTGGCGTCTGACCTCGATCACCACTGAGCCTGCAGCGCGTCCGACGGCCTCCATCGCCATGGCGCCGAAGAGGTAGGGCACCATGCCGCCGATGAACAGACCGATGATCACCATGTGATCGGACAGGTCGAAGCTTAAGCGCTGACCGGCCGCCTCCAAGGCATGCGTGTAGTCGGCGAACAGCACCAGCGCGGCAAGGCCGGCCGAGCCGATGGCATAGCCCTTGGTCACCGCCTTGGTGGTGTTGCCGACGGCGTCCAAGGGGTCGGTGATGTTGCGGATCTCTTTCGGCAGGTCGGCCATCTCGGCGATGCCGCCGGCGTTGTCGGTCACCGGCCCATAGGCGTCCAGGGCGACGATGATGCCGGTCATCGACAGCATGGAGGTAGCGGCAATGGCAATGCCATACAGGCCACCGAGCGCATAGGCCCCCCAGATGGCCAGGCAGACGGCGATCACCGGGGCGGCGGTCGCCTTCATCGACACGCCCAAACCGGCGATGATGTTGGTGCCATGGCCGGTGGTGGAGGCCTCGGCGATGTGGCGCACCGGGCTGAACTCGCTGGCGGTGTAGTACTCGGTGATGACCACCATGGCGGCGGTCAGGGCCAGGCCGATCAAGGCCGCCAGATACAGATTGAGGGCCGATACCGTCTCGCCGTTGGCCAGGGTCAGGCTATCGCCCAACATCCAGGTGGTGACGGGATAGAAGGCGATGACGGCGATGAGGCCGGAGACGATGAGGCCGCGATAGAGGGCGCTCATGATCTTGCCGCCTTCACTGGCTTTGACGAAAAAGGTGCCGATGATGGAGGCGATGATCGATACGCCGCCGAGCACGAGCGGATAGATCACCGCATCGACGCTCTCGCCGGCAACCATCAGGCTGCCGAGCAGCATGGTGGCGATGATGGTGACGGCGTAGGTCTCGAACAGGTCGGCGGCCATGCCGGCGCAGTCGCCGACGTTGTCGCCGACGTTGTCGGCGATCACCGCCGGGTTGCGCGGATCGTCCTCCGGGATGCCAGCCTCGACCTTGCCGACCAGGTCGGCGCCCACATCCGCCCCCTTGGTGAAGATGCCGCCGCCAAGACGCGCGAAGATGGAGATCAGCGAGCCGCCGAAGCCCAGACCCACCAGGGCATGCAGGCTGTCATCGGTGGACAGCCCCATGGCCGTGAGGATGGCGTAGTAGCCCGCCACGCCCAACAGACCCAGGCCGACGACCAGCAGGCCGGTGACGGCACCGCCCTTGAAGGCGACGTTGAGTGCAGCATTGAGCCCTTTGTGCGCTGCCTCGGCAGTGCGCACGTTGGCGCGTACCGAGACGTTCATGCCGATGAAGCCGGCCGCGCCGGAGAGGATGGCGCCGATGGCGAAGCCGATCGCCGTCTTGAGGGAGAGAAACACCGCCAGCAGCACGAACAACACCACACCCACCAGGGCGATGGTGCTGTACTGGCGCTTGAGGTAGGCCTGCGCCCCCTCTTGTACCGCCGCTGCAATCGCGCGCATGCGCTCGTTGCCGGTCGGCAAGCCCATGATCCAATTGATGGATAGGACGCCATAGGCCAAGGCCAACGCCCCCGCCACGAGGGCGAATATCAGACCTTCATTCATCGCTTCGTCTCCTTCACTGGGTCTGGAACGGGTTCACCGCCATCTCGGCAGTACAGACAGCTCACCCCAACCGACTACTGTGATTGGCATATTAGGGTGTTCTTATACACTTTACAGATAAAAAAATCGTTTCAGAGATCGGGCCTGCCTATCGCCAGACCGCCTTCGAAGCGGGTACCAGGCTCGAACCCGAAGATCCGGTCGAGCTCGAGCTCACGGATCAACGCATCGACCGCCGCCTGTCCATGCTCGCGCTGCACCTCGGACAGGATCAGCTTGGCCGAATTGGCGTTGTAGAAGCCGCCGAAATCGGCCTGGACCTTGAGGAGTTGGCGGGCACGCTCGAGTGTCATGCTAGGGCGTCGCGACTCAATAGGGCGCGGGAGGTGGCGGGTGCGTCAGCGAAGCCGAGGCCACGACCTGTGCCGCCGCTCACCTACACGCCATCTTCCCACTCCCCAGTTCGTCCTCAAAGCTTGAACTCCGGCAGCTTCTTCGGCACCGGCACGTTCTTCAGCGTGACGTAGACCGGCAGACCGTTGGCGTACTTGGGGTAGTCCTCGCCCTGGATCAGGGGGGTGAGGTAACGCTTGCATTTTTCGGTGATGCCGAAGCCGTCCTTGCTGATGAAGTCGCGCGGCATGAATTTCTCGACGTTGGCCACCTTGGCCAGCGGCGCCATGCCGATCTTGTATTTGTAGGGCGAGTCGGAGATGCGCTCGATGGTGGGCATGACCGAATTGTAGCCTTTGACCGCGAATTCCACCGCCTTTTTGCCGAGCTCATAGGCCTGCTTGACATCGGTCTTGGAGGCGATGTGGCGAGCGGCCCGCTGCAGATAGTCGGCCACCGCCCAGTGGTATTTGTGCCCGAGCTTTTCCTTGATCATGTTGGCGACCACCGGCGCGGCACCGCCGAGCTGAGCATGGCCGAAGGCATCGCGTGTGCCTTGTTCGGCCAGGAATCTGCCGTCCGGGTAGCGGCAGCCTTCCGACACCACCACGGTGCAGTAGCCGTATTCCTTGACGTTGGCATCCACCTTGGCAAGGAATTTAGCTTCATCAAACTCGATCTCGGGGAACAAGATCACCACCGGAATGCCATAGTCGGCCACCAGGCCACCGGCGGCGGCGATCCAGCCGGCATGCCGTCCCATCACCTCGATGACGAACACCTTGGTCGAAGTCTTGGCCATGGAGCGCACGTCGAAGCTCGCCTCCAGCGTCGACACCGCGATGTATTTGGCCACCGAGCCGAAGCCAGGGCAGTTGTCGGTGATGGGCAGGTCGTTGTCCACGGTCTTGGGCACGTGGATGGCCTGAATGGGATAGCCCATGGCCTCGGACAGCTGGCTGACCTTGTAGCAGGTATCAGCCGAATCGCCGCCGCCGTTGTAGAAGAAGTAGCCGATGTTGTGCGCCTTGAAGACCTCGATCAGGCGCTCGTACTCGCGCTTGTTCGCCTCCAGTGATTTCAGCTTATAGCGGCAGGAGCCGAAGGCGCCAGCCGGGGTGTAGCGCAGCGCGGCGATGGCCTCATCGCTCTCTTTGCTAGTGTCGATCAGATCTTCGGTCAGGGCGCCGATGATGCCGTTGCGGCCGGCGTAGACCTTGCCGATCACGTCGGAGTGTTTGCGTGCCGCCTCGATCACGCCGCAGGCCGAGGCATTGATGACAGCCGTCACGCCACCAGACTGGGCGTAGAAGGCGTTCTTTTTCTTGGCCATGGTTTCACTCTCCTTAGGCTTGTATACAAAAAAACGCGGCCTTGCGCCGCGCTGTTTAACCCTGACCGATTTCCTGAGCGCGCTGCCGCGCGACCTCCTCTTGAACCTTAAGCATGGTGATGACGCAGTCGCCAAGGTTGTCATATTCCTCGCGGCCGGTGCCGTAGCGGTCTTTCACCGAGTAGTAGAACATGGCTCGGTAGGCGGCAGGGCCCGTCTTGGCGACGACGAAGGCGCAATCCTCGGCCTTCCAGAACAAGGCCGGACAGGTGGTGAGCTCGCGGTCCGCCGGCGACAGGCGGACCTCGGTCTCGACCTCTTCAACCGCCACGTCATAGCCAAAGCGCTCGCGCAGGGTGGCCTGCACCAGTGCGAGATCCGGGGCGCTAAAACCGGGGATGTTGAGCGCAGGCATAGACGATCAGCGACGCTGGGCTATTTCTTGACCGAATCGAGGGCGGCGAATACGGCACGCGTGATCTCTTCCACCGTACCGACGCCGTTGATCTTGAAGTATTTGGGTGCCGCCGGGTCACCGCTAGCGGCCCACTCGGAATAATACTTGATCAGGGGCTCGGTCTGAGCGTGATAGACCTCCAAGCGCTTCCTGACCGTCTCTTCCTTGTCGTCGTCGCGCTGGACCAGATCCTCGCCGGTGACGTCATCCTTACCGGGCACCTTGGGCGGGTTGTAGAGGATGTGGTAGGTGCGCCCCGAGGGCAGGTGCACCCGGCGGCCGGACATGCGCTTGATGATCTCTTCGTCCGGCACGTCGATCTCCACCACCGCATCCAGCGGGATGCCTGCGGTCTTGAGGGCCTCGGCCTGGGGGATGGTGCGCGGAAAACCGTCGAACAGGTAACCGGCCTTGCAGTCCTCCTCCTTGAGGCGCTCCTTGACCATGCCGATGATGATGTCGTCCGAGACCAAGCCGCCGGCGTCCATGATCGCCTTGGCCTTCATGCCCAGCTCGGTGCCCGCCTTGACATGGGCGCGCAGCATGTCACCGGTGGAGATCTGAGGGATACCGTAGCGCTCCTTGATGAAGTTGGCCTGGGTACCTTTGCCCGCGCCGGGGCCGCCGAGTAGGATCAATCGCATAAATAACCTCTTCTGTTTGCCTGTTCTCTGAGTGGCTTAACCTGTGCGTGATCGCGCTACACCCACAAGGTTATTCAACAAAACCTCGCCTGAGTAGTCAATTTTTTGTATTTGCTTATAAAAACGGCATATACGTCCACCCCTTGCTACCCAAGGGTCGGATATCCGTCGTGGCGCGCCTATCCGCCGGTAGCATCGATGACCGTGAGTGGAGAAAAGATCTGACACTCAGGGGGTAAAGGCCGTGATAGTAGCAAACAGCGGGCAAAGAAGCGGCAGACAAAGCGGGACATTGCGCCAGGGCTGCAATTTTCCACCGATTTCTCTAGCGATACGTGATGACGCCAAGCTCTGATATCCAGACACTACCTTACCTCCACATGCAGTCCTAGAGGTTAATGGGCGTGTCACCAACCAGCCGACACTGCTTGAGCGAAGAGATTCAGCCGCATCCAGCGCGATCTTTAAGGCCTGAGCCAGCTGGCATAGTACTGCCGCGCCATCTCCAACTCGGCCGCCGTATCCACACCGGGCGGACAAGGCTGCTCGGTGATGACGACGGCGATGCGGTGGCCATGCCAGAGGGCGCGCAGCTGCTCCAAGGCCTCGAATTCCTCCAGCGCCGGTCGGCTCAAGTGCGGATAAGCCTTGAGAAAACCGACCCGGTAGGCGTACAGGCCCACATGGCGGAAGACAGGCAGCCCGGGCGGAAGTGGTGGAAGAAGGGCAAGGGGTGAGTCGGGGGTGAGGCCGGCCCAGGCATCGCGCGCCCAGGGGATGGGGGCGCGGGAGAAATAGAGGGCATTGCCCTGCCCGTCGAGCACCACCTTGACCACGTTGGGGTTGAACACCTCGCGGGCGTCGTGCAGCGCATGGCAGACCGTGGCCATGGCGGCATCCTGGCGCGCGTGCAGCAACTCAGCCGTCCGCCGCACCAGCTCCGGGTCGATCAGGGGCTCATCCCCCTGGACATTGACCACCACCGCTTCATCAGGCCATGCCAGCCGCACGGCCACCTCCGCCAGCCGGTCCGTGCCCGAGGCGCAATCCGGCGAGGTCATGCAGACCTGGTAGCCGTGGGCGCGCACGGCGTCGGCCACCGCCTCGTGGTCGGTGGCCACCCAGACCTCGCGCGCGCCGCTCATGACCGCCCGCTCTGCGACCCGAACGACCATCGGTTTGCCGGCGATGTCTGCGAGCGGCTTGCCGGGGAGACGGGTAGAGGCATAGCGTGCAGGGATGACGGCGTAGAAATCCTGCATGGCGGCTTGCTTACAGGGGTTGCCGCCCTTTATAGCGGATCGCGCCCGCTCCGTCCAACCGCGCGATAGATCGTGCACTTATGGACGGATACCACGGTGGTGGCCTTCAACGGCATGATCAATGGCCATGACCAGTGGGCAGCGCCGGCAGCCTTGCCGGAGGGGCTGGCCGCATGGGGAAGAATGAACCGGCTGGCAGCCTTCCAGATCGCGCTCGGCGACGATGGCCTGCTGCATCTCATGCAGGCCGCCCAGGTCAGCCGGCTCTCCCGTGCTAAGGAAACGACTCGGCAGCACGAACGCCGGCGCCTTTCGTGAACCACGCGCCAGCACCTGACCCGCATCAGCGCCCTGTTCGCCATCGATCCCCTCGCCGGCGGCTTTGTCGGTTCAGCCCTGCAGGCCTACTACTTCCATACTCGCATCGTCGCCTCCGACACCGCCATCGCCGCCCTGTTCGTCCTCGCCCGTTGCCTGAATTCCCTATCCTACCTGACCGCCGCCGCATTTCTTCTGCTGTGCGGGGGGCCCGTGGAGAGGGACGTGCCCACCCGCCACTCCGACGTCGTGGCCATGGTCAGGCCATAGGAGCGCACCTTTGCCGCCGGCGTGACCACCTGGTACGCCCGAGCGGCCGGGCAGCAGGGCCTGCCGTCGCTGGCCTGTTCATGCAGTTCGTGGTCTACGCTCGCCGCTGGTGATGGGGGCCATATTCTCTAGGTACGATACGCTTCAGTCTCGCTTGCTCCGCTAGCAGGTCTTTGCTTGTCAGCCGGCGGTCAACGTTGATCAAGGGGGGCCTACCCAAAAGGCCGGCTCATGCCTCGGTAGGTAAGCGGCAATACTCTACGGTTTCAGTCAACCATTGCCCGCAGCGGGGCCCTGCCCGTAAAATCATGACGTCATCCACACCACCATCAGGAGAAACGACATGGAACACCAGCTTCCCCCCCTGCCTTACGCCAAGGACGCCCTTGCCCCGTACATGAGTGCGGAGACCTTCGACTACCATTACGGTAAGCACCATCAGGCCTACGTCACCAACCTGAACAATCTGATCAAGGGCACCGAGTTCGAAAACAAGTCCTTGGAGGACATCATCAAGACAGCGCCGGCCGGTGGCATCTTCAACAACGCCGCCCAGGTCTGGAACCACACCTTTTTCTGGAACTGCATGAAGCCCAATGGCGGCGGTACCCCATCGGGGGCCTTGGCCGAGGCGATCAACAAGAAATGGGGCTCCTACGACGAGTTCAAGAAGGCCTTCCAGGCCAGCGCCGTGGGCAATTTCGGCTCCGGCTGGACCTGGCTGGTGAAGAAGCCGGACGGCTCGGTGGACATCGTCAATACCAGCAACGCCGGCACACCGCTCACAACCGCCGACAAACCCCTGCTGACGGTGGACGTTTGGGAACACGCCTATTACATCGATTATCGCAACCAACGGCCCAAGTTCGTCGAGACCTTCCTCGAGCATCTGGTGAACTGGTCGTTCGCCGAGGCCAATTACGCGTAACCGCGGCGCAACCAGCGCAAGGCCGCCAGCGCGCGGCCTTTTTCTTGTCCTTAAATGCTCGGTTGCGCGCCGGCCACTTGCTGGCGGCCGTCAGGCTATGGGCGTTCATCACTGGATAAAGCAGCCGTAAGAAGTCGCGCGCCATACCAGGCGGACTTCATAGGCCTGGTGAGAGGCCATACCATCCTCGCCTGGGGAGTAGCGCTGTCCTCACACCCCGTCGTCTCAGCCAAGGTGTGTATACTCGACGCACAGTCAGCATCACTCGCTCTCACGCTTAAATAATGCACCCGCCAGTAGGCACACTACAGGAGGCCATCGAGCAGCAGCGCGAGGCGCTGCGCGCGATCTTGATCGGTCCGCTCCAGAAGGCAGCAGAGCTGGCCAGCTATGCCTGGCATGACCGCGAGGCCCTTGACCAGGCCTTGTTGCAGGCCTTTACCCTGATCCCGGGGTGCAAGTATGTCTACGCGCTCAATACTGATGGCATACAGATCAGCAGCAACATCGGCAAAGACGGCCTACACCCCGAGGACTATGGGCGCGACCGCTCGCAGCGGCCCTATATGCGGGAAGTAGTACCCGCCGATGGTTTCGTGCTCTCGCAGGCTTATATCAGCTTGCATGCCCGTCGCCCTTCGCTCACCGCCATCCAGCTCGTGCGCGGCACCGACTGGCGCGTGTTGGGCTTTGTCGGGGCAGATTTCGACTTGCGCGACCTGCCAATTACGCGCAAGCTCTATGAAGAGCCGGTGTACTGGCGTCAAATCAAGGGGGATCCTGCCATCCGCGGCATGGTGTTTCACCAAACGCGGGTGGAAAGCGAGATGGACCGCAACATCGATACCGTGCTGTCGGTCGTGGAAGAGCTCATGACCCAGCGCGGCGTCTACCACATCATGCTGCACTTTTCCTCTAGCCGGGCGGTGCTCTGGGTGCTGGACGACCCCTACCGCTACCGTCTGCTCGACATCCAGGCCCTGATCGATCCGGACATCTGCCTCGCTTACCCCGTGCGCCCCTACCCCTTCGATGCCACCGTGAAGGCGGATCAGATCCCAGCCGTGCTCAAGAGGCTACGCGATCTGCGCTTCATGGATGAGATGCTCTACCTGCGCACCGGTACGCTCAACATCTTCAACGGCGTGGTGGGCCTCACCTTCTCCTGTGACGGCTCCCACTACGTGCCCGTGCAAGAGTTCCTCGACAAGGGGCAGGACTTCTGGGTGAGCGGGAGCACGCTGGTCTGATTCTGCCCGGCGGCAAGCCAGCTGATCCCCACGCCTGCTCGCCGCCCCCGACCAGAGGCTTCGCGCCGGCCCGCGACCTGATGGAAAATCTAGGCTGAGCAAGAGACCATCCGCTTGACTTACCGAGACATCGCCGCATGACCGTTAGCCCCCGCAGTTCGAAAGCGCACGTCCCAACCGCCGGTCGACGCGAGCACTGGTCGGGCCGCCTCGGCTTCATCCTCGCTGCCAGCGGCTCGGCGGTGGGGCTGGGCAACATCTGGAAATTCCCCTACATCACCGGTGTGAACGGCGGCGGCTGGTTCGTGCTGATCTATCTCATGTGCGTGGTGGCCGTCGCCTTGCCCATCATGGTGGCGGAGATCTTGCTCGGCCGTGCCGCCCAGCGCTCGCCGGTGCTTGCCTTCCGCAAGCTGGACGGGCCGCACAGCCCCTGGCAGGGGGTAGGCTGGCTGGGGGTGGTGGCGGCCTTCGTGATCCTCTCCTACTACAGCGTGGTGGCCGGCTGGACCCTGCACTATAGCTGGCTCGCCCTGTCGCAAGGCTTTGCCGGCATGGAGGCGGCACAAGTCGAGGCCTTGTTCGACCAGGTCTATCGCGACCCCGGCCTCAATCTATTCTGGCACGGGGTGTTCATGCTGCTCACCATGGCGATCGTGGCCGCTGGCATCCATGGCGGCGTGGAGCGCTGGAGCCGCATCCTTATGCCGCTCCTTTTTCTGATGATCGTCGCCCTGGTGCTGCGGGCTGCGGGTACGGACGGTTTCCGGCCAGCCCTCGACTTCGTCTTCGGCGCCCATGCCGATCGCCTCACCCCCGCCGGCGTGTTAGAGGCCCTCGGCCACAGCTTCTTCACCCTCAGTCTGGGCATGGGGGCCATGCTCACTTACGGCAGCTACCTGCGCGCCCGTGACGACGCGGTATCCACCTCCCTGGCCGTGGGCGCCTTGGACACCCTGATCTCGCTGTTGGCCTGCCTGATGATCTTCCCCATCATCTTCATGGCGGGTCTCGCGCCAGGTGCCGGGCCGGGCCTGGTGTTCGTGAGTCTACCCATCGCCTTCGGCCAGCTGCCCGGTGGCGCCCTGTGGGCGGCGGTGTTTTTCGTACTGCTCGCGGTGGCGGCGCTCACCAGCGCCATCTCGCTGCTGGAGGTGGCAGTGGCGCACTTCATCGACTGGCGCGGCTGGTCGCGCCGGCGCGCAGCCATCGGCCTCGGCGGCATCATCTTCCTACTCGGCATCCCCTCGGCGCTGTCTGGTGGCACCCAGTCGTTCGGCGGCGACTTCGCCGCCGCCACCGAGGTCCTCTTCGGTGCGGGTCGGGGCAAGAACTGGTTCGACTTCGTCGACTACTTGGCGAGCAACTGGATGCTACCGCTCGGTGGCCTTGGCATTGCGATGTTCGTTGCCTGGCGCATGGGGGCGCAGGCGCGGGAACAGGCCTTCAAGGCCGGCAGCCGCTTTGCGCGCCTATACTGGGGCTGGGTCTGGTTGCTGCGTTATGTCGTGCCGCTAGGGGTGCTGGCGGTATTCCTGCACGCCCTGGGTGTGCTTTGACTGCGCCGGCCCATCGACGCCAAACTGGTCAGGCGCAGAAGTCTGACAGTCAGGACCGATGCGGCCTTAAGCCTGCCAGGGCCAAAGGTTGGCGCCTGCCAGGCGACGCGTAGGAAGGGGGAGCGCAATGTTCGAATCGGCGGAACTTGGCCACAAGATCGACAAGAAGACCTACGAGGCGGAACTACCGGCACTGCGCGAAGCCCTGCTCGACGCGCAGTACGAGCTCATCCAACGGCGCGATTTCCAGGTGGTGATGATCGTCAGCGGTGTGGACGGCGGTGGGCGGCGCGAGTCGGTGCGCGTACTCAATGAATGGCTGGATGCGCGCTATATCGACACCTATGGCATGGGCGAACCCACTGATGAAGAACGTGAGCGGCCGCCAATGTGGCGCTTCTGGCGTAATCTGCCGCCCAAAGGGCGCATCGCCATCTTCCAGGGCTCTTGGTACAGCCAGCCGATCATCAACCGGGTCTACGGCAAGATCAAGACCGCTGAGCTGGAAGAGGCCATGGAGCGCAACGTTCGCTTCGAGGACATGCTCACCGATGAAGGTGTGCTGATCCTCAAATTCTGGTTTCATTTGTCGAAGAAAAACCAGAAAAAACGTTTGAAAAGCTTGGAGAAAAATCCGCTCACCCGCTGGCGAGTGACTGAGCGTGACTGGCGCCATTACCGGCTTTATGACCGCTTCTACAAGACCGCCTCGCAGGCCCTGCGCATCACCAGCAGCGCGCACGCCCCTTGGTACATCATCGAGGGCACGGACGAGCGCTATCGCAACCTGACCATGGGCAAGATCGTGTTAGATGCCCTGCGCAAGCGGCTCGAGCTCACTCAACCGCCAGTGCGCCCCCTGGCCAATCTGCCCAGCCTGCCGCGGGTGGACCAGCAAAACCTGCTCAGGTCCCTCGATCTAAGCCTATCCATGCCGAAGAAGACTTACGAGCGGAAACTCGAGGAATACCAAGGGCGCCTTGCCCTGCTCACACGCGAGCCCGCGTTTCAGGACATCTCTGTTGTGGTCGTGTTCGAAGGCAACGACGCCGCTGGCAAAGGTGGTGCCATCCGTCGCATCATCCGCGCCCTGGACGCGCGCATGTACCAGATCATCCCCACCGCCGCGCCTACCGACGAGGAGCGCGCCCACCCTTACCTGTGGCGCTTCTGGCGACGCATCCCGCGCCGCGGTCAGATGGCCATCTTCGACCGCTCCTGGTATGGCAGGGTGTTGGTCGAGCGGGTGGAGGGCTTCTGCAGCGAATACGACTGGATGCGCGCCTACAACGAGATCAACGACTTCGAGGCGCAGTTGGTCGAGCACCGCATCGTGCTGGTCAAGTTCTGGCTCGCCATCAGCAAGGACGAGCAGTTACGCCGCTTTCAGGCGCGCGAGCAGACCGGCTTCAAGCGCTACAAGATCACCGAGGAAGACTGGCGCAACCGCGAGAAGTGGGACCTCTACGAGCAGGCGGCATGCGACATGGTGGACCGCACCTCGACCGAAATCGCCCCCTGGACGTTGGTCGAGGCGGAGGACAAGTATTACGCCCGCATCAAGGTGCTCAGGACGCTGTGCGAGCGCATCGAGGCGGCGTTATGAAGCCTTGCCCATGGGGGTCGCCTACAGCGGCCACAACGCCTCCAGCGGGCGGCTGTTGAGGACATCGTCGGCGCTAAGCCACCCCCGCCGCGCCTGGCCGATCCCCCACTCGAGGTCGTCGAAGACGTGCACCGAATGGGCGTCGGAGTCGATGGCCACCAGCACCCCTCCTCCTTCGCCACGCGGCCCACACCCTGGGCGGCGGCGAGGTGGCGGACCAAGGCCTTGGCGGCAGCGCGCAGGTCCTCCAGGCTCTCCACCCTGAGCTGCTCGTAGAGGGCCTTCACCTTCTTCGGCCGCAGACCGGGGAGGTGCAGCAGCTCGGTGATGGCGGCGGGCAGCTCATGGTGTAGCCGCTCGAGGAAGCTGCTTTTGCCGGTGGTGGCGATCTCCTCGATCTTGCGCGCCAGATCCTCGCCGATGCCGGGTATCTTGGGCAGCGCCTGGCCGCGCGCGATCATCGCCGCCAGTCGCGCCCGAACTCGCCCACCGTACGCGCGGCGTTGCGGTAGGCGCGCACCCGGAATGGATTCGCCCCCTGGATCTCCAGCAGATCGGCGATCTCCTCGAAAATGGCGGCGATGTCGGCGTTGTGGATGGGCATGTCGGCTATCGTTTCGATTCTAGACCGATTCGCCAAGCGATGCTGCCGTACAGCCAGGCCGCCGCGACGTAAACCAGGCAGGCCAGCAGCACCAGTATGCTGAACCTAAGGTGCCTGGCGAGCTGCGCGCCCAGGATGTCAGCACAGTAAAGACGCGGCGCTTCGCTGCCAAAGCGGCTAAATGCGAGCCACAGGGCTGCGACAGCGAACAGGAAGGACACGAGCCGGCACAGATAGACGAGGGCGAGGCGCAGAAACTGGTGTGAGTCCCACACCGCTTACAAGAGGTTGAAAGCGATCGCCTGCGCGAGCAGGAAATAGCCCACCGCGCTCACCCCGAAAGAGGTCGGAGCCACGGTGAAGGATTGAAATGCGCGCGAACCAAGAACAAAGGCGCTGTTTTGATACTCCCTTGGCGGTCTACCAAAGAACCCAGCTGGCGGCTTTACCTGCACCTTGCAGAATAGGTGCTCACACCCTTACCACCGCCGCGGCGTGAAGCCCTCTGGGGTGGTCAGTTCAAACACCTCGTCGTGGATGGTGGCGGTGTATAGCCCCGCCGCCTGCGCTTCCTGCATCACCCCAGGGTCCCAGTCAATCCCCGC
>JBEPZO010000025.1:0-29978 GCA_041640815.1 Thiobacillaceae bacterium
TCAGGATTTTGCCGCAAGTGCGGGGCGGGGTGACAACGCCTGATGCCGCGCGCGCCAATCGCCGAGTGCCGCCAGGGCATCCTCCATAGTGGGCAAAAGACGGCTGCCAGCGGGCGCGCCCTTGAGCCGGGAAGTGCCGGCACCGCCAGCCCAGATCTCGATGCCGTCCCCTAAGCGCTTGTGCAGCTCCTCCAAGGCGGGCACGATGCGCCGCGGCGGGTAGATGATGCTGAAGGACAGCACGACCACATCCACCGCTTGGGCGCGGGCGGCGTTGGCGATCTCGGCGAGCGGCGTCTGCGGCCCGAGCGACAGGCAATAAGCCCCCTCCAGGGCCAGCATCGCTGCCACCATCAGAATGCCCAGCCCATGCGGCTCACCGGGCAAGGTGGTGAGCAGCACGCGCGGCCGGCCGCTTGGGTCGCTCAGCCCGGCCATGGCGCTGCGCAATACCGATTGCACGGCCTCGGTATAAAGGTGCTCCTCGTAGATCTCCAACTCGCCACGGGACCACGCCTCGCCTACGGCATGATTGAGGGGGCTGATGGTGTCCTGGACAAAACTGGTGAGCCCCTGGCGCAAGAGCAGGCGATACAAGGCCCGGCGCAGGCCCTCTTGGTCGTGTTGGCGCAAGAGGTCGAGGGCCGTTGTCTCGATGTTGCCGACAGCCGTCGGTGGTGAGGTGACATGCCGGCTTTCGGCCAATCTGAGCAACGCCGCCTCCTCTAGCGCAACGATGCTGGACGGTCGCAAGCCTGTGTCCATGAGGCGTTTGATCAGGCGCAGACGGCTGACCTGCTCTGGGGGGTAGAGGCGTTCTCCGCCTTCGTCGCGCAGCGGCCGCGGGAAACCGTAGCGTCGCTCCCATTTGCGCAGCACGTCCTTGGATAGGCCGGTGTCGCGCTCGACGGCACTGATGGAGAGGTAAAAGGCAGATGGGGACATGGAATATATTTGTCTTGGACAAACAGGTTGACAACCTGAACAAGACCCCCTATCTTACAGCCAACACCATTTTTGTCCAGGACAATATCATGACTCGTCCAAGCCAGACCGCGCGTGTCGTGCCTTTGTGGTACCCCATTCTGTTCGCCTTGAGCCTGGTGCTGATCCTGGGGGCTTTCGCTGCCTCACGCGCCATCGCCAGCGACTGCCCGCCGCTGCTACGCCATAGCTTCAACAGCCTGCAGACCGGCGAGCGGCAGAACCTCTGCCAGTATCGCGGCAAGGTGCTGCTGGTGGTGAATACGGCCAGCTATTGCGCCTATACCGACCAATACAGCGGCCTTGAGGCGCTCTACCGCCAGTACCAGGACCAAGGGCTGGTGGTGCTGGGTTTCCCCTCCAACGACTTTGGCAATCAGGAGCCCGGCAGCAATCAGAAGATCGCCGAGTTTTGCCGCCTGACCTATGGCGTTAAGTTCCCCATGTTCGAAAAGTCCACCGTCGTCGGCCCGCAGCGGAACGCGTTTTACGCCGAGTTGCATCGGCGCACGGGGGAGCAGCCGCGTTGGAACTTCCACAAGTATCTGATCGATGCCAATGGAGAGCGCGTGCTGAGCTTCGGCTCCGGTGTGCAGCCGAACGATCCGCGTTTGCTTGACGAGCTCAAACGCATGCTCGCTGCGCGCAGGCCAGCGAAGGCGGCAGGCTGATCTGCGATTGAGGAGGCTGCCGTGCGGATCGAGGTTCGCGCTTCTCTGATACTGGTGTATGGCTTCAAGCGCATCTCGCGGTAGCTGGTGGGATTTGTTGCGGCGGTACGCTTCTCTTAGCGCAGCGGTACCCCTCCGGTATCCTACCCACGGTTTCCTATGTTGCCGGCCTCTGGATTCATTCCACCCCAGAGCTAGACAACCCATCCGCATCGCTGCTTTGCATGCAACCTGATTCCGGCAGCATCAACTGACCATGCGTTCGACCCACCTGCTCATCATCGCCCACGGTAGCCGCCGCCAGGCCTCCAACGACGAGGTGCACCGACTGGCCGCCCGGGTGCGCGACCTGTGCGTGCCCGGTATCGACCACGTCGAGGTCGCCTTCCTCGAGCTTGCCGAGCCCTCCATCCCCGAGGGGCTACACAGCTGTGTGGCGAAGGGGGCGGGCGAGATCGTTGTTTTCCCTTACTTTCTGGCTGCGGGCACTCATGTGGCCCAGGACATCCCCGACCTGCTCAGTGCCTTTGCACAGGCGCATCCGCAGGTGCGCATCCACCTCACCCCGCACTTGGGGGCATCGGATGCCTTGCCCCAAGCGGTCTTAGCGATCGCGCAGCATGCACTGGCGCATCGGCAGGGGGCTGCCACACCACCAATTGATGCCTCATGAAGGAAGTGATCGCCTGCAACGTCTTGGGTGAAGCCCTACAGACCTGCTCGCTCAGGCCGCGTAGCGGCTATACCCGTAGCGGTGCCAGGCGAGACCGGCCTGGACGATCTGGGCGCGCACACCGTTTGCGCCCAGGTCACCGCCGAGTTCCTCGAATACAGCCGTAGCCGCGGCAACGACCTGATCACCCCGCGTCCGGCATGGGACTTCCCCGGCCTCAAACCGGGCGACCGCTGGTGCCTGTGCGCGGCCCGTTGGCTCGAGGCCTATCGCGCCGGCCTCGCACCACCGGTGGTGTTACGCGCCACCCACATGCGTGCCCTGAGCACTATCCCACTAGACGTGCTCTAGGCGCATGCGCTCGACCGCCTCTGACTCTCCCGGCATGCCATGGCTCGGCTGGGCGTGACTAGGCTGCCTGCCGCCTGAACCGCAGGTCTGGCCGCCGGCCTAGGCCGATCCAATGATCATCGCGGCGTCAGGAATGACGCACGCTGTCTGCCGTGACCGCCGTTGCTGGTACGATTAGCGATCATCGCACTGCTAACGAGGACACCGACCATGGCCTGGCTACGCAAGCTCCCCGATAGCCGCCGTTATCCAGCCGGCCTCGAATGGCGGCTGTTGCGCCTGATGCCCCACATCTTCGTTGCCGGTACCCTGCTGCCGGCACTCGCCGCCGCCATCGCCCGGCTCTGGCCGATGACCGGTTCCCCGCAAGAAGTCGCCGCCACCGTCAAGATGGTCGACATCTTTGCCATCGGCGCGGTCGCTTTGCATTGGACCATGGTCCTGCTCCTCACCATTGCCTGTATCATCGTCTGGTTGATGAAGGGGCCGGCCTACGTCGCCGATGCCTATCCCTTGCCGGACAAGGACGACCGCGCACCATGAGCGTGCGGCGGGCGTGTGCGCAGGCAATTTCGGCCTCGACACTTGACCCTGTGCAGGACGCGATTGGCCAGCGCTGAGCTCCGAGACGATGAGTCCCACGACGAAAACGCTTACACTCGCGCCATGGGACTCGTTGATGCCGCCTTCTCCTAGGCATGCTCGAACCTGACCGTCTGATCTCACCCGCCCCTGCCTCGCGTGAGGAGGAGGCCATGGAGCGCGCCCTGCGGCCGCAGAGCCTGGCGGAGTACGTCGGGCAGACGCGCGTGCGTGAGCAACTGGAGGTCTTCATCACTGCCGCGCGCAACCGCGGCGAGGCGCTCGACCATGTGCTGCTGTTTGGGCCGCCGGGCCTGGGTAAGACCACGCTTGCACACATCATCGCCAAAGAGATGGGGGTGAACCTGCGCGTGACCTCCGGCCCCGTGCTCGAGCGCGCCGGCGACCTGGCGGCGCTGCTCACCAACCTGGAACCGAACGACGTCCTGTTCATCGACGAGATCCATCGCCTCTCGCCGGTGGTCGAGGAGATCCTCTATCCCGCCCTGGAGGATTTTCAACTCGATATCATGATCGGCGAGGGGCCGGCGGCGCGCTCGGTAAAGCTAGACCTGCCACCCTTCACCCTGGTGGGGGCCACCACCCGCGCCGGCATGCTCACCAATCCCCTGCGCGACCGCTTCGGCATCATCGCCCGCTTGGAGTTCTATACCGCCGAGGAGCTCACCCATATCGTCAACCGTTCGGCACGCCTGCTCGGGATCGCCATCACGCCGGAGGGCGCACTGGAGATCGCGCGTCGCTCGCGCGGCACGCCGCGCATTGCGAATCGGCTGCTCAGGCGCGTGCGCGATTACGCCGAGGTCAAGGCCGCTGGCCGCATCGACGCCGAGGTGGCGGACTTAGCCCTGAGGATGCTGGAGGTCGATGCCGCCGGCTTGGACGTGATGGACCGCAAGCTTTTGGGGGCGATCCTGGAGAAGTTCGGGGGGGGGCCCGTCGGGCTGGAGAACCTGGCGGCGGCCATCGGCGAGGCGGCGGATACCATCGAAGATGTGCTGGAGCCCTATCTCATCCAGCAGGGCTATCTGGCGCGCACACCCCGCGGACGGGTCGCGGCACCACTCGCCTATCGACATTTCGGGCTGGCCACCCCAACGCGACTGCAAAACAAGGATTTGTTCGAGTGAGGCCAACGCCTGTGGCCGCCGCAACCCGGTTGGTCGCGGCGGCAGGTCCAGCTCGGCTAGCCTAAAGCGTGTCTGAGCCCGGTCGGAAGGCAGCATGCAGCCCTTGAACCAAGTCCACAGCTGGCCCGTACGTGTGTATTGGGAGGACACCGATGCCGGTGGCGTGGTCTATTACGCCAATTACCTCAAGTTTCTCGAGCGCGCCCGCTCGGAATGGTTGCGCGCGCTGGGCATCAAGCAGACCGAATTGGCCTGCGACCATGGCCTGGTGTTCGTCGTGCGGCATGTCGCCGCTGAATTCCTGCGGCCGGCCCGCTTCGACGATCTGTTGGTGATCCGCAGCCAGCTGGCGGAGCTGGGTGGGGCGAGTCTGACACTCACGCAAGACGTGCTACGTGAGTCAACGCTTCTGCTCACGGCGCGGGTGCGTATCGCCTGTGTGCGCAGCAGCGATTTCAGGCCAGCTAGAATTCCACCTGATCTCATCAAACGCTTGCTGCCCTGAACTGATCATGGAACTCACTGTCGCGCAAGACCTTTCTTTACTTGCCTTGGTGTTGTCCGCCAGCTGGGTGGTTAAGGCGGTGATGTTGATCCTGCTTTTAGCCTCGCTCGCCTCATGGTGGGTGATCTTCATGAAATACATGATCCTGCGCCGGGAGCGGCGGCTGACCGAGGCCTTCGAACGCGAGTTCTACCAGGCCGTGGAAAACGATACCCACCACAGCCTGTATGAGCAGACCAAGGGCCGCACGCAGGTGGCCTGCATCGAGGAGTTATTTCGTCGTGGACACCGCGCTTATCTGAGGCTGTCCGCAGGTGCAGACGTACGTGCAGAGGTACCGATGATGCAGGTGCTGGAAGGCACGCGCCGCGCCATGCAGGCCGCCTACCAGCGGGAGCTCGATCAGCTCGAGGCGCACCTGCCGCTGTTGGCCACCGTCGGCTCGGTATCGCCTTACATCGGTCTGTTTGGCACGGTCTGGGGCATCATGAATGCCTTTCGCGGTCTGGCCGATGTCTCCCAGGCCACCCTGGCCCAGGTAGCGCCCGGTATCGCCGAGGCCTTAATCGCCACCGCCATGGGCCTGTTCGCCGCCATCCCCGCTGTGGTCGCCTACAACCGCTTCAGCCATGACATCGACCGGCTGGCCAACAGCCTGCAGGTCTTCATGGAGGAATACCTGATCCTGGTGCAGCGCGGCCGCATCCGCACCTCGTCCCGATCATGAGACGCAGCCGCCGCGCCATCAATCAGATCAACGTCGTGCCCTACATCGACGTGATGCTGGTGCTGCTGGTCATCTTCATGGTCACTGCGCCGTTCATCAACCCAGGCCAGGTCGAGCTGCCCAGCGTCGGCCACAGCGGTCAAGCGCCCGTCGCTCCCCTGGAGGTGATCGTCAAGCGCGATGGCAGCCTGTGGCTGCGCGACCGGGCGTTGCCCGACCACACTGAGCGCGTGCCGGAGGAACGGCTCGCACAGTTGGTGGCCGAGCGGCTCGAGCGCCATCGGGACCGACCGGTGGTCATCTCGGCGGACAAAGACGTGCGCTATGAGGCCGTCATGCAGGTCATGGACGCGCTGCGACGGGCGGGCATGCCGCGTGTGGGCCTGTTGGTCAAGCCGGGGGCGCCATGATCCATCCCAACGGCGGCCACTATCTCGGCGCCGGCGCCATGGCGCTCATCGTGCATGGCCTGTTTGCCATCGGTTTGCTGTTCAGTATGAACTGGCGCAGCCTGCCGCAACTGCCGGTTTATGCCGACCTGTGGGCAGAGTTACCGCCGTTGCCTGAGGCCGTGGTGCCGCCGCCCCCTCAGCCGGTGGAGCAGGAGGCGACTCCGGAGCCGATCCCGGCGACGACTACCGCGGAACCCAAGGCCGAGATCGAACTCAAGGCGAGGCAGGAGCAAGAACGACAACGCCTAGAGGCGGAAAGGCGGGAACAGGTTCTACGGCAGCGGTTGGAGGACGAGCGACGCCGCGCGCAAGCGGCCGCAAGCCATGAACGCGAGCAGCAGGAGGCAGAAGCACGCCGGCAACAGGCTGAGCGACAGCGGCAGGAAGAGACGCGTCGGCAGCAGGAGAGAGCGCGGCTAGAACTGGAAGAAGAATTCGCGCGCCAGATACAGGAGGATCTAGCTGGTGAGGTGCGCTTGCTCCAGCGCGGCACGCACCTTGAGGCCGGTGCCGCAGCACGCTTGAAGATGATTGAGGATTACCGCAGTCGCATTCGCAGTAAGATCGAAAGCTATTTGCGGCTGCCGCACAATCTCAGCGGCAACCCAGAAGTTGTCTATCAAGTGCGCCTGCTCCCCGATGGCGAGGTACTGAAAGTCACCCTGCTCAAATCGAGCGGCCAGCCTGCGTATGACCGGCAGGTCGAACGCGCCATCCTCCTGGCCTCGCCGCTGCCGCTGCCACCCGACCGCGAGCTGGCGAGCGCCTTCAGGGAGGAGTTGATCCTGAAATTTCGTCCACATGATCTAGCGAGTTCAGCGCGATGAGGCCGTTTGCCGCATTCCCTATTGATACAATGGCTAGGATGGTCGCTCACCTATCGTTTTGGCTACGCGGGGCAAGCCTAGCGCTTGTGTTGCTTCTCAGTACCGTCCTCACGGTGCACGCGAGCATGACCATCGAGATCATCGGCGGTGCAGCCAAGCGCATCCCGATCGCCATCGTTCCGTTCGCCATGCCCGGCGGCGTAATAGGCGACAACCCTGCCAATGTGATCTCCGCAGATTTATTCCGTAGCGGTTACTTCGAAACGGTTGCTACTAGCCCACGGGAAGGACAGCCCACTCGGCCTGAGCAAGTGCGCTTACCCCAATGGCGTGCTGCCGGAGCTGATGCCTTGCTCATTGGCCAGGTACTGACGCTTCCGGATGGGCGGCTAGAGGTCCGTTTCTGGCTCTACGACGTCCCCTTGCAAACATTGCTTACAGCACGTGGCCTGACCGTGCCGAGCAGTAATGGCCTGCGCTCGGCCGCGCACCGCATCGCCGACATGGTCTATGAAAAGCTACTCGGCGAGGCGGGTAATTTTAGCGGTCGCATCGCCTATGTCCTCAAGCGGGATGGCTGGTATGAGCTGCAGGTGGCCGATACCGATGGCTACAATGCGGTTACCGTGGCGCGCTCGCCCGAGCCGATCATCTCGCCAGCCTGGTCGCCGGATGGCAGCCGTCTAGCCTACGTCTCGTTCGAGAAGAAAAAGCCCGTGGTCTATGTGCAGCGCCTGGCCGACGGCAGCCGTCAGGTGCTGGCCGACTTCCGCGGCTCCAACTCGGCCCCGGCCTGGTCGCCGGATGGTCGCCAGCTCGCCGTCACCCTGTCGCGCGATGAGGTCTCCCAGATCTATCTAATCGATGCTGCGGGAGGTGAACCCCGGCGTATCGCGAGCAGCACCGCTCTCGACACTGAACCGGTCTTTAGTCCCGATGGCCAATGGCTGTACTTTACTTCCGACCGCGGCGGCTCACCGCAGATCTATCGCATACCGCTTGCTGGTGGACAGGCGCAACGGGTGACCTTCGAGGGAGGGTACAATGTATCGCCTGCAATCTCGCCAGATGGCAGGCTGATGGCCTTTATTCATCGGCGCGACGGGCGATTTCACGTGGCGTTAATGGATCTAGCCACTCGGCAGATGCAGGTGTTGACCGATACCAGCTATGACGAATCACCAAGTTTCGCGCCGAATGGGCGCACTATCCTCTACGCGACGCGGATCAATGGGCGCGGCGTGCTCGCCACGGTAAGTATCGATGGTCGCGTGCGGCAGCGTTTGTCGCTGAGTGGGGATCTCAGGGAACCCGCTTGGGCCCCTTAAGCAACAGGACAATCAGCAACACATGACAGGAGTATGGGCATGATCAGAAGATTGCTGGTAGTGAGCCTGGCCGGCTGCTCCCTTGCGGCCTGCTCGACCATGCCGACCGAAGCTCCAATCGACGAGAGCAAGGCCGTGGCTACGGCTAGCCCAGCGGCAACAGGTCAAGACGCAAGGCGTGCAAGCGATGCAGGGGCAAGACCCATTTCAGGAGGCAGTACACCAACCGCAGTCGAGCAGCCCGTGGTCGAGACGCGCCCACTGCCCACGCCGATCATAGAACCCACTGGGACCGTTTCAGCGATCAGTGCAGCAAGCGCACGACCTGAGTTGACCATCCCAGGGGCACACAAGGATCCAACAAGTCCCCTGGCACAGCGCGTGATCTATTTCGAGTTCGATAGCGCGGTCATCGACGCCCGTTTCCAGCCGTTACTGGAGGCGCATGCGACCTACTTAAAGGCAAACCCAGGTTTCAAGGTTATCCTGCAAGGCCACACCGATGAGCGCGGTAGCCGTGAGTACAATCTGGCGCTCGGGCAGCGGCGTGCCGAGAGTGTTCGCCAGGCGCTTCGTCTGCTTGGCGTAGCCGAAGCGCAAATGGAAGCGGTGAGCCTGGGCGAGGAGAAACCCGCCGTAGAAGGGCATGACGAATCCGCCTGGAAGATGAACCGTCGTACTGAGATTCACTACGTTGGCGAATGAAACCAAGGTTTTACACGCTTGTCCCAACTTTGCTGACCCTCGCTTGGACCTCCGCCGCTGCGGTCACCATAGATGAACTCGCTTTGCGCCAAAACGAGATGCGTCAGGACTTGCGCGCCATGGAGGAGCGCCTGCGTCGGCTGGAAGCGCTACTGAACAACCAGGGGCTCCTGAATCTCCTCAACCAGGTTGCCGACCTGCGCGCGGAGCTGGCACGCCTGCGCGGCCAGCAGGAAGAGCAGCAGTACACCCTCGCCCAGCTACAACGCCGGCAGAAGGATCTCTATGAGGACCTCGATGGCCGTCTCAAGGAACTCGCCAGCCGTTCGACGGCGACTGTGGCCGCGCCAGAGGCGATACAGCTGCAACCGAGTAAAACGCTGATGGGCGCGAGTCTCGATGCCCGCAACGAAAGCAAAAGCTATGAAGCTGCGCTGACACTGTTTCGAGCCGGCGATTACCAAGCGGCAATCAGCGCCTTTCAGGCTTACCTCGCCGACTACCCGAATGGGAGTCTGGCGAGCAACGCCTACTACTGGCTGGGTTTGGCCCATGCTAGCCGGGGTGACTACGCGAGCGCCGTGCAGGCCTATCAAAAACTGCTGGACAATTACCCCACAAGCAACAAGGTGCCCGATGCCATGCTCAGCCTGGCCCGCGCACGCCTTCAGCAGGGGGAGACGGCCGCTGCTCAGGCCTTGCTCGAGCAGCTCACAGCGAGATTTCCGCAGACGCGGGCCGCAGAAAGCGGGCGCAAACTGCTCTCTACGCTGAAGTGACATCTGCTGCACCGCGGCTGCGCGTCACCGAGATCTTCTTTTCCCTACAGGGCGAGGCGAGCCGTGTTGGCTTGCCAACGGTGTTCGTCCGCCTGACCGCTTGTCCCCTGCGCTGCGGCTACTGCGATAGCGCCTACGCCTTTCAGGGCGGGGTGTGGATGTCCGTACCCGACATCATCGCCGAGGTAGGCAAATATCCGACGCGCTACGTCACGGTCACCGGCGGTGAACCCTTGGCACAGCGCGGTTGTCTAGAGTTATTAGGCCGCCTGTGTGACCTTGGCCACGACGTCAGCCTCGAGACCAGTGGCGCGCTTGACATCGCGGAGGTCGATCCGCGCGTGGCGCGTATCGTCGACATCAAGACGCCGGGTTCGGGTGAGTCCGCGCGCATGCTGTGGCGCAACCTGGAGGTGCTCACGCCGCGCGACGAGGTCAAGTTCGTGCTGTGTGATGCGGCCGATTACGCCTGGGCGCGGCAGGTCGTCGAGGAGCGCAAATTGTACGAACGGGCAGCAGTGTTGTTTTCGCCTGCTTGGGGCCGGATCGAGCCCCGTGCGCTGGCGGAATGGATCCTGCGCGACGGCTTGCCCGTGCGCATGCAGATACAGATGCACAAGTTGCTCTGGGGGGAGGCGTGTGGGCGATGAAACGCGCCGTGATCCTCCTGTCGGGAGGCTTGGACTCCGCAACGGTGTTGGCCCTCGCCCGCGCGCAGGGCTACGCCTGCCATGCGCTGAGCGTGCACTATGGACAGCGACACCGCGCTGAGCTCGAGGCTGCCAAGGCCGTGGCGCGCCACTTGCAGGCGGTCGAGCACCGGGTGGTGAACATCGACATCAGCCAGTTCGGCGGCTCCGCGCTCACCGATACGGGCATCGCGGTGCCGGAAGCGCCGGTCGAAGGCGTGCCAGTGACCTATGTGCCGGCTCGCAATACGGTCATGCTGGCCATCGCCTTGGGCTGGGCCGAGGTCCTGGAGGCGGAGGCCTTGTTCATCGGGGTCAATGCGGTAGATTACTCGGGTTACCCCGATTGCCGGCCTGAGTTCATCGCCGCTTTTCAGCAGCTGGCCGATGTCGCCACCCGGCGCGCGCTCGAAGGCAAGCGGGTGCGCATCGAGGCGCCGCTCATGAACATGCGCAAGGCGGAAATCATCCGGCTGGGTACGGCGCTCGGCGTCGACTATGCGCTCACTGTCTCCTGTTACCAGGCCGACCCCGAAGGGCGGGCGTGTGGGCGGTGCGATGCTTGTCGCTATCGTCTTATGGGATTTGTCGAGGCAGGACTACCAGATGTGACCCGG
This sequence comes from Thiobacillaceae bacterium, assembly GCA_041640815.1. Taxonomy (GTDB): domain Bacteria; phylum Pseudomonadota; class Gammaproteobacteria; order Burkholderiales; family Thiobacillaceae; genus JANWZL01. The sequence continues at coordinate 11,042 of JBEPZO010000025.1, forward strand.
TATATGCCGGAAAGAATGCCCCACAACTTAGCGCCATGAAGGCTATTTTCCCTTTGTCAAAAGGGCAAACCTACCATACGCAACGCGCTACAGAACGCGTAGCCTTAATACGCACCATCACCATCATTGCAACGACACAAACCACCTTAGGAGGCACTTATGCATGCTGAGCAGATACAAGAAATCACTCACTTGGTTGTTTGGCTAGGTTTCAGCCTTGCTGTCATCTTTGGTTATGTTGCCAACAAAACGAGCTTTTGCACGATGGGCGCGGTTTCAGATGTGGTGAACATGGGCGACTGGGGCCGCATGCGCGCTTGGCTTTTGGCCATCGCTGTGGCCATCCTCGGTACGGCTATCCTGGAATACGTTGGATACCTAGATCCTGCCCAAACCATCTACACCCGACCCAAACTGCCTTGGCTTGCCATGCTGGTTGGCGGGCTGACTTTTGGTGTTGGCATGACCTTGGCCTCTGGCTGTGGTCAGCGCACCCTGGTACGGCTCGGCGGCGGCAACCTCAAGTCGGTGGTGGTCTTTCTCTTTCTCGGCTACTCCGCCCTCGTCACCCTGCGCGGTATTTTCGGCTGGTTCCGCGTCAACGTGCTCGAGGCTGAGGCCGTGACGATCCACTTCGATCATCTCCCGACCATACCGGTACTCCTGGTGGGAACGGACGATCAGCTCGGGCAGCTCATCGTCGCCGTGCTCATCAGCCTGGCCATCATGGCCTTCGTATTTATCAACAAAGATTTTCGCCAAAGTGCCGATAACATCTTGGCGGGGATCGTCGTCGGCCTCGTCGTCGTTGGCGGTTGGTTTGTCACCGGCAAACTCGGTTTCATCCCGGAGCATCCCGAAACCCTGGAGCCGGCCTATCTGGGCACCAACTCTGGGCTTGCGGAGTCGATGAGCTTCGTCGCCCCGCTGGGTTTCACCATGGATTTGTGGGCATACTGGACTGATGCATCGACCACCGTCACCTTCGCCATCGCCACTGTCTTCGGCGTGGTGATCGGCTCCTTCCTCTATTCGGTCATCCATCGGACGTTCCGCTGGGAGTATTTTACCTCCCCGCAAGACATGTTAAGGCATTTGGTTGGTGCCGTGCTGATGGGGTTTGGTGGCGTCACTGCCCTAGGTTGCACCATTGGACAAGGTGTAACAGGAATCTCCACCTTAGCGGTGGGATCCCTTATTGTCTTTTTCTCTATTGTGGCAGGAGCTGCGCTGACCATGAAGATCCAGTATTATTTAATGATGCGTGAAGCTTCATAAGTCGAGGCGTTAGGGAAATGCTGAAGAAAGCTGCGAGCGGTATGGATGGTTAGGCGCGGGCAGCGGCTTGCCGCAAGACATAGCGAGTAGTTAGGCGAGGCAGTGAAAATGCTGTTTCGGTGCAGGCGAACATTGGCGCGGCGATTAAGCTGCCGGCAGAAGCCGCTACCCTCGCAACGCAATTCGTTCAGCGTTTCCGTAGCGGTGGTACATCTATAGGAGCCAAGTGCTTGTAGAGGACGTGCAATGCGCAGATTGTTCATCGGGGTACTGCTTGGTATCAACGTCTTGGTGAGTATCACCGCTATAGCTCAGGTCGATTCACCGAAGGCCATTAATTTCCAATTTACCGATATCCAAGGCAGAACGATTCAGTTATCGGACTTTCGTGGCAAATGGGTATTGGTTAATTTTTGGGCGCCTTGGTGTCCCTTATGCTGGAGTGAGGTACCCGCTCTAAATGAACTTAACAAGCATCGAGATTTTGTTGTAATTGGTATTGGGCTCGATTACGGTCCGGATGCATCAGTCGTACGTGAGACCGCTATTCGTCGCAACCTTGATTTTTATGCGATCGTAGCTGGAGGCTCGCGCAAGAATCCTGATAGTCCTTTCCGTCAAGTTGGACCAGTAGACTTTTATCCTACTTCCTATCTCTATGATCCGACTGGTGAAATTGTAATGTTCATCCCGGGGCAGGTAAGGCTGCAGAACATTCATAATTTCGTTGCCGCTTGGAACAAAAAGAATCACGGGCTAGCACCTGAGCAAGCCCTTACCGCAGCCGTAGCCAGAGAAATAGACCCTAGTAAATCCCTATCGTCAAAGAAACGCTAAAAACAAAGCCGCGTGAGGGATCGCCGTCGGTACACGGTGCGGCTCAGCGCAAGACACAACCAGTAAATTTGGGGGAGCCCGAGGGAAGTCCTACGCATTGACCAACTTCGGCGAAACTGGATTTTGGTGCCCGCGCGCAAGTCTTAAGCTAATACCCAGCGCGTGCTATTTAGCATCTACCCAAGCCAGTCTTTCTGCGATACCTCCCTGGTGGAGGCGCACGCAGGTCAAAAAGAGTGAGCGTCTACCCAGTAATCCTTGTTCTCAGTAGTGGGGGTTGACTTTCAAGAGATAGTGAAGTAGTATATATATTTTAGGGTCGTTAGCTCAGCCGGTAGAGCAGCGGACTTTTAATCCGTTGGTCGCAGGTTCGAATCCTGCACGACCCACCAATAAGATCAATGGCTTAAGTACGGCAAAGACACCCCGACGGGGTGCGATAACTTTTTTGCCGCGATTTTGCCGCACTGGTGGCTATACCTGTCTCCCGCAGAGGATCCGCAAGCCGCGCCTGCCGCGTGGGCGTGACCGCCGGCTCGTCGGCGACGAAGGGGCGCGATTGCTGGTTGCTGCGACCAAGTCACGTGCTGCGCCGTGGCGTTTCAATCCGCGCCCGGCTTTATAGCCGGGCGATACGGCCACCCCTTGTGCATAGCGCGCGACCTTGAGCAGTTTCAATCCGCGCCCGGCTTTATAGCCGGGCGATACCTACGGCGCGTACGCCGGGCTGTTCTGCCTGGACGTGTTTCAATCCGCGCCCGGCTTTATAGCCGGGCGATACCTACGGCGCGTACGCCGGGCTGTTCTGCCTGGACGTGTTTCAATCCGCGCCCGGCTTTATAGCCGGGCGATACCTGATTGACCGCCCGATCACGCCGCGGCTGGCCGTGGTTTCAATCCGCGCCCGGCTTTATAGCCGGGCGATACCTCGGCCATTTCTCGCTCGAAAGGCGTGACGATGTTTCAATCCGCGCCCGGCTTTATAGCCGGGCGATACTCCGTCCCTCGACCTGCTCGGCGGCGCAATGGATGGTTTCAATCCGCGCCCGGCTTTATAGCCGGGCGATACCGTAACAATCCAAGACGAGGAATGATGCCATGGAAGTTTCAATCCGCGCCCGGCTTTATAGCCGGGCGATACCTCGATGCAATCTTTATCCGCGCCAGCCAGCTATGTTTCAATCCGCGCCCGGCTTTATAGCCGGGCGATACAGCGCCGCGAGGACGCCATCCGCGAATACACCGCCATGTTTCAATCCGCGCCCGGCTTTATAGCCGGGCGATACCGGTGGTCGCGCCGATGGCGGGCAGCATCGACCAGTTTCAATCCGCGCCCGGCTTTATAGCCGGGCGATACGCGCGCGACGACGCGCTGGTGGCCACGCCAAGCAAGCGGTGTTTCAATCCGCGCCCGGCTTTATAGCCGGGCGATACACATCAAAGCGCATTCTTGACGCGGTCGCCAGTGCGGTTTCAATCCGCGCCCGGCTTTATAGCCGGGCGATACGCGCGGGCGGACCTTTGCTAGGTCACAAATGAGAGGTTTCAATCCGCGCCCGGCTTTATAGCCGGGCGATACCGCCATCATGCTGGAGTCGATCAAGGCCGAGCTGGTTTCAATCCGCGCCCGGCTTTATAGCCGGGCGATACCTGACGCGCATGCCGCCAAGCAGCCTGCGGCGCTCACCGTTTCAATCCGCGCCCGGCTTTATAGCCGGGCGATACCTGGTGGGTGAAATCGCGAACTCTGGAGCGCCCATGTTTCAATCCGCGCCCGGCTTTATAGCCGGGCGATACCGAACTTCATTCAGAAGCTACACAAAAATACGGTGTTTCAATCCGCGCCCGGCTTTATAGCCGGGCGATACTGGCCGCCGGCGAAACCACGACCTGCTACGACGGCCAGTTTCAATCCGCGCCCGGCTTTATAGCCGGGCGATACGCCAGCCGGGCGGAGGTGACGTCGGAGGCGCCATGTTTCAATCCGCGCCCGGCTTTATAGCCGGGCGATACCCGCTCGAAAGGCGTGACGATGAAGTCCTCCACGCCCTGTTTCAATCCGCGCCCGGCTTTATAGCCGGGCGATACCACGACCGATTCACGGCTTTAGCCAGGCTCATGAGGCGTTTCAATCCGCGCCCGGCTTTATAGCCGGGCGATACCACCCGCGGCCCTTGATGTGGCGGAAAACAGGCGAGGTTTCAATCCGCGCCCGGCTTTATAGCCGGGCGATACCCCCTGCCACGCGGAACTGCTGGCCTTCCGCCTCCACGTTTCAATCCGCGCCCGGCTTTATAGCCGGGCGATACCTCCGACCGGTCTCTGATCCCCGCAGAGCACTCCTGGTTTCAATCCGCGCCCGGCTTTATAGCCGGGCGATACCCCAATTTGTCGCGCTTTTTGCGTCGCGCTTTCTCCTGTTTCAATCCGCGCCCGGCTTTATAGCCGGGCGATACCCGCCGCAATGATGAGGCAGCCGCCAATGCAAGCAAGGTTTCAATCCGCGCCCGGCTTTATAGCCGGGCGATACCGCCGAGTTTCCACGCGCGCGCGCGTCGATATAAGCCTGTTTCAATCCGCGCCCGGCTTTATAGCCGGGCGATACCAAGCAAAATGCTGCGCTCGACCGGATCAGCAAACTGTTTCAATCCGCGCCCGGCTTTATAGCCGGGCGATACCGCGGCGCGCACTGTGCCGCTGTCGCCCGCCGCCGTCGTTTCAATCCGCGCCCGGCTTTATAGCCGGGCGATACCCCAGCAGGCCAGCGCCCTGCGCTCGGCCTATTCCTGGTTTCAATCCGCGCCCGGCTTTATAGCCGGGCGATACCCCGCGCGGCTGCGGCCTTGATGCGCGTGAGCACCTCATGTTTCAATCCGCGCCCGGCTTTATAGCCGGGCGATACCGCTTCTCATCTAGGTCATTGTTTTGACATCGTGTTGAACGCTTGTCGCGCGAACCTCGGCAGCATGTATGTCGCTGGTCATGCTGGTAAACCCCGCGTTACAGAAAATATTCGTTACCACAACGACTTACGCACTGCGCGAACTGTGGTCATCGCGGCCTGTCCTGAGGGTTCGCGCGCGCTCATACGAGCAATGTGCCCTCGAAGTCAATCGAACGAAACGTACCATATTGTTTGACATGGACCTCCGATGGTTCGGTGATGCGGTAGAGGCGTAAGTTATCCTCGTTCTCGTTTATCTCTGCCAAGAGTGCGCGTTCTAGTGTTTCCAAGCGCATTTGATCGACCTGGCATTCAAACACGGATTTCTGCACGCGCTGTCCCATACCTTCGCAAATTTTGGCAACGCGGCGCAAGCGACGCCGACCAGCTGCGGTTTCGGTGCTAACGTCGTAGGCAACGATGATGAGCATGTTGATAACCTCTATTTCGCCAAGTAGGGGATATAGCTTTCCATCTCGCCACGCAGCGTGCGAGCGATAAAGCGAGCTTGGATGAAGGGCAGCAAAGCGATCGGCATTTTGCTATCGGTGAGGGGATGAGTAATCTCTTCTCGCTTGCGTTCTTGCCAGGCGCTAATCACCTTGCGCCGTCCGCGCTCATTCAGATTCACTGCTCCGCCGTCCCGCACGTCGAAGTCGCTCGCTGTGATCTCGCCACGGTTGATCAGGGTCAACGCTAGGCGGTCAGCCAGCACCGATCGAAATTCTTCTTGTAGGTCAAGGGCTAGCGCAGCGCGGCCGGGGCGCACGGTGTGCAAATATCCCAACTGGGGATCGAGTCCGACTGCCTCTAACGCAGAACGGCAATCGTTCATGAGCAGGACGTAAAGGAAAGAGATGAGCGCGTTGAAGCGGTCCAAGGGTGGGCGCCGCGTACGTCCGTTGAGGGTGAAGTGGGGCCGGGCACGGGGTTTGACGACCAGATTTAGGCCAGCGAAATAGACGCGGGCAGCTTCCCCCTCGATGCCGCGCAGTTCATCCGCAGTCGCAGCTACCTTGAGCGCCCGAAGCGAGGCGGCGAGGTCGTCAGCGGCGCGTGTGAGGTTGTGGGCTTCTTGTTCGTCATCGGCTTCGCGCGCCCCACGCATCAGCACCGAGCGGCTGTTTTTGAGCTTCCCCGCCACAACGGCACGGCTGAATTCCAAACAAAAAGCCGCATCGTCAGCGCGTCGATGTTGGGCTTGGCGCAGCAGAATGTTGCCTGACACCGGGCCTTCGAGCCGCGCCTTGAAGCGTCCGTTATCATCGAGCAGTACAAGCGTTTTGCCCTCATCGGCCAAGCGGTGCATGAGGGCCGGTGAGACCATGACGTTGCCGAAACACACCACCGCGCCGATGTGATGCAGCGGTACTTGCAATCGCTTTTCGCGTTCGACATCGATGCGGATGGTGTTGTTTTCCAAATGCGCGTAGGCATTGGGGGTCATCACATAAAGAGTGTTTTGGATGGTGTGCATGGCGGTCAGATCTCGCTGCCCTCGAACATGGCTTGCCACAGGCGGTTTCGCCGCTCGCGATCGGCGATCGCTTGAGGTTGACAGCTGTCTTTGAGCGAGCACTCCCGGCAACGGGCGTCGTTCGCTGGGGGCGGCAGAGTGCCGCTGGCGAGCATGGCGCGTATCGCCGCTGCGGTTTCCACCACCAGGCAACGCAACGGCTCGCTGATGGTTACCAGCCGCCGCCGTTTGCTGCTGGCATGATAGATGGCCCCTTGCGGGACCGGTCTGCCGAGCATTTCTTCCAAACACATGGCTTGGGCAGCCAGTTGAACGTCATCGTGCCGGCCCCTGCGCTTGCGTCCGTGCTTGAATTCGATGGGAAATATGCCGCCATCCGGGTGGAACTCCACCACATCGGCTTTGCCGATGAGCCCAAGCCGGTCGGACCAGATAGGCAAAGCCCGCTCGACCCGCACGTTGGCCTTCCATTCATGACCAGGTGTATCGACCAAACGGTGCACGGCTTGGCCACGGGCGGTGTGAACGTTGTCTTCGAAGCTTTGCTCCAGATGGATCAAGCCGCACTGACGAGGGCAATAGACCCAATGCTGGAGCGCTGAGATGGGGATGGGGTCATCTGGCACGGTCATCGCCGATCAACCTGAAAGGCGTTGCAGCAGTTCGTCTCGTGTTAGGCCACGATGGGCCACACGCTTCGAGTATGGCCGCCAAGGTGCAAATGCGCAGCGGGTCATGGATGGTGATGGTGACGTGATGCTCGCCGCGGTCGTGACTGGTGAGACAGATGTAGCTGCCCATCTGGTGGATGACCTGATAGACAAGACGATTCAGGTCCCTGATCAGGCCCACTCCTGGACAAGGTCACGTGGCTGTCACATGCCCCCGGGACTTCCTCGCGGGTGCGGGACAAACGTATGAGGCTTGGTCGTTGGCCCCTGCCAAAGTGGCAGCGCACGGCGTCGCGTACCTGGGCGTGCAGATAAGTGAGGTCGTCGGCCTCGGTGAAGCGTCGGCGCTCACGGCGTGGGCGATGAACCCGCCTTCTGGGGCCTCCTCGGCGAGGAAGTGGATTTCTGGTCTAGCCTCCATCAACAATAACGCTGCAGGGTCACGCCGGCGGGCATATTCGTCTCATCGACGACCACTTCGTAGTCTTGAAAGTTGCGTGCGACCTCTACACCAGGCTTGCGTTTGATTTGGATGCGGTCGAACAAGGCGTGTGCCGGAGCGTTGCCCAGTTCGGAATCGTGCTTGAATACGTACAGCCCGCGTGTGGCCATTTCGCCGCGGGTGGCGGAGCGGTCGTGTTCGAACATCTGGCAGAGGGCTTGCCATAGCAGGGACAAGTCCTCCTCATTGAAACCAGTCTGCTTGGCCAAAAAGGCGGATACGAAGCCGTGCGCAACATACAGGCCGTACGGCACGGTATGCTTGCGGCCCATGGTGCGATTGTCGCCCTCTTGTTTTTGCGCCTCAGCCTCTGTCGTCACTGCCATGCGGGTGATCGAGTGTTCTTGGGCGATGATGGGATCGACGGAGCGGGCGAATGTCAGTTGCACCGGCCCGCGCACTTGCCCGCAGTTGATGCCGGTGGACATAACGGCGCCGAATGTGCGGACATCGAAGAAGTTGCGGCACATCCAGGCGCGGGCCTGGTCCGTAGCGTCCCCGCCTTTACGCTTTTTATCGTCACCGGTCAGCAGGTCCTCACGGCCGATCGCCACGTAGGCGCGCTTTTGCTGGTTATTGAGGATGGCCCTTTCCTTCACATAGATTTCATAAGGCGGTTGCTCGCCTTTCACTAGGCCGACGAAGTTGCGGATCTTGCGTTTGAGCGCCACATCGGTCACCAAGCCGTGTCCGGTTTCAGCATCCAGGCGGGGCAGATTACCCGCATCGGGGTCGCCGTTGGGGTTGCCGTCTTTGACATCAAAAAGCAGCACGAAGTCATAGCGGTTGGCAAGGCTCATTGTGTTTTCTCCAAGTCGATAGCATGGGCTTCAGTTTTGGTGAATAGGGCCTGGCGCTGGTGGTAGTAGCCCAGCGCAAAGCGCCCTTGGTCGTGCAACGCGAGCTGGCGCGGTATGTCGTCAAGTCCGGCCATGATCTCAGCGATGAGCTTTTCCATCTGCACCGCTCGGCCTGGGCTCAGTTTGCCAAGGTGGTGGTTTTTAAGCCGCAGCAAGGTGGTAAAGACGGCGACGGGGGTACTGGAGGCGGCGCCGTAGTAGCGGTCGCGGATGGTGGCGTTGATATTCGGATTCGCCTCTTCTTGGATTTTTTCTAGGACGGCAAAGAGGCGGCCCAGCCGATAGGCAGGGCTCGGGTGGGATGGGTCAAGCATGGGCGAATACTCCCTTTCTGTGGATTGGCGAAAACGGATGAGGCGATTGAGGCTGCCTTTGATGGCAGCTGCGCGGGCATAAGTGGGTCGTTGTTCCGCCCGGCAGCGCTGCACCGCCAGCGTCAGCAGTGGCGCCGGATAAGGCAGGCCTGTCAGAATGGAACGCATGAGCGCGCCACCGAGGTTCGGCGGGATGTTGTCGGCCTTGTTGAGCACGGCAATGCTGGTCAGGATGCGATACAACGAGAGATGTTCTGGCTCGTCGTGGGCATGGACGATGCGGATATCCTCGAAGTGCTGCTGGATGCGTTGGGCCAGCTCAAGGGCTGTTGCCGTCTCCCAGAAGCGAATGGCGATGCGCGCTGCGTTGGGTGCTAGCCCAAGCACGTGAAAGCGTGTGCCGGCATCGCCTCTCGAAAAACGCCCCGTATGCACGGCGGTGTAGAGTGCGCGCACAGCGTCGGTGCCGCGGTCTGGGTCGTCGCGCAAAACGTCGCCAAATAAGTCTTCCAGCTCATGGGTCTGTTCCGCCCAGAATACGGTAGTGGCATCACCGACTTGTATTCGCTGGCGGGATTCACGCTTGAGCAGGTGGTTGAGGGCGGTGGTGTAGGCAAAGGCTGCCCGCTTTCCTACCGGGGCATTGTACCCTTGGGTTTTGCCGTATGAGTTGAACGCATCCAGGTTGAAGGAGACGATATTCGCCCCCGATGTTTGTGTCCCCCATACGCCCTTGATAGCGGGGTGCAGTCGCTCGATGTGGTCCTGTTCCCCGGTGACCAGACATGTGCCGCTCGCCGCATCGCCGTTGCCCCCTGCTGCTACCGCGGCCATCACGGCGGGACGCTGGCAGATGAGCTCGAGGTCGCCGTGCAAGCGAAACGTGATGTATGGGTTGGTGCTTAATATGTCAGGCCAGGCTGGCATCTTGTCCAGTTGACCCAAGGGTTTAGCAGCGAGGAAGGCGAGCACCGCGCGAATGCCTGCGTCTGCTCTGGCCGTATCCGGTAAGGTTTCGATACGGGCGCAAAAGGCGGCGTGTTGCTCAGCGACGCGCGCTGGGTTGCCGCGGGTGTCAATACCCAGTACATATTCGGCCGTGTCCCATAAAAGGTTAGCGGCAATGCCCGAGGTTTTTTTGACCCCTTGGGGGACCAGAAAGCGCTGCCCGACCTTTTTCTTGCCATTGCCGCTGCGGGTATCAACCAGGTTGACCAGTCGGCCTCCGGTATCGATCTCGATGACGAAAGGGATTTCTTTTTCCTCGAATCCAAAGGCAGGTAGCCGGTTCGCTGGATCGGGGTCGTTCTGTTTACGCCAGTAATACGCGGTGAGCGCTTGCAGGATCATCCCCGCACCTCCTTGCTGTTCCAGGCCGGGACGTGGACGACCCCCTGCTCCAAGCGGGCGCGAAAGAAGCGTGGCTTGGGGTCGGCGGGGTTGGAAAAATCGAAGTCATAAAGCATGTAGCCCAGGTCACGGCTGTCGGCGATGGGGGGTGGCTCCTGGCGGAGGTCGTCGATCAGCCGGAAGGCGGCGGCGAATTCTCGACAGCCGAGGTAGGGTTGATTCACGCACTGCCCCTTGGCCGCTCGGCGTTCGAACATTTCTTGATACTTGGCAGCCGAGGCAGCGGGGTCACGTTCGCGCAGAAATTCGAGCTCGGCATGGACGCGGTAGGCCACGTCGCGTAGGAACAGCCCGGCGCGCTGTTGACGGTCGTCTTCGATGTAGAGCGCTAATTCCCCGCTACCGTGTTTCATGACGCTTTCCACCGTGCGGGTGGGGATGATTGACGCGACCTCATTGCGGCGTAGGTTGATCCAGCGAATCGGTTTCAGCACCTCGATCCTGCGGATGTGCCAGCGGATGGCGGGCTTCCACAGAATGGCTTCAAAACAGGCGCGAGCCGCAGAGGGCGTCATCACGTCGTAACTGACACGCTCGACTTTCATCTCGGGGCGGGTGAAACACGCCCATGGGCCAGATAGCTCGAGGCAATAGCTATTCATATCCTCCCTCAGACGATCATGGGTGATTGAGTGGGGGCGCTATCCACTATCAGACCGATCTGCGCGTCGTAGAGTTGATCGCTGACCTGAACGAACAGGCCGGGTGTGATCTCCTCAATGTCGCCTTGTTGCCGCAGACGCGTGGCGTCGCAGCGGTGGACATTGACGGTATAGCGCTGAAGTTTTCGCAATAACCAGCGTTGTGGACCTTGCTGGCGCAGTAGGGCAATCCACGTTTCGACCTCGCTTTCCTCACCCCCATAGCGCACGATGACGGGGATGTTGTCTTCGTCGCGGATTAGGCGGAAGCGCTCGGCAGCGGTGCGAAAATTGACGGCCAAGGTTTGGCCATCCACCTGAAGCAAGCGGCAGATCGCGTGCTCGTCGAGGTTGCAGTCGTGGTAGAGGCGTTCGAAATAGCGCTCGAACAACTGGCGCGCCATGGGGTTTTGGCCACTCTGATGCAAAACAGAGCGGCAGGCGTCTTCGCCTTTGCGCAGCAGCCCTGGGGGTGCGGGTTGGGGCGGGATGAAGACGACAACCTTGCCCCGTTCCAAGCGGCCTTCACGGTTGCAGCGGCCGGCCGCTTGGGCGAGGGAATCCAGCCCCGCCAAGGCACGATAAACCACAGGGAAATCGAGATCGACCCCAGCCTCGACCAATTGGGTACTCACGACCCGTGTCGGGATGCCAGCTTGGAGCCGTTCCTTGATGTTGCGGATGACCCGGGAGCGGTGTGCGCCGCACATCAGGGCGGACAGGTGTAGGGTGCCTTCAGGCATGCGCCGCCAAAGTTCGCGTGCGTCCTGGCGGCGGTTGACGATGGCCAGGACGCTGTCGTGTTGTGCCAATTCTTCGGCCAGGGCGTCCCAGTTTGTGCGGCCATGCCAATCGGTGGGTAGTTGAACCTGCACGCGTTCCAATCGGCGATAGAGGTCGTCCGGGTCGCTGATGATTTCACGCACGCCATCGAGTCCGCGCACGTTTCGACGCGCGTCAAAATACTGGCGCGACGACAACACGGGCTGGGTGGCCGTGGACAATACCATGGTCACGCCATAATGGCGGGTGAGCAGGTTCATCACGTCCAGTATGGGTTGCAATAACTCTGGCGGCAGCAGTTGCGCCTCGTCCAGCACGATGACGCTGTTGATGATGTTGTGCAGCTTGCGGCAACGCGCGGGTTTGGCGGCAAACAACGATTCGAAGAACTGGACATTGGTGGTGACGATGATGGGCGCGTCCCAGTTTTCACAGGCTAAGCGGCTGCGGGTGGTCTCTTGAGCGGGATCCGTCTCGGCGTTGCTATGGTGCTCGACGACCGCCTCGCCGAAGATGGCGCGGAGAATATCGGCGGTCTGCTCAATGATGCTGGTGTAGGGAATGACATAAATGATGCGGCGCTTGCCATGTTGTATGGCATGCGTCAAGGCAAAGGCCATGCTGGACAGCGTTTTGCCACCCCCCGTGGGCACGGTGAGTGAAAACAGTCCCGGCGGTTCACGCGCTTTGTCCCGACATTGGGCCAGCACGTCGGCGCGCAACCGGTTGACTGGGGTGGGTGCAGCGCGCGCGACAAGCTCGGCCATGTGCCGCTCAAAGTGCGCGTGCAAGTCGGCCAGCGCTGGCCAGCCTGAGCGTGCCGCATAGCGGTCGGGATCCATGTAGGCTTCGGTATCGAGGAAGTCTGCGTCCACCAGGCATGAGAACAACATCCGTACCCATAGGGCAAAGCCGTCCCGACCACCGGGGATGGCACGCAGGTCCAAGCGGCGATGACCTGCATCCAGGATGTCGACAGGTGGTTGCGCTGCGAGGGCTTCGTTGAGTTCCTCTCGGCTGGCGGGCAATGCCAGTCTCGACTCAAGCCCTCCGTGCCAATCGTCTAAGCCGGCGTGGTGACCCGCAATGAGGTAGGCCAACACCCTGCCCACCTTCTCGTAACGGTCACAAGCGAGTAGGGCCCCCGCCGTCGAGTGGGGGGCTTTGCCTGCTTCGCCCCGGATATGGGCATCGGACTCAAAGCCGCTGGCATGCCGGATATAGTTCTGGAAGCGCTTGCGGTACTTGCCCAGGTCGTGCCATAAGCCGGCCAAGTACGCCCAGTCTTGAGCGCCAAAGGCCTGTGCCATTTCAGCGGCTAGGGCCGCAACGCGCCTTAAGTGCTCATCCAACGCGTGCGGCGCACGCCAGTTGCCATCCGCGTCGCGTGCGACGTGAGCGATCGCGTTGGGCGAGGGTTGGACCTGCTCGGGCACGCCCATCTCTGAACCTCCCAAAGGCCAAAGCTACTAAGTCTAACTGGAACCACCTCCTGATCCCTGATCTCCCACGGGCGAAGCGTGCGTTGCAAACGTGGGTCAACCGTCGCTGTCCTAGCAAATGGCACCATTTAGGCTCGGGTAGGACTTTGACAACGCACCGAAACGGCCACGCGCGCCGTCAATCCCAGGTCAATGCCCCGCCGGTCTGGTATTCGATCACACGAGTTTCGAAGAAATTCTTTTCCTTCTTCAGGTCGATCATCTCCGCCATCCACGGGAAGGGGTTGGTCGACCCGGGGAACAGCTCGTCAAGTCCGATCTGGGTGGCGCGGCGGTTGGCGATGAAGCGCAGGTATTCCTTGAACATGGGGGCATTGAGCCCCAGCACGCCGCGCGGCATGGTGTCTTCGGCGTAGGCGTATTCCAGCTCCACGGCGCGCAGGAACATGGCGCGAAGTTCGGCCTTGAAGTCAGGGGTCCACAGCTGCGGGTTTTCGAGCTTGATCTGGTTGATCATGTCGATGCCGAAGTTGCAGTGCATCGACTCGTCGCGCAGGATGTACTGATACTGCTCGGCCGCGCCGGTCATCTTGTTTTGCCGGCCAAGGGCCAGAATCTGCACGAAGCCGACGTAGAAGAACAGCCCCTCCATCAGGCAGGCAAAAGCGATGAGGCTCTTGAGGAAGGTCTGGTCGGCGGCGAGCGTGCCGGTCTTGAAGTTGGGGTCGGCGAGCACGTCGATGAACGGCAGCAGGAACTCGTCCTTGGCGCGGATGCTGGGGATTTCGTGGTAGGCGTTGAAGATCTCGCCCTCATCTAGGCCCAGGCTTTCGACGATGTACTGGTAGGCGTGGGTGTGGATCGCCTCCTCGAAGGCCTGGCGCAGCAGGTACTGGCGGCATTCGGGGGCGGTGATCTGGCGGTAGGTGCCGAGCACGATGTTGTTGGCGGCCAGGCTGTCGGCGGTGACGAAGAAGCCCAGGTTGCGCTTGACGATGAGGCGCTCGTCTTCGGTGAGGCCGTTGGGGTCCTTCCACTGGGCGATGTCGCGGCTCATGTTGATCTCCTGCGGCATCCAGTGGTTGGCGCAGGCCGCGAGATATTTCTCCCACGCCCACTTGTACTTGAAGGGCACGAGCTGGTTGACGTCGGTCTGGCCATTGATGATGCGCTTGTCCTCCGCGCGCACGCGGCGGTATTTGGGGTTGGTGGCCTCGGCTGCGGCGCTCGCCTGCGCAGGCCACATCGGTTGCGTCGGCCCGCCGCCTTCGAAGGCGAGTGCGGCATTGGCAGGTTGCAGGCCGAGGCTTGCCGATGCAGGGCGCAAGCCATAGGGTGTGCCCGCTGCTGCGGGGGTGGCGGGGAGATCGTCTTCGAAGTTGAGCATGGCAGGGTCTCCTTTTTGCGAACGGGTTTATTCGCGCCGTTACTGGCAGGCCTCGCATTCCTCGTAACCGGGCGCGCCGGGCTTGAGCTGGCAGAACTTGGCCGCGGCCTGCAAGGCGTCTGCCGGCAGCGCCATGACGCTGCCGCTTGCGCCCAGGGTTGGCACGGCGTTGAGTTCGCCGCCCTTGCCGGTGGATTTCTCGGCATGGGTGGCCCCTAGGGCGCGCAGGTAGTAGGTGGTCTTGAGGCCGCGAATCCAGGCGAGCTTGTAGGTCTCGTCGAGCTTTTTGCCGCTGGCGCCGGCGAAGTAGAGGTTGAGGCTCTGCGCCTGGTCGATCCACTTCTGGCGCCGTGCCGCCGCTTCGATCAGCCATACCGGATCGATCTCGAAGGCGGTGGCGTATAACCGCCGCAGTTCCGGCGGGATGCGGTCGATCTTCGCCAGCGAGCCATCGAAATACTTGATGTCCGCCACCATCACCTCGTCCCACAGATTCAAGGCCTTGAGGTCGCGCACGAGGTAGCGGTTGACGACGGTGAACTCGCCCGAGAGGTTGGATTTGACGAACAGGTTCTGGTAGGTGGGCTCGATGCTGGCGGAGACACCGACGATGTTGGCGATGGTGGCGGTGGGGGCGATGGCGAGACAGTTGGAGTTGCGCATGCCCACCGTCATGATGCGCTGCCGCAGGGCGGCCCAATCCAGCCGCTCGGTCAGATCCGCCTCCAGATAGCCGCCGCGTTCCTCGGCCAGAAGCCTGAGCGAGTCCTGCGGCAAGATACCGCGGCTCCACAGCGAGCCGGCAAAGGTGGAATAGCGACCACGCTCCTCCGCCAGTTCGGTCGAGGCCAAGTAGGCGTAATAGGCCACAGCCTCCATGGAGCGGTCGGCGAATTCGACCGCTTCCGCCGAGGCGTAAGGGATGCGCAGCCGATGCAGCGCATCCTGGAAGCCCATGATGCCCAGGCCCACGGGACGGTGGCGCAGGTTGGAATTGCGCGCCTTGCCGACAGCGTAGTAGTTGAGGTCGATGACGTTGTCGAGCATGCGCATGGCGGTGCGCACGGTGCGTGCGAGTTTGTCCATGTCCAGGCCGCCGTCCTTGAGGTGGTTGACCAGGTTGATGGAGCCGAGGTTACAGACGGCGATCTCGTTGTCGTTGGTGTGCAGGGTGATCTCGGTGCACAGGTTGGAGGAGTGCACCACACCCACGTGCTGATTGGTGTAGCGGATGTTGCAGGCGTCCTTGAAGGTGATCCAGGGGTGCCCGGTCTCGAACAGCATGGACAGCATCTTGCGCCACAGCTGCACGGCGGAAACCTTCTTGTAGAGCTTGATCTCGCCGCGCGCCGCTTTTTCCTCGTAGGCCACGTAGGCCGCCTCGAAGGCGCGGCCCACCTTGTCGTGCAGGTCGGGCACGTCGGAGGGTGAGAACAGCGTCCACTCCCCGTTTTCCATCACCCGCTTCATGAACAGGTCGGGCACCCAGTTGGCGGTGTTCATGTCGTGGGTGCGGCGCCGGTCGTCGCCGGTGTTCTTCCTGAGCTCCAGGAACTCCTCGATGTCCAGGTGCCAGGTCTCGAGGTAGGCGCACACCGCGCCCTTGCGCTTGCCGCCCTGGTTCACCGCCACGGCGGTGTCGTTGGCCACCTTCAGGAACGGCACCACGCCCTGCGATTTGCCGTTCGTCCCCTTGATGTGGGCGCCCAGCGCGCGCACGCGCGTCCAGTCGTTGCCCAGCCCGCCGGCATACTTTTGCAACAGGGCGTTTTCCTTGATGCCTTGGTAGATGCCGTCCAGATCGTCGGGAATGGTGGTGAGGTAGCAGGACGACAGTTGCGCATGGCGGGTGCCGGAGTTGAACAGGGTGGGGGTGCTCGCCATGTAGTCGAAGGCGGACAGCACCTCATAGAACTCGATGGCGCGCGCCTCGCGGTCGATCTCGTTGAGGGCGAGCCCCATGGCCACGCGCATGAAGAAGGCCTGCGGCAGCTCGATGCGCCGCTCGTCGATGTGCAGGAAATAGCGGTCGTACAGGGTCTGCAGGCCCAGGTACTGGAACTGGTTGTCGCGCTCAGGCCGCAAGGCGCGCGCCAGCCGTTCGAGGTCGAATTGCCCCAGGCGCTCGTCGAGCAGCTCGGCCTCGATGCCGCGCTTGATGAATTGCGGGAAGTATTCGGCGTAGCGCGTGGCCATCTCGGCCTGGCTCACCTCCTCGCCCAACACCTCGCGGCGGATGTTGTCGAGCAGCAGGCGGGCGGTGACATAGCTGTAGTCCGGGTCCTTCTCGATCAGGGTACGGGCAGACAAGACGAGCGACTTGTTTACCTCCTCCACGGGTACGCCGTCGTACAGGTCGCGCAGTGTGGCTTGCAGGATGGCCTGCGGCTGGGTCTCCGGCAGGCCCTCGCAGGCGGCGGCCACCCGTGCAGCCAGCCGCTCGATGTCGAGCGGGCGGCGCTGGCCGTTTTCGGTGCAATGCAGCACAGGCTGCTCTTGCGCCTGTGTTTGCGCGCGCTTGGCCCGCTCCTCGGCGCGTTTCTCGCGGTAGAGCACATAGGCGCGCGCCACCTCGTGCTCGCCCGAGCGCATGAGGGCGAGTTCCACCTGGTCCTGGATGTCCTCGATGTGGAAGGTGCCGCCCCCGGGCTGCCGGCGCATGAGGGCGGCCACCACGTTCTGGGTGAGGCGCTCCACCAGCTCACGGATGCGGGCGCTGGCCGCCGCCTGGCTGCCGTTGACGGCGATGAAGGCCTTGGTCATCGCCACAGTGATCTTGTTCGGCTCGAACGCCACCACCGCGCCATTACGGCGAATGACGCGATAGTTGGCGTAAGGCGCGGGCGTGGCCTGCTCGGCCAGGGGGAGGGAGGGGACGGCGGGGGTGATCTCGGTGGCTGTCTGCATGCGGAGTCTCCTTTGCTGTCGCGGCCTCTCGGCAAGGCCGACGTAAAAACACTAAATGTAGTGCGCATGGTTGAGTATGCGCCCTAATTCTAGAGAGTGGGCTGACGGCGTCAACTGTTCAGGTGAGGTCCTCGGATAGCCCGGTCTGTTGTGGCCAAACGCCTAAGGTGAGGCAGAAGGGGTTATTTCCGCTATGATTGCCTCTTCCCTCGCTTTGCCATAGTGTCATGCGCAACACCGCCGTCCTGCTCGTCTCCTGCCCGGACCGCAAGGGGTTGGTGGCGGCCATCGCCAATTTCCTCTATCAGCACGGGGCCAACATCCTGCATGCCGATCAGCATCAGGACAGCGAGGCAGGCCTGTTTCTGATGCGCGTGGAATGGGACCTGGAGGGCTTCCAGCTCGGGCTGCACCGGTTCGAAGAGGCCTTTGCCCCCGTCGCGGCGCAATACGAGATGCGCTGGCAGCTCAAGCTCTCCAGCGTCAGGCCGCGCATGGCCATCTTCGTCTCGCGTTACGATCACTGCCTGGCCGATCTGCTCTACCGCTGGCATGCCGGCGAGCTCTATTGCGACATCCCCCTGATCATCAGCAATCATCCGGACACCCATTGGCTGGCCGAGGCCTACAAGGTGCCATTCCGGCATCTGCCGATCAGCCGCGACAGCAAGGCGGAGGTGGAGGCGGCACAACTGGCGCTGCTTGCCGCGCACCACGTCGATTTCATCGTCCTGGCGCGTTACATGCAGATCCTCTCGGCCGACTTCATCCGCCACTATCCCAACCGCATCATCAACATCCACCACTCGTTCCTGCCCGCCTTCCACGGCGCCAAGCCTTATCACCGGGCCTATGCACGGGGGGTGAAGCTGATCGGCGCCACCAGCCACTACGTCACCGAGGCGCTCGACGACGGGCCGATCATCGAGCAGGACGTGGTGCGTATCTCCCACCGCGACGACCTCAACGACCTCATGCAGAAGGGGGCCGATCTGGAGAAGGTGGTGCTCTCGCGCGCCGTGCGCTGGCACATCGACAACCGCATCCTGGTGTATGGTAATAAGACGGTGGTGTTCGATTGAGTCTATGCCCATGGACCGACAAGCCTTGCTCGCCGCCCTGCACAGCCGCCACGCATGCAAGTCATTCGACCCCGAACGCAAGATCGGTGCAGAGGACTTCGACCTCATCCTCGAGGCCGGCAGGCTCTCGCCCAGCTCCTTCGGCTTCGAGCCCTGGCGTTTCCTGGTCATCCAGGACCCCGCCTTGCGCCAGGCGCTCGTGCAGACGGCCTGGGGCGCGCGCACGCAGTTCCCCAGCGCCAGCCACGTCGTCGCCATCCTGGCCCGCAAGGACTTGCGCTGGGACAGCGCCTATCTGGGCGAACACATGCGCAGCGTCAAAGGGCTGGATGAGGCCGCCATCGCCGAGCGGCGCGAGCGCATCCGCAGCTTTCAGCAGCACGACTTCCGGTTGCTGGATCG
>JBEPZO010000026.1:0-26303 GCA_041640815.1 Thiobacillaceae bacterium
ACTCTCGCCTACAGCATGAGCACTAGTCCCTCTTACTCAGTAGCCTAAACCCCTTAAGGCCTAAACTACCTCAAGCACAAAACCAGTACCCACACCTCAAAGGCCGGTGTCAGGTTGTTAAAGAGCGTTTGGTTGCGGGGACAGGATTTGAACCTGTGACCTTCGGGTTATGAGCCCGACGAGCTGCCAGACTGCTCCACCCCGCGTTTGAGAGATCAGCAATTCTGAATAAGCATTCTCTGGATGTCAATACCTTTTGCATGAGTCCAGTACCTCTGGCGCTCGGGCGGGTAGTGGAGAAGGAATGATTGGTGGTTGTTGACCGAGGCTGAAGGCTTCGCGTGGTGCAGCCAAGCCTCACGGCGTGGCTTGGCCAGCCAGCGCTAAAGGAGGCGGCTAAAGCCTAGGCTTGAGGTGAGTTAACTGCAACGCGTCGCCTTACGAGCTATCCAGGCAGCGTTGGGTAGCTTAAGGCAGACAACCTGAGCCAACCGAAGCAGCCATCCCACGTATGCTCGCGGTCAGTCCCAGCCTAGCAAGTGGTGTGTACAACGTTATCGACCTACGCCAGCAGCTTGGCGTTAGGTGTTGATCGAGTTGCCCCAGGTCAACCACTAGGGTTGGCTTTGACCAGGCAGCGATGGCCAAAGGAACAATAAGGTTCCACTCTGGGCGATACGCTGTCATAGGAAGTACTTTTTCGCTTGCCTGCGGCTTTAGTAAACTGATACTAAACTGACTGACGTGCATGAAAGTGCGTTTCAGGCCCTTAGCCCTCATTCTGGTTGTGCTTTTTACACAGGCGAACGCTCGGGCCCAGGATGACCGCCGAGACCCGTTGGAGCCGGTGAACCGCGTCATCCACGAGTTCAACGAGACGCTCGATCGGCTGGCGCTGAAACCCATCGCGCAAGGCTATCGCGCTGTCACGCCTCGCTTCGTGCAGATTGGTGTGCGCAATTTCTTTTCCAATCTCGAAGACGTCGGCGTCATGGCCAACAACCTGCTGCAATTCAAGGTCGAGCAGGGGGCGAACGACTTCATGCGCCTGGCCGTGAACAGTACCTTCGGTCTGTTAGGGCTGCTGGACGTGGCCTCGGAGATGGGGCTCAGAAAGCACGACGAAGACTTCGGCCAGACCCTAGGCCGCTGGGGCTTGGAGACGGGTCCCTATCTGGTGCTGCCGCTTTTCGGCCCGAGCAATTTCCGCGATGCCGTCGGCCTGTTTGTGGACAAGACCTACCTTGATCCGCTGCGCCACATCGACGACGTCGGCGTGCGCAACCGCACTGCGGCGTTGCGTGTGGTCAGCCGGCGCAGCGATCTACTCGATGCCAAGAAGGCAGTGGAGATGGCCGCGCTCGATGGCTACGAATTCACGCGTGATTTCTATCTCGAACGGCGGCGGGCCATGATCTATGATGGAGCGACGCCCACGCAAGACGAATGAACAAGGCCTTTCTGCCTGACGATCTGCCCGCGACGGAGGAGGACGAGGAAGCGCTGCCGCCTCTGCCGGCGGGAACCCGCAACTACATCACGCCGGCCGGCTACGCGCGCATGCAAGCGGAGCTTGCGCACCTGGTGCGGGTCGAACGCCCCGAGGTGGTGAATGTCGTGGCCTGGGCGGCCAGCAATGGCGACCGCTCGGAAAATGGCGATTACATCTACGGCAAGAAACGCCTGCGCGAGATCGACCGACGCATCCGTTTCCTGACCAAGCGGATCGAATCGGCCGTCGTCGTCGACCCTGCTAGCCGCGAGGCGACCGATCAGGTCTTCTTCGGCGCCACCGTCACGGTCGTGGATGAGCAGGGCGAGGAAGCCACTTACAGCATCGTCGGCATCGACGAGGCCGATCCGGCGCGCGGACGTATCTCTTGGGTGTCGCCGCTGGCACGCGCCTTACTCAAGGCGCGGGTAGGCGACTGTGTGCGCTGCCAAGTCCCCGGTGGTAGCCGCGAGCTCGAGATTGTGCGCGTCGTCTATCAGGCATTGGATTGACCGCGGCGCCGGGCGCTTGGTCAGCGACCGCGCATGAGTGGGGATGCGCCTAAAAAGCCACGATGATTGGTAGGAATCCACCAACCACGGAGACAACGACCAGCCATGAACCCCATACGCGTGCTCATACTAGATGATCACCCCCTGATCAGGCTGGGGCTCAAGCGGGCCCTGGAACAGGAGGAAGGCATTGCGGTGGCGGCCGATTGCGCCGACCTGGCAAGCCTCAAGGCATGGCTGGCGGCAGGGGGCGAAGCGGATGTCGCCATCGTCGACCGCTCGCTGCCCGACGGCGATGGGCTGAGCGTCGTGCCCGAGCTCAAGGCATGCGGCATGAAGGTGATCATCCTCACCGTCGAGGACGCGGATGAGGAGATCCGCGCCGCCATCGACACCGGTGTTGACGGCTATCTGCTCAAGTCCTCGGATACGGAACAGATCCTGCATGCGGTCGGCATCGTCATGCAGGATGCAGGCGCCTTCCCGCCGCACGTCCTACAAAAGATCGCGCGTGCCGGTTCAGGGTCAGACCCCCTGGCCAAGCTCTCCCAACGCGAGATGGAGATCGCCGAACTCGTCGCCCAGGGCTACAGCAACAAGGTCATCGGCAGCAAGCTGAACCTGTCGGACAACACTGTACGCAACCACCTGGCCAACATCATGCAGAAGCTGGGGTTTCACAATCGCGTCCAAGTGGCCACCTTGGTGCTGCAGCACTTGAAGCGGCACCGTCGGCTCACAAGAAACATTTGATGAATTCTTTTGCCATTGTAAAGGGTGCTAGCCACGGACCTCTGATCGCCCCTGTCAACCTGTTTTGACAGGCCACCGCTAGTAGCATGATCTAACGCTATCCTTATGAGGAGGACTCCTGCATCCGCGCCAACCCGGCGCGCAGACGCTCGCGCACGCCCTGCCGCAAAGCAGGCGGCGCCAGCACCTCCACCTCTGGCACATGACGCAGGATGTCCATGACCAGCTCACGCATGTCGCTGTAAGGCACCTCGAGCACGTAGCGACCGTCCTTGAGCAGACGGCCACGCTGCTTGGGGTGCCATTGCTCCAGCGCCACCCAGCGCGCCCGCTCAGGGCTAAAGCGCAGTCGCGCCCAGCTCACCTTGCGGCCGGAAAAGATGCCGTAGCCCGCGCCCAGCACCGCATCCAGACGCGCTTCCGGCACCTCGCGTGCCGGCCGCTCCAGGATCTCTGCGCGACGCACGCCATCGACGGCAAAGCTGCGCAAACCCCGGCGCAAGTGACACCACGCGTCCAGATACCAATTCTCCCGATAGTGCACCAGGCGCTGAGGGGAGACCTCGCGTTCGGTGGTCTCGTCGCGGCCCTTGGCATAGTAGGTGATGAAAAGGCGTTTGCGCCGCAACAGCGCCGAGCCGATAGCGGCGAAGTGATCGAGGGGTAGCCGCCGTGCGGCGATGGGGATCAGCTTGACGCGCCGCCTGACCTCCTCGGCTGGATGCTGGCCACTGCCGAGCAATGCCGTCAAGCGCGCCATCAGCGGTTGGATGTGCGGGCCGAGCAGGCCACCGGCATCAAGATTGGCCAGCAGATGCTGCATGGTGAGCAAGGCGTGGATCTCCTCGGCGGAAAACCACAGGCCTGGTAGCTTGTACTGGGCAGCGTTGCCGTTGCCGCGCTCGTAGCGGTACCCGCCCGCCTCGCGATCCCAGACGATGGGAGCATGCAGGCGGTTGCGTAGATACTCCAGATCGCGCTTGAGCGTGGCGCGCGACACCTCCAGCCGCTCGAGCAGGGTCTGGAAGCTGACCACGCCGCGACTGGTCAGCAGCATGTCGATGAGGTGGAAGCGCTCGGTACGATCCACTGCCGACTCCCTCTAGCGCGCATTCTAGACCAGCGCGGTTCGACAGGCTCATGCCATGAGCCCGACACGGGTTAGGCTTTAGGCAGATTCACCGCGCGAGGACTAGCCATGACCCTGACTTCGCTCATCCTCCTCTACACCGGGCTGGGGCTGGCGATGGCGATCCTGCGCTGGCCGCAGGCCGCCCATCCGCTCGCCGCCTGTCTGGCCGGCCTGCTCTGGCCACTCGAAATCCTTGCCGGCTGCCTGGAAGTGCTGACGCGGCGGTTGACCGAACTACCCCCTTGCGAACGCGACACCGGCAAGTCATGACGCGGCTAAACCAAGATCGCGCACCCGCAATCGCTGCGCGATGGTGTTGCAGCGCAAAGGCGTTTATGATGTCAACTACGCCGCGTGTTTCGCTCTAGCGGCCAACCCATAGCCGAACCAATCAGAGGAGACAGCACCATGCAGCGAAGCTTTCAACGTCTCAAGCTCGCCACCTTGATCCCCCTGGCCTGGGCCTGCTCTACCGCCTATGCCGCCAAACCCGTTTGGCCCGATGTCGTGGTCCATCTGCACGGCGCTGGCCAGGCCTATATCGTCGACACTAAGACCGACACCGTCACGGCCGCGCTCGAGACCTGCAAGGGCGGCACCCTCGGCGCCACCACCCCGGACGCCAAGAAGGTCTATGTCAGCTGCGCCGGCGAAGGCCAGAAAGACGTCGTGGTCATCGACCTGCCAGGCAAGCAAGTCATCAAACGCGTCGAGACCGGTAACCGACCCAAGCACGGCATCGTCAGCCCCGACGGCAAGTGGGTCGGCATCAACCACTGGGGCCTGGACGGCGGCAAACTGCGCCACACCTTCATGAGCACCGCCGACGATAGCATCGTCAAGGTGATCGATCTTGAGGTCAGCGGCACGCCCAAAGGGGTGACCTCCATGCACAATGCCTGGAGCCCCGATTCCCGCCTGTTCTTCGCCGTCGATCGGGTCGACAACCGCCTGGTGGTCATCGACACCAAGGACTGGAGTGTGAAGACCATCGCCGTGCCCAGCGCGCCACACTATCCGGTGCCCAGCCCCGATGGCAAGGAGCTGTGGCTGGTGCACGAAGGTAGCGACACGGTCAAGCCGGGCATCATCGTCTATGACATCACCAAACCTGACCTACCGGTCATCGCGCAGATGGACATGCCGCTCATTGGCGAGGAGGTGGTCGAGGCGCACCATGGCAACTTCACGCAAGACGGCAAGTTGTTCATGGCCTTGAACCGCGGCCCTGGCAAGGATAGCCGCGGGCGCGAAGTGGCCTTCTTCGATGCCAAGACCAAGCAGCTGGTGCATCGGCTCACCACCGCCAGCAACGGCATCGGCCACACCTACAACACACCCGATGGCAAGCGCGCCGTGGTCACCAACTATGGCAACAACGTCATCACCGTGATCGACATCAAGGACCTGAAGACGGTGAAGGACCTGCGGATCGGCGCTGGCCGCATGGGCCACATCGCCTTCACCAAGGACGGCAATTGGGGCTACGTCTCCAACGACAAGGACGGCAACCTGCACAAGATCGACATGAAGAAACTGGTTGCCGTGAAGACCATCGAGACCGGCAACAAGCCCGGTGGCGGCCAGGTGCTCAACGTCTGGACCAACGTCTTCGAAGAGCTCCCGCGCTAAACAGCGGCTGGGGCGCTGAAATAAGCCACCGTTAGGTGGCTTTTTTTCTGCGCAGTGCAATAACCGTCGCGTCTGGTAAAGGGGCCCTGCACAGGCTCAACGCAGCAAGAAGAGCGCCTGCCGAGGTCGTCAGCCTACCGTATGGCTAGTGCAGCCAGCCCGCCCGCTGAGCGGCCCACCTGACCACGCATGATCGCGTTTGCAAAGCTTGGGCGTCGGTCGCTCTACGCGTGCGCGCGCATGCTTTGACCCTGTATGGTCGGCCTTCTGCCAACACAGCGCACCGCAGCCATGCGCATGATTAGACCTACTGGCCCAACTTGTCCTTAACGTATTCGATGGTAATCTTTGTACCACGCCACCCAGCGCGCGATACCCTCTTTAAGCGACGTCTTCGGCTCGAAACCGACATCGCGCCGCAGGTCTTCGATATCGGCATAGGTCGCCACAACCTCGCCGGGCTGCATGGGCAGGAAGTTTTTCCGCGCTTGACGACCGAGCGCTTGCTCGAGCGTGCCGATGAAGGTCAAAAGTTCCACCGGCTGGTGGTTACCGATGTTATAAACGCGGTAGGGGGCATGGCTCGAACCTGGGTCGGGGGCGTCGGTGCGGAAGTCTGGGTTGGGGCGGGCGATCTGGTCGAGCACGCGCACCGTGCCCTCGGCGATGTCATCGATGTAGGTGAAGTCGCGCCGCATGCGGCCATGGTTGAAGACCTCGATCGGTCGGCCCTCGAGGATGGCCGAGGTGAACAGCCAGGGCGACATGTCCGGCCGGCCCCAGGGGCCATAGACGGTGAAGTAGCGCAAGCCGGTGGTGGGCAGCCCATAGAGGTGGCTGTAGGTATGGGCCATCAGCTCGTTGGCCTTCTTGGTGGCAGCGTAGAGGCTTACCGGGTGGTCGACGTTGTCGTGCACCGAGAAGGGCATGCGCGTGTTGGCGCCATAGACGCTGGAGGAGCTGGCATAGACGAGGTGCTCGACGCCGCTCACACGGCAGCCCTCGAGCAGGTTGGCGAAACCGACGAGATTGGTCTGGATGTAGGCGTGCGGGTTCTTGAGCGAATAGCGCACGCCGGGCTGGGCGGCAAGGTGGATGACGCGCTGGAAGCGCTCGCGGGCGAACAGGTCCTCCATCGCCAGGCGATCGGAGATGTCGGCCTGCAGGAAACGGAACCCCGGCCAGGGCTTGAGCTGCTCGAGGCGGGCGAGCTTGAGCCGCGGGTCGTAGTAGTCGTTGAGGTTGTCCAGGCCCAGGACCTCGTCACCGCGCTCGAGCAGCAGGCGGGCAACGTGCATGCCGATGAAGCCAGCGCAGCCGGTAACGAGCACCTTCATGGGATCACCTCGAATACCATGGGATTCTAGCACGCGAGCCAGCTAGCAAATGCTGACTGGTCTAACTGGCGGGTAAAGCAGGTTGTCCCTTGGCTCGTCTTGATGGGTGAGTAGTCTCGTACGTAGTGGCCGCGCAAAGGCATTCCCTGCTTTTTCGTGAGGAGATTAGCCTTGATCAAGCCGTTTAGCCTCTCACGTCTACCGCGTGTCGTGTTCGGCGAGGGGAGTATTGCCCGCTTGCCTGATCTGGTAAGCCACTATGGCTCAAGGGTGCTTATCGTCACCGGTGCGCGCGCCTTCCGTGACGGCCCTCATTGGCCGCCCCTCGTGGCTGGCCTCGGACGCCGTGGCCTGCACTGGGAGGTCATCCAGATCGCGGGTGAGCCATCGCCCCAGCTGGTCGATGACGCCGTGGCCCATCACCGAGCTGGGCAGTGGCAGGTCGTGCTCGGCATCGGTGGCGGCAGTGTCCTCGATGCCGCCAAGGCGATTGCCGGCCTCCTGATTCCGGGCAACTCGGTGTTGGATCACCTGGAGGGGGTGGGCCCAGAGCGTCCCTACCACGGTCCTGCCGTGCCGTTCATCGCCGTGCCCACCACCGCGGGCACGGGTTCGGAGGCGACGAAGAACGCCGTCTTGTCGACCCGAGGGCCGGACGGCTTCAAGAAGTCTTTCCGCGATGAAAAACTGGTCGCCGAGTATGCCGTCGTCGATCCAGACCTGCTGGCGAGCTGCCCCAAGGCGTTGATTGCCGCCAATGGCATGGATGCGTTTACACAGTTGCTGGAGGCGTATGTATCGAGTCGGGCCAACCCACTGACCGACGCGCTTGCCTTATCCGGCCTAGAGGCCGTGCGCGATGGCCTGCTGCCGTGGTACGAGGGTACGGACGATGCCGCGGCCTGTCGTGGCCGCATGGCCTATGCCGCGCTGCTGTCGGGGATCGTGTTGGCCCAAGTCGGGTTGGGTGCCGTGCATGGGCTGGCTTCCCCGCTGGGCGCATTCTTTCCCATTCCGCATGGCGTCGTCTGCGGCACGCTGGTCGCAGCCGCCACGCGCGTCAACATCACCGCCTTGCGTGAGCGCGACGCGCGCAACGCGGCCCTGTCCAAATATGCTCAGGTCGGCCGTCTACTCAGCAGGCAAGAACTGGACGACGACGAGGCGATCAGCGCCCTGTTGGCGATCCTCGAGGATTGGACCAGCCGGCTCAACCTGCCGCGGTTGTCGGCCTACGGCGTGGCGGTGGAGGACCTGCCGCGCATCGTGGCCAATAGCCGCGGCACAAGTATGCGCACCAACCCCGTTGCACTGACCGATGAAGAGATTGGACAAATCGTGCTGGCCAGGATTTGATCTTTTTGGGATGGACACATTTGGCCTCATGTGCGGCGCGCCGAACACCGACAGTCTGACCAACAGGAAACGATTCTGGGCTGTCGCTTGGTTGCGACAGATCTAAAGGTGGGCACGATCGGGTTCGATGGATGAGAGCAAGTCCCAGGTCACTTGAGCCAAGAGCCGCATCTGCGCCTCATCCAGGACATAAGGCGGCATGAAATAGACGCTATTGCCGATGGGGCGAAGGAAAACGCCGAGCTCGAGGGCGCGCCGGTGGAAGTCGCGGCCAAAGCCGGGCGGCGCGTCGGCAACGTCGAAGGCCCAGATCATGCCCAGGTGGCGGAAATGGCGCACGCGCGGATGCGCTGCCACCTCTGCCAGCAACTGTGTGAAGCGCTCGGCGCGAGCGCGGTTGGCAGCGAGCACCTCATCCTGTTCGAAGATATCGAGCACGGCCAGCGCCGCTCGGCAGGCTAGGGGGTTGCCGGTGTAGGAGTGCGAATGGAGGAAGCCGCGGGTCGTCTCATCGGCGTAGAAGGCGGCATAGATCTCATCGCGCGTGAGCACGACCGACAGGGGCAGGTAGCCGCCGGTAATCCCCTTGGACAGGCAAAGGAAATCGGCGATGTCGGCCACGCGCCTTGCACCCGGCGCCTGCTCGCAGGCGAACAGGGTGCCGGTGCGACCGAAGCCGACGGCGATCTCGTCGGCGATGAGGTGCACGCGGTAACGGTCACACAGATCGCGCGCCAGCCGCAAATACAGTGGGTGGTACATCGCCATGCCAGCTGCCCCTTGCACCAAGGGCTCCAGGATCAAGGCCGCGGTGGTGTCAGCATGCGCCTCAAGATACCGATCCAATTCTGCGGCAGCGCGGCGGGCGACGTCTGCCGCCGTCTCGCCGGCGGCGGCCTGTCGCCAGTCGGGGCTCATGACTTGGTGTGTCGGGCGTAGCAGCGGCGCATAAGTGGCCTTGAACAGGGCGACATCGGTGACCGACAGCGCCCCCAGGGTCTCACCGTGATAGCCATTGCTGAGGCTGATGAACTGCGTCTTTTGCGGCAGGCCGCAGTTCTTCCAGTAGTGGAAGCTCATCTTGAGCGCGATCTCGGTGGCGCTGGCCCCATCTGAGCCATAGAAGGCATGACCGAGCCCGGTGAGTGCCGAAAGGCGCTCGGACAGCTCCACCACCGGTGCATGCGTACAACCGGCGAGTATCACATGCTCGATGCGGCCGAGCTGATCGATGAGGGCAGCGTTGATGCGCGGCTCGGCGTGCCCGAACAGATTCACCCACCAGGAGGAGATGGCGTCGAGATAGCGACGGCCTTCGTAATCGATGAGCCAGGCGCCTTCACCCCTGGCAATGGGCAGCGGCGGCACCCCCTCGAGGTGTTTCATCTGCGTGCAGGGGTGCCACAGGGCGCGACGGCTGCGGTCGATCCAGAGCTGATTGCACATGAACTCAAGCCAGTGACGTCGTTTGTGCCTTAGCATAACAGCCGTGGCGGCATTGTGACGCTTGTGTCTGAGGCGTGTACGGGCTCGGCAAACGGCCTGAACAGGGTTTATGTGTGCTCATCGTGGTGATGACGGTACAAGTCCGGATCTTGGCTAGTCCAGGCTGGTTTAAGCGCTGCATCGCCATCACCGCTCGTGCACCCTCGCCCTGCAGGTTGCCGCGCTGGGCGCTGTGGGCGTCGAGGTGGGCAGGCGTGGTATCCGACCGAACGGCCAGGGCACGCGGCCTAAATGTCGTGCATGCTGCACAAACGAAGGGTTGCGGTGTGGTCAAGCCGAACCGCTGACCCCCTACCCACGCGATAAGGCCAGAGGTGCTAGACACAGCGTTTTTGGGTGCTGGACTGACCAGCCCCTCGCGCCACACCGAATAAACAACCACAGGAACGACAGATGGCCAACGGCAAAGGCAAGAACAACGGCGGCAACCTCGGTTTCGAGGCCGAGCTCTTCAAAGCCGCCGACAAGCTGCGCGGCAACATGGAGCCCAGCGACTACAAGCACGTCGTGCTGGGGCTCATCTTTCTGAAATACATCTCCGACGCCTTCGAGGCGAAGCATCGGGCGCTGCTGGCCGAAGACCCGCTCGCAGCCGAGGACAAAGACGAATACCTGGCAGAAAACATCTTTTGGGTGCCGAGACAAGCCCGCTGGTCGCATTTGCAGGCCAACGCCAAGCGGCCGGAGATCGGCGCGCTGATCGACGAGGCCATGCGCGCCATCGAGAAGGAAAACGCCTCGCTCAAGGGTGTGTTGCCCAAGGACTACGCCCGCCCGGCGCTCAACAAGGTGATGCTGGGCGAACTCATCGATCTGATTTCCGGCATTGCGCTCAATGAGGGCGGCGACCGCTCGAAAGACATCCTCGGGCGCGTGTACGAATACTTCCTCAGCCAGTTTGCCGGCGCCGAAGGCAAGCGCGGCGGCGAGTTCTACACGCCACGCTCGGTGGTACGCGTGCTGGTGGAGATGCTGGAGCCCTACCGCGGCCGCGTGTACGACCCCTGCTGCGGCTCTGGCGGCATGTTCGTGCAGAGCGAGAAATTCGTCGAGGAGCACGGCGGGCGCATCGGCGACATCGCCATCTACGGGCAGGAAAGTAACTACACCACCTGGCGGCTGTGCAAGATGAACCTGGCCGTGCGCGGCATCGATGCCGACATCCGCTGGAACAACGAAGGCAGCTTCCACAAGGACGAGCTGCGCGACCTCAAGTTCGACTACATCCTGGCCAACCCGCCGTTCAACGTCTCCGACTGGGGTGGCGAGCGCCTGCGCGAAGACCCGCGTTGGATCTTCGGCGTGCCGCCCGTGGGCAATGCCAACTACGCCTGGCTGCAGCACATCTATTACCACCTGGCCCCCAATGGCACCGCCGGCGTGGTGCTGGCCAACGGTTCGATGAGCTCCAACCAGTCGGGCGAGGGCGACATCCGCCGCGCCATGATCGAGGCCGATGTGGTGGACTGCATGGTGGCGCTGCCCGGGCAGCTTTTCTACTCCACGCAGATCCCTGCTTGCCTGTGGTTTTTGGCGCGCAACAAAAACCCGGGCCGTGGCTGGCGCGACCGGCGCGGGGAGGTGCTGTTCATCGACGCGCGCCAGATGGGCGTGCTGGTGGACCGCACCCGGCGTGAGCTCACCGACGACGAGATCAAAAAAATCGCCGACACCTACCACGCCTGGCGCGGCGAGCCCGACGCCGGCGCCTATGCCGACGTGCCCGGTTTCTGCAAGAGCGCAACCCTCGATGTGATCCGCAAACACGGCTACGTGCTGACCCCGGGCCGCTACGTGGGCGCGGCCGCGCGCGCAGACGACGATGAACCCTTCGAGCAAAAGATGACGCGGCTGGTGGCGCAACTGCGCGCGCAGCAGGCCGAAGGCGCACGGCTGGATGCCGCCATCGCGGCCAATCTGCGCGAGCTGGGGTATCCATGAACCCCGCCGCTTATTAAGCGATCCAGGATTTTCGCTTAATATCATCGACCGCTGTTTAACGAGCGTTGATTACCGGGATACCTGATGCGACGCGGACCGACCGGGCGCCTCGAGGCCAACACCATCGCCGGCGAGGCAGTGCAGGCATTCATCCCGCAGCCGCTGCCGCCGCAACCGCCGCTTCTGATCGATGCGCGGCGCCAGCAACTGCTCGAACGCGCCACAGTGGCCCTTGGCCGACTGGACAGCGTGAGCCTCCTGCTGCCCGACACCGACCTGTTCCTCTACGCCTACGTGCGGCGCGAGGCGGTGCTCTCGTCCCAGATCGAAGGCACGCAATCCACGCTCGACCAGTTGCTGCTGTTCGAACTCGATGACGCGCCGGGGGTGCCGTTCGACGACGTGGTGGAAGTGTCGAACTATGTGGCGGCACTCGAACATGGTCTAGCCCGGTTGCGGGAAGGGTTTCCCCTATGTAACCGCCTGCTGCGCGAGATGCACGCGGTTTTGCTGCAGCGCGGCCGTGGCAGCGACAAAGACCCCGGCGAATTCCGCCGCACGCAGAACTGGATCGGCGGCACGCGCCCCGGCAACGCGTGTTTCGTTCCGCCACCCCCGGCGCGAGTGGTCGACTGTATGGGCGAGCTGGAGCGCTTCCTGCACGATGAACGCAACCCTTACCCCGGCCTCGTCAAGGCCGCGCTGGCGCACGTCCAGTTTGAAACCATTCATCCCTTCCTGGATGGCAACGGCCGCATCGGGCGGCTGCTCATCGCCTTCATCCTGCATCACGAGGGGCTGCTGTCGCGCCCGCTGCTTTATTTGAGCCTCTACTTCAAGCAGCACCGCGCCGAGTACTACCGCTTGCTCGATCTCGTGCGCTTCGAGGGCGACTGGGAGGCGTGGCTCGATTTCTTCCTAGAAGGCGTGGCGCAAACGGCAGCCAACGCCGTCAGCACCGCCAAACGGCTGCTCACCCTGTTTCAGCAGGATGCCCAGTCCATCGAACGCTCGGGGCGCGGCGCATCCACCGCTCTGCGCGTCTTTCAGGTGCTACGCGAACGGCCCCTGGTCACGCTCAAACACGTGTGCGAGCGCACCGGCCTGTCGTTCCCGGCGGTGGCCAAGGCGATGGACAATCTCGCCCAACTGGGCATCGTCGGTGAAATCACCGGCCGCAAGCGCGACCGCGTGTTCGCCTACCGGCAATACGTGGCGATTTTGAACGAGGGGGCGGAGCCGCTGTGAGCCATTTCGTGGAAGCGGGATGCGTGCGATTGGAAAACACGGACGCCGCCATGGCCGCCAACCTGCACGCCCTGGGCTTTTACACACCCGGAGATCAGCGATGACCGAACCGCTGCTCGACCTCACGCCCCTGGAGCGCGCCATCGACCGCCTGACCGAAGGCTGGCAGCGCTACCAGCGCGACACCACTGACACGCAGATTCGCGACGGTCTCATACTACGCTTCGAGTTCACCTACGAAATCAGCCACAAGACGCTCAAGCGCTTCCTCGAGCGAACCGCCGCCAATCCGGCCGAATTCGACGCGATGAGTTTTCAGGACCTCATCCGCACCGCCAATGAACAGGGCCTGCTGCTGGGCGCGTGGCCCGACTGGCGGCGCTACCGCGACATGCGCGCCAAGACCAGCCACACTTATGACGAAGCGATCGCCCTGGACGTCGTCAGCGGCATACCCGCGTTTTTGACTGAGGCGCGCCACCTGCGCGACCAGCTCAAGGCCCGCCTGGCATGAGCGACGAAGCCCCGCCCATCGACATCCGCCCCGAGCACTGGGCCATCGTGCGCGCCATCCTGCGCCGCCATGTTCCGCAGTACGAGGTCTGGGCCTTCGGCTCGCGTGCCACGGGCAAGGCCAAGCCGTTTTCCGATCTCGACCTCGCCATCCTCACCCCGACGCCGCTGCCGCTCGACGTCAGCGCCGCCCTGGCCGAAGACTTCTCCGAATCCGACCTGCCCTGGAAGGTGGATCTGGTGGACTGGGCGCGCACGAGCGAGGCGTTTCGCCGCATCATCGCCCGCGACAAGGTGGTGGTGCAGCGTGCGCATGAACAGACGACACGGGGGGGTAATGAACAGATGACCGCCGATGACCTCTCCCGCTTGATCGGCGCAGGCGAAACCCTCGCCGTCGAGTTCAAAGGCGAAGAGCGCGCGCCGCTGAACGACCGTGACCTGGTCGAGGCCGTTGTCTGCCTGGCCAACCGCAGCGGGCAGGAAGCGGCCTATCTGCTTGTCGGCGTCGAAGACGACGGGCGCGTCACGGGCGCGCGCCCGCGCCATGGGGATGTCACCAACCCACACCGGTTGGCAGCATTGATCGCGAACCGCACCCGGCCATCGCTGGCGGTGCGGGTACAAACCGTTTTGCTCGATGGCCGAGCGGTGTTGGTCATCGAGATTCCGCCGCAACGGCAACCGGTTGCCACCGCTGACGGCCTGTTTCTGCGCCGCAGCCTAGGCGGCGACGGCAAGTCCGCCTGTGTACCTATGGATGCCTACGCCGTGCAGTCCCTGCAATCCAGCCGCGGGTTGCTCGACCCCTCGGCGCAGATCGTCGGCAACGCACGCTGGCAGGACCTCGACCCGCTCGAGTTCGAGCGTTTCCGCCGCAGCGTGCGCGAACGGCGCGGCCGCAGCGACGAATCCCTGCTCGACTTGCCCGATCTCGAACTGGCCAAGGCGCTCGGCGTGGTGGACGCCAACGGCGAAGTGCGCGGTGTGCGGCTAGCGGCCCTGTTGCTCTTCGGCAAGGAAGACGCGCTACGCCGCCTCACGCCGGCGCACGAAGTGGCTTTCCAGGTACTGCGCGGGCTCGACGTGGAGGTCAACGACTTCTTCCGCTGGCCGCTGCTGCGCGTCATGGAAGAAATCGAGGCGCGCATCCGCGCCCGCAACCGCGAGCAGGAACTCATGGTCGGCCTGCTGCGCGTGGGCGTACCGGACTACCCCGAGCGGGCGCTACGCGAGGCGTTGGCCAACGCCTTGATCCATCGCGACTATCTGCGCCTGGGGGCGGTTCACTTTCAGTGGCACGCCGACCACATCGAAATCACCAACCCCGGCGGATTCCCCGAAGGCGTGCGGCTGGACAATCTGCTGGTGACTGCGCCGCGTCCGCGCAACCCCTTGCTCGCCGATGCCATCAAGCGCGCCGGCATCGTCGAACGCACCGCACGTGGCATCGACACCATCTTCTACGAACAACTGCGCAATGGCCGCCCCGCACCGTCCTATGCGCGCAGCAACGAGGCGACGGTGAGCCTCGTCATCCCCGGCGGCGCGGCCAACTTGGATTTCGTCCGGCTATTGGTCAGCGAAGCCCAAAGGGGGCTAGACCTGGGGCTCGACGAGCTGCTCATCCTCAACCGCCTGTGGCAAACGCGCGAGCTCACCACCGACGAAGCCTCTCGCCTCATCCAATGGCCTGATGCCGAGACGCGCGCCGTGCTGCACCGCCTGGTCGAGGCGGGCCTGGTCGAAGAGCGGGGCCAGAAGAAAGGCCGTACGTGGCACCTCTCGGCGGTGACCTACCGTCTGCTCGGCGACAAGGCCGGTTACGTCCGCCAGCGCGGCTTCGAACCGCTGCAGCAGGAACAGATGGTGCTGCAATACGTGGAAAAGCACGGGCGGATTACCCGGCGCGAGGCGGCGCAGTTGTGCCGGATAAGCCCCTTCCAGGCGACTCGCCTGCTGTCCCGGCTCGTGGACGACGGCCGCCTGACGCGCCATGGTGCGCGCAAGGGGGCCTGGTATGAGCGGGGACAAAAGATATGAGCGCGCTCATAAGTTATGGAGAACCGCTCATATTTATGAGCGGTCGCGAAAAAATTTGGCGGGCTCCATATCCGGCCAAAAGCCGCCCAAAGCGGAACCAGGAGTGAGCCAGTGAGGCCAGTTGCCGCACGGAAATGTACGGTAAATGTACGCGTACATTTATTTGCACGGCGCGTGCATTCTGAAGGGCTGGCGGGAGGGTGCTGCGGCAAGACGGCAGGGGTCGTTGCCGCGATGGCTGGCAGAGGGGAGGAGGTGGGGTATGGAGATTGAGCAGTTAGTTGGTGCTGCCCCTAGTGGTTGGGAATACACCACTCTTGGTGAGGCTTGTCAGCGGGGGGGAGGCGATATCCAGACAGGCCCGTTTGGCAGTCAACTGCACGCCGCAGACTATGTGCCTGTCGGTATTCCTGCGATCATGCCGCAGAACATCGGTGAAAATCGCATCATCGAGGATGGCATCGCACGCATCACACCCGAAGACGCGAATCGTCTGAAACGTTACTTAGTCCGCGCCGGCGACATCGTATACAGCCGACGTGGCGACGTTGAAAGACGGGCCCTTGTGCGAGACCGTGAAGACGGCTGGTTGTGCGGCACCGGATGTCTTCGCGTTCGACTGGGTTCACAAGGTCCCGATCCACTATTCACGTCTTATTACCTCGGACATCCCAGCGTCCGGGAGTGGATCGTCCGGCATGCGCACGGCGCTACCATGCCGAACCTGAACACCTCAATTTTGGCTGCATGCCCTTTGCTGCTTCCGCCTCTCAGTGAACAACGTGCCATCGCCCATATCCTCGGCACGCTGGACGACAAGATCGAGCTGAACCGGCGCATGAGCGAAACGCTGGAGGCGATGGCGCGCGCCTTGTTCCAGGCGTGGTTCGTGGACTTCGAACCCGTGCGCGCCAAGATGGAAGGCCGCTGGCGCCGCGGCGAGTCGCTCCCCGGCCTGCCCGCACACCTCTACGACCTCTTCCCCGACCGTCTCGTCGATTCCGAACTGGGGGAGATACCGGAGGGGTGGAGTGTGGGGACTTTCACAGAGGTCGTTGAGGTCCAACGAAACCAGATCAACCCACTCGATTGGCCTGAGACAGAATTCATTCACTTTAGCATACCAGCCTTTGATGAGGGACAGTGGCCAAAGTCGGAGATAGGAAAAAATATCAAGAGCCTGAAGTCACTCGTAACACCAGGCGTCGTCCTACTGTCCAAGCTTAATCCGGAGATCGAACGCGTGTGGCTGGTCGATGTTCAGCCGAATGATCGTGCCGTCTGCTCGACGGAGTTTCTGGTGCTCGCTCCAAACTCACCACACGGGCGCTCCTATCTGTACTGCCTGGTGAGGTCGCCGTTATTCCGTCAGCAGATTCAAGGCCTTGTAACGGGAACGTCGAAAAGCCATCAGCGGGCGCAAGTGGCTGCGATCCTAGGGCTAACAATCGTCAAACCGTCTAAGCCGCTGCTTAGTCAGTTCGAGCACGGGGCTGAGCCACTCCTTGCGCGGTCCCTCGAATGCCGACGTGAATCCCGCACCCTCGCCGCCCTGCGCGATACCCTACTGCCCAAGCTGATCTCCGGCGAGCTACGGGTGAAGGACGCCGAAAAATTTTTGGAGACTATGCAATGATACCGTTCCAGCCACCGCCGCGCATCGAAAGCCTGCGCGTAAAAAACTACCGAGCCCTGCACGACGTCGTGCTGGAACAGATCACGCCGTTGACGGTTTTGCTGGGGCCGAACGGCAGCGGCAAATCCACGGTGTTCGACGTGTTCGCTTTTCTGGCCGAATGCTTTTCGGACGGTCTGCGCAAGGCGTGGGATCGCCGGGGTCGGTTT
This sequence comes from Thiobacillaceae bacterium, assembly GCA_041640815.1. Lineage (GTDB taxonomy): Bacteria > Pseudomonadota > Gammaproteobacteria > Burkholderiales > Thiobacillaceae > JANWZL01. The sequence goes on from JBEPZO010000026.1 coordinate 17,311, forward strand.
CGCGAGCTGCGCAGCCGGGATCAGGAAGGCCCCATCGTTATCGAGCTTCAGTACCGAGAGCGCCCCGGTACGCCGCTCATCACCTATCACCTGGAAATCGAGGAACAAGCAAGGGGCCCGGTCGTGGCGCGCGAGTTTCTGCGCTGGAAGCGCGGTCACCCGGCCGCGCCGTTTCATTTTCTGGATTACCGGTACGGCCAAGGCGAAGTCATTACCGGAGAAGCGCCGGAAGCAAGTGACACACGCGTCAAAATGGCGCTCTCCGGTCCGGACGTGCTGGCCGTGAATACCTTGGGCACCCTGGCCGAAAACCCGCGGGTGATCGCGCTGCGCAACTTCATCACCAGCTGGCATCTTTCGTACTTGTCGGCGGACGCGGCGCGCGGCAACCCGGAAGCGGGAGCCGAGGAACGGTTATCCCCGACGGGCGATAACCTGCCCAACGTCATTCAGTACCTGCACGAACAGCACCCTGATCGCCTAGCGCAGATCTTCGCGACACTGCGGCGGCGCATCCCCCGTATCGAAAAGGTCGAGGCTCAGGTACTGGACGACAGTCGCCTGCTGCTTCTGGTCAAGGATGCGCCTTTTTCCAAGCCGGTGCTGTCGCGCTTCGCTTCCGATGGCACGCTCAAGCTGTTGGCTTATTTGACGGTGCTTTACGATCCTGCCCCCCCACAGCTCGTGGGCATTGAGGAGCCGGAGAACTATCTTCATCCTCGCCTGCTGCCGGAGCTGGCCGAAGAGTGCCAGCAAGCGGCACAGCGCACGCAACTGATCGTCACCACCCACTCGCCGTTTTTCATCAACCCCCTACGGCCAGAGGAAGTGCGCGTGCTGTACCGCGCCGCCGATGGGTACACGCGCGTGCGGCGGGTGGCGGACATGCCGGGCATACAGGATTTCATCCGTCACGGCGCAACGCTGGGGGAGCTGTGGATGGAAGGGCATTTCGACGCCGGTGACCCGCTGGCCACGGGGGACGAGACGTGACGCAGATCGAGTTCCTCGTCGAAGAGCCTTCGGCAGAAGAGGCGCTGCGGCATGTACTGCCGAAACTGGTGCGTGGGCGCGCACGCTGGAAACTGATCAACCTGGGAAGCAAAGACAAGCTGCTCAAGGCGCTGCCAAATCGGCTGGCGGCTTACCATGATCGAATCGCGCGAGGCGAGCCGCTGCGCGTGGTCGTGCTGGTAGACCGGGATGCCGACGATTGCACAAAACTCAAGTGTCAGCTCGAAGAAATGGCAAGAGCCGCGGGCTTGGCGACCAAGACCAGCCCCGACGCTCATGGACGGTTTCACGTCGTCAACCGCGTCGCGGTCGAGGAATTGGAATCCTGGTTCATCGGCGACACAGAGGCCCTGCGCCAGGCATTCAGCGGCCTGCCTGCGCTCGATGCCAGCAAAGGCATCTTTCGCAACCCCGACAACGGCGGCTCCTGGGAGGCCTTGCATCGCTTGCTCAAGAAGCATGGCATTTACAGGAGCTACTATCCGAAAATCGACGCCGCGCGGCGTATCGCTCCCAAACTCAACCCTCACACCAACCGATCTCGCAGTTTCCAGGTCTTCGTGCAAGGCGTAGAGGCGCTGCTGGTGTGAGCCGACGAATCGATCGAGCCTCGTTCGAGTTCTGCGGATGACCGCGTCATGGCCGTCATGGGAAGGACAAGCGGTGAGCCTCACAGCCGAAGTCATCATCCATGACAGCGCCGAAGCGCGGGTGGACGTGCGCATCGAGCGAGAAAACATCTGGCTGAGCCTGCAGCAGATCGCCGAGCAGTTCGGGCGCGGCAGGTCGGTGAATGCCCTCCACCTGCGCCGCATCTTCGCCCGTGGCGAGTTGGAGCGGGAGGTAATCGTGGCAAAGACTGCAATGGCTGCCGCCGCTGGCAAGACCTACCCAATCGAGTATGACAACCTTGGCGCCTTTCTCTCGATGGGCTATAGCCTGAACCGGAAACGCTTCGAGCCAAACGCCGCCGAGCTGGCGCTGTCCACCCCCGCCGGAGTGTGAAGGATGGCCTTTCTGTCGGAAGCCGAGCTCGAGCGCGCCCTACTTCAGCAGTTGCGCGGGCTGGGGTATGCCATCGAGCACGAGGAGCACATCGGCCCCGACGGGCTGCGCCCGGAACGCGAAAGCCACGACGAGGTGGTGCTGAAGCGGCGCCTGGCCGACGCGGTGGCGCGCCTGAACCCGGCGCTGCCCGCCGACGCGCGGCACGAGGCGATGCGGCGCGTGACGCAATCGGGGCTACCCAACCTGCTGGAAGAAAACCGCCGCGTCCACCGCCTGCTGACCGAGGGCGTGGACGTCGAGTACTTCGCGGACGATGGCACGCTGACGGCTGGCAAAGTCGCGCTCATCGACTTCGACGAGCCGGCCCGCAACGACTGGCTGGCGGTGAACCAGTTCGTGGTCATCCATGGCCAGCATCAGCGGCGGCCGGATGTGGTGGTGTTCGTCAATGGCCTGCCGCTGGCGGTGATCGAGCTCAAGGCTCCGGGCGACGACCAGGCGACCTTGGCAGCCGCATTCAACCAGTTGCAGACCTACAAGCGGGAGATTGCGCCGCTCTTTCACACCAATGCGCTGCTGGTGATCTCGGACGGCCTTTCCGCGCGCGTGGGGTCGCTGTCGGCCGATTTGGAGCGCTTCATGCCCTGGCGCACCACCGACGGCGCCAACCTGGCCCCGAAAGGTGCGCCGGAGCTCCCGACCCTGATCGAGGGCGTGTTCGAGCGGCGGCGTCTGCTCGATCTGCTGCGCGATTTCACGGTATTCGGCGAAGCGGGGTCGGGGCTCGTCAAGATCATCGCCGGCTACCACCAGTTCCACGCGGTGAAAAAGGCGGTGGAGCAGACCTTGCGCGCGCTGCCTCGCGCTGCTGCGGCGCCGGGCGTGCGCGAAGACCCCGCTCGCTACGGTTTGCCCAGTGTGCGTGATCAGGCGCCAGGGGACCGCCGGGTGGGCGTGATCTGGCACACCCAGGGTTCGGGCAAGAGCCTGCTGATGGCTTTCTATGCGGGCCTGTTGGTCAAGCACCCGGCGCTGGAAAACCCGACGCTGGTGGTCATCACCGACCGCAACGATCTGGACGACCAGTTGTTCGCGACGTTTGCCATGTGCCGCGACCTGATCCGTCAGACGCCCGTGCAGGCGGAAAGCCGCGAGCACTTGCAGGCCCTGCTCAACCGGGCTGCAGGCGGGGTGATCTTCACGACCTTGCAGAAATTTGGCGATGTCGAGGGACCGCTCACCCTGCGCCGCAACGTCGTGGTCATCGCCGATGAGGCACACCGCAGCCAGTATGGCTTCAGGGCCAAGGTGGACGCCAAAACCGGCGAGGTTTCCTATGGCTTTGCCAAGTACCTGCGCGATGCGCTGCCCAACGCCTCGTTCATCGGCTTCACCGGCACCCCCATCGAGGCCGACGATGTCAACACCCCGGCGGTGTTCGGCCACTACATCGACATTTACGACATCCGCCGCGCGGTGGAAGACGGCGCCACGGTGCCGATCTACTACGAATCGCGCCTGGCGCGCATCGAGCTCGACGAGGAGGAAAAGCCCAAGATCGACGCCGAGATCGAGGAGATTCTGGAAGGCGAAGAGGAGCTGGCGCGCGAGCGCACCAAGCAAAAATGGGCGACAGTGGAGGCGCTGGTGGGTGCAGAGAAGCGCCTGCGACTCATCGCGCAGGACATCGTGCAGCATTTCGAGGCGCGCGAGGCGGCGCTCGAAGGCAAGGCGATGATCGTGTGCATGAGTCGGCGCATCTGTGTGGCGCTCTATAACGAGATCGTCCGCCTGCGCCCTGCCTGGCACAGCGACGACGACGCACAAGGGGCGATCAAGATCGTCATGACCGGCTCAGCCAGCGACCCGCCCGAGTGGCAGCGGCACATCGGCAACAAGGCGCGACGAAACTTGCTCGCCAAACGCGCCCGCGACCCGAACGATCCGCTCAAGCTGGTAATCGTGCGCGATATGTGGCTCACCGGCTTCGATGCCCCGTGCATGCATACGATGTATATCGACAAGCCGATGCGCGGCCACGGCCTGATGCAGGCCATCGCGCGGGTGAACCGCGTGTTTCGCGATAAGCCGGCGGGGCTAATCGTGGACTACATCGGCATCGCGCAGAACCTGAAGGACGCGCTGGCGCAGTACTCCCCACGCGACCGAGAGAACACCGGCATCGACGAGGCCGAGGCCGTCGCCGTGATGCTGGAGAAGCTCGAAGTGGTGCGCGCCATGTTTCACGGCCTGGACTATCGCAGCGGCCTGGATGGCAAGCCGCACGAGCGGCTGGCCATGCTGGCGGCGGCAATGGACTGGATTTTGGAGCGCCAGCAGCAGTGGGCGGCGCAGGAAAGCACGCCGGAGGGCAAAAAGGCGGCGCACCGGCGGTTTGCCGACGCGGTGTTGGCGCTGTCCAAGGCCTTCGCGCTGGCAGCGGCGTCGGATGAGGCGCGCGCCATCCGCGAGGAGGTGGGTTTCTTCCAAGCGGTGCGCGCCGCACTGGTCAAGTCGGGGGCCGGCCCCGGCCCTTCCGCCCCGGAGCAGGCGCTGGCCATCCAGCAAATCGTCAGCCGTGCGGTGGTTTCGACCGAGATCGTGGACATCCTGGCCGCCGCAGGGCTCAAGCGTCCCGACATTTCCATCCTCTCCGACGAGTTCCTCGCCGAAGTGCAGCGGATGGAGAAGAAAAACCTGGCGCTCGAAGCCTTGAGGAAGCTCCTCGACGATGGCATACGCGCGCGCAGCAAGGTCAATATCGTCGAGGCACGGGCGTTTTCCGAGCGGCTGGAGGCGGCCATTGCGCGCTACCACGCCAACGCCATCACCACCGCCGAGGTGCTACAGGAGTTGATCCAACTGGCCAAGGACATCCGCGCCGCACGCCAGCGCGGGGAAGAGGCCGGCTTGTCGGAGGAAGAGATCGCCTTCTACGACGCCCTGGCCGAGAACGAGTCCGCCGTGCAGGTGATGGGCGACGAGAAGCTGCGCGTCATCGCCCACGAACTGCTGGTGAGCCTGAAGGCGAATATCACTGTCGATTGGGCGCACCGCGAATCGGCGCGCGCCCGGTTGCGCGTGCTGGTGAAGCGCATCCTGCGCAAATACGGCTACCCGCCCGACATGCAGGATGCGGCGGTGCAGACGGTGCTACAGCAGGCCGAGGCGCTGTCCGCCGCATGGCAGCTAGCGGTTGAGGCCAGCGCATGAGGGCCAGGATGCCAATGCGGTGGGTTCACGGCGATGCAGTGCTCGGGTGAGGTAACCCCTGAGTATACCGACGAGCTGACGCCATGCCTGACCCGTGCCCGCAAGCCAACACCCCGCCCGCGCCGCCGAACGGCTGGATGAACCGCACCGTCGCCGGCGCCGGCCTCACCAGCGCGCTCGGCGATTTCTGCTACGAGACCACGAGCGTGATCCTGCCTGGCTTCCTCGCGGTGCTGGGCATTCCGGCCGCGGCGCTGGGGCTCATCGAGGGCATGGCCGACGCAGTAGCCGCTTTCACCAAGATGGTTGCGGGCTACATCGCCGACAAGCTCGGCCATCGCAAGCTCTTGGTGCTGGTGGGCTACGGGCTCACGCCGCTCGGGCAGGCGCTGATCGCGCTCGCCGTCGGCTGGCCATTGATCCTGCTCGGGCGCCTGGTATCGTGGTTCGGCAAGGGCTTACGCGGCCCGCTGCGCGATGCCATCGTGATCCAGGCGGTGAGCCCCGCCACGCGCGGGCGCGCCTTTGGCTTTCACCGCGCGGCGGATAGCGTGGGCGCGGTGCTCGGGCCGCTGTTCGGGGTGGCCTTGCTGGGGCTGGCGCAGGGCTGGCAGTGGGATGACGCGGCTGGGCCGTTCCGCTTCGTGCTGTGGCTGTCGCTCATTCCCGGCGGGCTGGCGGTGCTGGCCTTCCTGCTGCTGGTACAGGACCCGCAGCATTCGCCCAATCCCCGACTCGCCTTCTTCGGTTCGCTGCGCGGGCTGCCGGCGCGCTTCAAGCGTTACCTCGGCGCGGTCGGGCTGTTCGGTGTCGGCGATTTTTCGCATGCGCTCCTGATCCTCGCCGCCACCACGCTGCTTGCGCCCGCGCTGGGCGTGGTGCAGGCAGCGCAGGTGGCCGGGCTCATGTATGCGTTGCGCAACGCGGTGCAGGTCGCCGCGTCCTGGCCGGTGGGCTGGCTTGCCGACCGCGTCGGCCACATGCCGATGCTGGTGGCAGGCTATGGGCTCGGCGCACTCACCGCGGTGTTGCTGGCACTGGCGTTCTGGCTCGAGGTGGCGAGTGTGCCGCTGTTGGTCGGCATCTTCCTCATCGCCGGCCTCTATGTCGCGGTGCAGGAGGCGCTGGAAGCCCCTGTCACCGCCGAGCTGGTGCCGCGCGAGACGATGACCCTGGGCTTGGGCGCGCTCGGCAGCGTCAACGGCGCGGCCAAGTTCCTCTCCAGCGCCACGGTCGGGGTGGTGTGGACGGCGGTCTCACCGGTCGTCGCCTTCGTGCTCGCGGCGGGCCTCATGCTGGCAGGCACACTGGCCTTGTCGAGGGTGGACGATTGATGGATCGCCTGACGCTCGAACGCCGCCAGGTCTGGATTTATCTCATCGCCATCGCCGGCGGTCTGCTGCTGGGCAGTGCCGCGCCCGCCGTCGCACCGCTGTTCGAGGCCGTGCTGTGGCCGGTGCTGGCCGCGCTGCTCTACACCACCTTCGTGCAGGTGCCGCTGCTGCACGCGCGCGATGCCTTCCGCGATGGCCGTTTCGTCCTCGCCATCCTGCTCGGCAATTTCGCGCTGATCCCGCTGGGGGTGTGGATCGCGCTGCAATGTCTGCCCGACGACCCGGCGCTGCATCTGGGCGTGCTGCTGGTGCCCTGCACCGACTGGTTCATCACCTTCACCTAGCTCGGGCGCGGCAACACCGCGCGCGCGATCGCGGTCACGCCGCTCAACCTGCTGCTGCAACCCTTAAGGCATGGTGTTCTATCGCTGGTGGCTGCCGCGGCATCTGTTTGCGTAACGCTGAGGATTGCGGGTACGCGAATACGGAGGCTGCGCGCAGTGTGTCGGCCATCCGCGGCAGTTTCGAGCGTTGCTTGTTGCCCTACCAGGATCAGGTTTCGACCTATGGCCTACCGGTATGAATGGGTCTGGCGTCGGCGCAGCCTGCGGGTCAGACTCTACGATCCCCCGTCGAAGGAACCGATCATGACGCGACGATATTTTCTGCCCTTCTTCCTTTGGCTCATCACCCTGGCCGCGCCCGCCTTGGCCGACCGTTCCTTCTTGGTGGACGCCGACTGGCTTGCCGCCGAGATGGGGAAAAACCCGAAGCTCGTCATCCTCGAGGTGCGCTACCACCCCCATCGCTATTACACCGTCGGCCATATCCCCGGCGCCATCCAGGTGCAGCGCTTCAAGGACCTGGGGGACAACATGGGCCGCTCCATCATGCTGTTCCCGTCCCGGGAGAAGTTCCAGGCCACGCTGCGGGGCTGGGGGGTGAATGACGACTCCACCCTCGTGCTGTATGACGATTCGCGCACGGCGCTGACTGCCCGTCTCTATTACCTGTTGGAGCTGTACGGCTTCGACATGAGCCGGGTGAAGATCCTCGATGGCGGCGTTCAGGAATGGGCCGCCTTCTACGAACTGACCAAGGCGCCCACCCCCGCGCCCAAGCCCGGCAATGTCACCCTCAAGCCGGCGAAGCGCGATCTCTATGTCGAATGGCAACAGGTCTACGACGACGTGATCTCCCGCCGCGATCCCAACGTGATCCTGGTGGATGCACGGCCGCATGACATGTACACCGGTAAGGTCATTCGCCACGCCGTGCAGGGCGGCCACATCCCCGGCGCCATCAACGTGGTGAGCCTGGACGGGACGGATGCGCAAACCCACAAATGGTTCGATGAAGCGCGCTTGCAGGCGATGTATGCGGCAGTGCCGCGTGACAAGACCGTCTATCTCTACTGCCACGACGGCTTTCGCATGAGCCTGGGCTGGCTGCAGCTGAAATCCTTGGGCTACAAGGATGTCCGCGTGCTCGACGGCGGCTGGGGCATCTGGGACCGCGCCTTCACCCTACCCGTGGTGGCGGGAGAGGCCCCCTATGACGAAGAGTTCTCGCTGTAGAGAGACGCGAAGCCGGCGGCTGCGGTGAAGGGTCGCGGCTGGCCGTTGGAAGAGCGCTTGGCCCAGCCGAGCGGAGCCGATCGGCGGCCTCGCCCACCAGGCGCTGCAGCCCTCTCCGGCGCCAAGCGCTTGCAAGCCCGCGCAGCAGCAGGATCGGACGGCGGTCCCGGCGCCCCCGCGGATGGGTCAAGCGCCGCGCCGGGCCTCGTGCCGTCAGGTCAGCGGTTCCTCATCCCGCGAGCGCGAGGGCCCAGATCACGATGACGTTGATCAGGGCGACGAAGACCGAGGCGCTACCGATGTCCTTGGCGCGTTTGGCGAGGACGTGGTCTTTGAGCGAGATTCGGTCGACCGTTGCCTCGATGGCGGAGTTGATGAGCTCCACCACCAGCACCAGCAGCACGCTGCCGATCATGAGGGCGCGGGCCAAGTTGTCGGTGGTGAGTACAAAGGCCAGCGGGATGAGGATGGCGGCGAGCACCACCTCCTGCCGGAAGGCGTCTTCATGCCGGTAGGCGGCCTTGAGCCCCGCTAGTGAATAAAACAGGGCATTCCACACCCGGGTGAGCCCGGTCTTGCCTTTGTGCGGGCTTTCTTGCTGCGCCGTCTCCGGTTCGACCGCGGCCGGGCAGGTGTCGACAGCGGCATCGGCTGCGCGCGGCGGGCGCTCGCGCTCCATTTCAGCCCTTCCAGATGAGGTCGAGTTCCCGGGCCGCGCGCACGTCGTCGAGGCGGCGCACCGGCATGCTGTGCGGGGCGGTCTTGACCAGGGCCGGATCGGTCTCGGCCTCTTCTTTCACCTTGACCATGGCGGCGACGAAGGCGTCGAGCGTGGCCTTGCTCTCGG
>JBEPZO010000027.1:0-26250 GCA_041640815.1 Thiobacillaceae bacterium
CTCGCCACCGCCGACCTCGTCTTCGTCTATGCCGCCGACCTGGGCTGGGATGCGCGGCCAGTGTTCGCGCCGATGGGCGAACGGGCGCAGGTGCATGATGAGCTCGAGGCGCTGATCGAGGCCATCGTGCGCGCCGCTCGGCCAGGCGACCATGTCCTGATCATGAGCAACGGCGCCTTCGGCGGCATCCACGACAAACTGCTCGCCAAGCTTGCGCGGCCCTGATGATGGTTCGCCCCGATGCCCGTCCCGAAAACGCTGCCACACCAGCGCCCGTCGAGGCAGGGGCGCAGACAGGAAAGGCGGTCCAAGGCTACTGCTGGCTCGAGGCTCGGACCGAAGGCCTGGTCATCCACCTCGCAGGGCCATGGGTGTTGGATCATCTGCCCGCGCTCGACGACGCCCTGCACGCCCTGCGCATCGACCCCAAACGGCCGCTGACCCTGGACGGCAGCCGCCTCGAGCGCATGGATAGCGCCGGAGCAAACCGGCTGCTCAACCACTTGTCGCATCTGGGCCTGCCCTTGCCCACGCTGCGCCTATGCGGCTTTGACCGCCAGGCACAGTCCATGCTTGAGCTGGTGGCCACGCGCCGCGGCGAGTGCACCCACATAGCCTTGCCCCGCTGGGGGATGCACCGCGCCATCGGCTGGCACGTCTTCGGGCTGGGGCGCGCGACCCTGTCCGCGCTCGCTTTCCTGGGGCGAACGGCTGAGGCCTTCGCCGAGCTCATGCTCAGGCCGTCGCTGTTGCGCGGCCGAGAGCTCGTCGTGCAGCTGGAGATGGTCGGTGTGCGGGCGCTGCCGATCATCGCCATGATGAATTTCCTCATCGGCGTGGTGTTCGCCTATTTGCTGGGCATCCAGGTGCAAAAGTTCGGCGCCAACGTCTTCGTGGTCGATGGCGTCGGGCTCGCCGTCACACGCGAACTTGCGCCCTTGATCACCGCCGTGCTGGTGGCGGGTCGCTCGGGTGCGGCCTTCACCGCCCACCTCGGTGCCATGAAGGTGAGCCAGGAAATCGACGCCATCAGCGTGCTGGGGCTCTCCCCCTGGCAGGTCTTGGTGCTGCCGCGGCTCATCGCCATCGTCGTCATGCTGCCATTGTTGACAGTGGTGGCCGACGTGGCCGGCCTCCTGGGGGCGATGCAGATCGCGAGCTGGCAACTGGGGATCAGCCCCACGACCTTCCTCGATCGCCTGCAAGAGGTGTTGCCGCTGAAGACCGTAATCTTCGGTCTTATCAAGACGCCGGTGTTCGCCCTCGCCATCGGGCTCATCGCCTGCCACAACGGCTTCACCGTAGCGCGCGATGCGCGCAGCGTGGGGCTCAACACCACCGCCACGGTGGTGCATAGCTTGGTTGCCGTGATCCTCATCGATGCCGCCTTTGCGGTGCTCTATCCCGAGCTGAAGTAGGGGATGGCGAGCGGGGCGGGCGAGGGGCAGGCCGTGGTGGAGGTGCAAGCGGTGCGCACCCGCTTGGGGGGGCGGTGGGTGCACGACGGCGTGACCTTTTCCCTCCCGCGCGGCCAAGTAGCGGCCTTGATCGGCGGTAGCGGCACGGGCAAGACGGTGCTGCTGCGCGCGATCGCCGGTCTGGAGCGGCCCACCGAGGGGCGCATAAGGCTGTTCGGTGAGGACCTGGCGGCGGTGTCGCAGGCGCGGCTTCATGCCCTGCGCCGCCGCTTCGGCCTGCTGTTTCAGGACGGCGCCCTGTTTTCCAACCTCAGCGTGGCGGAGAACGTGGCCACCCCGCTGCGGGAGCGCCTGCGACTGACTGATGCCCTGCTGTGCGAATTGGTCAGCCTCAAACTCAACCTCGTGGGACTGCCGCTGGATGCCGCCCACAAGCGGCCGAGCGAACTCTCCGGCGGCATGCGCAAGCGTGCCGCCTTGGCCCGCGCCCTCGCCCTCGAGCCGGAGCTGCTGTTGCTGGACGAGCCGACGGCTGGGCTGGACCCGATCGGCGGACGCGATTTCGACCGCACCCTGCGCGTGCTCGCCGACAGCCTGGGCCTGACGGTGTTGCTCACCACCCATGACCTGGACACCCTTTACGACCTGGTCGATCGCGTCATCGTGCTGCACGAGGGCAAGATCATCGCCGACGGGCAGGTAGGGGAGGTGGCGCGAACCGAGCATCCGTGGATACGATCCTATTTTGCGAGCAGACGAACGGGCTAAGGCAAATGGAGTCTGAAGCACGCTATGCCTGGGTAGGCACTACCGTGGTGGTGTTGCTCATGGTCCTGGCCGGCAGCCTCTACTGGCTTTCCGGGGCGGCTGAGCGCCTGCCGACCAAGCGCTACACGGTCTATTTCCAGAACCAATCGCTGGAGGGGCTACAGATCGGCAGCCCGGTGCGCATGCAAGGCATCAAGGTCGGCAAGGTGGCTGACTACACCATCTTGCCGGATCGGCCCGGTACGGTACGGGTGAGCCTGGAGGTGGACCGCCGCACGCCGGTGCTGGAGGGGGTGACTGCGGTCATCTCGCGCAACCTGCTCACCGGTTTGGCAGCGGTGGACCTCACCAATGCCGCCTCGGCACGACACCCGTTGCTCCGGGTGCCGCCGGGCGAGCAAGATCCGGTCATCGCCGAGGGGGTGGCGGACCTGTCGCGGGTAGCCGAGTTGATCGAGGACCTGGGGCGCACGGGACACGAGAGCCTCAAACGGCTGAATGCCTTGCTCGCCGACGACAATCAGAAGGCGCTCGCTACCACCTTGCGCAACTTGAGCCTGCTCACAAGCGATCTGCGGCAGGCCGTCCCCGAGATGGGCGCCACCTTCACCAGCGCGCGCATGACGGCCGAACAATTGCACAGCACGGCCGCCGAGATCGGGCAACTGGCGCGCGACGGCAGGGCACAGCTTGCGCAACTGTCGCGGGCGGCGGAACACACCCTCGCCGAGGCGGACGCGACCCTGAAGCGCACGCGTGACAGCCTCGACCGCATGGAGCGGGAGCTCGGCGGCATCGCCGTGAGCTTGCGCATCAGCGCCGATCTCGCCACCCAGGAGGTGGCGGCCACTGGCCAATCCCTACGGCAGGCCGGTGAGGCCCTGCAAGCGGCTGGGCGCGAGCTGGCAGAACCTGCGCGTATCCTTTATGGCCCACCGCCTGCAGCACTCGGCCCTGGCGAGGTGCGGCCATGAAAGCCCTTGGCCTGCTTGCGTTCGTCCTCCTGCTCGGCGGCTGTATGCGTCTGCCCGGCGCAGGGCAGGCCTTGACCTATCACGTGCTGACCGACCCCGGCCCAGTGGTGAAGGTCAGCCGCACACACCCAGGGACCTTGCTGCTGCGGGAGATGGAGGCGCCCGCCCTGTACCAGGCGACCAGCCCGGTGTATAGCCGGGAGGCCGGCACGCGGGCCTATTATCAATTCGCCCGCTGGAGCGAACCCCCCGCCAGGCGGCTGACTTGGCTGATCCGCCAGCGCTTGGAGGCGGCCGGCGTGTTTGCAGTCGTCGCACCCCTGGGGGGTGGTGTGCGTGGCGATTACCAGCTCAACACGCGGTTAGTGGATTTTTATCACGACGCCGCCACGCCACCTGGCGTCGTCTTGCTGGTGTTGGAGGCAGAGCTCCTTCGCCGAACAGATGCCCGCCTGCTGGAACGACGCATGTTCGTCGCCCAGCAGCCGGTGGCGAGCCACGACGCCGCTGGCGCCACCGAGGCCATGGGGCGTGCAGCCAACCGGGTGATCGACGAGCTCACCCTTTGGCTGGCACAGGTGGTTGCGGTGCAAGACCGTTAGAATAGACAGTACGCGCGAGCATGACGCTGCGCCGGCGGCTGCGTCGGCGCGCCGTCTGACGCCCGCCGCGCTGCCGAGGAAATCCCGACCCGAAATGATCATCTACATCCATGGTTTCAATAGCTCGTCGCGCTCCGGCAAGGCGCGTCAATTGCAGGCGTGGATGGCCGCGCGCGGCCTGGCCGAGGCCTATGCCTGTCCCGATTTGCCGCACCGTCCGGCCGAGGCGGTGGCGCAGCTAGAGGCGCTCATCGCCGCAAGCCTTGGCACGGCTAAGCTGGTGGGGAGTTCCCTGGGCGGCTTTTATGCCACCTGGCTGGCGGAGCGCCATGGTCTCAAGGCGGTGTTGGTGAACCCATGTGTGGCCTGCCATGAAAAACTGGCCGGCGAGGTCGGCCGCACGCAGAAGAACTGGCACGATGGCAGCGAATACCGCTTTACCGCCGAGCACCTGCAGGAACTGGCGGCGCTCTATGTCCCACGTCTGGCCGATCCGCAACGCTACCTATTGCTGGTGGAGAAGGGCGACGAAGTGCTCGATTGGCGCGAGGCGGCGCGTTATTACCAAGGGGCGAGGCAGATCGTGCTCGAGGGGGGGGATCACGGCTTTACCCGCTTCGCCGAGTATATCCCCGAGATCCTGGCGTTCTAAGTCGGCTCGAAGTCCGCGCGCGCATGTATCTACTCTACGAGGAGGAAGGCGAGATCAAGGCCGGCAGCATCCTGGCCGAGCAGGAGAGCTCGCTTCAGGTCGAGACGCAGCATGGCAAACGCACCAAGGTGAAGGCGGCGCACGTGCTCATGCGCTTCAACGCCCCTGAGCCGGGCACGCTGATGGAGCAGGCGCGCGCCCTGGCGGCGGAACTGGACCTCGACTTCCTTTGGGAAGCGGCCGGCGAGGCCGAGTTCGACTTCCGTGAGCTGGCCACCGACTACTATGGTGGCCAGCCCGCCGCCCCAGAGGCGGCGGCAATCCTCCTCGCCCTGCACGGCGCCCCGATCTACTTTTACAGGCGCGGCAAGGGCCGTTACAAGCCGGCACCGCCGGAGGCCCTGGCAGCGGCGAAGGCGGCGCTGGAGCGGCGCGCGCGCGAGGCGGCGCAGCGCGCCGAGTGGGCGGCAGCGCTTGGCCGTGGCGAACTGCCTGCGGCCTTCCACGGCAAGGTCTTTCAGCTGCTACATCAGCCAGACAAGAACAGCCTCGAATACAAGGCGCTCAGCGATGCCTGCGCGGCGACCGGACTGACGCCGGTGGCACTGCTCAACCGCTGCGGCGCCATCCCCTCCAGCCACGAATACCACCTTAAGGCCTTCTTGCTCACCCACTTCCCCAAAGGCACCGGCTTCCCAACACTGGCGCCACCGCCGCCACCGCCGGAGCTACCCGCGGCCGACTCCCCCGCCTTCAGCATCGATGATACGGCCACCACCGAGATCGACGATGCCTTCTCGGTGATCTTCCGCCCCGACGGCTCGGTGCGCGTGGGCATCCACATCGCTGCCCCGGCGCTGGGCCTGCCAGCCGGCAGCGACCTCGACCTGGTGGCCAGGCAGCGGCTGTCCACCGTCTATATGCCGTGCGGCAAGATCACCATGCTGCCGGAGGCCCTCGTCGATCGCTACACCCTAGCGGAAAACCGCGACTGCCCTGCCCTGTCGCTCTACGTCGAGGTCGGGCCGGACTATGCCATCCGCGGCCTCACCACCCAGCCCGACCGGGTGCGCATCGCCGCCAACCTGCGCCACGAGACCCTAGAGCCCTTGTTCAATATCGACACCATCGGCGCCGACACCCCAGACTACCCCTTCCGGCGGGAGTTGGAGTGGCTTTGGGGGTTTGCCTGCCACTTGGAGGCGGCGCGCGGCCAGGTCGAGCAGACCGGCCGGGTGGATTACGTCATCCGCGTGGAGGATGGGCGGGTGCGTATCATTGCGCGGCAGCGCGGTAACCCCATCGACAAGGTGGTGAGCGAGCTGATGATCTTGGCCAACAGCCGCTGGGGCGAGCTGCTCGCGCAACAGGAGGTGGCGGCGATCTATCGGGTGCAGACCCAGGGCAAGGTACGCATGTCGCTCAAGCCGGCGCCACACGAGGGGCTGGGGGTGGCCTGTTATGCCTGGGCCACCTCGCCCTTGCGGCGCTACGTGGACCTCATCAACCAGCGCCAGTTGCTTGCCGCCGTGCGCGGCGAGCGCCCCGTCTATGCCAGCAACGACACCGCCCTGATGGCCATCGTGCGCGATTTCGAGCTCACCTATGATGCCTATGCCGAATTCCAGCGGCGCATGGAGCGCTACTGGTGCTTGCGCTGGCTCGAGCAGGAGGGGGTGAAGGAGATCGACGCCGTGGTGCTGAAAGAAAACCTCATTCGCCTGGAAGGGCTGCCTTTGATCACCCGCGTCACGGGTGCGCCTACGCTGAACCCCGGCGACCGCCTGCGGGTGGCGCCGGGCGAGATCGATCTGCTCAACCTCGAGTGTCCATGCCGGTTCATTGCCGTGCTTACGCCGACAACTATTCGTCCATAGCCTCGGCTAGATACGGTGCTATTGGACCATGCGCGCATTCGCACACCTTTGGCATAACCTTTTAAGTTTTCTCGCCCTGGCGGTCTCGGATTTCACACATGCCTTGATGGTCTCGGCCATCGTACATGTGCTGATCCTCTTCGGCTTCTCGCCAGTATTCCCCGTCGATCCGAGACTGTTTCAAGCCCCCAACCTTGCCTTAGAAGTGGTATTGGTCAACGCCCGTAGCCCAACGCAACCGTTTAAACCCGAGGCCCTAGCCCAGACCAACTTGGATGGGGGAGGCAACGTGGAAGAGACGCGTCATGCCACTAGCCCCTTGCCAGTCAGCGCCGTGGACAGCATCGCCGCTCAGGAAGCGGAATTGCAAGCGCGCGTCGAGACCTTGGAGCGGCAGGCGCGCGAGCTTTTACAACGGGCCCAGTCCGAGCATGCCGTGCCCGAAACGCGGCCAGAGCCGACACCAGAGTCCAACCCGACCAGTGTCGCCCCGTCCAACCTCGCTGCCCGCAGCCTGGAGATGGCCCGGCTTGCGGCACGCATCGACGAACAATGGGAAGCGTATCAGAAGCGTCCACGTCGAATGTTTGTGGGCGCGCGCGTGGAGGAGTTTACCCTCGCCCGCTACGTCGAGGATTGGCGGCTGAAGGTGGAGCGGGTCGGCAACCTCAACTACCCGGAAGCCGCACGGCGCAACAAGCTCTATGGCTCCTTGGTGCTGACCGTGTCCATCAACGCCGATGGCAGCGTGGAATCGGTGCAAATCGACCGCTCCTCCGGCTCACGCATTCTGGACGCTGCCGCCATCCACATCGTCGAGATGGCCGCGCCTTTCCCCCCCTTCCCAGAGGAAATACGTAACAAGATTGACATCCTCGGCATCACCCGTACCTGGACCTTTACCCGCTCTGACCGGCTGATCAGCGAGTAAAGCGCTGGCAGCGCCCAGCGGCCGCTCTCAATCCAAGTACTCGAACACCTTCACCACCCGCTGCACGCCGCTGGTGCGGGCGGCGATGCTGGCGGCAACCTCGGCCTCCTCGCGTTTGACCAACCCCATCAAGTAGACCACCCCATTGGCAGTAACGACCTTGACGTGGTTGGCGTTGATGCGACGGTCATCGAACAGGCGCGCCTTGACCTTGGCGGTAAGGTAGGCGTCGTTGCTGCGGGTGGCCAAGCTGATTGGACTAGCAATGGTCACCTCGTTATGCACCTCTTTCACCCCCTGCACGCCTAAGCCGAGCTCGGTGAGGTGCGCCTTGAGGACCTCCGTCGGCGCCTCGCCGGTGATCAAGAGACGGCGGTTGAAGCTGGTGAAGTTGGCACGCACGCCCTCGAGCTTGGCCTCGCGTAGCCGCGCCGCGGCGCGGAATTCGATCTCCTCGTCTTCGATATAGACACCCGTGGAACGCCGGTCATCGGCTATCATGGCACCGACGCCGACGCCGGTCGCCACCAGCGGCACACAGCCAACGATGGGTACTAGGGCCGCCAAACCGAGCATGAGGACAACCCGTTTGCGCATTCATTAGGCTCCCATGAGCGAGTAATCGATCCCTTCACACAAGCTATGCACAATTACGAGATGGGCCTCGCGTATGCGGGCAACGCGCTCTGTTGGGACACACAGCAAGATATCGCCATCACGCAGCGACGCAGCCAGCTTGCCACCATCGCCGCCAGTCATGGCAACGACGCCCATGTCCTTTTCCTGCGCCGCACCCACCGCCCCCAACACGCTGCGGGAGTGACCGCTGGGCGAGATGGCCAACAGCAAATCGGCAGGCGTACCTAAGGCTTCGACCTGACGCGTAAACACGCGCGTATGGTCGTAATCGTCAGCAATGGCATTCAACACCACCGGATCTGCGCCAAGGGCAATGGCTGGCAAGGCTGGTCGTTCGGCCTCAAAGCGGTTGATGAGAGTGGCAGCAAAGAACTGCGCGAGTGCCATGGAGGACCCATCGCCGCAGACCAAGATCTTACCGTCGTGCAGCAGGCAATTGACTAGCCGCTCTACAGTCAGGGCTATAGGCTCAAGCAGGCACTCAAGCACCGCCTCTAAAGTGGTAATGCCTTCAAGAAACTGTTGTTTAAGCTGTTCGTCGAGCCGAGTCATCATCCTGCCTGACTCTTCGCCTGCGCCGTCGTATAGGTGCCGCGTTTAAGATTGGCGACGGGTCATTTTAGCGCTCTTGCTCAACCTACAGCATCGAAAGCACCGCGTAACCAGGTTAAGCGATCGCCATCGATCAGCACTACATCGAAGCGCGCGGCTCCAGGATGGCGGTTTCGTGCGAGGTATAACGCGGCTGCGCGTTGCAGCCGCTTGAGCTTCCGCGCCGTGAGGCTCTCGGCTGCGCCCCCGAAATCACCGCGTTGACGGCTACGCACCTCGACGAAAACCAAGGTGTCGCGATCACGAAAGATAAGATCGATCTCTCCGAGGCGACAACGCCAGTTGCGTGCCAAGAGCTCTAAACCTTGCGCCTCGAGATAGCGCTTAGCCCTCTCCTCTGCTTCTTGCCCTCGCAACATGCTTATCCTTGATTACACTGGACAGTGTTAGCCTGCTTAGGAGAGTTTGCTCACCACAAACGTTGAGTGACTGCAGCCATCTTTGCGCCGCATTGAATTGTATGCCAGTAGAGGCTTTCGTCCCCCAGCCGAGCACCTTGTACGTCGTTGCCACGCCCATAGGCAACCTTCGAGACATCACCCTGCGCGCGCTAGACGTGTTAAGGGGTGTGGATCAGGTGGCCGCCGAGGATACTCGTGTCACGCAACGACTATTCGCGGCCTATGGCATACGTAAGCCAATTGTCGCCCTGCACGAACATAACGAGACGAACATGACGCCTAAGCTCATAGACGCCATGCGTGCCGGCCAGTCCATAGCCTTAGTCAGCGACGCGGGCACCCCCGGTGTGAGCGACCCCGGGGCCTATCTCGTACGCGCGGCGCGTGCATCAGGCCTTGTGGTTGTACCCATACCGGGGCCGAGCGCGGTAAGCGCTGCTCTCTCCGTGGCAGGCCTAGCCCACAGCGCCTGGCTGTTCTTTGGCTTTCTGCCTGCCAAGCCAACTGCCAGACGTCAGATACTCAGCGATTTAGTCGGCTTTCCGTATCCCATAGTGTTCTATGAGGCACCGCATCGCGTCGTTGACAGCGTGGCTGATTTGGCAACAGTCTTTGGCCCACAGCGAAAACTGTTGCTCGCGCGCGAGCTCACCAAGTGCTTCGAGCAGATCGTCGAGCTCACACTAGGGGAGGCTGGGGACTGGCTTGCAGCCGATGCTGACCGGCAGCGCGGAGAATTCGTGCTCATCGTCGATAGCCCCCCGCGAGCGATAGCACGCAGTGCGCTTGCGGCAGAGCAAGTACTCGACGCACTACTGTCCGAACTACCACCGACGCAAGCTGCACGCCTTGCAGCTAAGCTGACCGGTCAACCTCGACGCAGCTTATATGCCCGGGCCATTAACGCCACAGCAACCCAACGGGACTAACCAGCAAGCCTCCGCCATGCTGGGTATTTAGCCAGCCCTGCGCCGCTCGACCTGGCTCACATCGCGCACCGCGCCGAAGGCGGCGGAGGTGGTCATCGCCGCATACGCGCGTAGCGCCGGCGAGACCACCCGCTCGCGTCCCACGGGCTTCCAGGCCTGGGCACCGCGGGCCTCCATCGCCGCGCGGCGGCGGGCCAGTTCCTCATCGGCGACCTCGAGGTGGATGCGCCGGTTGGGGATGTCGATCTCGATCATGTCGCCCTCTTCCACCAGGCCAATGGTGCCGCCCTCGGCGGCCTCAGGCGAGATATGGCCGATGGATAGGCCCGAGGTGCCGCCGGAGAAGCGGCCGTCGGTAATCAAGGCGCAGAGCTTGCCTAGTCCCTTGGACTTGAGATAACTCGTCGGATAGAGCATCTCCTGCATCCCTGGCCCACCGCGCGGCCCCTCATAGCGGATGACGACGACCTCACCCGGGCGAATAGCGCCGGCCAAGATGCCCTCGACCGCCGCCTCTTGGCTCTCAAAGATGCGCGCCGGACCGCGAAACTTGAGGATGCTGTCGTCAACACCGGCGGTCTTGACGATGCAGCCATCTTGAGCCAGGTTGCCGTAGAGCACGGCGAGGCCGCCATCGCGGGAATAGGCGTGCTCGACGTCGCGGATGCAGCCGGCGCTGCGATCGTCATCGAGCGAGGCGTAACGGGCGCCTTGGCTGAATGCCTCCTGGGTCGGAATCCCGCCCGGAGCGGCGAGGTAGAACTGGCGCACCTGTGCCGAGCGCGTGCGGCGGATGTCCCATTCCTCCAGCGCCTCGGCCAAGCTCCGGCTGTGTACCGTGGGCACGTCGCGGTGAATGAGACCGGCGCGGTCCAGCTCGCCCAAGATGCCCATCACGCCGCCGGCGCGGTGGACATCCTCCATGTGGTAGCGCTGGGTGGAGGGCGCCACTTTGCACAGATGCGGGACTTTGCGCGACAGGCGGTCGATGTCGGCCATGGTGAAGGCGACCCCTGCCTCCCGCGCCGCCGCCAGTAGATGCAGCACGGTATTGGTCGAGCCGCCCATGGCGATGTCGAGCGCCATGGCATTCTCGAAGGCCTTGAAACTGGCGATCGAACGCGGCAGCACGCTTGTCTCGCCATGCTCATACCAGCGGCGGGCGAGCTCCACGATCAGCCTGCCCGCCGTCAGGAAAAGCTGCTTGCGATCGCTGTGCGTGGCGACCAAGGTGCCGTTACCAGGTAGGGCAAGCCCCAGCGCCTCGGTGAGGCAGTTCATGGAGTTGGCGGTGAACATCCCCGAGCAGGAACCGCAGGTCGGGCAGGCTGAGCGTTCCATCTGCGCCACGTCCTCATCGCTCATGTTGGCATCGGCGGCTGCCACCATGGCGTCGACGAGATCCAGCATCACCGTCTCGCCCTGGCGCACCACCTTGCCCGCCTCCATCGGCCCGCCGGAGACGAACACCGTGGGGATGTTGAGCCGCAGCGCCGCCATGAGCATACCGGGTGTGATCTTGTCGCAGTTGGAGATGCACACCAAGGCGTCGGCGCAGTGGGCGTTGACCATGTATTCCACCGAGTCGGCGATCAGCTCCCGGCTCGGCAGGCTGTAGAGCATGCCGCCATGGCCCATGGCGATGCCGTCGTCAATGGCGATGGTGTTGAACTCTTTCGCCACGCCACCTGCCGCCTCGATCGCGCGCGCCACCAGCTGCCCCATATCCTTCAAGTGCACGTGTCCAGGCACGAATTGGGTAAAGGAGTTGGCCACGGCGATGATGGGTTTGCCGAAATCGGCGTCCTTCATGCCGGTGGCACGCCACAGGGCGCGGGCGCCGGCCATGTTGCGGCCGTGGGTCGTGGTACGTGAGCGGTATTGGGGCATGATTTTGCTCCTCACGTAAAAGGGTGGATTCTAGCGAGCTAACCAGCGAATAGCAGCCGATGTCTCCTCTTGCCTCAGTCAAGCGAGCGCTGCTGCCGAGACGCTTACATGAGGCATACACAACACGCTTAGGCTAACGCAAGACAACGGCAAAGCCAGAGCAAAGGCGAGTGACCAGATTCAGATATCCAGACATAAGGGTATAGTATTCCTCTTGCCCTTGCGGCGAGGCAGGATCATAATAGAAATTTTGGGTTGCTGATCTAGAGGGCATGGGCGATGTCATATCTGACGAATAGTTCTGTTCTCACACAGACAAGCCCCGCTTTGCCGGTGGACTGGTATTTCGATCCACGGATCTATGAGCTGGAGATAGAACTCCTGTTCAAGAATGGACCGGGCTATGTCGGCCATGAATTGATGGTGCCAGAACTAGGCGACTACCACGTGCTAGATTGGTTTCATAACGGCAGCAAAATGCTAGTGCGTAACGCCAATGGCGTAGAGCTTTTGTCCAATGTCTGTCGCCACCGTCAGGCCATCATGCTCAAAGGGCGTGGTAGCACCTTAAACAACGCCCACAGTATCGTCTGCCCCTTCCATCGTTGGACCTACAACCTCGATGGCGAGCTGATCGGCGCGCCGCATTTCCCGAATCATCCATGCCTGAATCTAAGCAAGACGGCGCTAAAAAGTTGGCAAGGTATGTTGTTTGCTGGTCAACGCGATGTGCATCGGGATCTTCAGGACATGTCCGTTGCTTGCAAACTGGACTTTAGCGGCTACGTCTACGATAAAACGCTCATCACCCATTACGACTTCAACTGGAAGACCTTCATCGAGGTCTACCTAGAAGATTATCACGTAGTCCCTTATCACCCCGGTTTGGGCAATTTCGTCGATTGCGATCAGCTCAAGTGGGAATTCGGCGCGCAGTACTCTGTGCAGACCGTCGGCATCAACAACCACCTCGCCACTCCCGGCAGTGAAGTCTACCGACGCTGGCATGAACAGGTTCTGCGCTACCACGGGGAGCGTGAACCTGAATATGGTGCCATCTGGCTTACCTATTACCCTAACCTAATGGTGGAATGGTATCCACAGGCCCTCGTGGTCAGCCACATCGTGCCCACTGGAGTTGAAAGCTGCCTCAACGTCGTCGAGTTTTACTATCCAGAAGATATCGGCCTATTCGAACCCGAATACAAGGAGGCGGAACAAGCGGCATATCTCGAGACAGCCGTCGAGGACGATGATATTTGCTATGGTATGCACCGAGGGCGTAAGGCTTTACTGGCCCAAGGGATCAACGAGGTCGGTCCCTATCAATCGCCCATGGAAGATGGCATGGTGCATTTTCATGAATGGCTACGACGGCAGATCGAGCCTCACCTCTAACCGAAGTTATGCTGGCGCTTAGACCTTTTCGCCCGTTACTTCTGACAACAGTCTGCCGAGCCTATGAATTTAGGAAACATCCGCTAGCGGGATGGAGGACCCGGCGCAAGCAGCGGTTTGCCGCGAGACATAACGAGTAGTTAGGCGAGGCAGCGAAAACGCTGCTGTGTTGAACAGCGACGTGCTCCTTGCGTGTGCACGCGGTTTATCCTCCTAGTTGCGCCATAGGACATGGCCGGAAAGCAAGTAATGCACCTGCCGGTTGGCTGGCCAGATGACAGCGGGGAAGCCGCGTCATCCGTTTACGCCGCGGTTATTCCTGCCCCATTTGGCTGTGTCGGCCTACGCATCCACCAGGAGCAGATAAGCGGCATTGACTTCCTCCCCCGGGCGACAGCGCCTAGAGCGCCCAACACGCCAGTCGCCCACCGGGCTGTCACGATGATCGCTGCTTATTTGCAGGACCCTAAGACGCAATTCGACCTGCCCATTAAACTGGCTGGTAGCCTTTTTCGCCAGCGTGTCTGGCAGGCCGTCGCCGCCATCCCGCTTGGGCAAACGCGCACCTATGGCGAGCTTGCCGAGGCCGTCGGCAGCAGCGCGCGCGCCGTTGGGCAGGCGGTGGGCGACAACCCGTTGCCCATCATCGTCCCCTGCCATCGCGTCGTCGGCAAACGCGATCTGGGCGGCTTCATGCACCAACCCACCGGCTATGGCGTCGAGATCAAACGCTGGCTCCTGCGACACGAAGGCGTCCTGGAATAGCGCGCTCGATGCCTTCTGCGACGCCCTCTGGCTGGAGGAGGGGCTGAGCCCGCGCACCCTGGAGAGCTACCGCCGCGACCTTGCGCAGTTCGCGCACTGGCTCGACGTCCAGGGGCTCACCTTGGCCACGGCCAGCGCCGCGGCCGTGCAGCGCTTCCTGGGCGAACGTGGCCTCAAGCAAGGCATCGCCGCGCGCAGCATCGCCCGCCAGCTCACGGCGCTCAAGCGCTATTACCGCTGGCTCAACCGCCAGGGCGCAAGGCTCGATGACCCCACCCTGGCCGTCGAACCGCCGCGCTTGCCTCGCCCCTTGCCCAAGAGTCTGTCCGAGGCCGACGTGGAGGCCCTGCTCGCCGCCCCCGACGTCAGTACGGACATCGGCTTGCGCGACCGAGCGATGTTGGAACTGCTCTATGCCTGCGGCCTGCGCGTGTCCGAGCTGGTTGGGCTGAGTCTGCAGGCAGTCAGCCTTGACATGGGTGTGGTAAAGGTCATGGGCAAGGGCGCCAAGGAGCGTTTGGTCCCCATGGGCGAGGTGGCGACGGAATGGATCGAGCGCTACCTCAGGCAGGCGCGGCCGCGATTGCTGGCAGGGCAGAGCAGCCATGCCCTGTTCGTCACCCGCCGCGGCGGCGGCATGACGCGGCAGATGTTCTGGCACCTGATCAAATCCTATGCCCGGCGCGCCGGCATCACCGCCCAGCTCTCGCCGCATACGCTGCGCCACGCCTTTGCCACCCATCTCATCAACCACGGCGCCGATCTGCGCGTGGTGCAACTGCTGCTCGGGCATGCCGACATCTCCACCACCCAGATCTATACCCACGTCGCCCGCGAACGACTCAAGCGGCTGCATGCCCAGCATCACCCGCGCGGCTGAGTTCTGCCCCTGCGACATCATTGCCCCCAGACCTTCAGCAGCAGCGACACACCGGCAGCCATGAGGATCACGCCGACCGTACGCACCATCTGGCTGTGGCTCAGCCGCAGATGCACATGGCTGCCCAGCCAGAGCCCAAGGAAGAGGACAGGTAGACCCACGGCCACCGCTGTCCATACCGCTCGGTCGAGCAACAGGCCAGCGAGGCTGAAGAGGCCCAGCCTGAACAGCCCTTCGAGCATGAACAGCAGCGAGAGTGTGGCGCGCAGCGCGCCCTTGTCGCGGATACGGTGGGTGAGATAGATCACATAGGGCGGGCCGCCAGTGCCGAACAGGCCGCTTACCGTCGCCCCCGTGAGCGCCGCGGGGTGCGCCCACAGTCGGGAGATGGGGCGCTCGCTATGGATGTTCAGGGCGTAGCGCAGGCCGAACACGAGCACGATGAGGCCCAAGGCGACGAGCATCGGCCGCTCGGGCAGCCCCACCAGCAGGGTCGTGCCCAGGATCAACCCGAGCACGCTTGCCGGCAGCAGGACGCGCAGTTCGCCCCAGCGCACCTCGCGCCGATGTATCCCACCCAGCCACACCGAGGCCACGAGATCCAGCACCAGCATGACGGGCACGACCTGCTGCAGGGGCAGACGCAGGGCCAAGAGCGGTACCGCCACCAAGCCCGAGCCAAAGCCGGCGATGCCGCGGATGAAATAAGCGCAGAGCAAAACGGCTGCAGCGTAGGCGATGTCTGTCATGAAGGCAAAGGCCGCTGCTAGCGCGTACGTGTTGCGCCCCTAGATCCTGCTCCCCCGTTCCATGACGATGCCGAGGTCCTTCACCCCGCGCAGAACGGCCAGCTTGCGCACCGTCACCCGCACCCAGGGCGCGCCAAACTCGCCGCGTACGATCTCGGCGATGTGCTCGCCTAGGGCCTCCACCAGGTGAAAGGTGCGCTGCGCCGTGCTCTCGCGGATGCGCTGCGCCACCCGGCCATAATCGATGGTATCGCGCACATCGTCGCTGTGGCCCGCCTTGTGGTCGTACAGACCGATCTCTAGGTCGATGAGCACCGGCTGCGGCGCTTTGCGCTCCCATTCGTAAAGGCCGATAATCAGGTCGAGGCGGAAATCCCGCAAAAACAGTATGTCCATGACACGCGTGGCCGGGAAAAACTTCGCATTTTAAGCCGATGTTGCCCTTACTGCTGACCCTGCTCACCGCCTACCTGATCGGCTCCGTGTCTTTCGCCGTGCTCGTCAGTCGCCTCTACGGCCTGCCGGACCCACGCAGCTTCGGCTCCGGCAACCCCGGTGCCACCAATGTCCTGCGCACCGGCCGCAAGAGCGCGGCCGCCCTCACCCTCGCTGGAGACGCCGCCAAGGGGGCGCTGGCGGTCCTGATGGCAGATTGGGTGAGCCGGGCCTACGGGCTACCCGACTGGACCGCGGCGCTGGCTGCGCTGGCGGTGTTCGCGGGCCACCTCTGGCCCGTATTCTTCTCCTTCCAAGGCGGCAAGGGCGTGGCCACCGCGTTGGGCGTGCTGCTGGCGCTCAACCCCTGGCTGGGTCTATCTTGCCTTGCGACCTGGCTCGCCGTGTTCGGCTTCACGCGCATCTCCTCGCTCTCCGCCCTCACCGCCGCCACTCTCGCCCCGCTGTATGCCTGGTGGTTGAGCGGTGAGGCGTGGCTTAGCGGCGCCATGCTCGCCCTAGCGGCGCTCATCTTCTGGCGGCACCGTTCGAACATCCGCAAGCTCCTACGCGGCGAGGAGGCCTGCTTCGGCAAAAAGGGCTGATGGGCCATGGCGTGGTTTCAAAAGGAAATGGACTATGCCAGGGACAGCTTGACTGCAGCCTCGCAGGCCGCCATCGACCGCGCTGGCGAACGTCTGTCGCAGGTGATGGCCGAAGGCGTTCGCCTGGCTGGCCAAGAACTGCGCGAGGTCGTACACAGCGCCAGCCGTGAGATCGATGCCAAGCTCGACAAGATCTCCGAAGAACTGCACAACCAGCGCCAGTTCACCAAGGACGACGTGCGCGAATTGGTCGACTACGCTGCCGATCGGCTGTCACAGGTGCTCGACGAGCGCATCAGCGTGATGAAACGCGAGATCACCGAGCTGGTGCGCGAGAAGACGGAATATTTCAAGGCCGAGGTGGATAGCTTCTTCATCCGGCGCCAGCAAGACCTCGCCCGCGAGCGGCGGCGCATGGTGCTCAACATCGCGCTGGCGCTGGCCGCCTCTTTGAGCGTGGCGCTGGTGGGCCTATGGTACAAGGGCTACATCGGCGGCGCCGAGGTCGATATGTTCACCGTCTTTCGCATCGTGCTGGCGGCGCTCACCGGTGGCTATGGCGTTTACCTGGCCGTGAGCCTCATCACCCGCTGGCTGCGCATGGCCGAGCATCGCAAGGACCTGCTGTTCCTGGTGGCCCGTTACTGGGGGGTGTTACGACCTAGCAGCGTCTTCGGCACCTTCATCCTGCTCATCGTCTCGGCACTGGTGCTGCTGTTATTGGCCTTCCCCGAGCAGGTGTTCGAATGGCTAGGCCTAGCGTGGCCAGCGTGGAAGTGAGTCTTCAGGTACGACTGACAAATCTGCCAGATCCCAGCGCGGCCGCACGCTGAAGGCGCCCCCCAGCTCGCCTGCAGCCATGCGCAGGGCACCGGCATAGGCGATCATGGCGCCGTTGTCGGTACACAGCTCCAACGGCGGGTAGAAGACGCTGAAGCGGTTCGTCCGCGCCTCGGCATCCAGGCGTGCGCGCAGCGCCTGATTCGCCCCTACGCCGCCGGCCACCACCAGGCGCGTGAGGCCGGTCGCCTTGAGCGCCGCCAGGGCCTTGCCGGCCAGCACGTCGACCACCGCGAGCTGGAAGGCAGCGGCGATGTCCGCAGCGGCATCGCGCCCCACACGGTTGACCAGGGTGAGCACGGCGGTCTTCAAGCCGGCGAAGCTGAAATCCAGGGTTGGGCTAGCGAGCATCGGGCGCGGCAGCTTGTATCGATAGGGGTCGCCGTGGCTCGCCAGCCTGGCCACCGCCGGACCACCCGGGTAGCCAAGCCCCAGCAGCTGCGCCACCTTGTCGAAGGCCTCCCCGGCCGCATCATCGAGGGTTTCGCCCAGCAATTGATAGCGCCCCACCCCCTCGACTCGCATCAGCTGGGTATGCCCGCCAGAAACCAGCAGCGCGACAAAGGGCGGCGAGGGCCGTGGCTCGGCCATGAGGGGCGAAAGCAGATGCCCTTCGAGGTGATGCACGGGAATAGCCGGTATGCCCAGCGCGAAGGCCAGACCGCTGGCCAGCCCGGCCCCCACCAGCAAGGCGCCCGCTAGCCCTGGCCCCTGGGTATAGGCCACGGCATCGAGGTCGGTGAGCATGAGGCCGGCATCCGCCATGACCTTGCGTATCAGCCGCGGGGCGCGACGGATGTGATCGCGGGAGGCAAGCTCCGGCACCACGCCGCCATACTCTGCATGCATCGCCACCTGCGTATGCAGTGCATGCGCGAGTAGGCCGCGGTCGCTGTCATAGACGGCGACACCGGTCTCATCGCACGAGGTCTCGAGGCCTAATACCAGCATGAGTGACCAGCATGGGGAAAGTACCAGTCAGGCGCATGCGTATTGAAACGGCACCTGGCTCTGATATATATTTGCATGCTTTGATTCGTTCATGTGAAGGAATTGCATGCCTAGCGTTCGCGTCAAGGAAAACGAGCCATTCGAGGTGGCCTGGCGCCGATTTAAGCGCACTGTTGAGAAGACAGGGATACTTACCGAACTGCGTGCCCGCGAATACTACGAGAAGCCGACGCAGGAGCGTAAGCGCAAGCTCGCTGCGGCCATCAAGCGCCATCACAAGCGCCTGCGCAGCCAGCAGTTGCCCCCCAGACTCTACTGACCTTCTAACCTCATCCTCTCGCATGTCCCTCAAGGCGCAGATCAACGAGGACATGAAATCGGCGCTGCGCGCTCGCGACAGTGCCCGCCTGTCTGCACTGCGCTTGTTGCTCGCTGCCATCAAGCAGCGCGAGATCGATGAGCGCGTCGAGCTCGACGACGCAGGTGTGCTGAGCGTCATCGACAAGCTGATCAAACAGCGCCGCGACGCCATCAGCCAATACACCGCCGCCGCTCGCCAAGAGCTGGCCGAGCGCGAACAGTTCGAGATCGACGTCCTCAGTGCCTACCTGCCGCAGCCGTTGACGGCTAGCGAGATCAACGCGCTGGTTGCGCAGGCGATCGAGGCGACGGGTGCCGTTTCCGCGCGCGATATGGGCAAGGTCATGAACTGGCTCAAGCCCAAGGTCGCCGGTCGCGCCGACATGGCTGCCGTGTCGGCTCAGGTCAAGGCCGCCTTGGGTTAAGCGCCGCATCACCTACAATGGGGGAAGCATGATCCCCCAAGATTTCATCCAAACCCTGCTCGACCGCACGGACATCGTCGCCGTAATCGAGCGCTATGTCCCGCTCAAGCGCGCCGGGGCCAACTACCAGGCGTTATGCCCTTTCCACAGCGAAAAGACCCCCTCCTTCACCGTCAGCCCCAGCAAACAGTTCTACCATTGCTTCGGCTGCGGCGCGCATGGCACCGCCATCACCTTCCTCATGGAACATGTCGGCATGAGCTTCGTCGAGGCCGTGCAAGAGCTGGCCGCCCGGGTAGGCCTACAGGTGCCGAGCGTGACAGCGCCCCAGGTCGAGGCGCGACGGCATCGCGACGACCTCATCGAAGTGTTGGCGCAGGCCGCCCGTTTCTACAGGCAGACGCTCAAGCTTAGTGCACAAGCGATCGACTACCTGAAAGGCCGCGGCCTGAAGGGCGAGACGGCCGCCCGTTTCGGTCTCGGCTACGCGCCTGACGAGTGGCAGCCCTTAGCGCGCGCCTTCGCCGACTACCAGGCCCCGATCCTCGAGGAGGCGGGCCTAGTCATCCGGGCAGAGGCAGGCAGACGCTACGACCGCTTCCGCGGCCGGATCATGTTCCCAATCCGCAACGCGCAAGGACGGGTGATTGGCTTTGGTGGTCGGCTACTCGGCGAGGGGGTGCCGAAATACCTCAACTCGCCACAGACCCCCCTGTTTGCCAAGGGACACGAACTGTATGGGCTCTATGAAAATCGACGCGCCATCCAGCAAGCGGGCGAGGTGCTGGTGGTCGAGGGCTACATGGATGTGGTCATGTTGAGCCAACATGGCGTTGACAACGCTGTGGCCACCCTTGGCACGGCTGTCACCTCGGAGCAGGTGCGGCGGCTGTTCAGGCTCGCCGATCGCGTCGTGTTCGCCTTCGATGGCGACCCTGCCGGGCGCCAGGCGGCCTGGCGCGCACTCGAGAACACCCTGCCTGAGCTGCATGACGGCAAGCAAGCGCGTTTCATGTTCCTCCCCGAAGGCGAGGACCCGGACAGCTATGCCCGCCAGCATGGCGGAGCGGCCTTTCGTCAGCTCATCGCGCAGGCCGTACCGCTGTCGGACTTCTTGATCGACGGCCTCAAACAGAGGACCGAGCTTGGCTCGACCGAGGGTCGCATCAAACTGCTCAAGCTGGCAGAGCCTTATTTGCAGCAGCTAACCCACGCCCCTTTGCTCGCTGCTGCCTTGCGCGCTCGGCTAGGCGAATTGAGTGGACTACCGCCCGTTCGCGGCGTCCTCGAGGGCAAGGCAAGCCCAATGCGGGCACGCGTGCCGCCGCTACGTTCCTCCCCATGGCGCACGGCCCTGCTCGCCATCCTGCAGAATCCCCACCTGGCCGACCGGCTTGCCCAGCTTCCCGCCGACCCAGCCCCCGAGGCGCAGCTGCTGCGCGAGGTACTCGCCGTGCTGCAGCGCTCAGCGCAGCCGATGTCTACCCACGAGCTGATCGCCGCCTTCCGCGACCATCCACAGCGCGCCGCCTTGGAGCAGTTTGCCGCGCAGCTAGCCAGCCGCGGCGCGGACTACGATGCCGAGGCTGACCTCGCTTGGGCTTTGCGCAAGCTCGAGCAGATGCAAAGGCGTAACGAACTCCGTCAACTTAGCCGTAAACCGCTTGCCGCTCTGACAAATGACGAGTTACAGCGCCTGCGCGAGGTCACACGCGCGATGAAACCCGCCCCCTCATAGCACGGTCTATAATTTGTTTTGTTAAGCGCTCATCTTATAATGGTTTACTTTACTTCCCTGCCACAACAGCGAGTAATTTGAGCGATGCCTACCCAGAAAAAGTCGGCCAACGTCAAATCTTCCGCTTCTACCAAAGTGAACGCCAAATCCGACCGTGTTAAGCCAAACGCGCTCAGCGCTCGATCGTCAGACGAGTCGGTTACGACTGAGCCGTCTGCGAAACCGCAGCGCGTCAAAAGCGAGCCAGCTCGTTCCCAATCAGCCAAGAGCGAACGTCACGAGCTGGTTGAGGACGCCTCTGCACTCCGCACGCGTCCAGGGAAAAAGACCAGTACCAAGGTTTCCACGTCGAGGCCATCCCTCGAACCTGTCCAGAATGATGCCCCGCAGCGGGCTGAGAGTAAAACCGAACAAGAAGAACGCCGCACACGACTTAAGGCCCTCATCCTCCTCGGCAAAGAACGCGGGTATCTGACTTATGCCGAGATCAACGACCACCTGCCCGATGACATGCTTGATGCTGAACAGATTGAGAACATCATCAGCATGATCAACGACATGGGCATCCAGGTCTACGACGAGGCGCCTGATGTTGAGACCCTGCTCATGTCCGACAACACTCCGGCCGTTGCAGACGAGGACGTGGTCGAGGAAGCCGAAGCGGCTCTGTCGAGCGTCGATTCCGAGTTCGGCCGTACGACTGACCCCGTACGCATGTATATGCGGGAGATGGGTACGGTGGAGCTCCTCACGCGGGAAGGCGAGATCGAGATCGCCAAGCGCATCGAGGAAGGGCTCAAGCACATGGTGCAGGCCATCTCCGCCTGCCCGCTGAGCATCACCCAAATCCTCGATCTAGCGGAGAAGGTTCGCCGTGACGAGATGCGCATCGACGAACTCGTTGACGGCCTTGTCGATAGTCAAGGCGAAGACATCAACTTGGAATTGGCTGAGGCTGAAACGCCCACCGACGATGATTTAGAAGACGATGAAGAGGCCGGAAACGGCATGAGCGCCGCCAGCCTCGCCCAGCTCAAGGCCGATGCCTTGGAGCGCTTCGACGCCATACGCAAGTGCTTCGACAAGATGTGCGCCGCGCGCAATCGGCAAGGTCTTGGCAGCAAGCAGTACAAGAAGCTGCAGGAAGAGATCTCCAACCACCTGATGGGCATCCGCTTCACTGCGCGGCAGGTGGAAAACCTGTGCGAGACCGTCCGCAACCTGGTCGAGGAGGTGCGCTCGCATGAGCGCGCCATTATGGACATCGCCGTAAACAAGTGCGGCATGTCACGCAGCTACTTCATCAAAGTTTTTCCGGGTAACGAAGGCAACCAGGAGTGGGTCGCCAGAGAGATTGCGGCTGGCGAACCTTATTCCGAACTACTCGCCCGCCACCAATATGACATCAACGAGCATCAGCAGAAGCTTGCCGAGCTGCAGGCGCGCGTCGGCTTACCGGTCAAGGAGCTCAAAGAGATCAACAAGCAGATGTCCACCGGTGAGGCCAAGGCCAGGCGTGCCAAGCGCGAGATGATCGAGGCCAATCTTCGCTTGGTCATCTCCATCGCCAAGAAATACACCAACCGTGGCCTACAATTCCTCGACCTCATCCAGGAGGGCAACATCGGTCTAATGAAGGCGGTGGACAAATTCGAATACCGCCGGGGTTACAAGTTCTCCACCTATGCCACCTGGTGGATCCGACAAGCCATCACACGCTCAATCGCCGACCAGGCACGCACCATTCGTATCCCGGTGCACATGATCGAGACCATCAACAAGATGAACCGCATCAGCCGCCAGATCCTGCAAGAGACTGGCGTCGAGCCCGATGCGGCGACACTCGCGCAGCGCATGGAGATGCCTGAGGAGAAGATTCGCAAAATCATGAAGATCTCCAAAGAACCAATTTCCATGGAAACGCCCATCGGCGACGACGAAGACAGCCACCTTGGCGATTTCATCGAGGATTCCTCGACTATCGCACCCGCCGATGCTGCCATTTACGCCAGTCTCCAAAGCGTTACGCGAGAGGTTCTCGATACCCTTACTCCCCGCGAAGCCAAGGTCCTGCGCATGCGTTTCGGCATCGAAATGAACACCGACCACACTCTGGAAGAGGTCGGCAAGCAATTCGATGTCACCCGTGAACGCATTCGCCAGATCGAGGCCAAGGCGCTGCGAAAATTGCGCCACCCCTCGCGTTCGGAGCGGCTGCGCACCTTCCTGGATTGATCGCATTCAGGGGCGGGGCAGCCGCCCCTGCGGGCCTCTAGCTCATGCTTGGTTAGAGCAGCGGACTCATAATCCGTTGGTGCTGGGTTCGACTCCCAGGGGGCCCACCAGAACACCAGCAAAATCAACGTGTTACAAATAGCCGACAATTGAAGTCGGCTATTTTTTGCCCGTTTTTCGGGATTCACTGTCCCCGATTTGTCCCCGATCGTCCCCTGTTTTCCTGGCCTTTCAAGTAGCGCTGTCCCCGAAGTGTCCCCGGAGGGGGATCGCTCCGGCTGCCGGAGCGGTCGAGCGTAGCACGACCGGCAAGCGCTCCTGCAGCGAAAAGGAACAGTTTTGTTCTCTTTTTGCCAGTTTCTTGCGGGAAGTGGCATAGAAAATATCTGACCATCCTGGTCTCTGGAGGGAGCATGATGGTCAGCAAAATTGCGAGCAAGGACGATGAGAGCGGCCTGCCGCTTCTGCTCGGCGTGACCGATGTGGCGCGTCTTCTGGGAGTGGGGGTTGGCACGGTCCGCAAGTGGCCAACCGGGCACGCGCCCGTTCCGCCTGGCTTTCCCAAGTGGTTGAAGATTGGCCGGCGGCCAGTGATCCGGCGCGCCGATCTGGAGAAATGGATCGCTGGTCTCGGCGCAACAGAACAAGAGCCAGTCCATGCGCTTGCCAAGCGCGGCCGGCCGAGGAAGGGGGCGGGGGCATGAGCGGCATTATCCGGGCGCCCCGCCCCGCGCGCGGCTGGACGGAGATACCGGATTCCACTATCCGCGATAAGCGCCTCAGCTACCGCGCGCGGGGCGTGCTCGTGCGACTGCTTAGCAACGCCGAAGGCTACCGTATGACTGCAGAAGACCTGGCGCGCGAGGGCCGCGAAGGGCGTGGCGCGGTTCTTGCGGCGCTCCGGGAGCTCCGCGAAGCCGGGTATGTCGTCGTCAAGCGCATCCAGGGCGCTGGCGGACGCTGGCGGACGGAGTCGTATGTTTACGACCGTCCGCCGCT
The DNA here is from genome assembly GCA_041640815.1 of Thiobacillaceae bacterium. GTDB lineage: Bacteria > Pseudomonadota > Gammaproteobacteria > Burkholderiales > Thiobacillaceae > JANWZL01. The sequence goes on from JBEPZO010000027.1 coordinate 24,074, forward strand.
GGCCACCGAAGCGTGCGCCGAAGTCGGGTTTCCGGACTCCGGTTTTCCGGACTCCGGTTTTCCGGACTCTAATAAGAACAACCAACAGGATAACCAAAAGCAGCAGCAGCATACGCGCGCACGCGCGCACGCGCGCGCGCGCGATGCCGCTCTCCCCCCCGCCGTCTCCGGCGGGGGTGCTGCTGCTGCTTCGGAAGGAAAGCAAGAAGGAAAGCGTCGGCGGGCGCGAGCCAGCGGGATCGTAACTTGGACGCCTGAGGACGAGCGGGAGGCCGCCAAGATAGAGGCGGAGACGCCCCCGGAGGAGCTCGCCGAAGCAGTCGAGGCGTTGAAGGCAGAAGGGAAGGAGCCCGTGCCCGGCCTTGTCGTCTTCGAGCTCGAGCAGCTGAGGAGACAGCGCGAGGCCGAGCGGCTGCGCCTGGCGCGCGAGGCCGAGCGGCAGGCGAGGCTTTCAGAGCCGCCAGCGGCCCCGGAAGCCGCAGCGCGGGGAAGGGCAATCCTGGATTCCATCCGCCGCCGGCGGCACGCGGAGGCCGCAGCATGAGCGGCCTGATACCCTCCCACGCCGAAAGGCTAGCGGCGCGGAAAAAAAAGGCCCGGCGGCTGCTAGCTTTCTTGAGCTCAGAGATTTGGACGACGGTGCAAGTTGCTGGCGACGTTATGCGTCTGTCATCTCGTTCCGCGGTCTGGCAAACCCTGAAAAGCTTTGAAAAAGAGGGCTGGATTGTCTTTGACGAAATCGACCCCCCGGGCCGCCGGCTGGTCGGAATTACGGCTGATGGCCAGGCGTGGGTTGCCGGGCTGATCGGGAAGCCGATTGAAACCCGCGTCTATCAGCGGGGGCGGGTCGGCTTAGCCACGATCGAACATCGAATTCAACTCCAGAGACTCCGCATCGCCGCCGCCAGGGCGGGGTGGAAAAACTGGGTTTATCCCGACCGGTTGCCTGTCAATCAAAAAAATTCTGGCCGCCACCGGCCGGATGCGCTGGTTACGACAAACGACGGCACCCGCGTTGCAATCGAGCTAGAGCGCACCTTGAAAACACTCAAGCGCTATAGGGTTATCTGTTCGGCTCACCTCGACGCCATCGGCCGTCGTGAATATGATCGAGTCATTTACATATGCCCAGACGCTGGGAGGGCGGCGGCAGTGCGGAAAATTTTTCAATCGCTTGGTCGCGTTTTGGTAGGAGGGCGTGACACGGCTATCACCACTGAAATGCTCTCTAAATTCGTTTTTACTACCCCTGAGACTTTTACGGGAGAAAAAAATGACAGATGAGTTGATTCGCGATGACGTTTGGGCAATTTGCAAACTGTTGGGAACCGTGATGGATCATTTGCAGGTCTGCCATCGAACAGCCGTACGGCTGGTAGGAATATTGCCCGTCGAAAATTTGCTGACGACTTTGGAAGAGCTTATTCAGGTCGGAAAACGCGCGCATGAGCACGCGACAGAGCTTTATTTGGAGATTAAAAATGAGGACAAGTGACATCCCAGCCATCGCCCAACGCCTTTCTCAAACACCGCCGCCGGAGCGTGATCTGACACCCGCCGCCGCGCTCAAAATGCTCGCGCCGGTGCTAAAAAAAATGAAGGCTGACGGTCATACTGTCGAAAGCATCCATGCTGCTCTAAATTCGGAAGGCCTGACTGTCTCGCGCCGGTCGGTTGCGCAGGTTTTGCGCAAGCCGCGTTCACCAAAAACTAAATTAGCGAAAAAATCCGCCGAAAATACAAGCTGTTTAAGTGGCTGTTCTGATGGAGAATCAATATGATCAAAAAGCGCATTGTCGCGTCGGCGGTCGCGCTATCCTTCAGCGTATCGGCGGTCGCCAGCATCCAGACAGAGATGCAGTCGTTCTTCAATGAACTGGGAACGTATGGCAACGTGACCGGCCCGCAAGCGCTCAAAGGTCAGACGGGCACGACCTTCATGGGCGGCAACCTCTACATGCGCGCCCCGCAGAGAAACTACCAGCTCTTCAACATTGCCCCGCCAAGCTTCAAGGCGGGGTGCGGCGGGATCGACCTGTTCGCCGGCTCGTTCTCATTCATGAACGCGGAACAACTCACGGCGCTGCTTCAGAACCTCGCCAACAACGCCATCGGGGTGGCATTCGAGTTGGCGCTGAAGACCATGGCGCCGCAGCTTGCCGGGGTGCTCGAGTGGG
>JBEPZO010000028.1:0-26211 GCA_041640815.1 Thiobacillaceae bacterium
ACTGGGACCCTGGGGTGATGCAGGAAGCGCAGGCGGCAGGGCTATACACCGCCACCATCCACGACGAGGTGTTTGAACTGACCACCCCAGAGGGCTTCACGCCGCGGCGGTGGTAGGGGTGTGGGTGCCTGTTCACGTGATGTTGCTGTGCGCGGTTGTTGGATGGCCTGGTCCTACAGGGTCTGTTCGATAGCGCCACCGCCTGAGAGATGTACAGAACTGGGCGCATGCGCGCACTTGAGCATAGCATTGAGCTACGGATAAAATAAGTAATTTTCAGGGTCCAACTTGGAGTCGAGACATGTCCTTGGATACAGCGCGAAAGGCGCAAATCATAAAAGACTTCCAGCGCGCTGCCGGTGACACCGGTTCGCCCGAGGTCCAGATTGCCTTGCTTACAGCCCGTATCAACGACTTGACTAATCATTTCAAGGTCCACACTAAAGATCATCACTCCCGCCGTGGGCTGCTGAAAATGGTTTCGCGCCGTCGGCGTCTGCTCGATTATTTGAAGTCACGTAACGCCGAAGCTTATCAAAACCTAATCGAGCGTCTCGGTTTGCGTAAATAAACATGTCCTCTTGTGCGGTTCAGTAAGGGGGCAGGAGAGCGTGCCAAACGAGGTCAGCGTGAATCCAGTCAAGCGGACATTTCAATACGGTCGCCACACGGTGACCCTCGAGACGGGCGAGATTGCCCGCCAAGCCACTGGCGCGGTCATGGTGAACATGGACGATACCGTTGTGCTGGTGACCGTGGTGGCGAACAAGGAGGTCAAGCCCGGCCAAGACTTCTTCCCACTGACCGTCGATTACCAAGAGAAGGCCTATGCCGCCGGCCGGATCCCCGGCGGCTTTTTCAAGCGCGAGGGCAAGCCCTCGGAGAAGGAGACCCTGACCTCACGGCTGATCGACCGTCCCATCCGGCCGCTCTTCCCGGAGGGCTTCTACCACGAGGTCCAGATCATCGCCACGGTGATGTCCTCCAATCCGGAGATCGATTCCGACATCCCCGCCATGCTGGGCGCCTCGGCGGCGCTGACGCTGTCGGGCGTGCCTTTCAACGGCCCGATCGGGGCGGCGCGCGTCGGCTACATCGATGGTCAGTACGTGCTCAATCCCACGCAAAGCGAACTCAAACGCTCCCGCCTCGACCTGGTGGTGGCCGGCACTGAGACCGCCGTCTTGATGGTCGAATCCGAGGCCGATGAGCTGCCCGAGGAGGTGATGCTGGGCGCTATCGTCTTCGGGCACGAGCAGATGCGGGTTGCGATCGACGCCATCAACGATTTGGCCGACGAGGCCGGCAAGGAGCCTTGGGATTGGACCCCCCCGGCGCCCGAGACCGAACTCATCGAGCGGATGCGCGCCCTGTGCTTGGATGATCTTGGACGGGCCTATTCCATCAAGCAGAAACAGGCGCGCGTGGCCGCCGTCGATGAGATCCGGCAGCGTGTCTTCGCCGAGCTGATCACCGAAGACATGCCAACCGAGCGGGTCAACGTGGTGAAGAACCTGTTCCACAAGCTGGAGGCGGAAGTCGTGCGCGGCCGCATCCTCGCCGGCGAGCCCCGCATCGATGGACGCGACACGCGCACCGTGCGCCCCATCAGCATCCGCACCGGCGTGCTGCCGCGCACGCATGGCTCCGCCCTGTTCACCCGCGGCGAGACCCAGGCCCTGGTCGTCGCCACCTTGGGCACGGGCCGCGACGAGCAGATCATCGACGCGCTCACCGGCGAGTACACCGAGCGCTTCATGCTGCATTACAACATGCCGCCCTTTGCCACCGGTGAGACCGGCCGGGTGGGCAGCCCGAAACGGCGCGAGATCGGCCATGGTCGTCTGGCCAAACGCGCCCTGCTTGCCTGCCTGCCGAGCAAAGAGGAGTTCGGCTACACCATTCGCGTCGTGTCCGAGATCACCGAATCGAATGGCTCCTCTTCCATGGCCTCGGTCTGCGGCGGCAGCCTTGCCCTGATGGACGCCGGCGTACCGATGAAAGACCACGTCGCCGGCATCGCCATGGGCCTGATCAAAGAGGGCAACCGTTTCGCCGTTCTCACCGACATCCTCGGCGATGAGGACCATCTCGGCGACATGGACTTCAAGGTGGCCGGCACCACGCGCGGCGTCAATGCACTGCAGATGGACATCAAGATCCAGGGCATCACCAAGGAGATCATGCAGGTGGCCCTCAACCAGGCGCGCGAGGCCCGCTTGCACATCCTCAAAATTATGCAGCAGGCGATTCCAGGGCCGCGTCAGGAAATGAGCGAATTTGCACCGCGCATCATCACCATGAAGATCAATCCGGAGAAGATCCGCGACGTGATCGGCAAGGGTGGCGCGGTGATTCGCGCCTTGACCGAAGAGACCAACACCCAGATCGACATCGAGGATGACGGCACGGTCAAGATCGCCTGTGTCAACCTGGAGGACGGCGAGGCGGCCAGGAAGCGCATCGAGGACATCACGGCCGAGGTCGAGGTGGGACGCGTCTATGAGGGCACGGTGCTCAAGATCCTGGACTTCGGCGCCATCGTCAACGTGCTGCCGGGCAAGGACGGCCTGTTGCACATCTCGCAGATCGCCCACGAGCGCGTCAATTCCGTCTCGGACCATCTCAAGGAGGGCCAGACGGTGCGGGTAAAGGTGCTGGAGGCCGACGAGAAGGGGCGGCTGCGGCTATCGATGAAGGCCCTGATCGAACCGACGACCAAGACGCCGGAGGAGTCCGCCGCAAACTGAGGGGATAGACCGCGCTTTCGGGGCCGGCGCTGCCCAGGCCTAGCCCGAAGACGCTTGCGTGCCGCGGATGAGGTCGAGAAACCCCTGCCACCAGCGCCGGCGGTTCTGAGGGATGTGATGGCTGGGCGATAGGTCGGATGGCGGCATGCGGCTCATCACCCAGCCGGGGAGGATGCGCTGCTTGCTCGAGCCGCAGGAGCTGCCGAGGTGGTTGGGGTCGTAAATCTTCACCAGCGTGGGGTGTTCTGGGTCGTCGGTGTAGACGATGCCGCAGTAGTCCTCGAGGTGCTCCTTGCGTAACAAGGCATCGATCTCGCGCACGAAGGCGGTCACGTGTGCCGCATCGGCAGCGCTCTCCGGCCGCGGTTCACCTACCGCGTACAGATACCAGCCGCCTTCTGGGTCGAGGTTGGCCCAGAAGCGATCGAGCTGTTCCCATGACAGCAGGCTGATCAGGGTACCGTTGAATACGGCGTCGAACTCGGGATTGACGGCGGGTTGCGGGACGGTGCGCTTAGTCATGGCCTGAAGTCAGGGCAAGGTTTAATTAAATATTCTTTCTCAACTCCTCCGCTTTGACCAGAGGCTGTGCACATCGCCTGCTCGCCTGGGCTGGGTCTCAGGCCTGGCGGCAAACTGGAGTCGCTGGCCTTGGGGCGGGGAAATGATGCTGGAGCTCAGACCGGACCGATGTTGCGCGCGCTATTGTTCGATGTAGACGGGACCCTGGCCGATACCGAGCGGGATGGTCATCGCCTGGCCTTTAATGCCGCTTTCCGCGAGTTTGGTCTCGACTGGCATTGGGATGTCGGCCTCTATGGCGAGTTGTTGGCGATCACTGGCGGCAAAGAACGCATACGCCACTACGTGCGGCGCTACCGACCCGACTGGCCGCGTCCGGCCGATTTCGATGACCTGGTGGTCGAATTACACCGCGCCAAGACCCGACACTATACGCGCCTGCTCGCCGAGGGCGGAATCCCGCTGCGGCCTGGCGTAAGACGCCTGCTTCTGGAGGCCAAGGCAGCAGGCCTCAGCCTCGGCATTGCCACCACCACGACGCCAGACAACGTCACCGCGCTGCTGAAGCATAGCCTGGCGGCAGACGCCGTCGACTGGTTCGCGGTGATCGCCGCCGGCGACATCGTGCCGGCGAAAAAGCCGGCGCCGGACATCTACCTTTGGGCCCTGCAGCAACTCGGCGTGTCACCGGCGCACTGCCTGGCGTTCGAGGATTCCGAAAACGGCTTGCGCGCCGCACGCGCGGCCGGCCTGAACACCGTGATCACCGTTAACGATTACACCCGCGGCCAGGACTTCACGGGCGCCCTGGCCGTGCTCTCCGACCTGGGCGAGCCAGAAGCGCCGTACACGCGGCTGGATGCTGGCGGTGAAGGGGAGGTGGGGTGGGTCGACCTGGCGCGGCTACACCGCTGGGTCGAGCGCGCCCGCTAAACACCGTATGGCCCTCTTCGGTGCCGCCTCGCCGCCTCCAAGGTGTTGTTGAGCAGCATGGCGACGGTCATCGGGCCCACACCGCCCGGCACCGGCGTGATCCAAGCCGCCCGCTCCCGGGCGCGGGCGAATTCCACATCGCCGACGATGCGCCCGTCTGGCAGCCGGTTGATACCGACATCGATCACCGTCGCCCCCGCCTTGATCCACTCCCCCTGGATGAGTTCTGGTCGTCCCACCGCCGCCACGACGATGTCGGCCTGCGCGATGTGCGCGGGCAGGTCACGGGTGGCGCTATGGCAGACGGTCACGGTGCAGCCCGCGAGCAGCAATTCCAGCGCCATCGGTCTACCGACATGGTTAGAGGCGCCGACCACCACCGCATGCTGGCCGCGTAGCGCAACCCCAGTGGCTGCCAGCAACCGCATCACGCCATAAGGCGTGCAGGGGCGTAGGGTAGGCATGCGCACCGCAAGACGGCCGAGGTTGTAGGGATGAAAGCCATCCACGTCCTTGTCCGCCCGGATGCGTTCGATCACCGCCTCGGCGTCGATGTGCGCGGGCAGCGGCATCTGTACCAAGATGCCATCGACGGCGGGGTCGTCGTTCAAGCGGTCGATGAGACTCAATAGCTCAGCCTGGGAGATGGTCGCCGGCAGATCATGCGCGATGGAGCGCACGCCCACCGCGGCGCAGGCGCGCCGTTTGTTGCGCACGTAGATGGCAGAGGCTGGATCGTCGCCAACCAAAATCACCGCCAATCCTGGCGCAGGGATACCGCTTTGCAAGTCAGACGCAACCGCCTGGGCAAGGTCCTGCAACAAGGCGTTGGCCAGGGACTTGCCATCGAGGATGAGGGCGCTCATAAGTTAAACTAAAAAAGCCAATCCTATCGAAAACGCCCGGGAGTTCAAAAGGGCAGAAGCAAAACTACGGCGCTAATGGCGTTAGGTGGGGCGCGAACTAAAATAAAGATGCGCGTCAGTCGAATCGCGGCTTATGGTGAGGCTGACAGCAGGGCGAAAATCGGATAGCCATCGCCACTAAGAGGCCACCGGTGGATCGCAAGCCGCACGCACCCTCCGGTGGGTGCAGCGCACGGCCTAACCTTAAAAAGCTGCTGGCTCGGGCAACGAATCGTTCCGCCTCTACTCTTAGGCCCTGCTGCTCAAGCCTAAGCTCGTAACATGGCCGGGCGATCCCCTTAAAGCAGTGCGGCTAGGCTGTTGCGGCTAGACGCATGATGTGACTATACTACCAAAATTCGACATGCGCGTCCGTCTGCCATCTGGTGCGTTGATTTGCCGCCGAGGGTAGCGGCAGCACGCCGGCGGTGGGCTCATCCGTTAGCAAATAGGAGGTGTCATGGCTACGGGCCAAACCCAAGGTCTAGAACAATACGACTACGAGATTATCAAGCGATTTGCCGTCATGTCTCTGGTCTGGGCTGTGGTAGGTATGGCGGCGGGGGTTTTCATCGCCGCGCAGCTGGCATGGCCGGTCCTCAACTTCGACATCCCCTACATCACCTTTGGCCGCTTCCGTCCGGTGCACACGAGCGCGGTGATCTTCGGTTTTGGCGGCTCGGCCTTGTTCGCCACCTCCTATTACGTTGTCCAGCGCACCTGCCAGACGCGCCTGTTCGCCCCGGGCTTGGCGACTTTCACCTTTTGGGGCTGGCAGGCGGTGATCGTGCTCGCTGCCCTTTCCTACGTACTGGGCTATTCGCAGGGGCGTGAATATGCCGAGATGGAGTGGCCCATCGACCTGCTTATCCTGTTCGTCTGGGTGGCTTACATGACCGTGTTCATCGGCACGCTGATGAACCGTAAGCAGCCGCACATCTATGTCGCGAACTGGTTCTATCTTGCCTTCATCCTCGCCACGGCGCTGCTGCACGTATTCAACAACCTGGCGGTGCCGGTGGGCCTGTTTACGCTCAAGTCCTATAGCCTGTTCGCGGGTGCCCAAGACGCCATGACGCAGTGGTGGTATGGGCACAACGCCGTCGGCTTCTTCCTCACCGCTGCCTTCCTGGGCATGATGTACTACTTCGTGCCCAAGCAGGCCGGGCGCCCAATTTACTCTTATCGGCTGTCCATCGTGCACTTCTGGGCTTTAGCGTTCATGTACATGTGGGTGGGCACGCATCACCTGCACTGGACGGCGATCCCGGACTGGACCTCCACTTTGGGCGCCACCTTCTCGATCATGCTGCTTTTGCCATCGTGGGGCGGCATGATCAACGGCATCATGACCTTGTCGGGCGCCTGGGACCGGTTGCGCACTGACCCGATCATGCGCTTCATGATCGTCGCCTTGTCCTTCTACGGCATGTCTACCTTCGAGGGTCCCTTGATGAGCCTCAAGGACGTCAATGCGCTTTCGCACTATACCGACTGGACCGTAGGCCATGTGCACTCCGGCGCCCTCGGTTGGGTGGCGATGATCTCCTTCGGCGCGCTCTATCACATGATCCCGCGGCTGTGGAATACCCATATTTATAGCGAGCGGCTGGTCAGCATCCATTTCTGGTTGGCCACCATCGGCGTGCTGCTCTACATCACTGCCATGTGGATCTCTGGCATCTCACAAGGCCTGATGTGGCGCGCCTTCGACGAGTACGGCAACCTGCAGTACTCCTTTGTCGAATCGGTGGCGGCGATGCATCCCTTCTACGTCATGCGTACCCTCGGCGGTGGGTTCTATCTCGCGGGGATGCTGATCATGGCCTACAACTGCTACATGACAATCCGCCAGGGCGTGCGTGAGGCGCGCGCTACCGAGTCCCAAGTTGGTGTCGCTGTGGCCTAAGAAGGGGGAGCAATGTTCCAACTCAAACATGAGGCGTTGGAGACCAATACTGGCCTGTTGCTGGTGGCGATTATGTTGGCTATCAGCATCGGTGGTTTAGTCGAGATCGCCCCCCTGTTCTTGATCGAGGACACGGTCGAGAAGGTGGAAGGCGTTCGCCCCTACACCCCCCTGGAGCAGATGGGACGGGACATTTACATCCGTGAAGGCTGTTACACTTGCCATTCGCAGATGGTGCGGCCCTTCCGCGATGAACAGCTCAGATACGGCCATTACTCGCTGGCGGCGGAATCGAAATACGATCATCCCTTCCAGTGGGGCTCCAAGCGCACGGGGCCCGATCTCGCTCGGGTGGGTGGCAAGTACTCCAACGAATGGCACGTGCAGCACCTGATCGCGCCGCGTTCAGTGGTGCCGGAGTCGGTGATGCCCAACTATCCCTGGCTGTTGGAGACACCGCTCAACTATGCCGATATCGGTGCCAGAATGCGTGCCCTGCGCGCGGTGGGCGTACCCTACTCGATCAACCAGGCCGAATACGAGCGCAACGTCAAAGACTTCGGCCCCGAGCTGGCGGCCATGTTCCATATCCCCAACGCGCGTGAGAGCCTGGTCGCTCAGGTCAAATCCGGGAACTATGATGGTGACCCGACCAACGTGACCGAGATGGATGCCCTGGTCGCCTACCTACAGGTGTTGGGCACGATGGTGGACTTCAGCAAGATCAAGCCCGAGCAATTGGTGAAGTTCCGCTAGACGCATGCTCGAATGGCTCTCACACGCCGAGAATGCCAAATCTCTGGGTTTGGTGATCTTCTTCGTGACCTTCTGCCTGATCGTGCTGTGGGTTTACGGCAGCCGGAGGCGAAGCCAACGCTTGGAAGAGCACAAATACATCCCTTTCCTCGATGAGGCAGACGAAGCCAAGGATGGAAAACATGGCTAATGAGCAATCCAATCCTAATTTACCTCAGACCACCGGCCACGTTTGGGATGGTGATTTGCAAGAGTACAACAACCCCTTGCCGCAGTGGTGGCTTTATGGCTTTTATGTCACGATCCTGTTCGCCCTTGTCTATTGGGTCGTCTACCCTTCTTGGCCGTTGGGTGATAGTTTCCTTAAAGGCATCAATACCGTTACCTATATCTCTTCCGACGGGCAACCGCAGACCTGGCACTGGAACACGCGCGCCAAGTTGCTGGCCGAGACGCAGCAAGCGCTCCAACAGCAAAAACCATGGTTCGAGCGTATTGCTGCCTTACCATACGAGCAGATCTTGCAAGACCCTGAGCTGATGGGCTTTATCGTCTCGGCAGGGAAAGCACTGTTTAACGACAATTGTGCTGGTTGCCATCAGGTCGGCGGTGGCGGCAAGATCGGCCACTACCCCAACCTCACCGATGATAACTGGATCTATGGCGGTACCTTCGACAAGATCCGCGAGACCATCGTCAAGGGGCGTCACGGCTACATGCCCCCCTTTGCCGAGGCCTTAAGCCGCTCTGAAATCGATGCCCTGGCGCACTACGTGCTGTCGCTTTCTGGCGAACCCCATGACGCCGGACAGGCGGCGCAAGGCAAGCAGCTATTCCATAGCCATGCCGCCGCCTGTTACTACTGCCACGGTCATGATGCCAAAGGACGTCAGGACCTGGGTGCGGCCAACCTCACCGACCGGATCTGGCTGTGGGCAGACGTGCCCGGCGCGCCTGACCTTGGGGGTAAGGTCGCGCGCGTCAGGCAGGTCATCGCCGGCGGCCTCAACCGCGGCAACATGCCGGCCTGGGAGGGTAGGCTTAGTGAGGAACAGATCAAGGTGCTGACCGTCTATGTCCATCAGTTGGGCGGCGGTCAGTAACCGGCTCTAGAGCAGCCGGCAAACCCCGGCCAACCGGGGTTTTTTCATTTGCTGACGGGCGTGATGTGCCCGTGGTCGTGGCCCGGCGTAAGTCTTGTGAGGCAGTTCGAGGCAGGTCAAGTGGATCAGATCAAGACGCAACAACCCCAACTCTACGCCAAGCGCACCGCCGTCGTGCCGCGGTCGATCAAGGGGACGTTTCGTAACTTCAAGACAGGCGTGTTGCTGCTCGGCTATGGCGTCTATTTCAGCCTGCCCTGGGTCCCCTGGTCGCGGCCGGATGCGCCGCCGCAAAGCGTGCTGTTCGACATCCCCGGCCGCCGCTTTCTGATCTTCGATCTCACCATCTACCCGCAGGATATCTTTCTGCTTTCAATGTTTCTGTTTATCGCCGCGGCCCTGCTGTTTTTCGTCACGGCACTGGTGGGCCGGGCCTTTTGCGGCTATTTCTGCTTCCAAACCCTTTGGACCGATGCCTTCATCTGGATCGAGCGCTGGCTGCAAGGCGAGCGGCCGCAGCGGCTCAAGCTCATGAAGGCCTCTTGGCGCGAGCGCGACAAGCTCCTGAAGGTTGGGGGCACGCGCCTGGCGTGGCTCGGGTTGTCCTTCTGGACGGCGATGACCTTCGTCCTCTACTTCGGCTACGCGCCGGATCTGCTCCTACGGTTTTTCCAGGGGCAGGCCCCGGCAGCTGCCTACATCGCGGTGATCACCCTGACCATCACCACCTATTTGGCTGCCGGCGTGCTGCGCGAGCACGTGTGCATGTTCATCTGTCCCTATGGCCGCTTCCAGAGCGTCATGTATGACCCGGAAACGCTCACCGTGCACTATGACCGCCAGCGCGGCGAGGGCAGCGCCGGCCGCATCGCCGCTCGCACCGGGCTGCGCACACGTGAGGAGCGGCTGGCCAAAGGCCACGGCGATTGCATCGACTGTGGCTTGTGCGTGCAGGTCTGCCCAGTGGGCATCGACATCCGCAATGGCTTGCAGTATCCGTGCATCGCCTGTGGGCTGTGCATCGATGCCTGCAACCAAGTCATGGACAAGATGGGGTTCCCGCGCGGCCTGGTGCGCTACGACTCGGAGACCAACCTGGCCCGGCCCCAGCCGCTGCCCCCGCGCTTGGACTGGAAGCGGCTCAAGGTCATGGGTTATGGCGCGGCGCTCGTCCTGATGACGGCGGTGATGGCCTATGACCTGACGCACCGTCATAGTTTCGAACACAGCATCCAACAGGTGCGCCAGCCGCTCTACGTGGTGCTTTCGGATGGCAGCATACGCAACCGCTATGAGATCCGGTTGACCAACCTATCGGGTGCAGAGGATACCTTCAGCGTCTCGGCCCGTGGCCTGCCTGAGGGGGCACTCGATCTCGGCAATTTCCAACAAGTCACCATTCGCAACGGCAAGAGCGTGCGTCTCCAGGCCAGCGTCCGGCTCGACCCGGATACCGCCGCGCGGATCACCGAGTTCGAGTTCGTCATCCGCAATGGGCGCGGCGAGACCGTCGTCGACACCGCCCATTTCTTCAGCCGGAGGCCCGGGTGAACCTGCTGGTCAGCCTGTTCGGCGGCATGCTCGTCACGGCGCTGCTCTACGCGCTGGGTAGGGCCCTGCGGCTGTCCAACTTCTGGGCGGCGCTGTCTGCCGGTGGCTTGACCGCCGCGGCCTATCTCGTGCAAGCGGTGCTGCACGGCTTGCCGGGGCTGGATGTCATTACCCTGCACCTGGTGGCCTATCCAACGGTGTCGGTGCTCCTTTACCAACTCTACGGCGCCAAGGCGCGCCGTGAGCCGTCCATGCACTGGGCGCCCAAGCTGATGTTGGGCTTCTTCGCCGTGCTCGGCATGCTCTATGGCGGTTTCGTCTATGTCGCGAGCGAGGGGCTGCCGCCCGTGCTGGCCGCTTGGCTGCTGCCAGGGCAAAAAAACACGACGATCTATACCGGCTTTGCTGGGGTGGTGGCGCACGATCAGGCCGCGGCCAAGGGCATTTCCCAGCACTTGCAGATGGAGGATCGCCTGGCGAAGTTGGGCTGGCGGCTCGAGATCGTCGGACTCACCGATGTGCGGGCCGGCCGCCCGCAGCCGGTGAGCGTGCATGTCTGGGACCGTAGCGGCAAAGGCATAGACGATGTCGATGTCCGGCTGAGCATCGGGCGGCCGGGGCAGCCGACTGCCGCGCCCATGCGGCTGGCCGGATCGGGCGATGCAGGCTATCACGGCGTCCTGCAGCCGCTGGCAGGAGGCCGTTGGGTTGCCTACCTCACGCTGCAAAGTCCACAGGTGCGGCCCATCCACCTGGAACACAGTCTGCAAGTGCGCTGAGGGCGAGTAGCTCCAGGCACAGCTTCTTACACCCGTGCAGTTCGAACGCCTTGCCTGCGATGGTGCCGCCCGCCGTGGCCGGCTGCTGCTCACCCATGGCGTCGTGGATACCCCCGCCTTCATGCCCGTGGGGACCTATGGCGTGGTCAAGGCCGTGACCCCGGAGGAGGTCCGCGCCCTGGGGGTGCAGATCGTCTTGGGCAACACCTTTCATCTCTGGTTGCGCCCGGGCCTGGAGGTGATCGCCACGCATGGCGGGCTGCACGCGTTCATGCGTTGGGATGGGCCCATCCTGACCGATTCCGGCGGCTTCCAGGTCTGGAGCCTGACGCATTTGAGGAAGATCACCGAGGAGGGGGTGCATTTCGCCTCACCGCTCGACGGTCAACGCCTGCTGCTCACGCCGGAAAAGAGCATGCAGATCCAGCGCGTGCTCGCCGCCGACATCGTCATGAGCTTCGATGAATGCACGCCTTATCCCGCCGATTACGACACGGCCCGCCGCTCCATGGAGCTCAGCTTGCGCTGGGCGGAACGCTCCAAACGGGCGCATGGCGACAACCCCAACGCCCTGTTCGGCATCGTGCAGGGGGGGATGTATGCGGAGCTGCGCGAACGCTCGCTGCGCGCGCTCGAGGCGATCGGCTTCGATGGCTATGCCTTGGGCGGCCTCTCGGTGGGCGAGCCGAAGGCGCAGATGCAGCGCATCATCGCCACTATAGCCCCGCTCATGCCCGAGGCGCAGCCGCGCTACCTGATGGGGGTGGGTACGCCAGAGGACATCGTCTACGCCGTCATGCACGGCATCGACATGTTCGATTGCGTGCTGCCGACCCGCAATGCCCGTCATGGCGTCTTGTTCACCCGCATGGGCGAGCTGCGGATCAAGAACGCACGCCACCGCAGTGACACGCGGCCGATCGATCCAACTTGTACCTGCTACACCTGCCGCAATTTCAGCCGGGCCTATTTGCATCATCTGTTTCGTTGCGGCGAGAGTCTGGCTGGCCGACTCCTGACCATTCACAACCTGCATTACTATCAGACCCTGATGCGCGAGTTGCGCGAGGCCATCGCCGCTGGACGGCTCGCGGACTACGTCGCGGCCTTCCACGAGGCCCGCCAGAGCGCAGCCGCTGTCTGACGGAATTCGGCAAAGCTAAAGCGGAGCGGTGGCCTTGGGCGGGCCAGGCGGCTGCGTTTATGCTCGGGCGAGGGGGCCTTTCAGGGCGGTCAGCGAACGAAGAGATGCCCATGCTAAAATGACTGGCTTTACAGCTTGCCGGAGCCTTCCATGCTGATCCCTCCCGCTTATGCCGCGCCGGCCGAGCAGCCGGATCCTTTCTTGAGCTTCTTGCCGCTGATCGTCATCTTCGTCCTGTTCTGGTTCCTGATCATCAGGCCGCAAATGAAGCGGGCGAAGGAGCTGCGCAAGATGCAGGAGTCCTTGCAGAAAGGCGATGAGGTCGTCACCTCGGGTGGTCAGCTCGGCCGCGTGGTGGACGTCAAGGATCAGTACGTCACGCTGGAGGTGGCCAAGGGCGTCCAGAGCATCTTCCAGCGCGGCGCCATCCAGGCGGTATTGCCCAAGGGCACGATGAAGGAGCTTTGAGGATCGAGGGGGCGCGCCTCGCCCCCTGCACAGCCGACTCAAGCCACAGCGCCGCCAATGAACCGCTACCCGCTCTGGAAATATGTCGTGATCGCCGTCGTGCTGGCGATTGGCCTCCTCTACACGCTGCCCAATTTCTACGGTGAGGTACCGGCGGTTCAGGTCACACCGGTGCGCACGACCGAAAAGGTGGATGCCGCGCTTCTGCAGCGCGTCGAAGCGGCCCTTGCCCAGGCAGGCATCGTGGCCAGAGGTGTGACCCAGGACGCGCGTAGCATCAGGGTCCGCTTCAGCGACACAGATACCCAGCTCAAGGCCAAAGACATCCTGCAGCAGGCCCTCGGGTCAGGTTACACGGTGGCGCTGAATCTGCTCTCGGCCTCGCCGGCGTGGCTGACCGAAATCGGCGCGCTGCCCATGTATCTGGGTCTCGACCTGCGCGGCGGCGTGCATTTCCTGCTGCAGGTCGACATGCCCAAGGCCATCGAGAAGGCGACCGACCGCTATCAAGGCGAAATCCGCACCCTGCTGCGGGAGAAGAAGATCCGCTACACGGGAGTCGCGCGCGAGCAAGACGAACTGGCGCTGCGCTTTCGCGACGCGGCCTTACGCGACGAAGCGAGGAAGATCATCGCCGATACCTATCCTGAGCTGGAGCTGCGCGAGGGCACGCGCGGCGAGGAGTACCTGCTCTTCATCCGTCTGAGCAAGCCCGCACGGCTGAAGACTCAGGAGCAGGCGCTGCAGCAAAACCTGCTCACCTTGCGCAACCGCGTCAACGAATTGGGCGTGGCCGAGCCGGTGATCCAGCAGCAGGGCGCCGATCGCGTCGTCGTGCAATTGCCTGGCGTGCAGGACACCGCCAAGGCCAAAGAGATCCTCGGCCGCACCGCCACCTTGGAGATACGCATGGTGGACGAGGAGGCGATGCAGGATCCGGGCCGGGTGCAGGCGGCGGTGGCCAGCGGGCAGGCGCCCTTCGGTGACGAGCTCTATTTCGAGCGCAACGGCCAGCCCATCCTGGTCAGGAAATCGGTGGTCCTCACCGGTGAATACATCACCGACGCCCAGGCCGGTTTCGACCAGAACGGCCAGCCCGCCGTGCACATCAACCTGGATGGACGCGGCGCGCGTATCTTCAAGAACGTCACCCGTGAGAACGTCGGCAAGCGCATGGCCATTCTCCTGATCGAGAAGGGCAAGACCGAGGTGGTCACTGCCCCGGTGATCCGCGAAGAGATCGGCGGCGGGCGGGTGCAGATCACCGGCATGGATTCGACCGAGGAGGCGCGCGATGTCGCCTTGCTGCTGCGCGCCGGGGCCTTGGCGGCGCCGATGGAGATCGTCGAGGAGCGCACCGTCGGCCCCTCGCTGGGGGCGGACAACATCGCCAGGGGCTTCAACGCCACCCTGATCGGCTTTGCCGCCATCGCCCTGTTCATGATGGTCTATTACCAGCTCTTCGGCGTCATCGCCGTGTTGGCCCTAGCAACCAATATGTTGCTGCTCGTCGCCCTGCTGTCCATGCTGCAGGCCACCCTCACCCTGCCCGGCATCGCCGGCATCGCGCTCACCCTGGGCATGGCCATCGACGCCAACGTGCTCATTGCCGAGCGCATCCGCGAGGAGATCCGCAACGGCATGTCGCCGCAGGCGGCCATCGCCGCCGGCTACGACAAGGCGTGGGATACCATCCTGGACGCCAACATCACCACGCTGATCGCGGGCATTGCCCTATTCTGGCTTGGCTCCGGGCCGGTGCGCGGCTTTGCCGTCACCCTATGCCTGGGCATCCTCACCTCCATGTTCAGCGCGGTGATGGTCTCGCGCGCCATGGTCAACCTGACTTACGGCCGGGCGAAGCGGCTGAGCAAGGTCTCCATCTAGGAGGACGCCGATGAGCTTCGAACTCTTCCGCCTCGAGCGCGACATCCCCTTCATGCGCTGGGCGCGCTCGACGATCTTCTTTTCCGTCGCGTTCATCATCGCCTCCATCGCCCTGCTTGCCGTAAAGGGGCTCAACCTCGGTGTGGATTTCACCGGCGGTACGATAATGGAGATCGGCTATCCGGCCGCTGCCGACATCCCGGCGATCCGTGCGCACCTCGGCCGCAACGGCTATGCGGATGCGCAGGTGCAAACCTTCGGCGCTTCCACCGACGTGCTGATCCGGCTACCGGTGAGGCCGGGCATCACCTCAGCCCAGTTGTCGGAGAAGGTGATCGTGCTCCTGCGCGCGCAGGAGCCGAAGGCCGAACTGCGCCGGGTGGAGTTCGTCGGCCCGCAGGTCGGGCGCGAGCTGTTCGAGGACGGTGCGCTCGCCTTGCTGGTGGTGGCGATCGGCATCGTCATCTATCTCGCGCTGCGCTTCGAGTGGCGTTTCGCCATCGGCGCCATCTTCGCCACGGCGCACGATGTCTTCATCGTATTGGGGGCCTTCGCCCTGTTCCAGTGGGAGTTTTCGCTCACGGTGCTGGCTGCGGTGCTGGCCGTGCTGGGTTACTCCGTCAACGACACCGTGGTGGTGTTCGACCGCATTCGTGAGAATTTCCGCAAGACGCGCTTGACCGACGTGGCGGCGATCATGGACAACGCCAAGACCGCGACCCTGTCGCGCACCATCATCACCAGCGGCACCACCTTGATGATGGTGCTGGCCATCCTGTTCCTCGGCGGCGAGACCCTGTTCGGCTTCGCCATGGCCCTGACCATCGGCATCGTGGTCGGCACGTACTCCTCCGTGCTGGTGGCTAGCCCAGTGGTGATGTGGCTCGGTGTGTCGCGGGAGGACTTCATCAAGCCCGTGAAGCAAGATAGCGGCGCCGTGGTCTAGTCGCGGCCGCTCACCGCCGCTTAGCGCGCAGCGGTTGTCCATTGCGTCGAGCATTCGGGCGCGAGGCGGGGGATCACCCAGATAGGGATAACGCGGCTGGGGGGAACTAACCGCACAAGCAGCACACAGCCAAGCCTGACGCTAGAGGACGCGGTTGCCTTCCCCTTTCCTCCAAAACCGACTCCTGCACATAGCGTCTTCGGGGACGATGACGCACCGCCCAAGGGCGCCGCTCAGAGTTCTACCGTGAGCTCCAGCGCCTTGCCATCACGCCAGATGCGTAGCCGAATACGCTCGTGATGGCGGAAGTCATCGAGGCGGGCGAGCAGGCGGCTGACACTGTCCACCTCCACGCCCTCGACGCTCTGGATGATGTCGCCAGGGTAGAACCGGCCCTCGTCATCCAACCGGCTGCCGCGCAAGCCGGCGGCAGCGGCTGGTGAGTCGGGCTCGACCTGTAGGACCACCACCCCCTTGACCCCCAGCCTGCGGGTGATCTGGCGGTTCAAATCCTCGTCCACGGCGATACCCAGCGTAGGCCGCGTGTAGCGGCCGGTGGCGATGAGCTCGGGCACGACGCGGTTGATCGTATCCACCGGCACGGCAAAACCGATGCCGGCCGAGGCCCCCGAAGGGCTGAAGATGGCGGTGTTGATGCCGATCAGCCGCCCGGCGCTGTCGAGCAGGGGGCCGCCCGAGTTGCCGGGGTTGATGGCCGCGTCGGTCTGGATCAGGTGATCGATGGTGCGGCCATCGCCGGAGATCGACCGGTCCAGGGCAGAGACGACGCCGGTGGTGAGCGTCCAGTCCAGACCGAAGGGGTTGCCGATGGCGAACACCTTCTGCCCGACCCGGAGGTCGGCGCTGGTGCCTAGCGGTAGGGGTTGCGGGCGGTCGAGGGGCACGCGGATGCGCAGCACCGCCAGGTCGTGCTCCGGGCTTGCCCCGACCAGGGTGGCGGCATAGTCGCGGCCGTCGTTCAGGCGCACGCGCGCGCTGCTGGCGCCGGCGATGACGTGGAAATTGGTCACCACATGGCCGACATCGTCCCAGAAGAAGCCGGAGCCCGTGCCGCGCGGGACGTTGAAGACGTTGCGCGTCCAGGGGTCCATGATCCGCTGCTGCGTGGTGATGTACACCACCGACCCCTTGGCGCGCTCGAAGATCTCGATGGTGGCCTTTTCATCCTCAGCCAGATCGCCGCGCGGTGTGATCGGGCGGGGCTGTGCGGTCGGGCCGATGAGGGTGCGTTCGATCCAGGGCAAAAGCTGCCAGATCAGCAACACGGCCACCACGGCCACCGTGATCCAGAACAGTCGGTGCAGAAAGGTGTCTTCCCGGTTCATTGTTGTGACGAGGGTTGCTCGGCGAGGAGATTATCCACTGAATGGCAGGTCAAGCGTCAGTTCAGCCTGCCCCCGCCGCCGAGGGCCTGATGCAAGCGCGCGCTGTTGACCAAGAGGGCGCGCCGCAGTTGCACCAGGCCCTGCTGCGCGGCGTAAAGCCCGCGCTCGGCATCCAGCACCTCGAGGAAGCTGACGATGCCGGCTTCGTGCCGGGCCTTGGCTAGGCGCAGGCGCTCGGCTTGTAAATCCATTTGGTTGCCCAAGCGCTCGAGTTCGGCGAGTAACCCTTGGCGGGTGGTAAGCAAATCAACCACCTCGCGAAAGGCCTGCTGGATGACCCGTTCGTACTCGGCAACGGCGCTGTCCCTGCGCGCCTCGGCGAGCTCAAGCAGCGCTTGGCGTCGGCCGCCGTCGAACAGGGGGTGGGTGAGTGTCGGCTGGAATAGCCAGGTGCCGCTGGCAGCGTCGAATAGCGCCGCCAGTTGTGGACTCATAAGCCCCAGCGCGGCGGTGAGGGTGATACGCGGCAGGAAGGCGGCGCGTGCCGCCGCGACATCGGCCTGACTGGCCATGAGCTGACGCTCGGCGGCACGCACGTCTGGTCGAGCGAGCAACACTTCGGAGGTGATGCCGGGCTGCGGGGGGGTCACCAACTGCGCGTCTAACGATACCGCCTCGCTCGCAAAGCCCACCGGCGACATCCCGGTGAGCAGGGCCAGGGCATGCTCGACGCTGTGGCGCTGACGTTCGAGTCGGCTCAGCTCGGCGTTGGCGAGCTCGATGAGGCCATCGGCTTGTAGCAATTCCAAGCGGCTAGCCAGGCCGACCTCATGCCGGCGGGCGATGAGGGCACGACTTGCCTGCCGGTTGGCGAGGGTCTGCTGTGTTAGGCGCAGCCGCTCGATGAGCTCTAGGCGGGTGAGATAGGCCTCTGCCACCTCGGCCACGACCGTAAGCTGCACGGCGCGCGCGCTCTCCTCGCTGGCCAGGTAGCGCTGCAGGGCGGCTTCATCCTGGTTGGCCAGCCGGCCCCAGAGGTCGAGTTCAAAGGCAGGTAGATTCAGCGTGGCTTGGAAGCGTCGGCTCGCATCGCCTTCCTGGCGTTGGGCGGCGGCGCTCGTCGTCAGGGCGAGCAAGGGACGCCGGTCGGCATCAGCCACCCCCAGCAGGGCGCGCGCCTCGGCAACGCGCGCCAGAGCAAGCCGCAGCGTGCGGTTGTGCTGAAGGGCGGTTTCGATCAGCGCCTGGAGCGCCGGATCGGGATAGCTCTGGCGCCAGTCCTGAGGCAGATCGGCCTTCGCCTCGCTGAGCTGCACCGCTGGCGGCCAGGTCGGCGGGATGGGGGGAGCGGGGCGCTGGAAGGCGATGGGTTGGGCGCAGCCAGCGAGCAGGATGAGTAGCGCCAGGCTAAAGGATCGGCACCTCATGGCGTGGCTGTGCTTTCTGGCCGTTGCCGTTCGGGGAACAGGCGGCGAACGAGGACATAGAATACAGGGACGAAGAATATCGCCAGCAAGGTGGCGGCCAGCATGCCGCCGATGACCCCGGTGCCGACGGCGTTGCGGCTGGCCGCGCCCGCGCCGGTGGAGATGGCGAGCGGCAGCACGCCCAGGATGAAGGCGAAGCTGGTCATCAGGATCGGCCGCAGACGCAGCCGGCAGGCCTCAAGCGTCGCCGCCGTGATCTCCATGCCTCGCTGATGGAGCTGACGGGCGAACTCGACGATGAGGATGGCGTTCTTGGCCGACAGCCCGATGATGGCCACCAGCCCCACCTTGAAGAAGACGTCGTTGGGCAGACCGCGCAGCTCGACCGCCAGCACCGAACCCAGCACGCCGAGGGGTACGACCAGGATGACGGCGAGGGGCACGGCCCAGCTCTCGTACAGCGCGGCGAGCGCCAGGAAGACCACCAGCAGAGACAGGGCGAAGAGCAGCGGGGCCTGGGCGCCAGCCAAGCGTTCCTCGAAGGAGGTGCCCGACCACTCGAAGCCGAAGCCCGGCGGCAGTTGCGCCGCGATGGCCTCCATCGCCTGCATGGCCTCGCCGGTGGAGTGCCCGGGTGCCGGGGTGCCGGCGATCTTCATCGCCGCACTGCCGTTGTAGCGGTCCAGCTTGGGCAGGCCGACGATCCACTCGGGTTGGGCGATCTCTCCCAGCAGCACCATCTGGCCCAGGCGGTTGCGCACCGGCAGCCGCAGCAGGTCCTCCGGTGTCGCGCGCAGGTCGGCGTCCGCCTGCATGAGCACGCGCAGGATGCGGCCTTCGCGCACGAAATCGTTGACGTAGGTCACACCCAAGGCAGAGGTGAGGGTGTCGTTGAGCTCGGCCATGTCGATCGACAGGGCCTGCGCCTTTTCCCGATCGATTCGCAGGAAGACCTGCGGGCCCGGCTCCTGGCCCTCCGGGCGCACGCCGGCGAGCCGGCCATCCTGGGCGGCCAGGCCGAGCACCTGGTTGCGTGCCGCAAGCAGGGCCTCGCGCCCCAGACCGGAGCGGTCGAGCAGGCGGAAGTCGAAGCCGCCCACCGCCCCCAGCTCGGGGATGGGCGGCGGATTGACGGCGAAGACCATGGCCTCCTTGATGCGCGAGAGCTCGCCCATGGCGCGGTCGATGACGGCGCGTGCCGAGTGTTCGCGCCCCTTGCGCGCCTCCCAGTCCTTTAGGCGCACGAAGGCCAGGGCGGCGTTCTGGCCGCGGCCGAAGAAGGAAAAGCCCACCACCCCCACCACCCGTTCCACCTCGGGTTGCTCGAGGTAATACTGCTCGACGCGCGAGAGCACCTCCACCGTGCGGGCCTGGGTTGCCCCGGCGGGCAGTTGCACCAGGGTGATGAAATAGCCCTGGTCCTCCTCCGGCAGGAAGCTGCCGGGCAGGCGCAGGAACATCCAACCGGTGGCGACCACCACCGCAGCATAGACCACCATCCAGCGTCCGACGCGCTTGAGCATGCGCGCGGTCAGCCCGACGTAGCCTGCACGCAGGCGCTCGAAGCCGCGGTTGAACCAGCGTCTGGCGTCTTTCTGCGCATCGCCCGGCTTGAGGAAGGTGGCGCACATGGCCGGGGTGAGCGACAGGGCCATGAGGACGGAAAAGCCCATGGTCAGGATCAGCGTGGCGGCAAACTGGCGGTAGATCGCCCCGACCGAGCCGCCGAAGAACAACATGGGCATGAACACCGCCGACAGCACCACCGAGATGCCCAGGATGGCGCCGAGGATCTGGTCCATGGCCTTGAGGGTGGCCGGCAGCGGGGCGAGCCGCTCCTCGCGCATGATGCGCTCAACGTTCTCGACCACGACGATGGCGTCGTCGACCAGGATGCCAATGGCCAGCACCATGGCGAACAGGGTCAGCACATTGATCGAGAAGCCGAAGGCGTACAACCCTGCCGTCGCCCCAGCGAGCGCCACCGGCACCACCACGGCCGGGATCAGCGTCGTGCGCCAATGGCCGAGGAAGAGGTACATCACCAGGAAGACCAGGAGCATCGCCTCGCCCAAGGTCTTCACCACCTCGAAGATGGAGATCTCGACGAAGCGCGAGGTGTCGTAGGGCACGGTCCAGGCGATGCCGGCGGGGAAGAAGCGCTCGAGCTCGGCCATGCGCGCCTTGACCGCGCGCGCCACATCGAGGGCGTTGGCGCCCGGGGCGACGCGGATGGCGATGGCGGCGTTGGGTTGGCCGTTGAGGCGCGCATAGCGCTCGTAGTTCTCCGCCCCCAGTTCCACGCGGGCGACGTCCTTGAGCCGCACCGTCGCGCCGCTGGGCAGCGCGCGCACCACCACCTCGCCGAACTCCTCCGGTGTCGCGAGCCGTCCGCGCGTGACGATGACGGCGTTGACCTCGGCGCCACTGGCGGCGGGGGCCTGGTTGAGCTCCCCCGTGGCGAGCTGCACGTTCTGCGCCTGCAGCGCTCGGCGCACCTCCCCAGGGGTGAGGCCATAGGCGGTGAGCTGCTCCGGCTTGAGCCAGATGCGCATCGCGTATTCGGTACCGAACAGGATCGCCTCACCCACCCCAGGCACCCGGCGCAGGGGCTCGAGCACATTGGCGGCGGCGAAGCTGCCCAGATCGATGGCGTTGCGGCTGCGGTCGGGCGAGTAGATGGCGACGAACAGCAGGTAGTTGCGCTGCGGCTTGGTCACCGTCACCCCCAGGCGCCGCACCTCCTCCGGCAGCCTGGCCTCGATGCGCCGGTAGCGGTTCTGTGCCTCCACCGCGGCGAGATCGACGTTGGTGCCGGGCTCGAAGGTGAGGGTGACGGTGCCGGCGCCCTGTTCGGAGGACGCCTCCATATAGAGCAGCCGCTCGATGCCGTTCATCTCCTGCTCGATGAGCCGGATCACCGTGTCCTCGACGACCTGGGCCGAGGCACCCGGGTAGCTGACGTTGAAGGCGATCTGCGGCGGCGCCACCTGCGGATACTGCGATACCGGCAGGTGCTTGAGCGCGAGCGCGCCGGCGAGCAGGATCAGGATGGCGATGACCCAGGCGAATATGGGCCGGTGGATGAAGAAGCGCGCCATCAGTTCGCCGACTGCGCCGGTACCGGTTGTACCACCATGCCGGGCCTGGCCTTTTGCACGCCCTTGACGATTAGAGTCTCGCCGCCCTTGAGGCCCTCCTCGATGATGAATTCGGCCCCTGCCATGCTACCGACCTTGACCGGCTGTGCGATGACCTTGTTGCCCTCACCCACGAGCAGGACGAACTGCCCTTGCGGACCGGAGAGCACCGCCCGCTGCGGCACCTTGAGCACCGCCTCGGCTATCCCCTGCGGCAGACGCACCCGCACGAAGGTGCCCGGCAGCAGCTGGTGTTGCGGATTGGGGAATTCCGCCTTCAGGGTGATGGCGCCGGTGGTCGGGTCCACGCGCATCTCGCGCAGCAACAGCCGCCCCTTGTGCGCATAGGGCCGGCCGTCCTCCAGGATCAGCTCCACCGCCCGCTGCGCGCTCGGCTTGAGCCTGCCCTCGGCCAGGGCGGCCTGGAAGCGGAGTACCTCGGCGTTGGGCTGGGTGAATAGCACGTGTACCGGATCGAGCTGCTCGATCACCGCCAGCAGGCTGGCCTCGCCGCGGCCCACCAGCGCCCCCTCGGTCACCAGGGCACGACCGATGCGGCCGGCGATGGGGGCCGGCACCGTGGTGTTCTCCAGGTCCAGCTGGGCGCGGGCGAGCTGGGCCTCGGCCTGTTTGAGCTGGGCGCGCGCCAGATCCACCTCCTGCTCGCTCACTGCCTTGATCGGCAGCAGCGACTCCAGACGCGCAAGCTGGATGCGGCGGACCTCAACCTCGGCCTCGGCCGCCTGCGCGGCGGTGCGGTAGGTGCGGTCGTCCAGCCGGAACAGGGGTTGACCGGCACGCACCTGCGAGCCCTCTACGAACAGACGCTTCTCCACGATGCCCTCGACCCGGGCCCGTACCTGGGCCGTGCGCACCGCCTCCACCCGTCCCGGCAGCTCGCGGGTGATGACCGCATCCGCGCGCGCGACCTCGATCACCTCCACCTCTGGCGGTGGCCCGGCCATGCCCGCAGGGGCGGGTTGCATCGAGCGTGTAGGTGGCGTGTCACCGCTGCACCCGGCCAGGGCAGCAACAAACACGACGATTGTCAAAAGCTGCATTGCTGGCTCGTGTTCTAGCCTACAGGGACAAGCTTTACCGTCGACGAGGAGGATTGAGCGCCACAGCAGTTGCGCGTCTACCTAAACCTAAGTTCGACATGCAGGGCAACGGCGTTTTCTTTGTAGCCTTGCTGGCCCAGCTTGGCGTTGTGGTCTTGATGACGGAATTCCAGACTGCCGCTGATATCTGGATAGAACCGGCGAGTCAGGGTAAGAGCGATGTGCCAAAGATCGCCCGCCCGATTTTCCGTGGTCTGATGGGGGGCGTGTACCGCGAAGTGAGACAGTCCGTTAACCAAGGCGATGCTGGTCCGTTTAGCCGGCCTGAAGCTGAATGTCCACGCCAGCCCAGAAAGGCGGTCTTCCCGCCCAAGTACGCTCACCTCTTGGTATAGGCGCCGTACTTCATAAAGATTGAGCAAAAACTCTGCCCGGCGTAAGCGATAACTGACATGCCCAGCCAGAAGCCTCCAGACGTGCAACTTGTCGAGGGATATGGGTCTAAAGGCAGTTATAAGATACCGCTCACACCCAGGCAGAGTGGTCAACCCTGTGTATCCATGGGGCATAGAGCATCCAGAGGGATAAGGCAGATCCTCCTCACCTGCTGCATCGCAGTGCTGCCCACCCTCCAAGCGATCGTCGCTGATCAAATCCTCCTGATAAACAAAGCCGACACTCGCCTTGCGTGTCCGGTGGCAGGCGCTTACTGTGTGGGTGCGGCCAAAATCGCGTTGAGTACTCGAGGCGATGATCTGCGTGCGTGGGGTTGGCTGCAAGGTAAGGCGGCCGCTCATGAAATTGCCAGCATCAGAGAAGTTGTAGACAAGCTCCCCGAATAGGTGCTGGCCATGTGTATAGTACATCCCCAAGCCACGATAGTAAAAATCACGGATAAGCTCGCTTGCTCCTGGAAAGCGGCTTCTCTGAAAACCCACCTGACCGGTGACCCCGAATTTTCGTCGTAGCCGCGCACGCATGTAGGCTGAGGCCTGTTCCCTTTCAGTATCGGCACGACGCGCGTAATCCGTTTCGCGCCTATCGTACTGAAGGCGCCAGTACAGTGGCATGAAATCGCTGCTCCCTTCAGCGTTGAACTGATATCTGTTGCTGCCACTGTCAGAGAGGAGAGGGTCGCCCGGATAGTACTGGTTTCTGCTAACCCGTAACGTTAAGACAGTGTCGGAGGCAAAGCGGTGTATGAGAAAGGGGCTAACGGTAAGACCGAAAGTTTGGCGGGTGTTCTCAATGCCGACACCATCTCCGGTGTCGATACCGCTGACGTAGTCTTTCGGTTGCTGGCTGGCGTAGGCGGATAGATCTAGATAGAACCAATCCTTTAGCAGTTCGGCCTGGGCCAGGGTGTGCAAGTCAGTGCGAATACGGTTACGACTGCTATCGTTGGCGAAGAGATAGGCATGCAGGCTGAAGTCGAGATCGGCCTTGAGCGTGCTGCTGTAGCCCTGGGCCGTCAACCCTGGGCTGAGGCGAGTGATTAAGTCGCCCTGCACAAACCCTTTAGACCGCAGACCAATATTGTCGCTATAGCGCTCGCTAAGCGAGATTTTGGGAGTCCACGTCCATTCGCCACATGCAGTCGTTGTCCCGAGCCACAGGAATAAGCTGATGACCAAGGGATGAAGACGGATCATGCGAGCGCTTGCGTTTAGACGCGCGTGGATTAGGCAGCTGAGGAAAGGGGCATGACGATAATAAGGGACATGCGCTGTGCACTGTTAAGCAGAGCCGCGCAACTGATACGCCCAGGCCTTGCGCCCAGAGCGAGTCTGCGTTACGGCTGCCGAGCATTTAAGCGAGGACAAGCATTTGGTGTCACTGCAGCTCGGGCTTTCGTGTAGGCACATCCGAACGAGATGGCTAGCGCTTGGCGGCCTTAGAACCAACTTTCTGGAATTAACAAGATATCACCCGGCATCATCTCGATGTTAGCCGTGATGTCGCCGTGACGAAGCAAATCCTCCAGACGCACGCTGAACTGCTGCGGCTTGCCATCAACGATACGGATGATGCTCGCTTTATTGCCTGCGGCAAAGTCGGTCAAGCCGCCAACACTGATCATCACATCGATGAGCGACATCTTCTCGCGATATGCAAGCGCTTGTGGGCGCATCGCCTCGCCGATCACACGGATCTGCTGGTTAAGTGGCCCGCTACCGTTTTCCAGCGTTACGGTGACTGTGGGGTGGGGGATGACGTGTGCCAAGCTTTGCTCGATCGCGCGCGCGAGTAGCGTCGTTGTCAGGCCGCTAGCCGGCAAGTCCTCAACCATATTTATCGTCAGCTTACCATCTGGTCGAATAAGATAGGTTCCGGACAGCTGGGGGTGATCCTTAACGAAGACTTTTACCAAGTCGCCTGGTCCGAGCACATAATTCCACGTCCCATCGGCCATGGCCTTGGCCGGCGCTGGCGGATAGGCCGGTAGACTTGAGCAGCCAACCAGAAAAGTGAGTACAAGAGGTAGGGCGTAACGCGTCATCGTCTCCCTCATGCTGCTCGATGGTTAGACGATTATGCCATAGCCCATTTGAGCCGATTGTTCATACTGGCTTGCGCCAACGGACGCCATAATAATTGGTCCATGCCTTTCGTTGTCGGTGTGACAACGGCGAGCAGTACGTCGATAGGGGGTTTTTTCTGCCGTTCGCCTGATGAACGGCCTAGCGGTGGTAGACTAGCCCTGATCTGAGAAATGCGAGCGCAAAGTGCCGTTGAGTTCACTGTCTGAACTGGCTGCCGCCGTACGCGAATTTGGCCGCGAGCGGGACTGGCAACGCTACCACACGCCGAAGAACCTCGCTGCCGCCCTCATCGTCGAGGCGGCCGAATTACTGGAGCCCTTCCAATGGCTCACCGCCGAGGAGAGCATGGCGCTTCCCGCGCACAAACTCGAGGCGGTGAAACAAGAGATGGCTGACGTCCTCATCTATTTGGTCAGTCTGGCCAACCTGCTGGAAGTGGATTTGCTCGAGGCGGCCGAGGAGAAGTTGGCCCTCAACGCCCGCAAGTATCCGGTCGACAAGGCCAGGGGTTCCTGTGCCAAGTATGACGAGTTGTGAGCCTAGCCCATGAGTTACTATCGGCATCATCTCTTTTTCTGCCTGAACGTGCGCGAGGATGGCGGTCCCTGTTGTACCCAGCACAATGCCGAGGCGATGTTCGAATATGCCAAGCAGAAGGCCAAGCAGCTCGGACTTCATGGCAAGGGCGGCGACTGTCGCGTCAATCGCGCCGGTTGCTTCGATCGCTGCGCTCAGGGACCGGTGTGCGTGGTCTACCCGGATGCCGTCTGGTACACCTACGTGGACGAGGCGGACATCGACGAGATCATCGAGTCGCACTTGCGCGATGGCAAGGTGGTGGAGCGCTTGCGACTTGACTAGCATCGACAACGGCCGCAGCGCAACGCCCAGCGTCGCCGCCCGCGCATTTCAGCCGTAAGGAATCAACATGCCAGAGCCGCCCCGGCCAGCTGGACACGCGGGGGGTGTGGCGCAGTTGACCATCCCGCGCGCCGACGGCGGTGTCGTCGAGACGCTGGTGGAATATCCGCTTCAGGCGCC
>JBEPZO010000029.1:0-26027 GCA_041640815.1 Thiobacillaceae bacterium
CAGCGCCAATGATAGTCGGCCCCCTCGCCGGCGAAAGTAGGTCATCGCCAGACCCCCTCCTACCTACACCACCTCACCCACCCCCCCCACACACACACTCATACCGCTCACACACACGAAGGGGGGTAGTGACGATAATGCGCTATGCATGCAAGGTAAAACCCCTCGCAGCCATGCCCTCGTTTGATATTGTTTCTGAAGTCGAAAAGCATGAATTGAAAAACGCTGTCGATCAAGCCAACAAGGAGATCGCTAACCGCTTCGACTTCAAGGGCTCGGATGCGCGCATCGAGCAGGCCGACTATGTCCTGACGCTATATGCCGACGATGAATTCAAGCTCGAACAGGTCAAGGCGGTGTTGATTGCCAAGCTCAGCAAGCGAGGCATAGACGTGCGCGCGCTCGATGTCGCGGAGCGAAGCGAGAAGGTCTCCGGCAACAAGGTCAAGCGTCAGGTCAGGGTGAGAAACGGCCTCGACACCGAGATGGCGAAGAGAATCGTCAAACTCATCAAGGACAGCAAGCTCAAGGTCACCGCCAGCATCCAGGGGGATGGGGTGCGCGTGTCAGGGGTCAAGCGCGACACCCTGCAGGAGGCCATCGCGCTCGTTCGTCGCAGCATCACCGAGGTGCCCTTGCAATACGTCAATTTCCGCGACTGACTCACTCGGTTGGGGCATTGGTCGCCTCGATGTGGCCGGTAAGCGGCACGAAGGCCACCCCGAGCACGTCCCGCTGCGCGAGCTTGCCATCGGCGAGTTTCTCCACCACTTTGAGCGTCTGCGACCAGCCTGGCTGCCCGACCGGGATCACCAGGCGCGCGCCAGGCTTGAGCTGCTCGATGAGCGGTGGCGGGATGAATTGGGCGGCGGCGGTGACGATGATGCCGTCGTATGGGGCATGTTCGGGCAGACCCTGGTAACCATCGCGGTGGTAGACCTCCACATTGTCGTACCCTAGCGCCGCCAGCCGTTGTTTGGCTGTGCTCGCCAGGGCACCGATGATCTCCAAGCTATAGACCTGGCGAACCAAGCGGGACAGCACCGCGGCCTGATAACCGGAACCGGTGCCGATCTCGAGGATGACGTCCTCGGGTTCGGGGGCGAGCAGATCGGTCATCAACGCCACGATGTAGGGCTGGGAGATGGTTTGGCCATGACCGATCGGTAGCGGACCGTTGCGGAAGGCCAGTGCGCGTAGCTCCTCGGGGACGAAGCGCTCGCGCGGCACCTCGCGCATCGCCTGCAGCACGCGCGCATCGAGGGCGTCCTTGCCGATATAGCCGCGGGTCATCTCGACCTCCCAGAGGATGTCCTGCAGCATGGATTCGCGGTCGCCCATGGTCGACGGATGCAATCGTTAGGCCAACACCGGCTGGCGACGCCAGAAACGGTAGACCGAGGCGGGGCTCAAGTCACGGCCCAAGCTCAGCGCGCCCGTGCATTCGAGCTGCAACCGCTTGAGCGAGCGTCGTCGCAGGGCGCTCAGCATTGGGCTGAACCAGTCCTGTTCCAACTGCGCGAGGGCACGGGCTAGGGCATCCCCTTCCGCGCCGGCGGGTAGCTGCAGGATCACCATGGCCGTTTCGTCCTCGCTCAGCGCGCTGAGCCGTTGCGGCTCCGTACAGCGCAGGCCCGCCGACTTGGCCAGGGCAAGGGCGAGGGGATGTCGTGCCGACAGGCAGGCATAGTCTGGCGGCACGATGGGCAGGTAGCGGCCTGCACCCCAAAACCAAACGCTGTTGATGGGCCACTTGCCCGCCGCCTCACGCCTTTGGTTGACCGGATGCGCATGCAGAAGCATTTGCACCTCGTTCAAGCGGCGGCGCCACAATGCCGCCGTCGGTCCCCGCGGCAGACATTGCTCGATGGGACGGCCCTCGACGGCGTCGAGCGGATCGGTCTGCGGCGCGGGCTCGCTCGCGCCCAGCCGCAAGTACCAGCGGTCGGGCGTAGGGGCGTGGAAGGCGAGCCCCTCCGCCGCGAAATGTCCCTGTAGCGCCGCAATCAAGGCATCGGCCTCGTCTTGGTCCACGTCCAGCCGCTCGGGGCCCAAGGCGATGAGCCGGTCTTGATGGAACTGTAGGCTAATGGGATCAGCGCGCAGCCAGAGCGCCCGTTCAGGATCCAGGCCATCCATGGCGAGGGTATGGGCCGCGATGGGCAAACCCGCGTCCAACCCGAAGGCGTGCGCGATGGCTGCGCTCAGGCTGCTGTGGCCAGGAAGCGCCTGCCCCCTGGCCAGCAATATGGCGAGGGACGGCGCATGCCGCCGTAGCAGCGCCGTGAGCCCCGCCGGCATCGGCAGGCCATCGAGTAGGACGTGTAACCGCCTCATGCGGATTAGCGCCGCGGCTCAACCCCACTCATCGCATCAGCGCGATGAGCTGGTCATAGGATGCCGCAAACAGCTCTACCCCCTCGCGTTGCAACGTCTCTCCGAGTTCGGCCGGCGAGATGTCTAGGTGTTCCAGCCGGACGATGTGCGCCTCGGCCTCCGCGATGCCCTCCTCCAGGCGTGCGGCGACCTGGCCATGGTCGAGCAGGGCGGCGAGCGTCTTGTCCGGCAGGGTGTTGATCGTCTCCGGCCCCATCAGGGGCTCGACATAGGCGAGATCGCTATAGGCCGGGTTCTTGGTGCCGCTGCTCGCCCACAGCAGGTACTGCGGCCTCACCCCTGCGGCCTTCAAGTCGGCAAATGCCGCCCCATGGAATAGGTCTTTGTAGCGCTGATAGGCGAGTTTGGCCATCGCCACCGCCGTCTTGCCGCGCATGTGCATGGCCTCGGGTGTGGCCAAGGCATCGAGGCGCTTGTCGGCAAGGGTATCCACGCGGGATAGAAACAGGCTGGCCACGGCCTTGAGCCGCTTCGGCTCACCCCCCGCGGCAAGCCAAGCCTTGGCCCCGCGGATATAGGCCTCGAAGACGCGCACCACATGCTGCAGCGAGAACAGCAGAGTGACGTTGACGCGGATGCCTTGGGCGGTCAACTGCTCGAAGGCGGCAATGCCTGCCGGGGTGCCGGGCACTTTGATCAGCAGGTTGTCACGTCCAACCAAGGCGGTCAGACGCCGCGCCTCGGCGATCGTGCCAGCGGTGTCATGGGCCAGGCGCGGCGCCACCTCGAGGCTGACGTAACCATCGTCACCGCCGCTGGCCGCATAGATGGGATGCAAAAGATCACAGGCGGCAGCGATGTCCGCCACCACCAGCGCCTCGTAGCGCCGCTCCGGGTCGGGCTCCGTCTGCTTCAGCCGAGCCAGATCCTCGCGGTAATAGGGGCTGTCGCTGACGGCCTTGTGAAAGATGGTGGGGTTGGAGGTGATGCCGCTCACCCCTTCGGCGATCAGGCGTGCGAGGACGCCCTCGCGCAGGTGGTTACGGGACAGGTTGTCGAGCCAGATACTCTGGCCGATGCGTTTCAATTCAGTCAATACCGACATGAGCACGCTCCTCGAATTTGCCGAGAAAGATCTTCATCTACCTTTCCATTGTCTAGTGTTCAACTAAACTGTTAGCAAGGCGAAACTTTGATCACCAGTAGAAACGACAGTAGGAAGGAGGTGGAGATGGACACCGTGAGCATCAAACCGCACAGCAAACACATCGAACTGCCACCCATTTGCCGGGTATCGGCGCTCTCACCATTCAGATGGCTGCGTGCCGGGTGGGGCGATTTTCTGCACGACTGGCCCTGGTCGCTGGCCTACGGCGTGTTGTTCGCTGCCTTGGGTTACCTCCTCATCGGCTATGCCTGGGCTAGACTGCATCTGGCAATGGCCCTTACCACGGGCTTCCTGCTCGTCGCCCCGTTCTTGGCCATCGGCTTTTATGACCTGTCGCGGCGGCGAGAAAATCCCGGCCGCGACAAACCGTTTGCCGGCCTGCGGGCCAATGCGGCCTCCATCGGGATGTTCGCCCTCATGTTGGCTTTCATCCTGAGTGCTTGGGAACGCATCTCGGCGATCCTGGTCGGCCTGTTAGTGAAGTCCGACATCGTCACCAGCGACCGCTTCTCGCTCGCTTTGCTCTTGGCGCCTGAACACGTGGGCTTTCTCGTCCCCTACATGTTGTTCGGTGCCCTGGTGGCTGCCCTGACCTTCGCCCTGGCGGTGGTGTCACTGCCGATGCTGATGGACCGCCGCGTTGACCTCATCACCGCCATCATGACCAGCCTCTGGGTCGTGCGCGAAAACCCCTTGCCCATGCTGGTCTGGGCTTTGCTCATCGCCGTGCTCGGGTTTGCCGGCCTGCTGGCTTGGTTCATACCGTTGGCCATCATCTTCCCCGTGCTCGGCCATGCGACCTGGCATGCCTATCGCGACCTGGTGGCACAAAGCCCTGACGCACAATGAGGCGGCTGTTCGCGCCCGCGCCGATCATCGAGCAAACAGCCACTGAGCCACGCCGTGCGCCAGCACCAAAACAGTTTCTTCATCGAGACGCGGGGCAAGGGGCTCTATGAGATGACGCGCGAGATCGCCGGCTGGCTGCGGGCGTGTCGGGCGGGGGCGGGGCTGTTGACCCTGTTCGTTCGCCACACATCGGCCAGTCTGTTGATCCAGGAGAATGCCGATCCGTCTGTGCGTCACGACCTGGAATCTTTTTTCAGCCGCTTGGTGCCGGAGGATGACCCCCTCTACCGTCATCGCCAGGAGGGCCCCGACGACATGCCGGCCCATGTGCGCACCGCCCTGACCCAAACCCATCTATGCATTCCGGTCCAGGGTGGGCAAATGGTGTTAGGCACTTGGCAGGGGATTTACCTGTTCGAGCATCGGCGCGGCTCACATCGCCGGGAGGTCGTGGCGCATCTGCTCACTGACTGAAACGGCAGGCGCGGTCTGCGCTTGCGCGCTCGGGTCTGGCTTTTGCACCTGGGCCCGCCAGCTGCGCAAGGCCAGGGCAGGTGATCGCCTGCGGAGGCTGGCCGCCGCGGCAACGATGTGGCAGACTGCCAGCCGTGTTGCCCTACGAACTCTGGATCGGCCTGCGCTATACGCGCGCCAAACGCCGCAATCACTTCATCTCCTTCATCTCCGCAATCTCCATGGGTGGCATCGCCTTGGGGGTGATGGCGCTCATCGTCGTGCTGTCGGTGATGAACGGCTTCCAGGAGGAGCTGCGCAGCCGCATCCTCGGCGTTGCCGCTCACCTGGAGATCACCGGCCCCGAGGAAGTGCTTTTGCACTGGCCGCAGCTCACTGCCCAGGTCTCTCGCCACCCGCAGGTGCGGGGCACGGCGCCCTATGTGCGCGGACAGGGCCTGCTCGCCCATGGCGCCAACACGCGGGGGGTGCTGATCCGGGGGGTGTTGCCGGAGCGTGAGGCTCAGGTCTCCGACCTGGCCGCCGCCATGAAGACAGGCCGCCTCACAGACCTCAAAGCGGGGCAGTTCAACATCGTTTTGGGTCTGGAGCTGGCGCGTAGCCTCGGGCTTGCCCCAGGGGACAAGGTGGCGGTGGTCACGCCGCAGGGCGGCCTCACCCCCGCCGGCCTGGTGCCGCGTTTGAAACAGTTCAAGGTGGTCGGCGTCTTCCAGGCAGGGATGTACGAATACGATGCCGGCCTGGCTTTGATCCATCTGGCCGACGCGCAGAAGCTCTACCGCCTGGGCGAGGGCGTGTCGGGGCTGCGGGTTAAGCTGGCGGACATGGAGCGGGCGCCTATGGTTACGCGCGAGTTGGCGCGCCGTCTCGAGGGGGATTATTTTCTCTCCGACTGGACCATGAGCCACGCCAACTTCTTTCGCGCGGTGGCGATCGAGAAGCGCATGATGGCCCTCATTCTGACCCTGATCGTCGCCGTGGCCGCGTTCAACATCATCTCCACCTTGGTCATGGCGGTGACCGACAAACAGGCGGACATCGCCATCCTGCGCACGCTGGGGGCGAGTCCAGGCAGCATCATGCAGGTGTTCATGGTGCAGGGCAGCCTGATCGGCATCGCCGGCACCGTGTTGGGGGTGGTGGGAGGGGTCGCGCTTGCGCTCAATGTCGAACGCGTCGTGCCGATGATCGAGCGCGGCTTGGGTCTGGATCTCTTCCCGGCCGATGTCTACCTGATCTCCGAGCTGCCTTCCAAGCTGGTGTGGGCCGATGTCGCCTGGATCGCGGGCGTGGCGCTGCTGCTCTCATTCCTGGCCACACTCTACCCAAGCTGGCGGGCCGCGCGCCTGCAACCGGCAGAGGCCCTGCGCTATGAGTGAGCCGCGCCCGGGGGCGACCGTCCTGTCCTGTACCGCCCTGCAAAAGTATTATTGGCAGGGACACACCGAGGTACCGGTATTGACAGGTGTGGATCTGGCCCTCAACGCCGGCGAGCGGGTGGCCATCATGGGCGCCTCTGGCGCGGGCAAGAGCACGCTGTTGCACATCTTGGGCGGTCTCGAGCGTCCCACGGCGGGCCGCGTGATGCTGGCGGGGCAGGATCTGTGGGCCCTCTCTGAGCAGGCACGCGGGCGGCTACGCAATCACCACCTGGGCTTTGTCTATCAATTTCATCACCTGCTGCCCGAGTTTAGCGCCGTGGAGAACGTCGCCATGCCGCTGTTGATCCGCCGCGTCCCGCGCCAGCAGGCGTTAGCGGCAGCCGCACAGATGCTGGCCGAGGTGGGGCTCGGCCACCGGCTGGCGCATCGACCAGGCGAGCTGTCGGGCGGCGAGCGGCAACGGGCGGCCATCGCCCGGGCCCTGGTCACGCGGCCCGCCTGCGTGCTGATGGATGAACCGACCGGCAATCTGGACCGGCAAACCGCCGAGAAGGTCCAGGCGCTGCTGCTCGATTTGAGCCAGCGACACGCGGTGAGTTTCCTGGTGGTGACGCATGACCCACAGCTCGCCGCCCGCATGGAACGCCGGCTGCATCTGCAGGATGGACGCCTCTACCCGGCCTGATCGATGCGGTTGGCGAACATCGACCGCATTGTTAGACTGACTACACGATCATGGTCCGTACAAGGAGGAGACGCGATGAAACCCATCGGCCTGGTCGCGTGGGTATGGTGCTTGAGCTTGCCCAGCCTTGCCGCCGGTCCGCCGCCCGACGCGGCCATCGATCCAGCGGCCGCCGTCAAGACCTTGAGCCCGAAGGTGGTGGTCAACAGCGGACGCCTGGAATGGGAACCCTTTAAGCGGGACCTCTCCGCCTGGCCTAGCCTGAGCCATCTTGAGCGGCGCGGCAGCCTGCCGCCCAAGCAGGCCGCCTACAGCGAACCGCTGCGCGGCGATGCGCTACGCGGCAAGGCGATCGCCATGGACCCCGCCAGGGGCAATTGCATCGCTTGCCATCTGCTGCCAGGTGAGGATTGGCCCGGTTCGGTCGGCCCCCCGCTGATCGGCTACAAACGGCAGGGTCACACAAACGCCTACGTCTATCAGCAGATCTACGACCGGCGCCTCGCTAACCCGCATACCGTCATGCCGCCGTTCGGGGTCTTCGGGGTGTTGAGCGACCAGGACATCCGCGACCTCGTGGCCTACCTGCAAAGCCTGGAATGAAGGGAGAGGGCAGATGATTAGCAGCCGCTTCCTCCTAGTGTCCGCCTTGCTCTGTGGGGTTGTTTGGGCCCAGGAAAACCAGGGCGAGCGGGAGATGGATCTGCCGCTGGAGCACTACGCGCCGCATGTCAGCGGCGACTTGACCCTGTCGGCTACCTACCCCTGGTGGAAGGATCGCAGCAAGCTGGATTGGCGCCTGGCCGGCAATCCGGAGGAGAACTGGAAGCTGAACTGGAAATTCATGGATCCACCCTTCAACCCGGCGATCCATGGCGGTCATTTCGCCCTCGACCGCGGCGAGGACCTGTTCAAATCGCTCAACCGGAACGGGCGTTTCGCAGCTTGTCTAGGGGCGAAGCAGGGTAGCCTCAAGGGGCTACGGACCCGCTACCCGATGTATCGCGAGGATCTCGGCCGCGTGGTTGGCCTCGAGGCCGCGATCGAGCACTGCGCGCGGCAAGCGGGCGCAGTGCTGCAGAACGGCAGCTATGACAACAGCGCCGTCTCGCTCTACATCGCGAGTCACAGTCAGGGCATGCCGATGCGTATCGACGTCGCCAAAGGCCCACTGCGCGAGGCCTTCGAGCGTGGACGCCAGCTGTTCCACACCAAGGCAGGGCAGTTCAATTTCGCCTGCTCCTCCTGCCATACCCGCAATGTTGGCCGACAGCTACGCGGTAGCCACATTACCACGCCCTACGGCGATGTGACCCATTTCCCCGTCTATCGCACCCAGTACCGGCTGCAGTCTCTACACCTGCGGCTGATCGAGTGCAACCTCGACGCAGGCGTCCAACCGCTGCTCCCTGGCAGCCAGGCCTACACCGATCTGGAGGTCTTCCTCAGTGCCTTGAGTAATGGCTATCCGGTGAGCGTGCCGTCCGAGCGCAATTGATGGTGCATGGCGGCTGGCTCACTCCGCGGGTTTGACACGGGCCCGGCGGCGGCGTAGGTAGGCGAGGATATAGAGCCGCCAGCCGAGCTGCACGGCGGCATAGCCCAAAGCGGCCAGGGCTAGCGCCAAGATGAAAAGACCGAGCAGAAAGGTCTGCCCCAGGCCCGAGAACCAATGGATGAACTGGGGCAAGAGCTGGCCCCAGTCGCCGCTCAGCCAGTCGAACGCGAACGGCTGCAAATCGGATGGTTTTTCGCCGGTGATGAAGGCACCGATCGTATAGGCCACGACGATGATGAACGGCCAGGTAAGGGGGTTGGACAACAAGGTAGTGGCCACGGCCACCGGCAGGTTCACCCGGAAGACGATGGCCAGGATTGCCGCGGTGAGCATCTGGAAGGGGCCAGGGATTAAGCCGCCGAACAGGCCGGCGGCCACGCCGCCGGCGACGGAATGGCGGTTCAGATGCCAAAGATTGGGGTGTTTGAGCAGGGGGGCGAAACGGCGCAAGTGTCTGTGGTTACGCACGGTGGCGTGGTCAGGCAGGTACTTGCGAAAGAGCTTGCGCGGCATGCCATGAGGAAAATCGGCCTTTGGGCAGAGAATTCTAATTGATCCGGCTTGGCATACTGGCTTTTGCACTCGGCGCGGCCTGGCTGCAGACCAGGCCAACCCTGCCGGCTCTGGCTTGGGCCTGGCTGAGCTTGCCGCTGGCGGTAGTGGCATTCTGGCTGCCCAGCCACGGCGCGGCAGGGTGGCTACGCCGCGCTCTGATCTGGCTGTTGGCTTTCCTGCTGGGCTATTTCTATGCCGGCACACGGGCAGAGCTGCGTTTGAGCGACAGCCTACCCCAGGTCTGGGAGGGGCGCACGCTTTCGCTCACCGGTCGTGTGCTCGACCTGCCCGAAAAGACGGCGCGCGGCTGGCGCTTTCGCTTTGCCGTGTCGCGGGTCGATACGCCGGGGGCCATCGTCCCGCGACACGTGCTACTCAGTCACTTCTCCCGCCAGGGGGCGCTGGCGCCAGAACCCATGGCCGGCGCCTGCCTGCGCCTGGAAGCGAAATTGTTTCGGCCGCATGCCCAGATCAACCCTTACGGTTTCGACTACGAGGCCTGGCTGCTGGAGCGAGGCATCCGCGCCACCGGCTACCTGACCGGGGCGACCTCGCCGGCGAGCGGTTGCGGCGACGGTCTACGCGCCGCCATCGATGGCCGACGGCAGGCGATTCGCAGTCATTTGCTGCAAGCGCTTGCCGATCGCCCCTACGCCGGCGTGCTCGTCGCTTTGGCCATCGGCGATCAGAATGCCATCCCGGCTTCGCAATGGACATTGTTCCGTC
Source organism: Thiobacillaceae bacterium (assembly GCA_041640815.1). GTDB lineage: Bacteria > Pseudomonadota > Gammaproteobacteria > Burkholderiales > Thiobacillaceae > JANWZL01. The sequence continues at coordinate 9,735 of JBEPZO010000029.1, forward strand.
ACACCGGCGTGACGCATCTGATGAGCATCTCGGGTATGCATGTGACCCTGTTCTCGACGCTGATCTATCTCCTGGTCAGCCGGCTGTGGCGGCTGTCGCCGTCGCTGTGTCTGCATCTGCCGGCGCGCAAGGCTGGCCTAGGGCTGGGTCTCATAGCGTCTGCGGCCTATGTCGCCCTGGCCGGTTTCGGTATACCAGCGCAGCGCACCCTGTACATGCTCGCGGTCGCCGTGATCTGCTTGTTGAGCGGCTGGGTGAGCTCAGCGACGCGTATTCTCGCCGCCGCCTTGCTGATCGTGGTGCTCATCGACCCCTGGGCGGCCCTGGCACCTGGCTTTTGGCTCTCCTTCGGCGCGGTGGCCGTGCTCGTCTATGCCGGCAGCGGTCGTCTGCGCCCACCCTCCTGGTGGCAAGCGGCAGCCAAGGCACAACTGGCTGTGACCCTGGGGCTTACCCCGGCAACGATCGCATTGTTTCACGAGACCTCGCTCATCTCACCACTCGCCAATGCCTTTGCCATCCCGCTCATCGGCCTCGTGGCGGTTCCCTTAACGCTGCTGGCGGCAGCCATCCCCTGGGAGGGGTTGGCGCTCGCGGCGCATGCGGTCATCGATGCCACCCTAAGCGGCCTCGTTTGGCTCGATGGCCTGCCACAGCCGGTATGGTATGCCCCCCATGCCGGCAGTCCAGCCCTCGTGCTGGCCCTGATGGGGGCGGCCCTGCTCTTGCTGCCTTCAGGGGTGGCAGGGCGCTGGCTGGGGGCCATGTTGTTCCTGCCGCTGTTCTTCCCCCGGCTTGAGCGTCCGGCAACGGGCGAGTTTTGGGTCACGGCGCTGGATGTAGGCCAGGGGCAGGCCGTAGTGATTCGCACGCGGCAGCATGTCCTGGTCTACGACGCCGGCCCTCTCTATGCCTCGGGCGAGGAGGCCGGTAGCCGAGTGGTGGCACCGTTTCTGCGCGCTAGTGGAATTAGGCAAATCGACACCCTGGTCGTCAGCCACGATGATACCGATCACAGCGGCGGCGCCCTGGCGTTGGCGGAGAGCCACCGGCCAAAGACACTGCTCATTGCCCTTGCTGGCGTGCCAGCGACGACATTGAGCCCCCACGGCCAGGCCCTGCTCGCTGGCGCCTCCACTGCCCGCCCCTGTCTGGCCGGCGAGTCCTGGCAATGGGATGGCGTCGAATTCAGGCTGCTCCATCCGCCCGCGCACCACTACCGCAACCCGTTCTACCGCGACAACGACCGCAGCTGCGTGCTGAAGGTGAGCGCTGCGGGCGGCAGCATCCTGTTGCCGGGGGACATCGAGCGCCTCGCCGAGCTGAGTCTGCTCGAGCGCGTAGCGCCGCAGCTACGCGCCGATGTCCTGCTCGCGCCACACCACGGCAGCCGTTCCTCTTCCTCTGCCGCCTTTCTGGATGCCGTGGCACCGAGCAAGGTGGTGATTTCCGTCGGCCACCGCAACCGCTTTGGCCACCCTAACGCGGTCGTGCTCGCCCGCTATCGAGAGCGTGCCATCGAGGTGTTGCGCACGGATCGAGATGGCGCGATTACCCTGCGTTTTCGCCCCCGCGGCATCGCCGTGGAGAAGGCGCGTATGAGCTTCAAGCGCTATTGGCATGACCAGGGCTGAGGCTCAGGCGTAGCCTGGCACCACCTGCTTGCTCAGCGCTACGGCGACGATGTAGGCGAACACGCCCAGGGCGGCGATGAAGGCCTTGACGCGGATCGCCTTGGTGCGCCCGCGCTTCAAGGCCAGCGTCCCGAGGCCGATGTAGGCGAGCAGGCCGAGGATCTTGGCCAGTAGCCACGGCTGGGCCAGAGGATTGATCTGCGCCAGCCACAACAGGCCTACGGCGGCGGTCAGTAGCAGGGTATCGTTGACGTGCGGCAGCACACGCACCCATGGCCGATGCAGGCGGGGCGAATCGATGAGCATCCAATAGCCCCGTAGCACGAACAGGGTCAGGGTAACGTAGACCGTGGCGATATGGACGAGGCGTAGCGTGCTGTAGTCCATGGGGGGTAACAGGGGTCAACGCGCGGCGCGTAGCCCTTTGCAGTAATTGATCAGCCCATTGGTGGAGGCGTCGTGGCCGCGCACCGGGGCGTCCGACTTGAGCTCCGGCAGGATGGTGCGCGCGAGCTGCTTGCCCAACTCCACCCCCCACTGGTCAAAGGCGTTGATGTCCCAGATCACGCTCTGGACGAAGACCTTGTGTTCGTAAAGCGCGATGATGCGCCCGAGGGTGCGCGGTGTCAGCCTCTGGTACAGCAGGGTATTGCTCGGGCGGTTGCCGGGGAAGACCTTGTGCGGCGTGAGGCGGGCGATGTCCTTCTTCTTCAGCCCTTGCGCCTTGAGCTCGGCGCGCACTTCGGCTGCGGTCTTGCCGCGCATCAGGGCCTCGGACTGGGCGAAGACGTTGGCGAGCAGGATCTCGTGCTGGTCATCCAAGGGGTTGTGGCTTTCGGCCGCGACCAGGAAGTCGCAAGGCACGAGCCGGGTGCCTTGGTGGATGAGCTGGTAGAAGGCATGCTGGCCGTTGGTGCCGGGCTCGCCGAAGACGATGGGGCCGGTGGCCACCCGCACCGGGCGACCGTCGCGGGTGACGCGCTTGCCGTTGGACTCCATGTCCAGTTGCTGGAGGTAGGCTGGTAGCCGCGCCAGATACTGGTCGTAGGGCAGCACGGCGTGGGCCTGTGCGTCCCAGAAATCGATGTACCAGATCCCTAGCAAGGCCAGGATCACGGGCATGTTGGCGGCGGCTGGGGCAGTGCGGAAATGCACGTCCATGTCGTGCGCACCGGCGAGCAGCGCCTCGAAGTGCTCCATGCCGAGATAGAGCGCAATGGGCAAGCCGATGGCCGACCAAAGCGAATAGCGGCCGCCCACCCAATCCCAAAATTCGAACAGGTTGGCTGGGTCGATGCCAAATTTCTCGACCTCAGTCCGGTTGGTGGATACGGCGACGAAGTGGCGCGCCACCGCACGCTCGTCCTTGGCCTGGGCGAGCAGCCAGGCGCGCGCGGATTGGGCGTTGACCAGGGTCTCTTGGGTAGTGAAGGTCTTGGAGGCGACGATGAACAGGGTGGTTTCGGGATTTAAGCGCTTCAAGACCTCGGTGAGGTGGGTGGGGTCGACGTTGGAGACGAAGTGGACATTGAGCCCTGGTTGGGCGTAAGGGGTGAGGGCCTGACAGACCATGGCCGGGCCGAGGTCGGAGCCGCCGATGCCGATGTTGACGACATCGGTGATCGGCTTGCCGCTATAGCCTTTCCAGCGGCCCTTGCGCACGCGCTCGGTGAAACTCGCCATCTGCTCCAACACCCGACGGATGTCCGGCATGATGTTGTGGCCGTCGACCATCAGGTTGAGCTCGGCTGGCGCACGCAAGGCGGTGTGCAGGACGGCGCGGTCCTCGGTGAGGTTGATGTGCCGTCCGGTGAACATGGCCTCGCGCGCCTCTTTCAGCTTCGCAGCCTTCGCTAGCCGCAGCAGCAGCTTGAGGGTTTCCTCGGTGATCAGGTTCTTGGAGTAGTCGAGCAGCAGGTCGTTGAGCCGTATGGAGAAGCGCTCGAAGCGGCGCTTGTCTTGGCGGAACAGGTCGCGTAAGTGCAGTTTCTTCCACGCCTTGCGGTGGCTACGCAGGGCCTGCCAGGCGGCATCCAGTTCGGGCCGTTTCATGTGAGATCCTCGTTATCGGCGCGTCAAATTATCCTAGATTGTCCAATAGCGCGCGGGAAGGATTAAAGCGCACGAGCGAGGTAGCCTTGTGCGAGACGGTAGTAGCCTTGGCTTGAACACACGGCCGAGAAGTTGAGCACGAGATGGCCGCGGCAGGGCGAGGGGGATGCGCCTAGACCGCAGCGCGTCTTCGGAGATATGAGCGCACATCATCAGGAAATCGGGTCACGAGGGCACGGGCCGGTTTGAGGGACAAACTCGAATTATAACGCCGCCCTTAGACTCGCCGTGCGGAAAGCAGCAGGTTGCGCGGCGTGAGCGTGGGCGCACAGAAGCTACCGACGTCGACACGGTAGCCGTTTTCCTCCAGGTAGACCGCCATGTCCGCGACCAACCACAGCTCGAGGGGGCGGCGAAAGGCCAGACGTACCAATTCCAGCCGCCGCACGCGCATGCCCAATCGCTCGCCTTCGGCCTGCAGCCGCTGCCAGTTCGGGCGGGCGGGCAGCGGTAGGCCCTCGCGCGCGGCCAATCGCCGGCACCAGGCCGGGAAGCCGGCGGCGAGCCAGGACTCAGGCACCGGTTTCAAGGGGTGGTAGGGCTTGCCCGTCACCTCGCGGGCCAGGACTTGAAAGGCCAGCTTCCAGGCCATGGCGGTGCGGCTCGCTCGCCGCGCGCGCGCCGATGCGGTGACGGTGTCGGTTACCGCCAGGCGCAGGTCGTCCTGGGTCAGCATTAGGCTGCCGCCGGACAAGGGGCGATAGGTCTTGTCGGCTGTGCGGTAGTAGCAGCAGGGCACGAGGTCCAACGCCGGGCATGCCTCGCCCACGGCGCCGACGATGAGGCGGCGGTGCAGGTCGCCGCAGGCGTGTAGCGCCACGGCGTGACGGTCTTTGAGGTGCTGCGCGCTGCTTGGGGCAAGGGCATCGGCGCACAGGAAACGCTGTCGGTCAGCGAGCTGCTGCCGGCGGGCGAGGTTATGGCCAGCCGCGCAGAGGGTGGGGTCGATCTCGATGCTGAGGACCGGAACTTCCCAGCCCGCAGCCAGCAGGCGACCGAGGTGACCCTTGCCGGCGCACCACTCCACCACCGGGGCGGTAGGGCGGCCCAGGGCGGCGGCATAGGCCAAGATTTGCGCCTGTTTGCGGCCAGGGATGCCCGACCACAGGTGGCGGGGCAGGGCAGGTAGCGCGTGGGTGGGACACGGCGGCACCTCCATCAGCGGTTCGAGGGCGCCGAGCGCTGGGAAATGACGGGCGAGCCAGCGCAGCAGTCCGCGGCCATCTGCCGCCCGTTTCTCGAGGCAGGTCGCATCCGCGGCCAGGGCCTCGCGCGCCAGCTCAGGATGGCTGCTGCACCACGGGACGTCGAGCGTGCGAAAGGGCTGGGGCCGCCAAAGGAACTGGTAATCGAGCAGCAAGGACTCTAGGGCGGCCTTGCGTTGCCGGTGTCTCATGCCGGGAGGTGGATTTCGAAGCGGGTGAGGCCGGCGGCGGAGCTGACGTTTAGCTTGCCGCCATGGGCCTCGACGATAGACTTGACGATGGCCAGCCCCAGGCCGGTGTGCGCGCTGCCTCCCTCGCGACGCGCCGGGTCGAGTCGGTAGAAGCGGTCGAACAGGCGCGGCAGGTGCTCGGCCGGGATGGTGGGGCCGGGGTTTTCGATGGCGATGCTCACGCCGCCCGACGACTGCGCCAAATGCACCTGAATGACACCGCCGCGCTCGGTGTGGCGGATGGCATTGTTGATCAGGTTGGCCAAGGCGCGTTGCAGCATGAGCCGGTCGCCGACGACCTCGGCGGCGCCGCTCACCACCAGCTGCACACCGGCCTCCTCGGCGACGGCCTCGTGGAACTCGATGAGCCGTCGGCTCTCCTGGGCAAGGTCCACGGCCTCCTGGCGGGGCACGAGCAGGCGGTTGTCTGCCTTGGCCAGGAAGAGCATGTCATCGATCATGCGCGCCAATCGCTCGTACTCCTCCACGGCCGATTCCAACACCTCGCGGTAGGCCTGCGCATCGCGGCTGCGGCTTATGGCCACCTGCGCCTGGGTCATCAGGTTGGACACGGGGGTACGCAGCTCATGGGCGATATCGGCAGAAAAATCGGCCAGGCGCTGAAAGGCGTCCTCCAGCCGGTCCAGCATCTGGTTGAAGGCACTGGCTAGTCCTGCGAGCTCTGGCGGCAGGCCTGCAAGCGGCAAGCGCGCATTGAGGTGGCTCGCAGAGATGGAGGCGGCGGTGGCGCCGATCTGACGCAAAGGGGCGAGCGAGCGTGCGGTCACTGCCCAGCCCAGCACGGCGGTGATGGTGCCTGCCAGCAGCATGGCCAGCACCAGGGAGCGGCGAAACTGGCGCATGAATTCGGCATGGTGCCGGATGTCCAAGGCGACGGCTACCGTATAGGGCCCGCCTTGCTGCATGCCGGCGGCAGCGCGTGCGGCTAGGCCACGGTAGGGCCGCTCGCCCGCGTTCCAGGTGATGAGGCTACGCTCCTGACGGCGTGCCGCCTCGAGCAGGGGTTGCGGGAAGGTCTCGGCCGTGCTGGCGAACCATATCCGACCGTCACCGTCCAGCACGGCCAGCGCCAGTCCGGGATGCCCGACCAGGGCATCGTCCAGCTGCTGCGGCAGGGCGTCGAAGGCGGCGCGATCCCTCGCCTTGGCGAGCAGATTGTTAACCAGCTCGAGCTTGCCGGCCAGGATGTGGTAATCCATGTCACGGAAATGGGCCTCCACCGCGCGATCCAGGGCAAAGCCCAACAGGCCCAGCATCAGCGCCATGACGATGGCGAACAGCAGGGCGACGCGCTGGGTGAGGGACAGCGGCCTCACGCGTCCAACACATAGCCCATGCCGCGCACGGTGCGGATGAGCTTTACTTCAAAGCCGTCGTCGATCTTGCTGCGCAGCCGCCTGACCGCCACGTCGATGACGTTTGTGTCGGAATCGAAGTTCATGTCCCAGACCTCGGAGGCGATCAGGGCGCGCGGCAGTACCTCGCCACGGCGGCGCAGGAACAGCTCCAGCAGGGCGAACTCTTTGGCGGTGAGCGCGATACGGCGGCCGCCGCGCGTCACCCGGCGGCGCAGCGGATCGAGCTCCAGGTCCGCCACCTTAAGCAGATCCGGGCTGGCGGGGGCACGGCCACGGCGCAACAGGGTGCGCACGCGGGCGAGCAGCTCGGCGAAGGCGAAGGGTTTGACCAGATAATCATCAGCGCCGAGTTCCAACCCCTGCACCCGATCTTCCACCCGGTCGCGCGCGCTGAGGAAGAGCACCGGCAGATCACGGCCTGCGGCGCGCAGCGCCTTGAGCACTTGCCAGCCATTCAGACCCGGCAGCAGCACGTCCAGGATGGCGAGGTCGTAGTCCTCGGTGAGCGCCAGATGCAGCCCGTCAGCCCCGGTAGACGCGAGATCGGTCACGAAACCGGCCTCGCTTAAACCCTGCTTGAGGTATTCACCAGTCTTGGGCTCATCTTCGACGATGAGGATCTTCATGACTGCGGCTACTCGGCGCGATGGAGAATGACGCAATTGTAATGCTCACGTCAGCGCGAGGTCAGGAAGCCGCTGCCATCATGCACCCGTACCTGGAGTCGGAGCCGGCCATGCGTCTGCGTCTTGTTCTCGCCCTCCTAGCCTCGACGGCGCTGCTTGCCTTTGCCGAAGCGCCGCCCGCGGTCACCCATCCACAAGTCGTTTACCGTCCCGTGTTGGCGGACTACGCCCCCTACCGCGAGGGCGAGCTACTCGACTGGCGTGCGGTCAACGACCTGGTGGCGCGTTTGGGCGGCCACATGGGGCATACCGAGCAGGCAGCGCACCGTCATGAGCCAGCGGCGGCGGGCGTGCCCACCCAGCCGGCAGCAGGCGGGCAAGCACCACAGCGACCATGACACGGCCTCCTGGCGTTCGCTTCGCCCTGGCCTTGTCTGGCCTGAGCCTGCTGAGCGGCTGTGCCAGCTTCAGCCCAGACGGCGGTTTTGCCGAGGTCCAGACGCTGGCGCAGGCGCGCTTGGGGGCCGCGCCGCAGCGCATGACCACACAGGCCGATGTGGCGCGCCTGAGCGAGGAGGTGGCGCGTCTGCTCGCCGCACCGCTCACCGCCGATACCGCCATGCAGATTGCCATCATCAACAACCGCGGCCTGCAGGCCCAGTTTGCCGAGCTGGGCATCGCCGAGGCCGAGCTGGTGCAGGCGAGCCGACCACGCAATCCCGGTTTCAGTTACGGCCGCTTCAGCCAGGGCGATGAGCGGGAATTCGAGCGCAGCTTCCTGTTCGATCTGATGTGGCTCATCACCCAGCCCGCGCGCCGCGAGATCGAGCAGCGCCGCCTCGCGCACACCCAGCTCAAACTCGCCGCCGAGGTCGTGCAGCTGGCGCAGGCCACCCGCCAGGCCTGGTACACAGCGGTGGCCGCGCAAGAGACGGTGCGCCACCTGGAAGAGGCCGTCACCGCGGCGCGCGCCGGGGCCGAGCTGGCGGCCCGTATGGCCGAGGTGGGCAATTTCAGCCGCCTGCGCCAGCAGCGCGAGCAGCTCTTCTATGCCGAGCTCGCAGCGGAACTCGCGCGCGCCCGCCAGGCCGCGGTGCGCGAGCGCGAGCGGCTCACCCGGCTCATGGGGCTTGCCGGTGCGCAGCGCGACTACCGTTTGCCCGACCGCCTACCCGATCTTCCGGCAACCCCCCTCGACGAGCCGGAACTGATCCGCCAGGCCATGGAAAGCCGCCTGGACGTGCGCATGGCGCGCGAAGAGCTGGCAGGGCTGGCGAAGAACCTGGGCCTTAGCCGCAGCACGGGCTTCATCAACGTGCTGGAGGTGGGCTGGCTCAACAGCACATCCAGCGATGCCCCAGTCAAGCGCGGTTACGAGATCGAATTGAGACTGCCCGTGTTCGACTGGGGGCAGGCGCGCACCGCCCGCGCCGAGGCCCTCTACACCCAGGCCCTGCACCGGGTGGCGGAGATCGCCGCCAATGCCCAGTCGGAAGTGGCCGAGGCCTATGACGCCTACCGCGCCGCCTACGACCTCGCCCGGCATTACCGCGACGAGATCCTGCCTTTGCGCGCGCGCATCGCCGAGGAGAGCCTGTTGCGCTACAACGGCATGCTGATCGGTGTGTGGGACCTGCTTGCTGAGGCCCGCCAGCGCGTGCTGGGGATGCAGGCTGCCAGCCAAGCGCTGCGCGACTTCTGGATCGCCGAGACGAATCTCAAGATGGCGCTCAATGGCCAGGGCGCGGCGAGCCTGGCCTTGAGCAGTGGCCTGGTGCCGAGCGAGCCGGGAAAAGGACATTGACGAGGGCGCGCGCATGGACCGCAGACGTTTTCTCACCGCCTCCGCCGCCACCCTGGGTGCCGGGGCGGTTTCGCGCGCTGCCCTGGCGGCGCTGCCTGAGATTGCGAGCGTCACCGATCCGGCCACCCGGCCGCCGCTCATGCCGCCCAACGGCCGCCCCTATCACCCGGTGGTCACCTTGAACGGCTGGTCGCTGCCCTGGCGCATGCGGGATGGCTGGAAGGAGTTTCACCTGGTGGCTGAGCCGGTCACACGCGAGCTCGCCCCTGGCATGGTGGCACGTCTGTGGGGCTACAACGGCTCCAGCCCCGGCCCCACCATCGAGTGCGTCGAGGGCGACCGCGTGCGCATCTTCGTCACCAACCGGCTGCCCGAGCACACCAGCATCCACTGGCACGGCATCTTGCTGCCCAACGGCATGGATGGCGTGGGCGGGCTCACGCAGCCGCAGATCAAGCCGGGCAAGACCTTCGTCTATGAATTCGAGCTCATCAAGTCCGGCACCTTCATGTACCACCCGCATGCCGACGAGATGGTGCAGATGGCCATGGGCATGATGGGCATGTTCATCGTCCACCCCAAGGACCCCGAATTCATGCGCGTGGACCGCGACTACGTGTTCCTGCTCAACGCCTTCGACATCGAGCCCGGCAGCTACACGCCCAAGGTCAACACCATGCTCGACTTCAACCTCTGGTGCTGGAACAGCCGTGTCTTCCCCGGCATCGACCACCTGGTGGCGCGTACCGGCGAGCGTGTGCGCATCCGCGCCGGCAACCTGACCATGACCAACCACCCCCTGCACGTGCATGGCGTCGAGTTCGAGGTCACCTGCACCGACGGCGGCTGGGTGCCCAAGTCGGCGCGTTGGCCGGAGGTGACGGTGGACGTGGCCGTGGGCCAGATGCGCGCCTTCGAGTTCGTGGCGGAGCGGCCGGGCGACTGGGCCTTTCACTGCCACAAGTCGCACCACACCATGAACGCCATGGGCCACAATGTGCCGACCATGATCGGTGTCGATCATCGCGGCCTCACCGAGCAGATCCAGCGCCTCGCGCCCGGCTATATGGTCATGGGCGAGCGTGGCATGGCCGACATGGGCGAGATGGAGATGGCCTTGCCGGACAACACCCTGCCGATGATGACCGGCTGGGGCCAGTACGGGCCGATCGAGATGGGCGGCATGTTCACCGTGCTCAAGGTGCGCGATGACCAGCCGCCCGGCGACTACAGCGACCCGGGCTGGTACCGGCACCCGCCGGGCACGGTGGCCTACGAGTGGACGGGCGCACCGCCCGAGGCCATCCGCCACGCCGGGCCGGCCGGCGAAGAACCCCCACTCAGGGCCGTCAAGCCGACGAAACATCCGCATTGAGGTGGCACGATGCGCCAGAGCTTGTTTGCGTTTTTCCTCGTGATAAACCTCATCCTGGCGGCAGCAGCGTGGGCGCATGGCGAGGCGGCGCATGCCAGGTCGGCCATCACGAGTCGAGAACAGCTGCCGTGGGGCATTGCCGGTGACTTGAGCCGGGCCAACCGCACCATCGTCATCCGCGCGACCGACGCCATGCGCTTTCACCCCGACCGCATCGAGGTGCGTCTTAACGAGACCATCCGCTTCGTGATCCGCAACGAAGGCCGACTGATGCACGAAATGGTCATCGGCACCCAGACGGTGCTCGACGAGCATGCCGCACTGATGCGCAAGTTTCCCGACATGGCGCACGACGAGCCTTACATGGCCCATGTGCCCCCCGGCAAAAGCGGCGAGATCGTGTGGCATTTCAACCGTGCCGGCGACTTTGCCTACGCTTGCCTGATCCCCGGGCATTACGAGGCGGGCATGGTCGGTCGCATCCGGGTCAGGCCATGAAAGATGACGGGATTGTCATGCGCCGGTCAGCTTCCCGTGGCCATGGCCGCGTTAGGCTGTGGACATGTTCAAGCGGGATGCGGAGACGGTGATGAAATCTATCCTACGCCTGGGCTGGCTGCTGGTGCTGCTCTCCCCCCTTGCCCTGCCTGCTGCCGGTCTGCCGGTGGTGGATGTCTACAAGAGCCCGAGCTGCGGCTGCTGCAACGACTGGATCCATCACCTCAAGCGCAACGGCTTCAAGGTGCGCGCCCACGACACGGACGACGTGGTCAGCCACAAATACCGCCTCGGTGTGCCGCCCGGCTATGGCTCCTGCCACACGGCGGAGGTGGGCGGCTACCTGGTGGAGGGCCATGTTCCAGCTAGGGAGATCAAGCGCCTGCTAAAGGAGAGACCCAAGGCCCGCGGCCTGACGGTGCCCGGCATGCCCATCGGTTCACCGGGCATGGAACAGGGTGCGCGCCGCGACCCCTACGAAGTGCTGTTGGTGCTGCCGGATGGCAGCACCCAGACCTATGCCCGTTATTGAACGAGCAGCGAGGCCATGCCGATGAAAATCGTAACCGCCATGATCATCAGCTTGAGCATCGCCCTTCCAGCCTGGGCCGATGCTAATCACGCGCAGCACGGTGGCCATGGGCAAACGGCCACGGCCGCTGGTCTGGCAGAGGGAGAGGTGCGCCGCGTGGACCATGCCCAGGGCCGGCTGACCCTGCGTCACGGCCCCATTGAGGCCCTCGGCATGCCGCCCATGACCATGGTCTTCCGCGTGCAGGATCCGGCCATGCTGGAGGGGCTCAAACCCGGCGACCGCGTCCGCTTCGAGGCCCAGCGCTTCAATGGCGCCTACACCATAACCCGGCTGGAAAAGAGCCGGTGATTCCGAAGGAGATCGTCATGATGACCACCACTCCCCGACTACTCACCCTGACCCTCGCCGTCCTCCTCACGCTTCCCCTTGCGGCAACCGCTCAGGCGCCGGCCAGCGGCGAACACAGCGCCCATCACCCCGAACCGGGCCAGACCGCGGCACCGTCTGAGACGGCAGCGGTTCAGGACCTGCGACAGGCCATGCGCGCCCGCATGGCGGAGATTCGCGCCACCCAGGATCCCGAGCGGCGCCGGCAATTGCTGGAGGCGCAGATGAAGGACATGGAGGCCATGCTGGATGCAGGACGATGTCCCATGCCGAGAGGCGGCATGATGGGCGGGCGCGGCGGCCAGGGCATGATGAGCGGCATGCAGCGCGGCATGGGCTGCGGCATGATGGGGGGCGGCATGCCCCGTGGCCTGGGTGGGCCGGAGGGCGCCGCAGCGGATCTCGCCAGACGCCTAGAGGCGCTGGAGAAACGGGTCGATCTGCTGCAGATGCTGTTGCAACAGCAGGCGCGTTGACTGGCGCACCGCTCGGCTCAGTCCTGGATCAGGATGATGCCGGCAAGCGGCGGCAGGGTGATCACCAATGAGTGGGGGTAGCCCATCCAGGGCAGCTCTTCGCTCACCAGCCCCGCGCCATTGCCCAGGTTGCTGCCGCCGTAATATTCCGAGTCGCTATTGAAGATCTCGCGCCAGAAGCCGGGAGCGGGGCAGCCGATGCGGTAGCCTTCCCGCGGCACGGGGGTGAAGTTGAGGGCGACGATGGCGCTACGGCCATTGCGATCGCGGCGCACGTAGGACAACACCGATTGATCGGCGTCGTGGCAGTCGATCCAGGCGAAGCCTTCTTGCTCGAAGTCGAGCTCGTGCAGACAGGGCAGGGTGCGGTAGAGGCGATTCAGGTCGCGCAGCATGATCTTCACCTTGGCATGCCAGTCGATCTCCAATAGGCCCCAGTCCAGCTCCCAGCCCGAGTTCCACTCCCGCCCCTGGCCGAACTCGTTGCCCATGAAGTTGAGCTTCTTGCCCGGCGTGGTCATCTGGTAGGTAAAGAGCAGCCGCAGATTGGCGAACTGCTGCCAGGCGTCACCAGGCATGCGGCCAAGCAGCGAGCGCTTGCCGTGCACCACCTCGTCGTGCGAGAAGGGCAGCACGAAGTTCTCCGTGTAGGCATAGAGCTGGCCGAAGGTCAGATTGTTGTGATGGTAGCGGCGATAGACCGGGTCGAGCTGCATATAGGCCAGCGTGTCGTTCATCCAGCCCATGTTCCATTTCATGGAGAAACCCAGGCCGCCAACGTAGGTCGGGCGAGAGACCATCGGCCAGGCGGTGGATTCCTCGGCCAGGGTGAGGGCGCCCGGGAACTGTTCGTGCACCATGGCGTTCATCTCGCGCAGGAATTCGATCGCCTCCAGGTTTTCACGCCCGCCATAGCGGTTGGGCAGCCACTCGCCGTCGCGGCGCGAATAGTCGAGGTAGAGCATCGAGGCGACGGCATCCACCCGCAGGGCGTCGAAGTGAAACTCGTTGAGCCAGTAGTGTGCGCTGGCGAGCAGGAAACCCTTCACCTCGTTGCGGCCGTAATTGAAGATGTAGGTGCCCCAGTCCTTGTGCAGCCCAAGGCGCGGGTCCTCGTGCTCATAGAGCGCGGTGCCGTCGAAGCGGGCCAGGGCCCAGGCATCCATGGGGAAATGGGCCGGCACCCAGTCGAGGATGACGCCGATACCGGCACGATGGCAGGCATCGACCAGGTATTTCAGGTCATCGGGCGAGCCATAGCGGGAGGTGGGGGCGAAATAGCCCGTGCTCTGATAACCCCAGGACTCGTCCAGCGGGTGTTCGGTCAGGGGCAAGAACTCGATGTGGGTGAAGCCCATGTCCAGCACGTAGGGGATCAGGGCATCGGCCAGCTCGCGGTAGCTCAGGAAGCGGCCGTCGGGGTGCCGACGCCAGGACCCGGCATGCACCTCGTAGATATTCATCGGCGCATGCAACCAATCGAGCCGGGCGCGCGCCGCCATCCAGTCGGCGTCTTGCCAGGTGAACGCCGAGTGCGCTTGCACGACGGCGGCAGTGCCGGGACGTAACTCATAGCCGCGCGCATAGGGGTCGGTCTTGACCAGGACCTCGCCCGTGTCGCGGTTGCGGAGCTCGAACTTGTAGAGGTCGCCCGCCTTGAGGCCAGGGATGAACAGCTCCCACACGCCGCTTGTGCCTCTCACCCGCATGGGATGGACGCGGCCGTCCCAGCGGTTGAAGTCGCCCACCACGCTCACCCGCTCGGCGTTCGGGGCCCAGACGGCGAAACGCACCCCCTCGACGCCTTCCAGCGTCGTCAGGTGCGCGCCTAAACTGCGGTAGGCCTCGAGTAGGCGCCCCTCATTGAACAGGTAGAGCTCCTGATCGCTCAGGAAAGGCGGGAAGGCATAGGGGTCGACGATCTCGAAGGGCTCGCCGTCTTCCAGGATGCGTAGCCGCCAAGGACGCGCGGGGGCCTGCGCGCCGCGCCACTCGAACAGCCCATCGGGGTGGATGCGGGTCATCTCCGCTTCGCCAGTGTCAAGCAAGAGGGTGACCTGGCGGGCATGCGGTCGGAAGACGCGGATCACATGGCCGCCGCCCTCGCCTGAGTGCAGACCGAGGACGGCGAAAGGATCGTGCAAGCGGGCCTTTAGCAGGCGTTCGACGGCGTTGTCAGGCATGGAAGTCATTCGGGTACGTTTCGGGCAAGTTATGATGACGTTCAAGCCGCGCTGCGGGCAACCGCTCGCCGGCCAGTTCACATGATCATCACATCGCCGGTGGGATAATTCGGTTGCTAGCCATCGCACTGGTATAAGTGTTCTATGCAGAGCGGGTGCTCTGATAGTATCGCATGCATGGTTAACATCAATTCGTTCGCTAGCAATTAATAGGAGGGGACTTGATCAGGGAGTATCCGCGTTTTGTCAGCCTGCTCACCAAGAGCACCGTCGCCTTGATCTTGGCTGGGGGGCGTGGTAGCCGGCTCAAATCGCTCACCGACTGGCGGGCCAAGCCGGCGGTACCCTTCGGCGGCAAATTCCGCATCATCGATTTCCCGCTTTCCAACTGTATCAACTCCGGCATCCGTCGGATAGGGGTCATCACCCAGTATAAGGCGCACAGTCTGATCAAACACATCCAGCGCGGCTGGGGATTTTTGCGTGGTGAATTCAACGAGTTCGTTGAGCTCTTGCCCGCGCAGCAACGGGTGGATGAGGTCAGCTGGTACAAGGGCACGGCCGACGCTGTCTATCAGAACCTGGACATCCTGCGCATCTACAAGCCGGAATACGTCCTGATCCTAGCCGGCGACCACGTCTACAAGATGGATTATGGCGAGATGCTGGCCTCGCATGTGCAAAACGAGGCGGATATGACCGTGGCCTGCATCGAGGTGCCCCGGCAGCAAGCCACGGCCTTTGGCGTCATGCAAGTCGATGCCGAGGGGCGGGTGGTGGACTTCATGGAAAAACCGGCCGATCCGCCGGCCATGCCGGATAAGCCGGATACCTCGCTCTGCTCCATGGGCATCTACGTCTTCAACGCCGCCTTCCTCTTCGAGCAGCTGGTCAGGGATGCGGACGATCCCAACTCTGAGCACGATTTCGGCAAGAACGTCATTCCCCATCTGATTCGCAATGGCTATCGCGTCTATGCCCACAGCTTTGCCGATAGCTGTGTGCACGGCGAGGGCGAGCCGCCCTATTGGCGAGACGTTGGCACCGTCGAGGCCTATTGGGCCGCTAACCTTGATCTAGCCAGTGTTACTCCTATGCTAAATCTTTATGACCCGAACTGGCCGATCTGGACCTATCAAGAGCAGCTACCCCCGGCTAAGTTTGTCTTGGACGAGGATGGACGACGGGGGATCGCTGTCGACTCTATGGTCTCTGGCGGCTGTATCATCAGCGGCGCGACGGTGCGCCGTTCGGTGTTGTTCTCCAACGTTTGGGTGGCAGAAGGTGCCTATCTGGAGGAGGCCGTGGTGCTGCCTGACGTGCGCGTCGGTCAGGGGGCGATACTCAAAAAGGTGGTGATCGACCGCGGCTGCATCATCCCGGCCGGCATGACCATAGGCGTCAACCCGGAGGAGGACGCTCAGCGCTTCCATATCTGCGGTGGTGGCGTTACCCTGGTTACGCCGGAGATGCTGGGGCAAAACATCCACCTGTTCCGCTAGAAGCGTGCAACGCTGGCCTAAGCCGTCAGGGCGGTGGCGTTGTGTTGATGAGGTCTAACCGTGCTCTACCTGATCGTCTGCTGGCATTTCCACCAGCCCGACTACCGCAGCGAGCAGGGTTACTTCCTACCCTGGACCTATCTGCATGCCCTCAAGGACTATGCCGATATGGCAGCCCACCTCGAGGCGCAACCGGGCATGCGGGCGGTGATCAACTTCGTCCCCACCCTGCTCGAGCAGCTTGCGGATTATGCGGCGCAGCTCAAAAGCGGCGCGATCATTGATCCGCTGCTGGCACGGCTGACCGACAATCGGCTCGGGCGGCTATCGCGGCAGGAAAAGCGCGT
>JBEPZO010000030.1:0-25865 GCA_041640815.1 Thiobacillaceae bacterium
TGCCTTCGCGGTCCCTGAGGTCGATGAAGATCACCCCGCCGTGGTCGCGTCGGCGATGCGCCCAGCCGCACAGGGTAACTAGGGTGTCGATGTCGGCGGCCGTCACGGCGCCGCAGTAATGGGTACGCATGTTCTGGCTATCCTGAGAGTTATGGCGATCAATCGCCGGGATAATGGTTGGCCACGACGCGCGGCGGGGGGGCAGCCACGCCCATCGAGACGATGTACTTGAGCGCCGTATCCACCGAGACATCGAGCTCGATGGTCTGCTCGCGCCGCACGTAGAAATAGAAGCCGTTGACGGGGCTGGGGGCGGTGGGGATGAATACCGCGAGCCAATCCTCGCCGAGCCTGTCCTGCACCTCGTCGGGGACGTTGGTCTGAAACGCCAGCGACCAGGCCTGCGGGTGGGGATAATGCACCAGCAAGACCTTGCGGAAGGCCTGCCCGCTGCCGGAGAGCAGGGTATCGGAGACCTGCTTGACGCTGCCGTAGATGGACTTCACCACCGGAATGCGCGCCAGCAGTCCCTCCCAGTAGGCCAGCAGCCGCTGGCCGATGAGATTGGTGCTGATCACACCGGTGATCAAGATGACCAGGGCCGTGAGCACCACCCCCAGGCCAGGGATGCGCGCCCCCAGCCAGGCCTCCGGGCGCCAGGCCTCGGGCAGCAGGAGCAAGGTTTGGTCCATGGCGCCGAGCAGGGCATCGAGCACCCAGATCGTGATGCCGAGCGGCACCCAGAGCAGCAGGCCGGTGATGAAGTAGCGCCGAAGCGGGGCCATGACCATGAGCGAGAAAAAATCGGGCAAACGCGCAAGGCGTTTGCCCGACGGATTGCGCGTGGAAAAGCTCAGGCCGCGCAGGCGGGGCAGCCGCCGGCCCCACAGGCTGGCGCCGGGGCCTCTTCCTTCTTCGCCGCTGACGAGCCGCCCTTGAAATCGGTGACGTACCAGCCCGTGCCCTTGAGCTGGAAACCGGCGGCGGTGAGCTGCTTGGCAAAGCTCGGCTTGCCGCAGGCGGGGCAGTTGGTCAACGGCGCATCGCTGACCTTCTGCATGACGTCTTGCTCAAAACCGCAGTCGGCGCACTTGTAGGCGTAGATCGGCATGTTGACCTCCAAAGAAGCGAATGTTACGGAAATTATATCAACGATTTCCGATATTTAGCCAATGCCGAGAATATCAAGCCCGTATGTTGCCGCCACGCGAGATGGGGCAGCGCGTGCACCTACCCGCGCCCGCGTGCGTGCGTTCGGGCGAGCTGGCGCATACAGACAGCGTTGCGCCAGCTTAAAAAGGCAACTGCAAACCGTGGGAGCTCAGCAGCCAGGCGCGTGTGAGGAGGGCAGCGTCAATGGCTCAGGCAAAAGCCGTAGCGTGATAGAGGGGATTCTGCGCCAAAGCTCACGGTGATGAGGGTTCGAATCTCGACCGCCTGTGGGAAAGATGCAGGCAGCTATTCCCGCAACGCATGTTCACGCAGCTGCTGATAATCCACCTTGCCCGTGCTGAGCAGGGGCAGGCGCTCCCGGTATGCGATCCGGCGCGGCAGGCAGATCTCCGGCGCTCCCATCTGCTGGGCAGCAGCGGCGAGACGTTCACGCGTCAGCGTGGCATCGGTGGTGTACAGCACGATGGCCTCGCCGCGGCCCAAATCCGGTACCGCCAGGCTGGCATGCTGGGCCTCGCACGATGCGGCGCGGGCGATGGCCTCGGTGAGATCGAGGCAGACCTGCTCACCCGCCACCTTGGCGAAACGCTTCAGGCGTCCGTGGATGATGAGATAGCCATCGGCATCGATTTCCACCACATCGCCGGTGTCATGCCAGCCATCGCCGGCGGCGGAGCGTGGCGGCTCGAGGATCCCAGGCGCCTCGGGGCGATAGTAACCGGACATCAGGTTGGGGCCGCGCAGGTGCAACACCCCGCCCTTGGCGATGCCCGCCACCGGCAGCACGCGCGCCTCGATACCGGGCAAAAGGCGCCCGACGGTGCCGGGACGGTTGCTGTCGGGCAGGTTCACCGCCACCACCGGGGCCATCTCCGTCATGCCGTAGCCTTCCAAGATGTCGATGCCAAAGCGCGCACGCCAGGTCTCGCGCACCGGCGCGGCCAGTTTCTCCGCCCCAGCCACCACGTACTTGAGGCCCTTGAGGTCTTCCGGCCTAGCATGGCGGGCGTAATGGTGCAAGAAGGTGCTGGTTGAAAACAGGGTATTACACCCCTTGTCGCGGATGAGCTCAGGGATCACCTTGTAGTGCAAAGGCGACGTGTAGAGGACGAGGCGGGCGCCGCTGACCAGCGGCAGCAGGGTGCCGGCGGTGAGCCCGAAGCTGTGGAAGATGGGCAGGCAATTGAGGATGCAGTCTCCGGGGCCGAAAGGAAAGATCTGCTGGATCTGGGCGACATTCGCGAGCAAGGCCCGGTGCGAGAGCACCACGCCCTTGGGATGCCCCTCGGTGCCGGAGGTAAACAGCACGACCGCCGCTGCCTCTGGATCGGGCGGCGGGACCACGCGTTCGGGGCGCCACAAGGCGTAAGCCAGCCATAGCTTGTCAGCGAGCGTAAACTGGCGGTGCAAGTCCTCCAGATAATATAGCGCCACGCCGCGCAGCGCCTGGGCCTGTTCAGTAAGCTGGGCCTTTTCCAGGAAGGTGCGGCTGGAGACGATGGTGCGCACGCCGGCCACGCGGCAGGCGCGCTGTATCCCCTCGGCGCCGGCAGTGTAGTTGAGCATGCAGGGCACGCGTCGCTGGCTGGATAAGCCGATCAGGAGCATCACGCTGGCGGCCACATTGGGCAGCAAGACGCCGACGTGCTCCCCTGGCTCGGTCAAGCGGACGCCCAGGCGCCCCAAGGCCAGGGCCATCTTGAGCAGGTCGCCGTAGCCATAGCTACCCGGCACGGGGTCTTGCCACTGACCGGGTGTGCGGCGACCGAAGCGGCGGCTGGCCTCCACCAGGGCGTGGAATAAACCAGTTGCTGCGAGGTCTGATGTCACTACGCCTTAGAGCTGCAGCCAACGCCCGGCCTCACGCAGGCGATCGGCCACAGATAGGAGTTCTGGCTGCGGATGGCAGTGCACCATCACCACCGTCCACCGCCGGCGGTCACGGCCATAGAGGTCGGTGAAGTCGATGCTGTGGGTATTGGTCTCGCTGCCATCGGTGCGCAGGATACCCATCGGATCAAGTCGCAATGTCACACGCTCCAGTCGGAGATAGGATTCCGGGTTAAGTAAGATGGCATCGAAATCGTCGGCTAAGTGACGCAAATCTGTCGCTTGCGTGGCGGTGATCACCTTCGCCAGCAGGGCGTCGAGCTGTTGCTGTAGGATTGGGCGGCTTATAGCATCGGCATTGCGCAACTTGGCTACGAGATAATCCTTTTGCCTGAGCAAATTCGCTTTGGTACATAGCCTCTCGTTCACCCGGTCGATCACGCGCTGGATGAGACTGTCAAAGAGGCTCCAGACAAGTTGCTGCCTTGCCTCGGCCTCGGTAGGAGCTAGGCCGGTCAGGGTGTGATCGGTGAAATAAACAACTTGCTGCGCGACCTCCCGGCGCAAAATCTCACCCTGCAGCTCCATACCAAAGGTGGTCTTCTCCCGCCGGCGCATACCCATCAAAGCATAGGCGTCATTTCCAGGCCCACCTGGCCGGCGGGCGTATTCGTGCATGGCATGGCTCATGTATAGTGCGCGCTGCATCTCCTCAGGGCTAGAGAACAATGCATGCACGAATGGGTCTCGACCGAACTGCTCGAGACTCATCTCGATTGGGCCGGGAATGTCCTCGGCCAGCCTCTGCGCATGTTCGAGCGCTCGCGCTATCGGCTTCCTATAACGCGCCGGATAGTCCCTCAGCTGGCGTAGCCTGGGCTCCACCCGCATAACAGCACGCTCGATCGCCTGTTCGAGCAGCTCTGTCTGCGACGTCGCAGGGCGGTTGACGCGCTCGAGTAGTCGTGAGAGCAAGCCGTTTGCCATGGCGGTAAGCGGCACCACGGCACCGCTCAAGAAGAATTAGAACGGGATGTCGTCATCCAGATCCGCAAAGCTGGTTGCTGCGCGCGTGCCGCTGCCGGCCTCGGGCGCGCGCCCGGTCTCCTCGCGCGCCTCGGCAAAGTCCACCGTGCCGCCGCCAGCGCGGCCGCCCAGCATCTGCATGCGGTCGCCGCGGATCTCGGTGGTATAGCGGTCTTGGCCGTCCTTGTCCTGCCACTTGCGCGTGCGCAGGCTGCCTTCGACGTACACTTGGCTACCCTTTTTCAGGTATTGGCCACAGATTTCCGCCTGTCGGCCAAAAAAGACCACCCGGTGCCACTCGGTGGCCTCCTGCTTTTCACCGTTCTTGTCCTTCCAGGTCTCGGTGGTGGCGATGGACAAAGTGGCGATGGCGTCGCCGCTGGGCATGTAACGCACCTCGGGGTCGCGCCCCAAGTTGCCGATCAGGATGACCTTGTTCACAGAAGCCATGTTCGTCTCCCCCGCCGCGTAATCGATCAGGCACGATTATACGGTGTGGCCGCACGCAGCAGCTGCCCTCTCATCCGCGCTCACCGTAGAGGACATGCCGCACCCCCTCTTCGTCCCAGCCGGTCTGGCTCACCTTGAGCATCACCGTGCCCTCTTGCGGTAGCACGCTCACCGCCTCCACACCCGCGAACACGGCCAGCCGCGTCGCCAGGCGCCGGGCCTCCATCTCGTCCAGGGGGCCGATGTGCAGCAGCTGCGTCTTGACGCGTGGCGGCGGCGTCATGCCCCAGGCCAGCCACAACCAGATCGTCATCAGGGCCGCGCAGAACAGGAACACGGCGTCGAAACCGAGATGCTGCGCTAGCCAGCCGCCGGCCAGGCCACCGAAAAACAGCCCTAAGGCCTGGGCGGTATTGTACACCCCCATGGCGGTGCCCTTGGCCTCGGGGGGAGCGAACTTGGAGATCAGCGAGGGCAGCGTCGCCTCCAGGATGTTGAAGGCCGTAAAATAGGCCAGCAAGGCAAGCACGATGCCCCAGAAATGGGCGAGCGTGAACGCCAGCGCCACCTGGGTCGCGAGCATCAGCGCCACGGCGGCGACGAAGACCTGTTTTAAGCGCCCGTGCCGTTCGCCGTAGATGACCGCCGGCACCAAAAAGACGAAGGACAGCAGCAACACCGGTAGATACACCTGCCAATGGTGCTCGACGTCCAGATTGCCCGCACGCGCGAGCGCAAAAGGCACGACCACGAACAGCGCCATCTGTGCCGCGTGCAGGGCGAAGATGCCCCAATTCAGGCGTCTCAGTTCCCTGTGCCCGAACACATCCTTAAGGCGCGCCGGGTTTGCCTCGGCATCGGAGTGGAAGGCCGTCAGTCCCGCATTGGGGGTGTAGTAGCGGACGACGACGATGGCCAACAGGGAGAGGATGCCGGTGGCGAAAAACATGCCCGGCACGCCGATTAAGCGGTAGACCACAGGCCCCGCGGCAAGCGAAAAGGCAAACGCGAGGCCGATGGTGCTGCCGATCACCGCCATGGCCTGGGTGCGTTTTTCGTCGCGCGTGAGATCGGCCAGCAGCGCGGTCACCGCCGCCGAGATGGCGCCCGCGCCCTGCAGGGCCCGGCCGAAGATGACCCAGTAGATGTCCGGCGCCCAGGCCGCCAGGAAACTGCCGAGGGCGAAGATCAGGAGGCCGGCGATAATCACCGGCTTGCGTCCGAGAACATCGGAGGCCATGCCGAAGGGGATCATCAGCGCGGCCTGCGTGAGGCCGTAGATACCCAAGGCTAGACCGACCAAGCTGTGATCGTCGCCCCCGGGCAAGGTTTCGGCGTAGTGGGCGAAGACCGGCAGGATCAGGAACATGCCCAGCATGCGCAACCCGAACACGCCGGCCAAGGACACCGTGGCGCGGCGCTCGGCAGGGGTCATGGGGAGGTGGGAGGTGGTGGCAACGGCTGACATGGTCGCTGGCAAAGGGCTGCGTGCTGCAACGGATGCGAAACTTTCGACCCCAGAATTTTCCATGAAGGCGCAGCAAGACGCGAGGCGCATGAGCGAGGCCGCCTCGAGCGAGACGGTCGCAGCCGAGGTTTGAACAGCTGGCCGAAAAGATGGGCCCGAGAGGGCCGGGGAGCGGCGTGCGGGGGCCGCGTAAGCAAGAGCGCCTCAACACAGGCAGGGACGAACATCATCAGGTCAAAGGGCCACCAAGGCACGAACCGGTCCAACCCCTGTTCCTGCCCCCCTCGTGTGGCTGACGTTGCTGATCGAAGGAGAGCGCCCGGCGGCGGCAAAGCTTAGGCAGCGCCCACCTCGCGCGGAGCGCGATGCCTGCGAGCGCCCGATGGCGGGCGCAAGAAACTGAGCGTTTGAGTCAGCTGCCGGAACGCGCATATGATTTACGGTTTGACTGCCATCGCCCGATCATGATCCGCATCCGCGGCGCCCGTACGCACAACCTGAAGAACATCAGCCTGGATCTACCCCGGCAGCGGCTCATCGTCATCACTGGGCTATCCGGCTCGGGCAAGAGCTCGCTCGCCTTCGATACCCTCTACGCCGAGGGCCAGCGCCGCTATGTCGAGTCGCTCTCGGCCTATGCGCGCCAATTCCTGCAGCTGATGGAAAAGCCGGATGTGGACCTGATCGAGGGCTTATCGCCGGCCATCGCTATCGAACAGAAGACCACCAGCCATAACCCGCGCTCTACCGTCGGCACGGTGACCGAGATCCACGACTATCTGCGCCTACTCTTTGCCCGCGCCGGTACGCCGCGCTGCCCGGAGCATGGTGTGGAACTGACTGCGCAAACCGTATCGCAGATGGTGGACCAGGTGTTGGCGCTACCGCCGGATAGCCGCGTCATGATCCTGGCGCCGCTGGTGGTCGGGCGCAAGGGGGAGCAGGCGAACCTGATCGACGAGCTGCGCGCACAGGGCTTCGTGCGGCTCAGGATCGACGGCCAGGTCTATGACATCGATGCCGTGCCGCGGCTGAACAAACAGCGCAAGCACACGCTCGAGGTGGTCGTCGACCGGCTCAAGGTCCGGCCGGAGACCAGGCAGCGCCTGGCGGAATCATTCGAAACCGCCCTGCGCCACGCCGACGGCAAGGCCATCGCCGTGGAGATGGACAGCGGCCGCGAGATGCTGTTCTCGGCCAAATTCGCCTGTCCGATCTGCGACTACGCCCTCCCCGAGCTCGAGCCGCGCCTGTTTTCCTTCAACAACCCCATGGGGGCCTGCCCGCGCTGCGATGGGCTGGGCAGCGTCAGCTTCTTCGACCCGCAACGCGTAGTCGCCCTACCCCACCTGTCGCTCGCCTCCGGGGCCATCAAGGGCTGGGATCGGCGCAACGCCTATTTCTACCGCATGCTGGAATCGCTTGCCCTCTTCTACGGCTTCGACATCGACACCCCATGGGAGCAGCTGCCGGAGAAGATCCAGCAGGTGGTGCTCTACGGCAGCGGCGGCGAACAGATCCCCTTCCATTACCTCGGCGAGGGCGGCCGCCGGGTCACGCGCCGGCACGCCTTCGACGGCATCATCCCCACCCTGGAGCGCAGATACCGTGAGGCCGAATCGCAGCTTCTGCGCGAGGAGCTCGGCAAGCTGATCGCCACCCGCCCCTGCCCCGAATGTGGGGGTAGCCGCCTGCGGCGCGAGGCGCGCCATGTCACCGTCGGCGGCAAGACCCTACCGGAGCTGTCGCGGCTACCGATCCGCGAGGCGCTCGCCTTCTTCGAGCAGCTGACGCTCACCGGCCAGCGCGCCC
The DNA here is from genome assembly GCA_041640815.1 of Thiobacillaceae bacterium. Classification (GTDB taxonomy): domain Bacteria; phylum Pseudomonadota; class Gammaproteobacteria; order Burkholderiales; family Thiobacillaceae; genus JANWZL01. The sequence goes on from JBEPZO010000030.1 coordinate 7,760, forward strand.
AGGTCGCGGACAAGATCGTCAAGGAGATCGCCGCGCGGCTCGCCTTCCTCAACGACGTCGGCCTCGACTACCTCACGCTCGACCGTGCGGCCGACACCCTCTCCGGCGGCGAGGCGCAGCGCATCCGGCTCGCCTCCCAGATCGGCTCCGGCCTCACCGGCGTCATGTACGTGTTGGATGAGCCCTCCATCGGCCTGCACCAGCGCGACAACGACCGCCTGCTGGCAACCTTGAAGCGCCTGCGCGACCTCGGCAATACGGTGATCGTAGTGGAGCACGACGAAGAGGCGATCCGCGCCGCCGATCACATCGTCGACATGGGCCCCGGCGCCGGCGAGCACGGCGGCGAGGTGGTCGTGTCCGGAACGCTCGCCGACGTCCTCGCTTGCGAGCGCTCGCTCACCGCCGATTACCTCACAGGCCGCAAGACGATCCCGGTGCCAGCGCAGCGCCGTGCGCACGACCGGCAGCGCTGGCTCGTGCTCGAAGGCGCGCGCGGCAACAACCTCAAGGACGTGACCCTGAGGCTACCTCTAGGGCTGTTCATCTGCGTCACCGGCGTGTCCGGGTCGGGCAAATCGACCCTCATCAACGACACCCTCTATGCGGCGCTTGCCAAAAAGCTCAACGGCGCCGCCCTGGAGCCTGCGCCGTTCGAGGCGATCGAAGGCAGCGCCTACATCGACAGGGTGATCAACGTCGACCAGAGCCCCATTGGCCGCACACCGCGCTCCAACCCCGCCACCTATACCGGTGTTTTCACGCCCATCCGCGAGCTGTTCGCCGCCACCCCCACCGCACGCGAGCGCGGCTATGGGCCGGGCCGTTTCTCCTTCAACGTCAAGGGCGGGCGCTGCGAGGCCTGCCAAGGTGATGGCCTGATCAAGGTCGAGATGCACTTTTTGCCCGACATTTACGTCACCTGCGAGGTCTGCCACGGCAAGCGTTACAACCGCGAGACCCTGGAGGTCGAATACAAGGGCCGCAACATCCATCAGGTGCTCGAGATGACCGTGGCGGAGGCGCGCGCCTTCTTCGATGCCGTGCCGGTGCTGGCCCGCAAGCTGCAAACCCTGATCGACGTCGGCCTCGGCTACCTCCGCCTCGGGCAGCCGGCCACCACGCTCTCCGGCGGCGAGGCCCAGCGCGTCAAACTGGCCCTGGAGCTGTCCAAGCGCGACACCGGCCGCACGCTCTACATCCTGGATGAACCGACCACGGGGCTGCACTTCCACGACATCAAACTGCTGCTCGACGTGCTACACCGGTTGGTGGACCACGGCAACACGGTGGTGGTCATCGAGCACAACCTGGACGTGATCAAGACCGCCGACTGGGTCATCGACCTCGGCCCCGAAGGCGGCGACGGCGGCGGTCGCATCATCGCCGAGGGCACGCCCGAACAGATCGCCTGCCACGCGGCCAGCCATACTGGGCACTATCTTCAGTCCGTGCTATCTCGACAAGGCCGCTGATTTAAACCCTCCTATTCGATCGCCTTTTGCTCCATTCTTGCATTGTTGGCATTGGTTGACTTCAGCGGGCTACTGTACGGTCTCTTTGAGCTGTTCCAGGATCGGGGGGTTTTGGCTTCGGCCGCCCGCTGGCGCGGGCTTAACCTGCCTGACGGCAGGTTAGCCTACGCCGAAATCTCGCGTCTGGTGACTTCGGCTCAGAGTCGGCCGACTTTACTGGACCGTCTCTTTCAATTGCTCGAGTATCGCGGGTTTTGGCTCCGGCCGGCCCTGCGGGCCTTAACGTCTGCCTGGCGGCAGACGTTAGCCTACGCCGAAACCCGGCGAGCGCTTTGGCCTCGGTTGACGCCTCGCAAGCGGGCTACTGAACGGTCTCCTTGAGCTGTTCCAAGATCGCCGGGTTTTCCAAAGTCGAGGTGTCGGAGGTGATCTCTTCGCCCTTGGCGATGCTGCGCAGCAGCCGCCGCATGATCTTGCCGGAGCGGGTCTTGGGCAGGTTGTCGCCGAAGCGGATATCGTCCGGCTTGGCGATGGGGCCGATCTCCTTGCCCACCCATTCGCGCAGCTCGGCAGCGAGTTTCTTGGCCTCTTCGCCGGTTGGACGGGGGCGGCGCAGCACGACGTAGGCCACTACCGCCTCGCCCTTGATCTCGTGCGGCTTGCCGACCACGGCCGCCTCGGCCACCAGGGGATGGGCGACTAAGGCGGATTCGATCTCCATGGTGCCCAAGCGGTGGCCGGATACATTGAGCACGTCGTCGATGCGGCCCATGATCCAGAAATAGCCGTCCTCGTCGCGCCGGGCGGAGTCGCCGGCCAGATAGGTCTTGCCGCCCAATTCCTCGGGGAAATAGGTCTTCTTGAAGCGCTCGGGGTCGCCCCATAGGGTGCGCAACTGGCTGGGGAAGGGGCGCTGGATGACCAGATAGCCGCCGGCGTTGGTGGCAACGGGCTGGCCATGTTCGTCGACTACGGCGGCCATGATGCCGGGCAAGGGCAGGGTGCAGGTGCCTGGTTTCAAGGGCGTCGCCCCTGGCAGCGGGGCGATCATATTGCAGCCGGTCTCGGTCTGCCACCAGGTGTCGACGATGGGGCAACGCGATTGCCCAACTGTTTCGTAGTACCACATCCACGCTTCGGGGTTAATCGGTTCGCCTACACTTCCGAGTAGCCGCAGACTACTCAAGTCATACTGCTTCGGCAGTTCCGCGCCGAGCTTGATCAGCGAGCGGATGGCGGTAGGAGCGGTGTAGAAGGTGGTGACGCGGTGCTTGGCGATCATCTCCCAGAAACGGCCGGGGTGCGGCCAGGTGGGCACGCCTTCAAAGATCACCTCCGTCATGCCCAGGGCGAGGGGTCCATAGGCCACATAGGTATGCCCCGTGATCCAGCCCACGTCGGCGGTGCACCAATAGACATCGGTGTCGGGTTTGGCGTCGAACACCCAGAGCATGGTCAAAATCGCTCCTAACAGGTAACCGCCGGTAGCATGCAGGACACCTTTGGGCTTACCGGTAGAGCCAGAGGTGTAGAGGATAAACAGCGGATCCTCAGCATTCATCGGCTCGGCCGGACAGACATCGGCTTGGTTTGCCACGAGCTCGTGCCACCAAACGTCTCGTTCGGCTTGCCAGGCGATGTCGGCACCAGAGCGGCGGTAAACCACCACCTTCTGCACGCTGTCCACGTCGCCCATGCCGAGTGCCTCGTCCACTGCCGCCTTCAGCGGCACGCTTTTGCCACCCCGACGGCCAGCGTCGGCGGTGACGACCACCTTTGCGCGCGCGTCCTGGATGCGCTCGTGCAGGCTCTTAGCGGAAAAACCGCCGAACACCACCGAGTGTATGGCGCCGATGCGGGCGCAGGCCTGCATGGCCACCACCGCCTCGATGCTCATCGGCAGGTAAATGATGACGCGGTCGCCCTTGCTCACCCCCAAGCTCTTTAGAGCGTTGGCGAAGCGGCAGACGCGCTGAAACAATTCGCGGTAGGTCACGCGCGTGACTTCGCCACCGTCGTCCTCGAAAATGATGGCGGTCTTATCGCCGCACTTCTCCAGGTTGCGGTCTAGGCAGTTGTAGGAGGCGTTCAGCTCTCCATCGTAAAACCAGCGATAAAAAGGCGGATTTGATTCATCCAGCACATGGGTAAAAGGCTTGTGCCAGTGGATGTAAGTGCGTGCTAACTCACCCCAAAACCCCTCATAATCGGCCTCAGCCTTGGCGCATAGGGTACGATAAGCGTCCATGCCGGAGACGTTGGCTTGGGCGATGAATTCCGGGCTGGGTGTGAAGACACGTTTTTCCTGGAGGACAGAGACGATTGTGGACATGGTTCTCCTCGATGGTTGGTGAGACGAATGGACGTCCGGCAGTTGCTCGAGTGTAAGCGCCTCGCAGTGTAGCAAACTCAGATGACCGCTGTTGTGGAACCGACTGTCCTGTTGCAGCAGGCCGCGGCCTACAGTCGCTGGCTGGCAACCCGCCTGGCCGCCGATGCCGAGCTAAAGCTGCAGGTCGTCTCGACCTTGCATGCGCCCTGCACACGCGCCCAGCTAATGGATTACCTGCACGCGCAGCCGACAGCCGACGAGGCGGCGCTCGGGCGGCGGCTGCGCCGTCTGCGCCAATGGGTGCTCGCCCGCCTGATGGTGCGTGACCTGGGGGGGCTGGCCGATCTTGCCGAGGTCACCGCCAGCATGACCGATCTGGCCGAAGTGGCCATCCAAGAGGCGCTCGCCTGCCTGCACCGCGAGTTGGCGGGCATCCATGGCGAGCCGCTCGATGCCCAGGGCCAGCCGCAGCGCTTGATCGTGGTGGGCATGGGCAAGCTCGGCGGAGGGGAGCTCAACGTCTCTTCCGACATCGACCTCGTCTTCGTCTATCCCGAGGACGGAGAGACAGCGGGCCCGCGCCGCATCAGCAATCACGAATTCTTCCTGCGCTTGGGCAAGCGGCTGATCAGCCTGCTGAACGACAGCACCGCCGACGGCTTCGTCTTCCGCGTCGACATGCGGTTGCGCCCTTATGGGGATTCAGGCCCGCTGGCGGTGAGCTTGGCCATGCTCGAGCAGTATTTCTATACCCAGGCGCGGGAGTGGGAGCGCTATGCCTGGATCAAGGGCCGGGCGCTCACGGGCGATCGCATCGAGGAGCTGGAGCAGCTCAGGCTCCCCTTTGTCTTCCGCCGCTATCTCGATTTCGGCGCCTTCGCCGCCATGCGCGACCTGCATGCCCAGATCCGGCGGGAAGTCGCGCGTCGCGACCGCGCCGACGACATTAAGTTGGGCCCTGGCGGGATCCGCGAGATCGAGTTCATCGCCCAGGTCTTCCAGCTGATCCGCGGTGGGCGCGAGCCTGACCTCCAGGCGCGGCCAACGCGCGTGGTACTGGCTAGGCTTGCCCAAAGCCGGCAGCTACCACCGCAGTTGGCCGCCTATCTCGACGAGGCCTATGTCTTCCTGCGTAACCTTGAACACCGCTTGCAATATCTCGACGATGCCCAGACACAACGGCTGCCGGGCAATGCCGACGACAGGCTCAAGCTGGCGCAGGCCATGGGCTATCCGAGCTGGGAGGCGTTCGCCGAGCGGCTAGAGGGCTATCGGCGGCGCGTAAGCGAGTGCTTCGAGCAGGTCTTCGGCGCACCGCAAGAAGATCAGTCTGCGCACCCCTTGGCCGGGCTCTGGCTACTGGACGACGCGGAGGCCATAGCCCGCCTGGCGGAACTCGGTTATGCCGCGCCGGCCGAGGCCCTCGCGCGGCTGCACGGCTTGCGTAGCAGCAGCCGCTATAAGACCCTGCCGGCTGCCAGTCAGACCGCCTTGGACCAGCTCTTGGCCCCCATGCTGGAGGTGGCAGCCGCTCAAGCCCATCCGGACGACACCTTGGCCCGCATGCTGGACTTGCTTGAGGCGGTGAGCGGGCGCGCACCGTATTTGCGTCTGCTGCAGGAGTACCCGCAGACCCTGGCGCGGATTGCCCGCTTGGCGAGCGCTAGCCCCTGGGCCGCGCAATATCTGCGTCAGCGGCCGTATCTGCTGGACGAACTGCTCGACCCGCGCGCCCTCTACGTCGAGCCCGACTGGGCGGCGGCGCGCACGGAGCTCACGGCCCGGCTTGCTGCCCTGCAGGGGGACGTCGAGCGGCAGATGGATGAACTGCGCCACTTCAAGCAGAGTGCGATTTTCCGCCTGCTCGCCCAGGACCTGGCGGGGCGGCTTACCCTCGAACGCCTGTCCGACCACTTGAGCGCGCTCGCCGACCTGCTGCTTGGCGTGACCTTGGACCTGGTCTGGGAGAGCTTCGCCGATCGCCATCGGCCCACACCCGCCTTCGCCGTCATCGCCTACGGCAAGCTGGGGGGCAAGGAGCTGGGCTATGCCTCCGACCTGGATCTCGTCTTCCTGCATGACGATGCCCACCCCGATGCACAGCTCATCTACGCCCGGCTGGCCAAGCGGCTCATCACCTGGCTCGCCACCCACACGGCAGCCGGCGTGTTATATGAAACCGACGTGCGCCTGCGCCCGGACGGCGCTGCGGGCCTCTTAGTGGCGAGCCTCGCCGCCTTCGACGACTACCAGCGCCACCAGGCCTGGACCTGGGAACTTCAGGCCTTGACGCGCGCCCGTTTTTGCTGTGGCGATCGGCGTGTGGGCGAGCGTTTCGAGGCGTTGCGGCGCGAGTTGCTCTGCCTGCCGCGCGCTGTGGACCAGCTGCGCGCCGAGGTGATGGCGATGCGGCAGAAGATGCGCGATGGCCACCCCAATACCAGCGGACTATTCGATCTCAAGCACGATCCGGGCGGTCTGGTGGACGTAGAGTTCAGCGTCCAGTACCTCGTCCTCGCGCACGCCCATACCCACCCCGAGCTCACCGACAACATCGGCAACATCGCCTTGCTCAAGCGCTGCGCTGAGCTCGGCCTGCTGCCCGCCGACATCGCCCTGCCGGCGGCGGATGCCTACCGGGAGCTCAGGCGGCTACAGCATGCCGTCAAGCTGCAAGGCGCCGAGCATGCGCGCCTGCCGCCGGCCCAGGCAGGGCAGGCGCGCCAGGCCGTGCTGCGTCTGTGGGCGCATCTGTTTACGCCTGTCAGTCTCTAGTATCTCGCGGTGGCTTAAAAAGTGTTGTCCTTGGCCCAAGCCTGCACCTACGAGGCGACGCCCGGAGGTTGTAACGCCATGTGGGAGAATGCTGTTTACCGATTGATGGCACATCCAAAAATAAATAAGTAAGTAAGTGAGTGTTAGCTATCTGTTTATCGCCTACCTTTCCCATGACGTTACGTAACGCCGTGCTGGGTTGGGTTAAAATGTCATGATAACGCCTTATACGAGGAGTTCGGCGATGTCCATGGCCGATCGCGACGGTCTGATCTGGTATGACGGCAAAATGGTCCCCTGGCGTGAGGCCACCACCCATGTCCTCACCCATACGCTGCACTATGGCATGGGGGTGTTCGAGGGCGTACGCGCCTACGAGACGGCGCAGGGCACGGCCATCTTCCGGCTCGAGGAACACACCGAGCGTTTGTTGCGCTCCGCCCACATCCTGGGCATGAAACTGCCTTACGACAAGGCCACCTTGATGCAGGCGCAAATCGATGCCGTGCGGCAGAATGGCCTCAAGGCGGGCTACATCCGGCCGATGGCGTTCTATGGCGCCGAGGCGATGGGCATCTCCGCCAAGACCCTCTCCACCCACGTCATCGTCGCCGCCTGGCCGTGGGGTGCGTACTTGGGGCAGGAGGCGCTGGAGAAGGGCATCCGTGTGAAGACCTCGTCGTTCGCCCGCCATCACGTCAACGTCACCATGTGCAAAGCGAAGGCCAACGGCAACTACTTGAATTCCATCCTCGCCCACCGCGAGGCAGAGCACGACGGCTATGACGAGGCCCTGCTCCTGGATGTGGATGGCTTCGTCGCCGAGGGCTCGGGCGAAAACATCTTCATCGTGCGCCGCGGCAAGCTCTACACCCCCGATCTCACTTCCGCCCTGGAGGGCATCACCCGCGACACCATCATCCAGCTGGCGACGGAAGTGGGCATCGAAGTGATCGAAAAACGCATCACCCGCGACGAGGTCTATGCCGCCGACGAGGCCTTTTTCACCGGCACGGCGGCCGAGGTCACGCCGATCCGGGAGCTCGACAACCGTGTAATCGGCGCCGGCACCCGCGGCCCGATCACCGAGCGGCTGCAAGCGATGTATTTCGACTGCGTCCACGGCCGCTCACCGGCGCACAGCCAATGGTTGACCTATGTCTGAGGAGGTGGCATGACTGCGCAGGCGCCGACGCAACGCATCGTCGAGGTGGGGGACGAGGATCTGCCCCTGCATTGCCCCATGCCCGGCCAGAGCCTATGGGACTACCACCCCCGCGTGTTTCTGCCTATCGAAGACAAGGGCGAAGCACTCTGCCCCTACTGTGGCACCCTGTATCGGCTCAAGCCCGGCGCCGGCCGTAGGCAGCGTCACTAACTCGACAGCAAGGAGAAGTCTGTGAAAACGCTACGTAACTGCCTTCCCTTGATCTTCTTCTCGGCGGTTAGTGCTTACGCTCAAACCCAACCTCTCACTCCCCCTGTGCCACCCTTTGGCCTACAGCAGGTGCAAGAAGCTATGCTGCGCCAGATGCAGCTGATGGCGACCCTGTTCGATCTGCAGACCTCGAAGCTTGGCTTCGAGGAGACGGTGACGGCGATCCGCAGCGCGGCCGAAAAGCGCGGCTGGAAGGTGGGTGAGGTGCATGACGTGCAGGCCGCCATGAAGGCCGAAGGGGTGAAGGATGCACCACGCCTGAAAGTGATTTCTGCTTGCCCCAAGGATGCCAACGAACAATTGGCCAAGGCTAGCCAAGGCAAAACGCCGCCTTTGCCCTGCCGCATGACAGTGTTCGAGACCAAGGACGGCAAGGTGCAGATCATGCGGCTCAATACCGGCATTCTCGCCAAGGGCATGCAAGGCGAGGCGGCCAAGGTGCTTGCCCAGGTTGCCGCCGAGGAAGAGGCGGTGCTACAGGGGGTTGTGCAGTAGGCGGTGGCCGGCAGGCCTATGCCGTGCGCGAGTAGCGCGGCTGCGCCTCGCCAGCCTGGCGCAGATAGCGGTCGAAGCACATGGCGATGTTGCGCAGGAAGATGCGCCCCAGGTCGGTGACCTGGAAACCATCGGCCGACATGCTGATGAGGCCGTCCTCGGCGAGCGGCGGCAGCTGCGTCAGGTCCTCCGCGAAATAGGCCGCGAAGTCTATCCCCCATGCGGCTGCGAACTCGGCGTAGTTGAGTTCGAGATCGCACATGATGCGGCTGATCAGGTCACGCCGCACTTGATCCTCGCGGGTCAGGCGCAGCCCCCGTTCTACCGGCAGGTGGCCGGCGATGACCCGCTCCTGATACTTCTTCAGGTTCTTCTCATTCTGGACGTAAACCGCCTGTGTTTGGCTGATGCTGGAGGCACCGAAGGCGTAGATGTCGCAATCCTTGTGCGTGGTATAGCCCTGAAAGTTGCGCCAGAGCGTCTTGGTCCGCTGCGCTTGCACCAGCTCGTCATCCGGCTTGGCGAAATGGTCCATGCCGATGTTGATGTAACCGGCGGCATTGAGCCGGTCATGGATGAGCTGCTGGAGCTTAAGCCGGGTGGCGAAATCGGGCAGATCCGCTTCGCAGATGAGCCGCTGATGTTTCTTTAGCCACGGCACATGGGCATAGGCGAAGACCGCTAGGCGGTCGGGCGACCATTCGAGGACCTGGTCCAGGGTGCGCGAGAAGCTTGCCACGCTCTGGTGCGGCAGCCCGACGATGAGGTCCATGTTGATGCTGGCAAAACCCAGCTCGCGCGCCCAGCCATAGACCTCGGCGATCATCGCCGCTGGCTGCACGCGGTTGACGGCCTTCTGCACCTGTTCGTCGAGGTCTTGCACACCGATGGAGAGCCGATTGAAACCGCACTCGCGCAGGGCGACTAAGTGTTCGCGGGTGAGCTCGCGCGGGTCGGCCTCGCACCCCATCTCCGCATCTGGAGCGAGGTTGAAGTGGCTGCGGATGGCATCCATCAGGCGGCGAATGTCAGCCGGTTTGAGATAGGTCGGTGTGCCGCCGCCCCAGTGCAGCTGCTCGACCCGCCGCTGCGGGTGAGTGAGTGCTGCCACGCGGGCCATCTCCTGTTCCAGGACTTTCAGGTAGCGTTCGGCCTTGTCATAGTCGCCGGTGGCCACCATATTGCAGCCGCAGTAGTAGCAGAGGGTGTCGCAGAACGGGATATGCACGTACAGGGACAGGCCGCGTCGCGCGTCTTGCGAGGTCTGCAACTCCTGCAGCCAGTCCGCCTCGGTGAAGCCGGTGTGGAAATAGGGGGCGGTGGGGTAGGAGGTGTAGCGTGGCCCCGGACGGCTATACTTTTCGAGCAAAGGTGCGAGGGCGGTCATGGGGCGCGGCAGAGGTAAGTAGCAAGTTGCATAGTTTAGGTACGGGTAATACAGCCAGGCAAGGCGGACGCAGCGCTCGCAGCCTAACGCCTTCGGCCCTGCAGGGTCTAGCAGAGCAGCGTGCTGTCGCTAGGATCTTCCGGCTCGCAAAAGATTTGCCTATCATATGTAAAAGCGTTGTCATACATCGCCATTGCGAGCCACAAGTTGCTCGCGCCCTAGGTCTTTTTTGCCGGCAAGAGTATGCTACACCGAAGCGGTGTATGCGCGCATATCACCCACTGCGCAATGGCGATTCGCGTTTGCTAGGATGAAGGTTTAAAGGCAACCTCCCTGACCGCCATCTTGGCGGTTTTGCGGCATCAGGAATGATGCCGCTTTTTTTGCTTAATTTCCTGGCAAGCCTTGTACGGCTTGCCGACCAGTTACCATGCCTACACTGCCGGCTGAACTTTTCAAGGCCTATGACATTCGGGGTGTTGTTGATCAAACCCTGACGGCCAAGCATGTGCAGCACATTGGCCAAGCGATCGGGAGTGAGGCGCGCGCGCGCGGCCAGTCGGCAATCGCCGTGGGTCGTGACGGGCGGCTTTCTGGCCCCGAGCTCGCCGCGGCCTTGGCCGAGGGCATTCGGGCCGCCGGCATCGATGTCGTCGATCTCGGCCTTGTCACCACGCCCATGTGCTACTTTGCCGCCCATCACCTGGGCACCAACTCGGCGGTGATGGTCACCGGCTCGCACAATCCGCCGCAATACAATGGCCTGAAGATGGTCTTGGCCGGTGAGACCCTGGCCGGCGAGGCTATCCAGGCGCTGCGCCGGCGCATCGAGAACGGGGAGCTCGCCACGGGACGGGGGGCCTACCGGCGGTATGACATTGCCCGCGACTACATCGCCCGCATCGCGGCCGACGTCCGCCTCGCCCGTCCCATGAAGATCGCCGTCGATTGCGGCAATGGCGTCGCTGGGGCCTATGCCGCGGACCTCTACCGCGCCCTCGGCTGCGAGGTGGAGTGCCTCTACTGCGAGGTGGACGGCCGCTTCCCCAACCATCACCCCGATCCGTCACAGCCTGAAAACTTACGCGATCTCATCGCCTATCTCGCCAGCGCAGCGGCCGAGATCGGCCTGGCCTTCGACGGCGACGGTGACCGGTTGGGCGTCGTGACGCGCGACGGTCGCATCATCTACCCCGACCGGCAGCTCATGCTCTTCGCCGCCGATGTGCTCGCGCGCCATCCAGGCGCGACCATCATTTATGACGTCAAATCCACGCGCAACCTGCGGCCCTGGATTGAAGGCCATGGGGGGCGCCCACTCATGTGGAAGACGGGGCATTCCCTCATCAAGGCCAAGATGCGCGAGACGGGGGCGCTGCTGGCGGGCGAGATGAGCGGGCATGTGTTTTTCAAGGATCGCTGGTATGGCTTCGACGACGGCCTATACGCCGGCGCCCGCCTCCTGGAATACCTGTCGCGGCAGGCAGACCTCGACGCCACCTTGCATGGCCTACCCGACAGCGTCAATACGCCAGAGCTGCACCTGCCGATGCAGGAGGGCGAGCCGCACCGGTTGATCGCGTGGCTCAAGGAGGCCGCCCGCTTCGAGGGCGCACGTCAGATCATCACCATCGACGGGCTGCGGGTGGAGTATGACGATGGGTTTGGCCTCATGCGGGCGTCCAACACCACGCCCGTGCTGGTGCTGCGCTTCGAAGCAGATAGCCCCGAGGCGCTGGCGCGCATCCAGACTAAATTCCGTGCGATCCTAAAACAGTCTAGGCCTGGTATCGATCTACCCTTTTGACGCTCTATGTGGTCGGCAATAGTGCGATGTACACCCGTACTTATGGGCATGTCACGCCGTTGCTTTCTACACGGCACGTTCGCCCTTGCCAGCCTGCCTTGGATAGCCGCTTGCGCGCGCAAGCCGTTTGCTATCGGCGTACATCCTTGGATAGGCTACGAATCGTTCCGGTTGGCGCGTGAGTTTGGCTGGCTCCCCGAGGGGGTTGTGTTACACGAAGGCAAAAGCGCTCTGGATACCCTCGCCGGCCTGCGCCAAGGCCGCTTGGATGCCGGTGCTCTGACGCTCGACGAAACGATTGCGGCGCGTGTTAGCGGTGTGCCGCTGTCCGTTGTCTTGGTGTTCAATGTCTCGGCCGGCGCTGACGTGTTGCTGGTGCGCCCGGAGATCAAGACCTTAGCCGAGCTTGCAGGCAAGCGCATCGGGGTAGAGCGTAGCGCCGTCGGTGCGCTCATGCTAGTTAAAACGCTCAGTCATGCGGGGTTGGACGAATCAGCCATACAGGTCGTCGATATACCGGTCCCTGCGCAGCCAAAGGCTTGGCGGGAGGGGCGCATCGATGCGGCGATCACTTACGAACCCGTAGCTTCGCAACTGCGTCGCGAGGGCGCGGTTGCGCTGTTCGATAGCCGGCAGATCCCTGACACCATCTTCGATGTGCTGGCGGTGCGACGCGACCGTCTGATTGGACGCCGTCGTCTTCTGCGGCAGCTGATCGAAGCGCATTTCCGCGCCCTTGCCCATCTGCGGATCAACCGCGAGGATGCCATCTACCGGATCGCCACCTACCAAAAGACGACAGACGTGGACGTGCGGCGTGCCTTGGGTGGGGTGATGTTGCCTGGCTTGGAGGCCAACCATGTCTTCCTCAAGGCAGGCTCTCTCTTTCATCAAGCAGCGCAACAGCTGATGTCCTTGATGCACAGCAAGGGGCTTATTCCGCAGCGCGACGAGATGAAGCAACTGTTGGATGACCGTTATCTGCCAGTAAGTACCTAGTGCTCATGACCCTAGCAGTGCGTTTGATGGTTTTGTCATTGTTTGCCAGCGTGCTAGGCACCTCATGGGCGTGGGCCAATGATGTGATCACCCTAGGCATCTTCGCCTGCCTGCCTAAGGCGGTAATGGCGGCACGCTATGATCCCCTAGGGCAATATCTCAGTGAGCAGCTTGACCAGCCGGTGCGCTTGCTGTATCTCGACCAGGCTGAGATGGAGGAGGCGCTCGCCCATAACCGGCTCGACCTCGTCTTCACCAACCCCAGCCATTACCTCCTGCTGCGCAGCCGCAACAGCCTTACCGGCGCGCTCGCCACGGCGATCAGCATCAAGAATGGGCAGGCAACGCAAAGCTTTGGCGGCGTCATCATCGCGCCAGCCGCGCGGCATGACCTTTCGTCGTTGCGTGATCTCAAAGGTAAGGTCATCGCTATTGCAGGCCCTAACTCTCTCGGCGGCTACCAGGCCCAGGCCTACGAGTTGCTGCTGGCCGGTGTGCGGCTACCCGAGATGGCCAAACTGTTGAGGCTCGGCGGCCAGGATGCGGTCGTAAAGGCGGTGCTTGCCGGCCGCGCCGATGCCGGTTTCATCCGCACCGGCGTGCTGGAGAGCCTGGTCGAGGAGGGGCGGCTGGACCCAAAGCGGCTCAAGGTGCTCAACCGCCAGGAGTTGCGCGGTTTTCCCTACGTTGTTTCGACGCGGCTCTACCCCGAGTGGCCATTCATCGCCTTGCCGCATGTCGAGCCGCAGCTCGTGCGCCGCTTGATGGTCGCCTTGTTCTCCCTCGACGCTGAGCATCCGGCCGCGCGTGCCGCCAAGCTGGCAGGTTTTGCGCCGCCGGCGGATTATCAGGCGGTGGAAGCGCTGGCACGCGCTCTGCGTGTGCCTCCCTTCGATGCCTTGCCTGAGTTCAGTTGGTATGCGCTCTGGAAACGCTTTGCGCCCTGGCTGATCGGCCTCGGGGTCTTGCTGTTCGCCCTGGCGGCGTCGGTGCTCACGCTATTGCGCCTCAACCATCGCCTCAAGCAAAGCCGCGCTGAACTGAGCGAAGCCGAGGCGCGCTACCGCCAGGTGGTCGAGCATAGCCCGAGCATCATCTTTAGCCTGACTGCCGACGGCCGTCTGCAATTCGTCTCGCCCAGCTGGACGGCCTTGCTTGGGCAGCCGGTGGCTGAGGTGCTTGGCCATGACTTTCACCAATTTGTCGTGCCCGAGGATCATCGGCGCTATACCCAGGCCCTGGCGGAGAGCCTCGCTAGCCGTCGCCCGCAAGGGCCGAACGAATATCGGGTGCTGCACCGCGACGGTGGCCTGCGTTGGCTGAGCGTGAACCTCGTGCCGCACTTCGATGCCAGCGGGCGCCTACTCGCGGTTTTCGGCAATGCTATCGATATCACGGCGCGCAAGGAGACCGAGGCATGGCTAAAAATCGCGGCTAGTGTTTTCACCAACGCTGGCGAAGGGATTTTCATCACCGACACAACTGGCTCGATCATTGATGTCAATAACGCTTTTTGCCGAATCACGGGCTACGCGCGCGAAGAGGTGCTCGGCCGCAATCCGAGGTTACTCAAGTCTGGTCGTCAGGGGCCAGAGTTTTATGCCGCCATGTGGCAGGCCTTGACCCAACAAGGACACTGGAGCGGCGAGGTTTGGAATCGGCGCAAAAACGGCGAGGTATATGCCGAGATGCTCGACATCAGCGCCGTGCGCGACGAAGCAGGGCACATCACTCATTTCGTCGCCATCTTCTCCGATATCACCCTTCTTAAGGAGCACGAGCAGCGTCTGGAACATAGCGCCTACTACGATGCCCTAACTGGATTACCCAACCGCATGCTGCTAGCCGATCGCCTGCGCCAAAGCATGGCGCAGGTCCTGCGGCGTGGCACCAGGCTGGCAGTGGTGTATATCGACCTCGATGGCTTCAAGGCGATCAATGACCAGCACGGCCATGAGGCTGGGGATGAAATGCTGATTACCGTCTCGGGGCGCATGCGTAATACCTTGCGTGAGATCGACACCTTGGCGCGCATGGGCGGGGATGAGTTCGTTGCGGTAATCCTCGATGTCGAAGGGGATTGCTCACTTCTGCTTACCCGCCTCCTCGAGGCTGCGGCGAGGCCGGTTCATATCCAGGGCAAGTCCATGCAAGTCTCGGCCAGTATTGGGGTGACTTTTTATCCACAAGCCGAGGCGATCGATGCCGAGCAATTGCTCCGCCAGGCTGACCAGGCAATGTATCAGGCCAAGCTCGCCGGTAAGAATCGCTACCACTTATTTAATCTAGAAGAAGACAAGACGCTCCGCGGCCGCTATGAGAGCCTCGAACGCCTCCGTCTAGCCCTGCAGGCCGGCGAGTTCGTGCTCTATTACCAGCCGAAGGTGAACATGCGACAAGGCAAGGTTGTCGGCGCTGAGGCTTTGATCCGCTGGCTTCATCCCGAGCGCGGTCTGCTTCCTCCGGCCGAGTTCCTGCCTTGGGTGGATGGCCACGCGTTGTGCGTCGATATCGGGGAGTGGGTGATCGACACTGCCCTCACTCAGCTAGAGTCCTGGCAGGCGCAGGGCATCGATATCCCCTTGAGCGTGAACATCGGCGCCTACCACATCCAACAGGAGGGTTTCGTCTCGCGTCTACGCGCTTTGCTCGCCGCACATGCGAGTGTCGATCCGGCCAAGCTCGTGCTGGAGGTTTTGGAGACCAGCGCCCTGAATAACCTGGACATGGTCTCACGCATCCTGCTCGAGTGCGAGGAGATCGGCGTGCATTTTGCGCTTGATGATTTTGGTACCGGCTATTCCTCGCTGGCTTACCTTAAGCGTTTGCCAGTCTCCTACCTGAAGATCGATAAATCATTTGTGCACGATATGCTCGACGATATCGCGGATTTGGCCATCGTTGACGGTGTTATCAGTCTTGCCGCCATCTTTGGCCGCCGCGTTGTAGCTGAGGGTGTGGAGACGACAGCGCATGGGGAGGTTTTGTTGATGCTCGGCTGTGAAGAGGCGCAAGGTTTCGGTATCGCTCCTCCGATGCCGGCGGCGGAGTTTCTTGCCTGGACGGCTAACTGGCAGCCAGAAATGAGCTGGCTCGATTGTCCGACCATCGGGCGCGATCGTGTGCCGGCCCTGCTAGCGGTAATCGAGCATCGGGCCTGGGTGCGCCGGGTTGAGCACTGCTTACGCGGTAGCTGCGAGGAGCCGCCGCCGATGGATATACACCGCTGTCGGTTCGGCCAGTGGCTAGACGGGGAGGTACAAGCGGGCCGTGCCGCAGGCCCCCGTTACGTAGCGCTGGACAAAGTGCACACGGGCATACACAAACTTGCGACCGAGCTGCTGGCCGCTGCAGACAAAGAGGCTGTGCTCAACCGACTGCCAGAGCTACATGACTTGAGCGAGCAGCTAATGACTCAAGTGCGGCAGCTGTTGCTGGAGGAGGTCACGCGACAGAGGCCGAGGCGATAAACCCACACGGCGCTATACACCAGTGCCATTGGGACACGTTGGAAGACAACCGCAGCGTTAGGCGACCACTTTGAACTGAGCAACTAGCTGTTGCAATTGGCTGGCTGTGCTTCTCAGTGCGTGAGCGGATTGTTTTGCTTCGGCAGCAGAGGCCACATTTTCCTCTATCAGGCCAGAGATGCGCTCCATGTTGACCGCCACCTGCTCTGAGGCAACAGCCTGTTCGCGCGCTGCGTCGGCGATGTGGCGCGCCATTGAAGCTACCTCCTCACTCGTACCGGTAATCTGGGCTAGCCCGGTGACGCTCTCGTTGATCTGACGTATCCCTTCCTCGACCACAGTGATCGCGCGTCTCATAGAATCGACGGCAGTGTCGGCGACTTGACGTATCTCCCCTACGGTCATCGTGATGTCAGCGGTTGAGGCAGTGGTGCGCTCGGCAAGCTTCCTCACTTCGTCAGCCACGACTGCGAAGCCACGTCCCATCTCGCCGGCACGCGCCGCCTCGATGGCGGCATTCAGTGCGAGCAGATTGGTCTGATCAGCGATGTCTTTGATAACCTGTGTAATCTCGCCGATCTTGGCAACGGCGCCATTGAGCTCGGCAATGGTGCGAGAAGATGACTGCACTGCCTCGATCACCTGCCGCGTGGTGTCGGTACTCGCAGTGATGCGTTCTTGTGCCTTAGCGATCTGCGCTTGAGCGCCCGTGGCGGCCTGGGCAGCTTGTCCTGCAGACTCGGCGACCTCACGCACCGATTGACTGAACTCTTCTGTCGCCGCAGCAATAGAAGCGGCGCTGTCCCTTTGCTGCTCGGACTGATCGACCACGGACGTCGTTTGCTGCTCGACCTGAGTCGATTGCTTATCGATGGTGCGTGCGGCGGACTGAATCTCGTCGATCATCACCTTCAGATGCACTTGCATCGCTGCGAGCTGGGTAAGCACTTTGCCCACCTCGTCGCGGCCGGAAATATCGATGTCCTCAGTGAGATCACCCTGCGCGATGCGTTCGAAGTGTTGAATAATGCGGTTCAGCGGCCGGGTGATGGCAGTCAGCAAGTTACTGGTGGTGGCCACGACGATGAGTATGGTAACGAGCACGCCCCCAATGGTTAAGTTGCGAAGCCTCTCATAGCGCGCTTGCGCAGCTTGATACTCTGTGCGCGCGACTGACTTTATTTCATCCTGGATTTCACGGGCTAGCTTGGCAGCCTTGTTGTATAGCGGGTTGATCCGCTGCAGCAAGATAAGATTCGCTTGCTCGAATTCACCGGCGAGCAGGGCCTCGCGTGCGGGCATCAACCCTTCCGTGAGATAGGCCTGGCGCGCTTCGGCGTACTGTGCTAAGAGCGGCTTGACCTTCGCGCCTAGCTCACGCCGCTCGAGCTCGGCCACCAAGGACTCCATCTCGTCGCGGTTCTTGATAATCGCATCGGTGTGCAGGGTCAAAGGATGATCGTGCAGCCGTACAAACGGGCTAGCGGGGTTGTGCTGCAGTCCTAGCAGCACCTGACGGCTGTTGTCGCTCATTAGCGTCGAGATGCGGCCAAGCATATCGACCGGTTCCAGCCGCACTTGATAAGTACGGTCGAGGTCCTGGTTGGTAAGCACGATGCCGCCTAGACCGATGATTGCTCCACCGATGAGCAGAGTCAGCATCAAACCCATTACGGCGATCAGCCGCGCGCGGATGGAGACGCGCTTCCAAATCGGCGGGCGGGTATCCAGCGGTCGCTTGGTTTGGTTAAGCCGCTGATAGAGCGCCTCCGCCTTGGCGATGGCCTCGCGCTTCGGCTCCTGGCGTACCGACATATAGCCGACCGTCTCATCGTTTTGCCGGATCGGTACGACAAATGCATCCACCCAGTAGTGGTCGCCGTCCTTGGCGCGATTCTTGACCAGGCCACGCCAGGGATAGCCCTGTT
>JBEPZO010000031.1:0-25828 GCA_041640815.1 Thiobacillaceae bacterium
CGCTACGGCGCACCCGCACGCGCGGATTGATCGTCTCCATACCAAAGCGCGTCTCGAGGATGCGCTCAAGCGAGGGCAGCGCCAGGCCTTCGGCAAAGTAGCCGAACTTGTCGCCTAAGCCAGCGATTTGGCGACTAAGCTCACGTAGCCGCTGGTCGGTCTCGCGCATGCGTCGGTCGGTCTCTTGCATGCGGCGCTCGGTCTCTTGCATGCGGCGGTCGAATTCTCGGCTGCTTTCACGGTTGCTTTCGCGTAGCTCGCGGATCAACCGGTCGGTCTCCTGCAAACGCCGGTCAGTCTCCTGGCCGCTTTCACGCAGCTCGCGGATCAACCGGTCGGTCTCCTGCATGCGCCGGTCGGTCTCTTGACTCTGCAAGGCTAGGCTAGCCACCAGCGCCCGGATGTCTTCCCAGCTCATCTCAGAAGGGTCACGTGTCGGGGTGGTCATGGGCTCGTTTAATTCAATTGCATTCGACTCGCCTAAAAGTATACGCTCTACATCGGTATACCCTGCTGCGTATGTACAGTACCTTTGGGACTGGTTAGTCCCGACGCGCACCGATGCGCTCGCCCGTCTTTGACGGTTCGTCCAGACTTGGCGAGGTGTCCGCAGGCTGCCGCCAAGCTCGTTGGCGATCACGACGCGTTGTTTGCCTTTGCCCCCTCATTTGGGCTGAGCATTGCATATCGGCGCATGCTCAAGCCGATCGAGTCGACCTCCGCCGCGGGACATCAGCACAGCACTCGCACCCAAAACCATGTGGCAGAGAATCCATGGCAGCGAATTCGCGGCGCTGAACGCAGCGCCTAGCTGATGAACGGCGTCCTGTCCAAGGAGGCGTACCCGCGAAGCAAGCAGAGCAGCAAACAGCAGCGGCTCGCCTGACCAGTCAGTTCGTATGCGCCTATGACTAGATTCGCGACGATAACGACAGTAGCGGCAAAGATTGACAGTTTTTCATATATGTGTTCATATAGGATAAAACTGTGGTGTAGCTTCAATGACCTCCCCGCTTATCATCCCCCTCAATACCTCGCCAGTGCAATTTGCCCGGCTGGAGTCGTTGCAGGCGGCGTTTGCCGAGGTGTGCAACGCCATCGTGCCGGTGGCGCAGGCGCATCGGTGCTGGAACCGGGTGGCGCTGCACCACCTGGTCTATCACGATATGCGCCGGCGTTTCGCGCAGGTCGGCTCACAGATGGTGTGCAACGCCATCTACTCGGTCTGCCGCAGCTACCGGCTGATCCTGAATCATCCAGCTAGCCCCTGGAACCTCGCGCGCCGCGGCGATGCACCGCTGCCGCGGCTCAAGTTCCTGAGCAGCGCGCCGGTGTACTTCGACCGCCACACCCTGACGCTCAGGCCGGGGCAGCTATCGATGTACACCTTGGATGGGCGCTTGCGCTTCCAGCTCGACTTGAGCGCGGATACGATGCAGCGCTTCCGGCAGGCCAAGCTGCGCGAGATCATGCTGCTGCGCGTGGGCGAGCAGTATCGCCTGCAGTTTTTGTTCGACGAGGCGAGTACGCAGCCTGTCGCGGATGATCAGTTACCAGAGTATCTGATCGTGTTGCCCGCTGAACAGGTAGCTCCCGCCAGCCATCCACCTACTGGGTCCGGCGATGACGACTTGACCCGCCCTCGTACCCCTTCCCTTGCCTTACCCGCGTGTAACCAGAGCGCCTGACCATGAAAAACCTATTCGCCCCCCGCAAAGAGCTGGAGAGTGTCCTCCTTTCTTTCCGCGACGCCTTCTTCACCGTAGGCGTGTTCAGCTTCTTCATCAACCTGATCCTGCTCGTGCCGGCGATCTATATGCTGCAGATTTACGATCGGGTGCTGATGAGCCGTAATGAGGTCACGCTGTTCGTGATCACAGCGATTGCGCTCGGCTTTTATGTCTTGATGGGGGCACTGGAGGCGGCGCGTTCACTGGTGTTGGTGCGGGTGTCGAACAAGCTGGACATGGCCCTGAATAGCCGGGTGTTTACCGCCGCCTTCGAGCACCGGCTCAAGCTCGGACGCGGCAACCCGGGACAGGCGCTCGCCGACTTGACCAACGTGCGCCAGTTTCTTACCGGCAACGGCCTGTTTGCCTTTTTCGACGCGCCTTGGGCGCCGGTTTTCATCGTCGTGATCACCTTTTTGCATCCCCTGCTCGGCGGGCTTTCCCTGCTTGGTGCCATCGTCCTGTTCTTCATGGCCTGGCTGATGGAGGCAGCCACTCGCAAGCCGCTCGCTCAGGCGAATCTGCACGCGGCGGCTAGCCAGCAGTTCGCCAACAATAACCTGCGCAACGCCGAGGTGATCGAGGCGATGGGTATGCTCGACAACCTCATCCAGCGCTGGTTCGAGCGGCAGAAGAAGATGCTGGCGATGCAGGCGCTGGCGAGCGAGCGCGCCGGGCGCATCAGCGCCTTGACCAAGCTGGTGCGCATCGCCTTGCAGTCGTTGATCCTCGGTGTCGGCGGTTGGCTGGCCATCGACGGCACCATCACCCCCGGGGCGATGATCGCCGCCTCCATCCTCATGGGTCGCGCATTAGCGCCGGTGGAGCTGGCGATTGCAACTTGGAAACAATTCATCGGTGCACGTGCGGCTTATCATCGCCTCGATAAGCTGCTGAGCGATTTCCCGCCGCGTCAGCCGGGCATGAGCTTGCCACCGCCCGAGGGGCGCGTGTCCGTCGAACAATTGGTGGCGGGCGCACCGGGCAGTCAGGTGCCGATCCTAAAGGGGGTGAATTTCAGCCTGCAGCCAGGTGAGGTGCTGGGCATCATCGGCCCAAGCGCTTCTGGGAAATCGACCTTGGCGCGGCTCCTGGTCGGGGTGTGGCCGGCGATGAGCGGCAAGGTGCGGCTCGACGGCGCCGATGTCTATACCTGGAACAAGGCCGAGCTGGGCCGGTATGTCGGCTATCTGCCGCAGGACATCGAGCTCTTCGATGGCACGATCGCGGAGAACATCGCCCGCTTCGGCGAGATCGACGCCGAGAAGGTGGTCGAGGCGGCGCGGCGGGCCGGCGTGCACGAGATGATCCTGCGCTTTCCCAAAGGCTACGACACCCCGATCGGCGAGGCCGGCAGCGTGCTCTCCGGTGGACAGCGCCAGCGCATCGCGTTGGCGCGCGCGCTCTATGGTGACCCGGTGCTGATCGTGCTCGATGAGCCGAACTCGAACCTGGATGACAGCGGCGAGGCGGCCTTGGTGCAGGCGGTGCTGCAGCTTAAGCAGGCTGGTCGCACCGTCGTGCTCATCACCCACCGCACCAGCATCCTGGCGGTGGTGGACAAGCTGTTGCTGCTGGTCGACGGCAGCGTGCAGTTGTTCGGGCCGCGCAACGAGGTGCTCGCTGCCCTGGCCCAGCGCCAGCAGCCCACCGCCGCGGCACCGGCTGCTGTGACCCAGATCCGGCCTACTGCTCAAGGAGTTGCCTGAGATGTTCGCTAAATTCAGACAAGCGCTTGCCTCGCGTTTCCAGGCCGGCTGGCGGCATGCGACCTTCGATGATGCAACGCGTCGCGAGCTCGAGGAGCCGGCAACCCAGCCCGTCCCTGACCTGCGTACCGATAGCCATCGCCCCGCGCGCTGGGGGATGATCGCGTTGGTGCTCGGTTTCGGCGGCTTCGTCGCCTGGGCTGCCTTCGCCCCCCTGGATGAGGGCGTGCCGGCACCCGGCGTGGTGAGCGTGGAGAGCAAACGCAAGGCAGTACAGCATCTGCGCGGCGGTATCGTGCGCAAGATCCACGTGCAAGAGGGGAGCCGCGTGCGCGCGGGTGATGTGTTGATCTCGCTCGATGACGTGGAGGCCCGCAGCCAATTGGACATCGTGCAGGCGCAGTGGTGGTCGGCCCTGGCGCAAGAGGCGCGCCTGCTTGCCGAGCAGTCGGGGGCGGCGAGCGTGCGCTTTCCGCCGGAGCTGGCGACGAGCGCCGATGCGCGAGCCCAAGAGGCCATGCGCATTCAGCAGGAGCTGTTCCATACCCGGCGCAATGCGCTGATGAGCAAGACGCGCATCATGCAGGAGAATCTCAAAGGCCTAAAAGAGCAGATCACCGGTCTAGAGGCGTTGCAGGCTGGCAAGCAACGGCAAATCGAGTTGCTCGAGCACGATCTGCGCGCGATGCGCGAGCTGGCGCAGGAGGGCTTCCTCCCCCAGGTGCGTCTAACTGAGATCGAGCGCGCGCTCGCCGAGCTCACCGGCAGCCGGGCAAACGACTTGGCGAATATTGCGCGAGCGAAAAATGCGATCGCCGAGATCGAGCTGCGCATGGTGGCCATACGCCAGGAGTTCCAGCAAGAGGTGCAGCAGCGTTTAAGCGAGGTGCAAAAAGAGGTGGAAAACCTGCGCGATCGCTTGGTTGCCTTGCGTGAGGAGGTAGCGCGCACGACGCTGCGCGCACCGGTGTCTGGACGCGTGGTAGGGCTCAATGTATTTACGGTCGGCGGCGTGATCCAGCCCGGTCAGACGCTAATGGAGATCGTGCCGGAGGACGAGTCCTTGCTCATCGAAGTGCACATCCCAACCAACCTGATCGAGCGGGTGCACCCGGGCCTGGCGGCTGACATCCGCTTTGCTACGGTACAGGGAGCGTTGTTGCCGCCGATTGCCGGTCGTCTGGTGATGGTGTCCGCCGACCGCCTGCTCGACCCGCAAAGCGGCATGCCGTATTTCCTCGGCCGCGTTCAGGTGACGCCGGAGGGCTTGGACACCCTGCGTCGCACCCAGCATGCCATCCACCCGGGTATGCCCGCCGACGTGGTGATCAAGACCGGCGAGCGCACGCTATTGCAATATCTAATTTCACCGCTGACCACGCGCATTGCTAGCGCACTCAAGGAAATCTGATGCTTTGCCCTCCCTCTACCCTCCCCCATCTTCGCCGCACGCTTGGCCTGGCCCTGATCGCCCTGGCACTGAGCACGGCGGGGCAGGCCGCCGACCTGCTTAGCCTCTACCGCGAGGCGCTGGTCAATAACCCGACCTACGCCGCGGCCAGGGCCGACTACGCCGCCGCGCAACAGCTCGTGCCCCAGGCGCGCGGCCAGCTTTTGCCCAACGTCGGGCTCAATGCACAGGCGACGCGCATGCAGGTGGACAACGAGACGAGCTTTCTCGGGCAGGCGCGTGAGCGTCGCTACGAGTTCACGAGCACAAGCTACGGCTTGTCAGTAAGCCAACCCATCTACCGCCGCCAACTTTGGGCGCAGCTCGAGCAGGCAAGCGCGCAGGTGCACGAGGCCGAAGCGCGGCTCGCGCACGCCGGCAATGAGCTGGCCCTGAAGCTCACCCAGGCCTACTTCGATGCCTTGTTGGCGCAGGACAATGTGCGCCTGGCGGCGGAACAGAAGGCCGCTATCGAGGCGCAGCTCATGCAGGCCAAGCGGTTGTTCGCGTCGGGCTTCGGCACCGTGACCGAGGTGAACGAGGCGCAGGCGCGGCTTGATAGCGTCCTGGCGCAGGAGATCGCGGCGTTGAACAACCTGGAGGTGCGGCTGCACGCCTTGCAGGAGATCACTGGCCAGCTGCCCGAGGCGCTATTGCCCTTGGGCGATGGCATGCCGCTTCAGCCCCCTGAGCCGGCCAAACTCGAAGCCTGGATCGAGTTCGCGCTGCAGCGCAGCCCCTTGGTGCGCTTGCAGCAAGCACGCGTTGCCATCGCTGAGCAAGAGCTGGCCAAGGCGCGTGCCGGGCATCAACCTACGCTCGATCTCGTCGCCAGCTTGCGTCGAGATCGCGATCCGGGCTACACCACCCTCGACACGCGCAATGAGGTGGGAGAAATCGGCCTGCGCTTCAATCTCCCCCTCTATCAAGGCGGGCAGATCGAGGCCCGCAGCGCCCAGGCCCTGGCTCTGCTCGACAGCGCCCGCCACCAACTGGAGGCCGCCCGCCGCCAGGTGAGCCAGCTGGTTCGCCAGGAGTACCTCAACGTGGTCAATGGCATCGCCCGCGTCGGCGCCTTGGAGCAGGCCCTGAAGTCGCACGAGCTCGCCTTGTATTCGATGGAGAAAGGGTTTAAGGCTGGGCTTAGGACCAGCGTCGATATCCTCAACCAGCAGCAGCTGCTGTATGCGGCAAAGCGAGACTTACTCAAGGCCCGCTACGACTACCTGCTCAGCCGCTTGCGCCTGAAGGCAGCTGCTGGCCTACTCGAGTTGGCCGATATCGAGGCGGTGAATGGCTGGCTGCGCAAGGATGGCGTATGAAGCGTCGCCTGGCGACCACCAAGCGCATGATGCTGGCCTGCTTGGCGCTGGTAAACAACGAGTGCTGACGTCGGCACGCAAGCCAATTGCGTCCTTGGTCGGCGCGCGACGGCGCGATGCTTGAACCGCAACACGTCGAGGTGGGCTGGCTGCCCGAGACCGAGGGTCGGGCAGAGACCGAGCCCGCCTTGGTGGTCGGGGCCACCGGCTTCATCGGCCGCCGCCTGTACAAACCCTGGCACCGCGCCTTGGTGCGCAAGGCCGGCGCACTGCCCAACGCCATCGTCGGCGACCTGTTGGATACGGCCTCGCTCGCGCGCGCGTGTGAGGGGATGAGCACCGTTTTTCATTGCGCCGGTTACGCCGATGCCGATAGGGCTGATGCCGAGGCACACTGGCGCATCAACTACACGGGCACGTGTAACCTGCTCAAGGCCGCTGGTGAGGCCGGTGTACGGCGTTTCGTGTTTTTGTCTAGTGTCAAGGCCATGGCAGCGCCGGGGGCGCAATGCGTCGGCGAGGATTGGCCAGGCGAGCCGGCTACACCCTATGGCCGGGCAAAGCGCGCGGCAGAGGAGGCCGTGTTGGAAGCAGGAGTAAAATACGGCATGCATGTGGTGAACCTCAGGCTGACGATGGTCTATGGCCGGGGTAGCAAGGGCAACCTGGCGCGCATGGCGTGGGCGATGCGCCACGGCCTGTTTCCGCCTCTGCCCGAGACCGGCAACCGCCGCTCCGTCGTGCACGTGGACGATGTGGTCGCGGCGCTGCGACTCGTGGCCGCGCGTGCGCAAGCGAACGGGCGCACCTACATCGTCGCCGATCCACGCCCCTATTCCGGGCGGGAGCTCTACGACACGCTCTGTGCCGTGCTTAACCTGCCGATGCCACGTCGGCGCGTGCCGGCTGGCGTGTTGCGCGCCGCTGGACGCCTACCCGGCCGCATCGGCGAGCTCGTCGAGCGTCTGATCGGCTCGGCCTGCTACTCGCCGGCGCGCATCGAGCGCGAGCTGGGCTGGCGTGCGCGCATCGGGCTGGAGGCCGGATTGCGCGAGATGCTGGGGTGAGGCGGCTCATTGACATCCTCCTGGCGGGCGTAGGCCTGGTGGTGCTGTCGCCGCTGCTTATCGCCCTCTATCTCGCCGTATGGCTGGATACCGGGGCGCCGCTTTTTCGGCAACAGCGGCTGGGCCGACAGCAAAGGCCCTTTACGATGATCAAATTCCGCACGATGCGTGAGGGAGTAGAATCGGTGCCAACGCACCTGGCCGATCCCGCGGCGGTGACGCCGCTAGGCGCCTTTCTGCGCCGGACGAAATTGGATGAATTACCGCAACTATACAACGTGCTCAAGGGCGAGATGAGCCTGGTCGGCCCGCGGCCCTGTCTGCCCAACCAGACCGAGTTGATCGCGGCGCGCGAGCGCTTGGGTGTGTTCGCCGTCCGACCAGGCATCACGGGGCTTGCCCAGATCCTTGGCATCGACATGTCGACACCCCAGCTGCTTGCCGAGACGGAGGCGCGCATGCTCCAGGATTTTGGCCTGACGGCCTATTTTGGCTATCTACTGAAGACCATCGCCGGTGCCGGGCGAGGTGATCGCATACGGCGGAGCTGAGATGAATCGACCCTTCCCGAAACTGGCCACGCGCGTGCTCGCGCTCCCCAGACCGGCGAAGCGGGCGGTGGCGGTTAGCGTGGATGCAGGGCTATGCCTACTGAGCGTCTGGCTGGCCTACTACCTGCGTTTGGGGGAGGCTGTGGCGGGCGAGTGGGCACGGGGGGCCATTTTGGCCTCTGCTGCCTCGCTCGCCTTGGCGTTGCCGATCTTCGTCACCTCGGGGCTCTACCGCGCCATCTTCCGCTATAGCGATTGGCCGGCGCTGATGGCGGTGGCGCGTGCCGTGGGCCTGTACGGCATGCTCTATGCCGGCCTGTTCATGCTCATCGGTGTGCCCGGCGTGCCGAGCACCATCGGCATCATCCAGCCCATCCTGCTGTTGCTCTTCGTCGGCGCCTCCCGCCTGCTGGCACGGCTGTGGCTGGGGGAGGAGTACCAAAACCTCCTCAAACGCGCCGCCCGCCCGAAGGCCCTGATCTACGGTGCGGGTACCGCCGGCCGCCAACTCGCCGCCGCGCTTGCGCACAGCCCGGAGCTGCAAGCGGTCGGCTTCGTCGATGACGATGACCGGCTGCACGGCCATGTCTTGAACGGCCTGCCGATCTACGCGCCCGAGGACCTACCCGAGCTGGTGAAAAGCCTGGGCATCCGCGACGTCCTCCTGGCCATGCCGAGTCTGCCGCGCCGCCGCCGCAACGAGATCATCGAGCGCGTGCGCCATGCCCATGTCGCCGTGCGCTCGCTGCCGAGCCTGGACGAGCTCGCGGAAGGCAAAGTGAGGGTGACCGACATCAAGGATTTGGATATCGACGATCTGCTCGGCCGCGTACCGTTGGCCCCGCACCCCATCCTGCTCGCCAAAAACATCACCGACAAGGTGGTGCTGGTCACGGGTGCCGGCGGCTCGATCGGTAGCGAGCTTTGCCGGCAGATCTTGGCCCTGCGGCCGTCCAAGCTGCTGCTCGTCGAGCAAAGCGAATTCGCCCTCTACACCATCCATCAGGAGCTAGAGGCGAAACGCGTGCGCGAGACGACCACCCTGGTGCCGCTGCTCGCCTCGGTGCAGGATGCGACGCGCATGCGCATGATCATGCACACCTGGCGCCCGCACATGGTCTATCACGCCGCCGCCTACAAACATGTGCCCCTGGTCGAGCATAACCCGCTCGAGGGCGTCAAGAACAACGTGCTCGGCACGCTGCGCACCGCGCTTGCCGCGATCGAGGCCGGCGTGGGTGGCTTCGTGCTCATCAGCACCGATAAGGCGGTGCGCCCGACCAATGTGATGGGGGCGAGCAAGCGCTTAGCCGAACTGGTCTTGCAGGCGTTGGCGGCTAGCCACGTGGGCACGACCTTCTGCATCGTGCGTTTTGGCAACGTGCTGGATTCCTCGGGGTCGGTGGTGCCGAAGTTCCGCCAGCAGATCCGCGACGGTGGGCCGATTACGGTGACCCATCCTGAGGTGACGCGCTATTTCATGACCATTCCCGAAGCGTCGCTGCTTGTCATCCAGGCCGCTGCGATGGCCAAGGGCGGGGAAGTGTTCGTGCTCGATATGGGTGAGCCAGTGAAGATCATGGATCTTGCGCGGCGCATGGTGGAACTGTCCGGGCTCACGGTCAAAGACGAGCAACACCCCGAGGGCGACATTGAGATCGTCATCACCGGCCTGCGCCCGGGGGAGAAGCTCTATGAGGAGCTATTGATCGGCGATAACCCCATCCCAACACAGCACCCGCGCATCATGAAGGCGCACGAGGAATTCATCCCCTGGAGCGAATTGGCGGCCAAGCTCGCGCAGCTGGAGGCGGCCGTCGAGCATGGCGACGTCGGTGCCGTGCGGCGGCTGATGCAGCAGCTCGTGGCGGGCTATGCGCCAAGCGAGCCGATCGTCGACTGGGTGCAACTGGCACAGGTACGAACGAGCCACCGCCGCCTGCATGGCGCCGATGCCAGCCGTGCCAGCGCCGGCGGCAATCGCTGATCAGATTGACTATACCTCAGCAGCCTTGCATGCCCGCACGCTGCGGCCGGTCTCGATGCCCGTGGCGAGGAGTCTCGGCTGCTGGCCGCTAGCGGCAACCACCCTGATGGTCCAGGCGCAAGTAGCCGAAATTCCACCTACACTTGCTCTAGCACCGACGCGTGATTTCTGGCGCTTGGCTACTGCGCTCCAGCCTAACCCGACCCATCGCCGCAAAGCACTTAATCTTTGAAGGCTTCTACCGGGATGACGATGCGGATTTCATCGCCTATCGCGGGCAGGAACTTGGTCATGCCGAACTCGGAGCGCTTGATGCGGGTGGTGAGGTCAGCGCCACAGACCTGCTTCTTGTTGATCGGGTGCACACCGCAGTGGAAATGATTGACGGTCAGCACCACCGGCCTTTCCACGCCAAGCAGCGTCAGCGTGCCGTGCACCTTGACCGGCTTGCCCTGTTTGAAGACGAACTTGTCGGACTTGAAGGTCATGGTGGGATATTTCTCGACGTTGAAGAAGTCCTCGTTCTTCATGTGCTTGTCCCAGTCCTCCAGGCCCATGTCGATGGAAGCGGTGTCGATGACCACCTCAACGCTGCCCTTGCTGGCGGCGGGGTCTAGGGTGACGGTGCCAGTGGTCTTGTTGAAGCGGCCGCGCTGGGTGGAGAAACCGAGGTGGTTGACCTCGAACACCGGGAAGGTGTGACGGCTATCGATCGTGTAGGTGTCCGCGGCCTGGACGGTCGTGCCGAGGGTAGCGGCGGTGACGATGGCCAGGCGTGTGAGGGTGTGCTTCATGCGCGTTCCTTTCCTAAAGGTTGAAGATCAGGGTTTTCCAGGCGGGCGCGTGCCCGGCGCAGGGCCGCCCGCCGCTGCGGCCGCCTCGGCGGCCACGAAGCGGAAGCGGACCAGGACCTCGTCGGCAACGATGCTGGTGTCGCCCCAAGGGCCGGTACCGATGCCGTAATCCAGGCGCCGCAAGGGAAAGGCGCCTTCGAGCACGGCGTGCCGACCTTGCTGGCGATAGGAGAAGGGCGCGACCACCTCGCGGGTGCGGCCCTTGAGCGTCAATTGCCCGCGCACCTCGTAGCGCTCGCCGCCCAGGTGCTTGAGGCCGGTGGCGACGAAACGGGCGGTTGGGTGCTGACGCACGTCGAACCAGTTGCGCCCGATCACCTCTTCATACACCTCACGCGACCCCATGTCGAAGCTGGCTAGCTCCACCTCCAGCGCGGCGCGGCCCGTGTCAGGGCGGGCGGGGTCGAAAGCGATCTGGGCGGTGAAGCGGCGAAACTGCCCCTCCACCGGCACGCCCATCTGCTTGGAGACGAAGCTCAACGCGCTTTGCGCGGGCAGGATGCGGTCGAACTGGACGGCCAGGGCAGGGCCAGCGAGGAGCAGGGCGGCGCTCAGCAGCAAGGCGAGGTGTTTCATGTCGTCTCCTTGGGGGGCGGCAACCGAGGCAGCATGCGGCGCAGCACATCATCGCGATCGATGAAATGATGCTTGAGGGCGGCGGCCACATGCACCATGAGCAGGGCGATCAAGGCGTAGGCGAGCCAAGCGTGCACCGTCGCCAGGGTCTTGCCCAAGGCTTCATCCTTTGCAATCAGGTCAGGGATGGGCAGTATGCCCAGATAAACGGTCTGGAAGCCTTTGGCCGAGCTCATCAGCCAGCCGGCCAGGGGGATGGCCAGCATGAGGACGTAGAGGCAGGCGTGCAGGACTGACGCCGCCGACCGTTGCCAGGCCGGCACGCTCGCCGGCAAGGGCGGCGGTGGGTGCCGCACACGCCAGAGCAGGCGCACGACGGCCAACACGAACACCGTCACCCCAAGCCATTTGTGCCAGGCATAGAACTTGAGCTTCTGCGGCGAAAGCGGCAACCCGGTCATGATGAGCCCCAAAGGCAGCGCCGCCAGGATCAGGGCGGCGATGATCCAGTGTAGGGCGATGGCGGTGCGGGTGTACTCGGTAAGCATGCGACAAAGGCACCCGACGTGACGATTAGCGGCAGGCAGGATAGACTATCCGTCGTTAAAATGACGTTAAATGCCGTTAATCGTAACCTAAGCTGAACACTGCGTTCATCCGCCTTCTGGCCTCCCAATATCGCGACTACGCCTTATGTCACGTCTGTCGTTACTAGCGCTGGTACCCGTGTCTCGCCCACGCGCCACGATCCGAGCGATCGATGTCGCGCCCCTACGCCCAACGGCCCCTATGCCCCGTTGCACGCGGAAGCGCTCCAGCATACTATCGCCTGATAGTAGGCGCAGTCCCTTGTCAATGGAAAGGCTGTGACCAGATAGCGGCACGAGTGGCTGGAGGATATAGCGATGCGTGGACATCATCAGCATCCAGGCAGAGGTCATATCGATGAACAGCGCATTTGCACTTGGGCGCATCGGCCAACGGTAGGTGCTAACCGCCGAGCTGCGTAGAAGCCTCACCGTGTTCATGCCTGTATAAGAGGTCTTTCAGCATGAAAAACCCCCATATCGTCCCGACTTCTGTAGAGAAAGTCATGCGCGAGAACGATTTCATCGTCTCAAAGACCGATACCAAGGGACGCATTCTCTACGGCAACCGCATTTTCATCGAATTTTCCGGTTATAGCGAGGCCGAGCTTCTCGGCAGCCAACACAACATCATCCGTCACCCAGACATGCCGCGCGGGGTTTTCAAGTTTCTCTGGGACACCATCGAGAAGGGTGAGGAGTGCAACGCTTATGTCAAGAACATGGCCAAGGACGGCAGTTTCTATTGGGTATTTGCCAATGTCATGCCGGAATTTGATGCCTCTGGGAAAATCGTCAGTTACATGTCGGTGCGACGCAAGCCAAAGCTCGAGGCGGTGCGCTTTATGAGTGAAATCTACAAGACCATGCTGGACATCGAGCGCAAGGCTGGACCCAAGGATGCCTGTGCGGCCTCACTGGCTTATCTCACCGGGCTATTGGCGGAAAAAGGGGTAAGTTACCACGAGTTCATCTTCTCGCTCTGAGGGCCAGATGCCTAACCTGACCTTGCGTGACCGCTTCAGATATTTCGCCATCGCTTATGTCTTGCTCCTGTTGTCACTTCTGGCTGTGGAGATCGCGCTGCACGGCGGGGCGTGGCCGATATTGCTCTTGATCAGTAGTGGCCTCGCGTTGTCGATCGCGCTTTATAACCGCACCAGTCACTGGCTTGCACAGCTTTCTGCGCTCAGCGAGGTCATTCAGGAGGTCAGCGCTGGCAGGTTCTCGAAACGGATCACGCGAATCGATGATCGCACGGAAATCGGGCAACTCTGCTGGCATGTCAACGACATGCTTGACCAACTGGAGACCTTCATTCGAGAACAATCCACTACCTTCCGCGCGCATGTCGATGGCAAGTTCTACCGCAAGTCCATACCCGTTGGTTTGCATGGCGATTTCCGCAAAGGCCTGGAAAATCACAACATCATGCTGGAGAACATGGCGAATAACATCAAGCTGCAGCAGCGCAACCTGTTGCTTTCTCGCGTTCAGGGGTTAAGCAGCAGCAGCTTGCTCAACAACCTCGCCTCCAGTCAGGCCGATTTATCCCGGATTACCGAGCACCTTAAGGTAGTGGTTAAGGAAGCCAGCCGAACCCATGAAGACGCCGAGGCCAGTCATGCGACCGTTGGCGCAGTGGCCCAGCGCCTGAGCGATATCTCGTTGCGTATCGACCACACCTGCGATGCGATTGGGCAGCTCAATTCGCGCAGCGCGGAGATCCAAGCTGCCGTCAGCCTCATCAACAAGATCGCCGATCAGACCAATTTGCTCGCCTTGAATGCAGCGATCGAGGCCGCCCGCGCCGGCGAAGCGGGTCGCGGCTTCGCGGTGGTTGCCGACGAGGTGAGAAAACTGGCGGAAAACACCAAGAACGCCTCCATCTCTATCGGCCAGGTGATGCAGGCCCTGGTGAGCGAAGCTGAGACCATGTTAGCCGAATCGCAGCAAATGCGTGAGATGGCCAATGATTCACGGTCGAAGGTGAATGAACTATCCAGTCGATTCAACCAGTTTGCGTCTTCAGCCAAGATGACGCTGGAAAAGACCAACCACGCCCTAGATATGAGCTTTGCCTCCCTCATCAAGGTCGAGCACATCATCTACAAGCAGAATACCTACCTCGCGCTGAGCACCAACGGCGAGGCGAAGTATGTCGATTACGTGATGTCCGATCATCTCCACTGCGGACTTGGGCGCTGGTACTACGAGGGTGAGGGTAAGGCGTCCTTCAGCCATCTCCCGGCGTACCATGAAATGGAACAACCGCATGAATTGGTTCATCACCATGCCCATGGTGTATTGGCGCTAATCGGCAAGAACTGGGGTCATGATATAACGCTACAACAGCAGATCTACGACCATCTAGAGGCCATGGAGCGTGCCAGCCAAGAAGTCACCAGAGCGATCGATCTCATGGTGACGCAAAAGCATCAGGCCGACACAACCATCGCGGCGTAATCCAATGCCACACTGAGGTTCAGCGCAGGGCATAGCCCCAAGCCTCCTTTGCAGCCAATCGTTTGGCGCGAGTCCGCGTGAGTCCGGCATGTCAGATAACCTGATCGAAATTCGCGGCCTGCGCTTTGCCTACGGCGAGCGTGAAGTCCTCACCGGCGTCGATCTCACCATTCGCCGCGGTCAAGTCGTCGCCGTGCTCGGCGCTAGCGGATGTGGCAAATCCACCTTGCTAAAACTCATCGGCGGGGAGGAAAGACCCACTGCCGGGCAGGTCAAAGTCGATGGGCTGGTCGTGCATGCGCTCAGCACTGAAGCCTTATACCGGTTGCGGCGTCGGATCGGCCGTATGTTCCAGGAAAGCGGCCTGTTCACGGACCTGACGGTGTTCGAAAACGTCGCCTTTCCCCTGCGGGAACACACCGACCTTCCCGAGGAAATGATCCGTGACCTGGTGTTGATGAAGCTGCACGCCGTGGGCCTACGCGGTACGCACCGCATGCACACGGGTGAGCTGTCTGGCGGCATGTCGCGCCGTGTGGCCTTGGCACGCGCCATCGCCCTCGACCCGATGCTGACCATGTATGACGAGCCCTTTGCCGGCCTCGATCCGATCTCGCTCAACGCCATTGCCAACATCATCCGACGCTTGAACGATGCGCTGGGGATGACCAGCATCGTCGTTACCTACGACGTGGCGGAATCGCTCAAGGTGGCCGACTATGCCTATTTCATCAACGATGGCGTCGTTGTCGCGCATGGGCCGGCCAAGGCAATGCGGCACGCCGATCACCCCTTCGTGCGCCAATTCGTCAACGGCGAGCCTCACGGCCCGGTCCGCTTTCACTATCCGGCGGCTGACCCGCGTCTAGATTTCGGCTTGCAAGCAGCAAATTGAGGAGTGTTCAACGCAAGGCCTGCTGCATGGTGTCGAGACACAGGGCCATCAGCGGCTGTGGCAGGATGCCCAGCAATAGCACACCCAGCCCGTTCACCGACAGCAATAGCCGGGCATCACCGCCAGGGGTGCCAATCGGCTCGAGGCTTCGGGGGCTATCGAAGTACATCAGTTTCACCACGCGCAGGTAGTAGTAGGCGCCGACGAGCGAGAACAGCACCGCCACGACGGCGAGCCAGGTGAGGCCTGCGCCCACCACGGCCTGCAGCACGGTGAGCTTGGCATAAAAGCCGAGGAAGGGCGGGAGCCCCGCCATGGACAGCATCAGGATGCCCATCAGCGCCGCCAGCCAAGGTGCACGCGCATTGAGGCCCTTGTAGTCATCGAGGTTTTCCGCTTCATGCCCGGCACGTGCGAGGTGGACCACCAGGCCAAAGGCCCCTAGGCTCATGATCACATAGGCGATGACATAGTACAGGGCTGCGCTATAGCCGCCTGTATCGCCGGTGAGCACGCCGAGGAGCAGAAAGCCCATGTGCGCGATGGTCGAGTAGGCCAGCATGCGCTTCATGTTGGTCTGCATGATGGCCGCCAGGTTACCGATGGCCAGCGACAGTACCGCCATCACCGCCAGCATCTGCTGCCAGTCGCCTTGTGCGGGCTGCAGGCCATCGACCAACAGCCGCATGACGAAGGCGAAGGCGGCGAGCTTAGGGGCCGATCCGATGAACAACGTCACCGCCGTGGGTGCGCCGTGGTAGATGTCAGGCACCCACATGTGGAAGGGGGCGGCGCCGAGCTTGAAGCCAACCGCGGCGATCACGAAGACGAGCCCGAAAGCCAACACGACCTCGTTTTCCACGCCGCCAGCCAGAACTTGCGCCATCCTTGCCAGCTCGAGCGTCCCCGTCAGGCCGTAGAGCATGGACATGCCATAGAGCAGCAGCCCCGAGGCGAGTGCACCCAGCACGAAGTACTTCATCGCCGCCTCCACCGCCTGGGTCGAATCCCGCTTGAGCGCCACCAGGGCGTAGAGAGAGAGCGATAAAAGCTCAAGCCCCAGGTAGAGGGTCAAGAGGTGGCTGGCGGAGATCATCACCATCATGCCGAGCACGGCGAACAGCAGCAATGCGAAATACTCACCGCGCATCAGCGCTCGGTCGGCGAGGTACTGGCGCGAATAGATCACAGCGGCGATGCCGGCCAGGTAGGTCATGAGCTTGAGCAGATCGGCCATGGCATCGTCGACGAACATGCCGTTGAAGGCGTAGGCGGTGCCTGGGCCGCCGGTAAAGGCGGTGATCGCGGCCGCCGCCAGCAGGGTAATCAGGGTGAGCACATAGCCGGCGACACGGGGCACACCGACTTCGCCGCTAGCGGCGGCGGCGCGGGCGCGCGCATCGTAGGCCTCGATTAGCAGCACCACGCAAGCCATCACGAGCACCAGGATTTCTGGTGCGGCGGGCAGGAGGATAGGCACAGGGGGGTTCATTGCGCGTCTCCCGTCTCGGCAATCGGGCTCAATAGACCAGCTTGCTGTGCGCCACGTGGTTGAGCAGGTGAGCGACCGAGGCATGCATCACCTCGGTGAGCGGTAGCGGATATATGCCCAAGGCTAGGACGCACACGGCAAGCAGGCCAAGCACCAGGAATTCGCGGCCATCGATGTCTTGCAAGGCGGCCACCTGCGGGTTGGCCACTGGGCCAAAGACGACCCGCTTGTACATCCACAGGGTGTAGGCGGCGCCGAAGATCAGGGTGAGTCCAGCCGCGAGCGCCCACCAGAAGCTTACCTCGATGGTGCCCAAGATGACCATGAACTCGCCGACGAAGCCGCTCGTGCCAGGAAGGCCGGCGTTGGCCATGGCGAAGAGCATGAACAGGGCGGCGAATCTCGGCATGGTGTTCACCACGCCGCCATAGTCGGCGATCTGCCGCGAGTGCAAGCGATCGTAGAGGACGCCCACACACAGGAACAAGGCAGCGGAGACGAAGCCGTGCGAGATCATCTGCACGAGGCCACCCTCGATGCCGAGCGTGTTGAAGAGGAAGAAGCCTAGGGTGACGAAACCCATGTGGGCAATGGAGGAGTAGGCGATGAGCTTTTTCATGTCCGCCTGGACCAGGGCCACGAGGCCGATGTAGACGATGGCCACCAGGGAGAGGGCGACCATGAGCCAGGCGAGTTCATGCGCCGCATCCGGCACGATGGGCAGGGTAAAGCGCAGAAAGCCGTAGGCGCCCACCTTCAAGGTGATCGCCGCCAGCACCACCGAGCCACCGGTTGGCGCCTCGACGTGCGCGTCCGGCAGCCAGGTATGCACGGGCCACATCGGCACCTTGACGGCGAAGGCGAAGAAGAAGGCGACGAAGAGCATGAGCTGTGCCGCCATGGTCAGGGGCAGCTTGTGCCAGCTTAAGATGTCGAAACTGCCGCCGGCCTGGAAGAAGAGATAGAGCACCGCCACCAGCATCAGCAGCGAACCCAAGAGGGTGTAGAGGAAGAACTTGATCGCGGCATAGACGCGGTTCGGCCCCCCCCACATGCCGATAATGAGGTAGAGCGGGATCAGCATCGCCTCGAAGAAGACGTAGAACAGGATGCCGTCCAGCGCCGCGAAGACGCCGTTGAGCAACCCAGACTGGATGAGGAAGGCGGCCATGTATTGCGCCACCTTGTGCTGGATGACGAGCCAGCCGGCCAGCACCACCAGCACGGTGGTGAGGCTGTTGAGCAAGATGAAGGGCATGGAGATGCCATCCACCCCCAGGTAGTAGTGGATGTTGAAGGCCGCAATCCAAGCCGTGCGCTCGACGAACTGCATCTGCGGCGTGCTGGCATCGAAGCCGGTCCACAGCGGGATGGCGACGACAAAGCCAAGCAAGGCGCCGATCAAGGCCAGGCTGCGCGTGCCATCGGCCCGGCGGTCATCGCCCCCGAGGGCGAGCACGAGGATGCCCGCGACGATGGGCACCCAAATGGTGAGGCTTAAGATGGGAAATCCTTCGAGCATCAAGCTATCCTGAGCGGTCTATTGGCTTATGCGTTATGCCACCTCAATCGACGAACCACGTCAAAAGCAGCGCCACGCCGATGATCATGGCGAAGGCGTAGTGGTAGATATACCCGGTTTGGAGCTGCCGCACGATGGCTGCCACACGCGCCACCACACGCGCCGTACCGTTCACCAGCACGCCGTCGATCGCCAAGACATCGCCCCAGCGCCACAGCCGGCCGCCTACCAGGCGCGCGCCGCCAGCGAAGAACCAGTCGTTGAAATCGTCGAAACCGTACTTGCGCTCGAGGATGGTGTAGAGGATGCCAGCCTTCCGACGCAGCTTCTCCGGCAGGTCGCGGCGGACCATGTAGAGGTACCAGGCCGTGGCCACACCGGCCACCGCCAGCCAGAACGGCAGGCTCGTCAGGCCATGCAGAACCATGGCGCCCGCGCCGTGGTACTGCTGCGCAAGGTACTGCATGGCCGGATGCGCGGCGTGATCGACGTAGATCGAGGCGCCGAAGAAATTGCCGAACAGCAGGGGTTCGATGTAGGCCCAACCGGCGTAGACCGAGGGGATGGCCAGGATGAGCAAGGGTGCCGTCACCACCCAGGGCGACTCCCGCGGGGCGCTGTGGCCGCCGCCGTGGTGACCGTGCACGTCGTCGTCCTTGCCGCCTTCCTGATCATGCCCGGCATGGGCGTGACGGAAGCGCTCCTTGCCGTGGAAGACCAGGAAGTACATGCGGAAGGAATAGAAGGCGGTGACAAACACGCCGGCGGTGACGGCAAAGGCGGCGAAATCGGCCCCCCAGAGGTCGGTGGCATGAGCGGCGAGGATGATGGAATCCTTGGAGAAGAAGCCCGACAGACCGGGCGTGCCGATCAGCGCCAGCGAGCCGATGAGCAGCGTCGCCCAGGTGATCGGCATGTACTTGCGCAAACCGCCCATGTTGCGGATGTCCTGGTCATGGTGCATGCCGATGATGACGCTGCCGGCGGCAAGGAACAGCAATGCCTTGAAGAAGGCGTGCGTCATGAGGTGGAAGATGGCCACCGAATAGGCCGAGGCACCGAGGGCCACGGTCATGTAACCGAGCTGCGACAGGGTGGAATAGGCCACCACGCGCTTGATGTCGTGCTGCACCATGCCCAGCAAGCCCATGAACAGGGCGGTGATGGCGCCGATGACCAGGACGAAAGAAAGGGCGGTGTCGGACAGCTCAAAGAGCGGGCTCATGCGCGCCACCATGAAGATGCCGGCGGTGACCATGGTGGCGGCATGGATCAGGGCGGAGATGGGGGTCGGGCCCTCCATGGAATCGGGCAACCACACGTGCAGCGGGAACTGGGCGCTCTTGCCCATGGCGCCGATGAACAAGAGGATGCAGATCAAGGTCATGAGCGACCACGGCTGACCCTCGATCAAGGTGAGGGTGTGCTGGGCGAGCTCAGGCGCGCGCTGGAACACCTCGGCATAGTCCAAGGTACCGAAATGGGCCCAGATGAGGCCTATGCCCAACAGGAAGCCCAAATCGCCCACACGGTTGACCAGGAAGGCCTTGAGGTTGGCGTAGATGGCGCTCTCGCGCGTGTACCAGAAGCCGATGAGCAGATAGGACACCAAGCCGACCGCCTCCCAGCCGAAAAACAGCTGCAGGAAGTTGTTCGACATCACCAGCATCAGCATGGCGAAGGTGAACAGCGCGATGTAGCTGAAAAAGCGCTGATAGCCTGGGTCGTCGGCCATGTAGCCGATGGTGTAGACGTGCACGCACAGCGACACAAAGGTCACCACCAGCATCATCAAGGCAGTGAGGGGGTCGATGAGAAAGCCAACCTCGAGCCTCAAGTCGCCGGCAGTCAACCAGGTGTAGAGGGCACCGTTGAAGGTGTTTCCGGCCTGCACATCGCGAAAGATCACGATCGAGGCCAGAAAGGCGATGCTGACACCGAGGATGGTCACCGTGTGCGCGCCGACGCGGCCGATTAAGCGGCCGAACAGGCCGGCGATGACCGCGCCGGCGAGCGGCGCGAGGGGAACCACGAGGTAGAGAGTCTTCATGTCCATGGCGGTCAACCCTTGAGGCTATCGAGGTCTTCGACATGGATGCTGCGGCGGGCGCGGAACAGCACCACCAGGATGGCCAGACCGATGGCCGACTCGGCCGCCGCCACGGTCAAGATGAAGAAGACGAAGATCTGGCCAGCGGTGTCGCCGAGAAAATGCGCAAAGGCAACGAAGTTGATGTTGACCGCGAGCAGCATCAGCTCGATGGCCATGAGCAGGACGATGAGGTTACGGCGGTTGAGGAAGATGCCGAGCACGCTGATGGCGAACAACACCGAACCCAGGATCAGGTAGTGATGCAAACCGATCATGGCAGACGCCTTGGCGGGTGATGGGTGAACAGTGGGGCGGCTGCGCCCGCGCGCATTATTGGCAGCCGGTGATGGCGCACGCAGGGGGAGGCAGGGGGCTTTATCGGCATCATTCTTCCTCCGCGCGCGGTTGCGGTCGCTGCGGTTTGATGCTGACCAGCCGTACCCGCCCGTCGCGCTTGACCTTGACCTGTTGCGCCGGGTCTAGCCATTTCAGGCCCTGGCGCCGGCGCAAGGTGAGCGCGATGGCGGCGACGATGGCCACCAGCAGGATGACGGCGGCAAGCTCGAAGGGGTAGACGTAATCGGTATACAGTAGCCGTCCCAGTTCCTTGGTGTTGCTGTATTCCGCCGGCTTGGGCGCGGGTGCAGTCAGGCCAAAGGTCTCGCCACCCAGCACCAGGATCATCTGCAGCACCATGAGCCCTGCCACCACAGCGGCGATGGGCAGATAATCCCAGAAGTTTTGCCGCAGCTGTTCGATGTTGATATCCAACATCATCACCACGAACAGGAACAGCACCATCACGGCGCCGACATAGACCAGCACGAGGGTGATGGCGAGGAATTCGGCCTCGAGCAGCAGCCATAGCCCGGCGGCGGTGAAAAAGGCAAGCACCAGGGCGAGCGCCGCATGCACGGGGTTGCGGGCAGTGATCACCCGCACGCCGGCCAGAAGCAGGATGGCGGCGAAGAGATAAAAGACGATGGCGGAAAATTCCATGCTCGAGCGGGTCGTTCGTTATTGGACGGGTTTTGCGCGCACGCTATCGGTATCGGGCGTCTTCGGCCTTGGCCCGGGCGATCTCGGCCTCGTACTTGTCGCCCACCGCCAGTAGCATCTCCTTGGTGTAGTACAGGTCACCGCGCTTCTCGCCGTGATAGTCGATGATATGGGTCTCGACGATGGCATCCACCGGGCAGGCCTCTTCGCAGAAGCCACAGAAGATGCACTTGGTCAGATCGATGTCGTAGCGCGTGGTGCGGCGCGTGCCATCGGCGCGCTGTTCCGATTCGATGTAAATGGCCAGTGCCGGGCAGACCGCCTCGCACAGCTTGCAGGCAATGCAGCGCTCCTCGCCATTGGGGTAGCGGCGCTGCGCATGCAGGCCGCGAAAGCGCGGGCTCATCGGCGTGCGTTCCTCCGGAAACTGGATGGTGATCTTGCGCGCAAAGAGGTAACGCCCCGTGAGCGACATGCCCTTGAGCAATTCCGCCAGCAGGAAGGTGTTGAAGAACTGCTTGATACGACCGAGCATGCCGACCTCCTCAATGGAACAGATGGCCGAACGGCGTCTGCATGGCCAGGCCAATGACCACGATCCACACCAGCGTCACGGGGATGAACACCTTCCAGCCCAGACGCATGATCTGGTCGTAACGGTAGCGCGGGAAAGTGGCGCGAAACCACAGAAACAACAGCAGGATGAAGCTCACCTTGGCCGCCAGCCAAAAGAAGCCATCCGGAATACCCGGTAGCGGCGACAGCCAGCCTCCCAGGAACATGATGCTGGTGAGTGTGGAGACCAGGATCATGTTGGCGTATTCGGCGAGGAAGAAGACGGCGAAGGCCATGCCCGAATACTCGACGTGAAAGCCGGCGACGATCTCGGACTCGCCCTCGGCGACATCGAACGGCGCGCGGTTGGTCTCGGCCACACCGGCGATCAGGTAGACCAAAAACAAGGGGAAGAGCGGTAGCCAGTACCAATGCCAGAAACCGCCTTCCTGGCCTTTGACGATGTCGACGAGATTGAGGCTTTGCGCACTCATCAGCACGCCGACCAAGGCAAAACCCATGGCGATTTCGTAGGCGACGATCTGGGCAGCCGAGCGCAGGCTGCCGAGAAAGGCATACTTGGAGTTCGACGCCCAGCCGGCGACGATCACCCCATACACGCCCATGGAAGTGATGGCCATGACATAGAGCAGGCCAGCATCGATGTTGGCCAGCACCAGGCGGTCGGTGAACGGGATCACCGCCCAGGCCGCCATGGCTGGGGCGATGGCCAGCACCGGCGCGAACAAAAACAGCCCTTTGCTCGCGCCGGAAGGGACGATGATCTCCTTGGTCATGAGCTTCACCGCATCGGCGATGGGCTGCCCCAGGCCCCAGAGCTTGAAGCCGAAAAAGCCGACGCGGTTGGGGCCCATGCGCACCTGCATCCAGCCGATGACCTTGCGCTCGGCATAGGTGAGGTAGGCCACGGCGGTGAGCAGCGGCAGCACGATGGCGATGATCTTGACCAGCGTCCAGACCGGGGGCCAGGCGGGACCGAGGAGACCTTGGAAGAATTCCATTACATCTTCTCCAGGCTGAGCGTGCCAAAGCGCGGGCCCAAGCGGGAGGTCAGCGGATGCACCGCCGCCACCCGCACCACCTCCTCGGGCAGTCTGTCATCACGTTGCAGCTTGAGGATGGTTTCACCATCTGCCTGCCTCACCTTGACGGGCTTGCCCTCGGTCAGTCCAAGGCGCTGGATCAGGGCGCCGTGCGCCCAGCAGGCGGCGGCAGCGAGGCCATCATGGGTGGCTTGTAGGGCCGGCGAGCGCCGCACCAAGGGGTCGAGCTGATAGATCGGGGTCTCGGCGAGGCGCTCCAAGCCCGGCGTTGGCGTAAGGGCGGTTATCTCCACCTCGCCAATGCTGTTGTCCAGACGCGTCCGGATGCCATCCTCGCCCGCCGGCAGCGCCTCGGCCAACACCGCTTGCACGCTGTCGTGCTCGAAGCCGGAAAGCGCCAGCAGATTACCCAGCACCCGCAGGACCTTCCACGCGGGGCGCGTCTCGCCCAGCGGCGGCACACAGGCGTCAAAGCGCTGCAGCCGACCCTCCATGTTGATGAAGCTGCCCGCCGTTTCGGTGAAAGGTGCGATCGGCAGGATGACATGGGCATAGGACGTCGCCCGATCGGCAAAGGGCGTGAGCGCCACGACCAGCTCGGCGGCCTCGAGGGCCCGGCGCGCCTGCACGGGGTCGGCGGCCTCCAGATCGGGCTCGGCGCCCAGCAGCAGGTAGGCCTTGCGCGGCTGTGCCAGCATGGCGGCGGCAGCCAGCCCACCCTTGCCCGGTCGGCAGCCGACCACCCCTGCGCCGACGGCATTGGCGGCGGGGGGGAGGAAACCGAGTGTGGCGCCGCACGCCCTCGCGATGGCCTGCGCCAGCGCGTGCAATTGCGACGCTGCCGGGTGCTGTTGCGCATAGGCGCCGAGCAGCACCGCCTTGCGCTCGCCCTGCATTAGGCTGTGCGCCATCGCTTTCGCCGTTTGCGAGGGAACAACGGCCTCGAGCGCCAGGGCGCCGACATCGCCGCCGGCCTGTTGCACGGCCTTGGCGACCTCGGCGAGCGCGCCCACCAAGCCAGAGGGCTTGGCGATGAGGCGGTTGGCCACCCGGCAGAGCAGGTCGTCATCGACCGCGTGCACGACGTTGAGCTCGCAGCCAGCCTTCACCGCCTTGCGTAGCCGCTGGGCCAGGAGCGGCTGCTCCTTGCGCACCGTGCTGCCCACGAGCAGCACGCGCTCGAGCGCATCGACCTCGGCGATGGACATCCCGAGCCAGGTCACCCCGGCCGCCACAGCGGTATCGGAGCGGTCCAAACGGTGATCGAGATGCGCGCAGCCGAGGGCGCGCGCGAGCTTCTGGAAGAGGTAGAGCTCTTCTACGGTCTGGTGGGGCGAGGCGAGGAAACCGAGCGCATCCGGTCCATGCGCGTCGAGCAAGACCTTGAGCGCGCCGGCGACCTGGGCGAGCGCCTTCTGCCAGTCGAC
This sequence comes from Thiobacillaceae bacterium, assembly GCA_041640815.1. GTDB lineage: Bacteria > Pseudomonadota > Gammaproteobacteria > Burkholderiales > Thiobacillaceae > JANWZL01. Next base: position 24,346 of record JBEPZO010000031.1, read on the forward strand.
CTCCACCCAATGCTCGCCGTTACGGACCATGGGGCGCAGCAGGCGCGACTCGGAATTGAGCCCTTGGTAGCTGAAGCGATCGCGGTCGGCCAGCCAACATTCGTTGATCGCCTCGTTCTCGCGCGGCAGCACCCGGTAGACCCGCTTGTCCTTGACGTGCACCTCGAGGTTGGCCCCCAGGCCGTCATGCGGGCTGATCGACGGGCGGCGGGCGAGCTCCCAGGTCCGCGCCGAGTAGCGGAAGGGCTTGGAGGTGAGCGCCCCCACCGGACAGAGGTCGATGACGTTACCCGACAGCTCGGAGGTGAGCTGACGCTCGAGGAAGGGCATCACCTCGGTGTGCTCGCCGCGCCCCGGCATGCCCAGCTCCATCAGGCCGGCGATCTCCTGGCCGAAGCGCACGCAGCGGCTGCAATGGATGCAGCGCGTCATGTCGGTGGCGATGAGCGGCCCGAGCTCTTTTTCCCTCACCACCCGCTTGGCCTCGGTGTAACGCGAGGCGCTGCCGCCATAGCCGACGGCGAGGTCCTGTAGCTGGCATTCGCCGCCCTGGTCGCAGATCGGGCAATCCAGGGGATGATTGATGAGCAAGAGCTCCATCACCCCTTTCTGGGCCTTGATGGCCTTGTCGGAGTGGGTGTGCACCACCATGCCGTCGGTGACCGGGGTGGCACAGGCCGGCAGCGGCTTGGGCGCCTTTTCCACCTCCACCAGGCACATGCGGCAGTTGGCGGCGATCGACAGCTTTTTGTGGTAGCAGAAGTGCGGGATGAAGACGCCCAGCGCGTTGGCCGCATCCATGACGGTCGCGCCTTGCTCGACCTCGATCCGCTTGCCGTCGATCTCGATCACGGGCATATCAGCCACCCACCATGCATTGCTTGTGCTCGATGTGGTATTCGAACTCGTCGCGGAAATGCCGGATGAAGCTCTGCACCGGCCCGACGGCAGCATCACCGAGGGCGCAGATCGTCCGGCCGGCGATGTTATCGCCCACGCTCATGAGGAGATCGAGGTCCTCGGGGCGGCCTTGGCCGTGCTCGATGCGATGCACGACGCGGTACATCCAGCCGGTGCCCTCGCGACAGGGCGTGCACTGGCCGCACGACTCCTCGTAGTAGAAATAGGCGAGCCGCTCCAGGGCGCGCACCATGCACACCGTCTCGTCCATGACGATCACGGCGCCGGAGCCGAGCATGGAGCCGGCCTTGGCGAGGGCGTCGAAGTCCATCGTCAGGTCCATCATCACCGAGGCCGGGAGCACCGGCGCCGAGGAGCCGCCAGGGATCACGGCCTTGAGGCGGTGGCCGGCGCGCACGCCGCCGGCCATCTCCAGTAGCTCGGCAAACGGCGTGCCGAGCGGCACCTCGTAATTGCCCGGGCGGTTGACATGGCCGGAGACGGAGAAGATCTTCGTGCCGCCGTTGTTGGGCTTGCCCAGCGCCAAGAAGGCCTCACCGCCGAAACGCAGGATCCAGGGGAT
>JBEPZO010000032.1:0-24960 GCA_041640815.1 Thiobacillaceae bacterium
CCACCCCGACACGTGACCCTTCTGAGATGAGCTGGGAAGACATCCGAGCGCTGGTGGCTAGCCTAGCCTTGCAGAGCCAGGAGACTGACCGGCGTTTGCAGGAGACCGACCGTTTGATCCGCGAGCTGCGCGAAAGCGGCCGGGAGACCGACCGGCGCATGCAGGAGACCGACCGGCGCATGCAAGAGACCGACCGGCGGCTACGTGAGCTTAGTCGCCAAATCGCTGGCTTAGGCGACAAGTTCGGCTACTTTGCCGAAGGCTTGGCGCTGCCCTCGCTTGAGCGCATCCTCGAGACGTGCTTTGGCATGAGCAATGTCTCGCCGCGCCACCGCGTGCGGCAGGGCGGGCGTGAGCAGGAATACGACGTGCTAGCCTGGGCCAATGGTGAGGTCAACACGGCGGTGATCGTGGAGGTGAAAAGCCGGGTCAAGCGCGAGGCGATTGCGCAGCTGATTGAGCAGCTCAAGGCGCTGCCGCAGATGATACCGGAGCTAGCGGGCAAGGCGCGGGTGGGCATTCTGGCGGGGATTGACTGGGACCCTGGGGTGATGCAGGAAGCGCAGGCGGCGGGGCTATACACCGCCACCATCCACGACGAGGTGTTTGAACTGACCACCCCAGAGGGCTTCACGCCGCGGCGGTGGTAAGAGGCACCGCCCTTGCAGGCGCGAGCTCCTGCTGTACAATCCCAGCTGTCTATCTCCCGGGGGAAGACACCGGCGAGGGGGACCGTAGAACAACCTGACACAGGAGACGCCATGACTCGATTCAAGACCCTGGCTGCGGGGGTATTGCTGCTGACCCCGGTCCTGGGGCTTACCCAGGAGTTAAAGACTGCTGATGAGTATCGCGCCGCGCTGCAGGACAAGTTTGCCAACCCCGGCAACCTGACGGTTGAGCGCGGCGAGCGGCTGTTCAAGGAGAAACGCGGGCCCAAGAATGCTTCCTTGGAGCAATGCGACTTCGGCAAGGGCCCCGGGGTGCTCAAGGGTGCCTTTGCCGAGCTGCCACGGTATTTCAAGGATACCGACAAGGTCGAGGACCTAGAGTCGCGCCTGCTCACCTGCATGGTGCGGTTGCAAGGCTTCAAGCCGGAAGAAATCAAGCAGAAGCTGTTTGCTGATCAGCGCGCCAACGAGCCGAATACCGACCTCGAAGCGATCGCGGCCTACATCGCCGTGCAATCGGATGGGATGAAGCTCAATCCGCCGATGAAGCACCCCAAGGAGAAAGAGATGCGCGCCGTGGGCGAGGTGTTGTTCCACACCCGCCATGGCCCCATGGACTTCTCCTGCGCGACCTGCCATGGCCATGACGGCAAGCGTATTCGCTTGCAGGAGCTTGGCAACTATTCCAGCAACAAGGCCGATGCGCAGAAGACGATGAAGACTTGGCCGACCTACCGCGTCTCGCATGGGGTGGTGCGCAACATGCAGCATCGTATGTGGGACTGCATGTGGCAGATGCGCCTGCCGGACGTGGATTACGGTTCGCCGCTCACCGTGGCGCTCATCAGCTTCCTGGCTGACCAAGGGCGGGGCGCGGTGCTAGATATCCCTGGCATCAAGCGTTGAGGAGGATGACATGAAAGCGATCAAGCTTACAGCGCTTGCCGTCACCCTGATGGCTGCTTGCGGGGCGCAGGCCGGCGGTGCAGCGGATGCCAAGATACAGGCCTTGGCGAAGAAATTCATCGAGGTGAGCTTCCTGCCCGGTGAAGGCCAGGACCTCTCCCGCCTGCAGCAGGACGAGACCCTGCAGGCCTGCAACAAGTATCGGGACAACGTCCCGGAGAAGATCGCTGCGGCGATCATGGAGCGCGAGGCCAAGACCATCAAGTACCCGGAAGGCGGCAAGCTGATGGGCGACTGGAAAAGAGGCGAGAAGCTCTATGCCGGCGGCTTCGGCATGCGCATCGGTCGTATCGAGCCAGACCCGCCGGCCAGGCAACAGGGCGGCAACGGTGGCAATTGCTACGCCTGCCATGCCGCTGATCCCAAAGAAGTGGCCTTCGGCACCATTGGGCCGAGCTTGATGGGTTATGGCAAGTTGCGCGGCACAAGCGACGACATCGTCAAATACACCTACGAAAAGATCTATAACCCCCAAGCCTTCAACGCCTGCTCACAGATGCCGCGCATCGGCCACAACGGCATCCTCAAGCCGGAGCAGATCGCCGACATCGTGGCCTATCTGCTGTCGCCGGAATCGCCGGTGAACAAATGATTAAGCCCGCCCGGGCGCTGCGCTCGCACGGTGCACCCGGCTCTCCTTGCAAACCGCCTGCGGGCGGTTTTTTGTTGGCCAGGGTCACAGGCGGGCCGCAGCGCTCGACGCCCGCGGCAGGCCGAACCCTTCTGCTTAAGAGCCGCGCGCCAACGTGGCTTGCACCGGGGTGGCATGGGCATGCGTGTTGATCGGCTCCTCGCCCAACGCGGATTGGCCGCTTCGCGCACGGCGGCAAGAAGGTTGATCGAGGCCGGTCGTGTGCGCTACGCGTTGACCCGCGGCATGTCATGCACGTGGGCAACGGTGGTGCGGCCGAGTCTTGAGCTTGAGGCCGACACGCCGCTTGTGGTCCAGCCCGACGCAGCCGACCGCTTCGTCTCGCGCGGCGGGTTAAAACTCGCCGGGGCGCTGGTCGAGACCGGACTCGATGTGCGCGGCTGGGTATGTCTAGACGTTGGCCAGTCCACCGGCGGTTTCACCGACTGCCTGCTGCAGGCTGGCGCGGCACGGGTAGTCGGGGTCGATGTCGGTCACGGACAATTGCATCCTCGGTTGCGGGGCGATGCACGCGTCGTTTGCATCGAGGGGCTCAATGCGCGCCATCTCCACCGCGAGGCGTTAGGTCAGTCGATGCCGAGCGCGGGGTTCGACCTCGCCGTCGTCGACGCGTCCTTTATCTCGCTCAAGCTCCTGCTGCCGCCCCTGCCGGCGCTCATGCGTCCAGGGGGGATGTTGCTCGCCCTCATCAAGCCGCAATTCGAGGTGGGGCCGGCAGGATTGGGTAAGGGCGGGGTGGTGCGCGATGCGCGCCGGCATGCGCAGGCCATCGCGGACGTACTGAGTGTGGCGCGTCAGTGCGGCCTCGTCGATCGGGGCGTTTTCCCGAGCCCGATTGGGGGCAGCGATGGCAATCAGGAGTACTTCCTCTGGGCGAGCCTACCCTTTGAGGCGATGGCGCATGCGCCCACGCCCGACCCGGGCGACTGATGCCGACAGACCTTCAGTAGGCCACTAGCGGGATGACGTCGAGGAGGGCGTGGGTGTTCTGATGTTGCCTCCTCTGGCCAGTGACCTAGCGCGAGGCGTTTCAGTTGGCTGGGCTCGAGTAGGGCGGGGTGGAAGCGGGATATGCAACCCAGCGCCGCTTACGCCATGAGGCGCAACGCCCGCCGCCGCGTGCGACCGGGCAGGCCTTACCACAGGCCGAGATAGGCCAGTATCCCCTTGGCCGCCTCACGGCCTTCCCAGACGGCGGTGACCACCAGGTCGGAGCCGCGCACCATGTCGCCGCCGGCGAAGACCTTGGGGTTGGCGGTCTGGTAAGGATAAGCGTGGCCATGGACCACTACACGCCCCGCGGCATCGGTGGTGATGCCGAAGTCGGCGAACCACGGCTGCGGGCTGGGGCGAAAGCCGAAGGCGACGATGACGCGGTCGCAGGCGATGATCTCTTCAGAGCCTTCGACGATGATCGGCGAGCGCCGGCCGCGGGCGTCGGGCGGGCCGAGTTCCGTGCGCACCAGTTTGATGCCCTCGACCTTGCCGTTACCGATGACCTCGACCGGTTGGCGGTTCCACAGGAATTGCACCCCCTCTTCTTTGGCGTTGGCGACCTCGCGCCGGCTGCCGGGCATGTTGGCCTCGTCGCGGCGGTAGGCGCAGATCACCGACGCCGCGCCCTGGCGGATCGAGGTGCGGTTACAGTCCATGGCGGTGTCGCCACCCCCCAGCACCACGACGCGCTGGCCGCGCATGTCGATGAATTCCTCGCCTGGCCTGAGCAGGCCGAGGCAATGCCGGACGTTGGAGATGAGGAAAGGCAGCGCGGGCACGACACCGGGCAGGTCCTCGCCAGGGAAGCCACCCCGCATGTAGGTATAGGTGCCCATGCCGAGGAACACGGCATCATATCCGTCGAGGAGCGATTGGAACGGGACGTCCTTGCCGACCTCGGTGTTGAGGCGAAACTTGACACCCATGCCCTCGAAAATCTCGCGCCGCCGGCGCATGACGCTTTTTTCCATCTTGAATTCGGGGATGCCGAAGGTGAGCAGGCCGCCGATCTCCTCGTAGCGGTCATAGACCTCGGCCTCAACGCCGTTGCGCGTCAGCACGTCGGCGCAGGCGAGTCCCGCCGGGCCGGCGCCGACGATGGCCACGCGCTTGCCGCTGGGAGTGACTTGGCTCATGTCCGGCCGCCAGCCCTGGGCGAAGGCGGTCTCGGAGATGTAGCGCTCGATCTGGCCGATGGTCACGGCGCCGAAACCGCTGTTTAAGGTGCAAGCCCCTTCGCACAGTCGGTCTTGCGGGCAGACTCGGCCGCAGACCTCGGGCAGCGAGTTGGTCTGGTGCGAAAGTTCCGCCGCTTCGAGGATGCGCCCTTCCTCGACGAGCTTCAGCCAGTTGGGGATGTAGTTGTGCACCGGGCACTTCCACTCGCAATAGGGATTGCCGCAGGCGAGGCAACGGCCGGCCTGCTCGCGCGCCTGGTCGGCATCCATCTGGGCATAGATCTCGCGGAATTCGCGTCGCCGCACCTCGGCCGGGGTCTTTGCGCCGTCTCGGCGGGGGATGTTCAGAAACTGAAATACGTCGGACATGGCTTTCTTCGATCCTTGAAGGCTCGGTTATCCGTGGCCGTGCCAGTGGCGTAGGTCATGACGATGCAAGACGCGGTTTGACCCAAGGCCACCATCAGCCGCCGTTGTCGCGGCTTGGGTATGGGATTGCCGAACTTGGCGCTGTCTCGATCCATATCTGATCGCCTGGTTGAAGTTAGACAGCGCCTCCTCTTCGGTGGTGCCATGCGCCCTGCAGCCTGGTAGCACAGGCACTTGGGCGATGTAGAGCCGATCTGCGCGGCGCCAATGGAGGACGATCTCGCAGTCGTACCTTGCCGTCCTCCCTGGATAACGCGCACAACGAGCCGCGCAAGTCCGATTGCCGGCGCTATGCTTGTAGGCGCCTTGGACGCTGTGTCGTGTAGCCAACGGCTGCTCGCCCTTTGTTTGGCACCGACGGAGTTCAGTCATTCGAGGTGTCGGGCGAAAGATCGTAGCGCAACAGCTCGGGCAGCTCACTAACCGGGTAAGCCTTGGCCTTGGCACCATGCCGCTGCGAGATGATCTTATCGCCGCTACCCGCTTACCGAAAATGGCTGCCTCGGCGACATTCCGGGAAACCAAGCCATAGCAATGACTGGCGCAGGTCTTCGAAATCGACATTGGTTTCACCGCCCTTGAGGAGGCTGTGCTCGAGCTAGTCGGCATGTCTGCCCATCGCCTATGATCAATCTTTCAGCAGGCTATCCAAGGTCAAGGCCTTGGGTTTGACCAGCCAGAAGCGGTCGACGATGTCATCGAAGCGCTCCAGCATCCAGCGGGCACGGGCGCTGCCGGTGTAGAGCAGGTGTTTTTCCAGCCGCTGCCTGAGGAAGCTGCGGTATTCGTCGGTCTTCTCGTCGTTGATGGCATTCATGTCCACCAGCTCGTTGTTGAGGCGGTGCACGAACTGGCCATCTTCGTCATAGACCAAGGCGAAACCGCCGGTCATGCCGGCGCCGAAATTGAGGCCCGTAGGGCCCAGAACGACGATGTGGCCGCCAGTCATGTACTCGCAGCAGTGTTCGCCCACACCCTCCACCACCGCCTGGGCGCCGGAGTTGCGCACGCCGAAGCGCTCGCCCGCCATGCCAGCGACGTAGAGCTCGCCGCCGGTGGCGCCATAGAGGCAGGTATTGCCGACGATGATCGCCTTGTGCGCCTCGAAGCCCGACTGGCGCGGTGGATAGATGATGATGCGCCCACCGGCCATGCCCTTGCCGACGTAGTCGTTGGCATCGCCTTCCAGCTCGAGGGTGAGCCCGTGGTGATTCCATACACCAAAGCTTTGCCCGGCGGTACCGGTGAATCGGATATGCAGACAGTCATCTGGTAGCCCCTCGGCACCGTGCGCCCGAGCAATCTCACCCGACAGACGGGCGCCGATGGAGCGGTTGACGTTGCGGATGCGGTATTCCAGACGCAACGGCGTCTTGGCCAGGATGCTCGGCAGGGCATCGGCCACCATGCGCTCGGCGAGCTCGCCCTTGTCGAAGGAGGGGTTGGAGGGTTCGATGCAATAGCGCGGCTCGCTCTCTGGGATGTTGCCCTGGGAAAGCAATATGTCGAGCTTCAACCGCCGCTGCTTGTCGGTCTCGCCCGGCAGCAGCTCGAGCAGATCGGTGCGCCCGATCAGGTCCTCGAAACGCCGCACACCGAGCTTCGCCATCCATTCGCGCGTTTCCATGGCGACGAAGGTGAAGAAGTTGACCACCATGTCTGGCAGCCCGATGAAGTGCTGCTTGCGCAGGCGCGCATCCTGGGTGGCCACGCCGGTGGCGCAGTTGTTGAGATGGCAGATGCGCAGGTATTTGCAGCCCAGGGCGATCATCGGCGCGGTGCCGAAACCGAAGGATTCCGCCCCGAGGATGGCCGCCTTGACCACGTCCAGCCCGGTCTTCAGGCCGCCGTCGGTCTGCACGCGCACGCGCCCGCGTAGCCCATTGGCGCGCAACACTTGTTGCGCCTCACTAAGCCCCAGCTCCCAGGGCGTGCCGGCGTATTTCACACTGGTCAACGGGCTCGCGCCGGTGCCGCCATCGTAGCCAGAGATGGTGATCAGGTCGGCATAGGCCTTGGCCACGCCGGCGGCAACGGTGCCCACCCCCGGCTCGGCCACCAGCTTGACCGACACCAGGGCCTGGGGGTTGACCTGCTTGAGGTCGAAGATGAGCTGCGCCAGGTCCTCGATGGAGTAGATGTCGTGGTGCGGCGGCGGCGAGATCAGCGAGATGCCGGGCTTGGTGCAGCGCAGCCGGGCGATGAGCTCCGTCACCTTGTGACCGGGCAGCTGCCCGCCCTCGCCCGGCTTGGCGCCCTGGGCGATCTTGATCTGCAGCACCTCGGCGTTGACCAGGTAGTGGGGCGTGACGCCAAAGCGGCCAGAGGCCACCTGTTTGATCTTGGAGGTGCGGATGGTGCCGTAGCGGGCCGGGTCCTCGCCGCCTTCACCCGAGTTGGAGCGCCCGCCGATGCGGTTCATGCCTTCGGCCAGGGCCTCGTGCGCCTCGGGCGAGAGCGCGCCCAGCGACATGCCGGCGCTATCGAAGCGCTTGAGGATGGATTCGACCGGCTCCACCTCTTCCAGCGGTATGGGTTGCGGCGCCTCCTTCAGCCGCATGAGGTCGCGGAACATGGCCACCGGGCGGTTGTTGACCAACGCGGCGTAGTGCTTGTAGGCCTCGTAGGAGCCGGTCTGCACCGCCTTTTGCAGGCTTTGCACCACGTCTGGGTTATAGGCGTGATACTCGCCGCCGTGGATGAACTTGAGCAGGCCGCCCGCGGCAAGCGGGCGTAAGGGGTTGAAGGCCGCGCGCGCCAAGCGTTTCTGGTCGGCCTCGAAATCCTCGAAGTTGGCCCCCGACACCCTGGATACGGTGCCCTTGAGACACAGCTCCACCACCTCCTCGTGGATGCCCACCGCTTCGAACAGTTGCGCGCCGCGGTAGCTGGAGATGGCGGAGATGCCCATCTTCGACATCACCTTGAGCAGCCCCTTGTCGATGCCTTTGCGATAGTTGGCCAGGGCCTTGTGCGCAGGCAGTTTGATTTCGCCCGAGCGCACCATCTGCAAGATCGACTGGTAAGCGAGATAGGGATAGACGGCGGTGGCGCCATAGCCGATCAAGGCGGCGATCTGGTGCGGGTCGCGCGCGGTGCCGGTCTCCACCACGATATTGGCGTCGCAGCGCAGCCCCGCATCGATCAGGGCATGGTGCACGGCGCCGGTGGCGAACAGGGCATGGATGGGAAGCCGCGCACGGTCGATGCGGCGGTCGGAGAGCACGACCACCACCTTGCCGGCGCGCACCGCTGCCACGGCGTCGGCCGCCAAGCGCTGCAGGGCCGTCTTGAGGTTCATCTGCGCCGGGTCATAGCTGAGATCGAAACTCACCGCGGCATAGGCCGGGTCGGCCTGGGTGGTGATGGCGGTAAAGGCGTCATGCGAGAGCACTGGTGAGTTCACGCCCAGGCGGTGGGCGTGCTCGGGCGTCTCCTCGAAGAGGTTGCGCTCGCGCCCGAACACCGTGTGCAGGCTCATGACGATGGCCTCGCGGATGGGGTCGATCGGCGGGTTGGTCACTTGGGCGAACTGCTGGCGTAAGTAGTCGTAAGGCGAGCGCACCTGCTGTGACAGCACGGCCATGGGGGTGTCGTCGCCCATGGAGCCCACCGCCTCCTGGCCGTCCTCGGCGAGCACGCGGATGACCTGGTCGAGTTCCTCGAAGCTCACGTTGTAGAGCTTCTGATAGGTGGCGAGGCTGGCGGCATCCATCTGCGGGCAGTCGGCGTCCTCCTCGGGTTTCGTCTCGACCTTGCGACCATAGGCCTTGAGCCACTGGCGATAGGGCTGGCGGCCTTTGAGCAGATCGTCGATGTCCTCAGGGAGCAGGAAGCGCCCCGTCTCGAGGTCGGCGGCGACCATCTGGCCCGGACGCACCCGACCCTTGGCGATCACGTCCTGCGGCTTGTAATCCCACACCCCCACCTCGGAGGCGATGGTGACGATGCGGTCCTTGGTGATCACATAGCGCGCCGGCCTCAAGCCATTGCGGTCGAGCAGGCACACCCCATAACGGCCGTCGGTGAGCACGATGCCGGCCGGGCCATCCCAAGGCTCCATGTGCATGGAGTTGTATTCGTAGAAGGCCCTGAGATCGGGGTCCATGTGGGTGACGTTCTGCCAGGCCGGCGGCACCATCATGCGCAGCGCCCGAAATAGGCCGGCACCGCCCATGACCAAGCCTTCCAGCATGTTGTCGAAGCTCATCGAGTCGGAGCCGCGATAGCTGACGATGGGCCGCACGTCGTCCATGTCGGGGATCAGCGGCGAGGCGAACTTGCGCTCGCGCGCCCGGCTCCAGTTGCGGTTGCCGGCTAAGGTGTTGATCTCGCCGTTGTGGGCGAGGTAGCGGAAGGGCTGGGCGAGCCGCCACTCGGGCCAGGTGTTGGTGGAGAAGCGCTGGTGGAAGACGGCGAGCGAGGAGGCGAAGCGCTCGTCGTTCAGGTCCGGATAGAACACCGGCAGATAGGCCGGCATGACCAGGCCCTTGTAGGCGATCACGCGGCCGGAGAGGGTGGGGACGTAAAAGGTCGGGTCATCCTGCAGCGCCTTTTCCGCTCGGCGGCGGGCGATGTAGAGCCGGCGCTCGAAGATCTCGCCATCGATGCTGTCGGGGCAGTTGACGAAGAGCTGCTCGATCGTCGGCAGGCTGGCCTTGGCATAGTCGCCGAGCGCCGACTCGTCGGTAGGCACCGGGCGAAAACCCAGGGGTTCGAGCCCCTGGCGGCGCAATTCCTGCATCAGGCAGGCGCGGGCGCGCTGCGCCCGCTCGGCGTCGCGATCGAGAAAGACCAAACCAGCGGCATAGCGTGCGTTGAGCCGCCAGCCCATGTCGGCCGCTACGGCGCGCAGGAACGCATCGGGCTTCTTGAACAGCAAGCCGCAACCGTCGCCCGATTTGCCATCGGCTGCAATGGCGCCACGATGGGTCATGCAGGCCAACGATGAGATGGCAGTAGCCACCAACCAGTGCGAAGGCTCGTCGTCGAGCTGGGCGATCAAGCCGAAACCGCAACTGTCTTGTTCAAATTCAGGGCGATAGAGCGTGCCGCATAACCGGCCTTGTCGATCTTCCATGGTCGTGAACGCCGCTGCAGTTTGCAAAAAAGGGCAAAAATTTTAGCGTAGGCGCGAGATCGCGCCAACGCAAAAACTTGCGAGGTGAGCATTGGTTGATAGAGCATGTATCGCAACCGGGGTTCAGGCGGCAGCTTTCGTTGACTTACGTGCGGTGCGGGCAGACCGCTTGGCGGGCACGGCCGCCTTGGCTGCCAGTAGCTCGAGCGCCGTCTTGAGCGTCACCTCTTCCGGTTTCAGGGTCTTGGGCAGGGTGGCGTTGACCTTGCCATGCGCGACATAGGGACCGTAACGGCCCTGCTTGAGCACGACCGGGGCGCCGTCCTCGGGGTGGAGGCCAAGTTCACGGGCGGCGGCAGCGGCTTGCTCGGTGCGCGCTTGCCGCCCTGCAGGCGGCTCGAACTCGAAGCCCACTTTGCCGTCTTTTTCGCGCACTAGGTAGGCGGCGAACTTGCGCCGCGTGCGCGCGGAGACGAAGCCAGTGAGCAGATCGGTCTTGCCTTGCGTGAGCAGTTTCTGCATCTGCGCGCGTTCGATGGGTTGTTGCAGGATGACCTTGCCGCTGCGGAAATCGCAGCTGCGCGCGGGGCCCACGCTGCGTTCGCAGACATACGCGTTGCCCTGTTCGTAGACCGGCGCGCCGCATTTGGGGCAGGGGCCAAGGCTGTCCTGGCCGGAGAAATCGACCGGCGCCTCAGGCTCGCCCGCGCGCGGCTGGCCGAAAGCGAATTCCGGCTGTTTCGCGTCGTTCAGGCGGATCTCGGCCTCGAATGGCCGGCCCATCTTGTTGCGAAAGCCGCTCAGCGGCCCGACGCGGCCTTCACGCAACAGGGTCTCCATCTCTGCCACCTCGAACTGGCGCCCGGCGACGATCTTCCAAGTCGCCCAGCCGCAGGCCTGACAGACGAATTTCTTGTAGGTCTCCTTGACCACGCCGCCGCAACTCGGGCAGGGAGCGCTCAGGGTGGCGAAGTCACCGGGTACGTTATCGGACTCGTAGCGCTTGGCGCGCTCGACGATGTCGCGCGCCAAGGCCTCGATGTGGGCCATGAATTCGTCACGGCTGAGCTGCCCGCGCTCCATCTGGGCGAGCTTGTATTCCCACTCGCCGGTGAGCTCCGGCGAGGTGAGCTCGTCCACCCCTAGCCCGCGCAGCAGGGTGATGAGGGAGAAGGCCTTGGCGGTGGGCACGAGCTCCTTGCCTTCGCGCAGAAGGTACTGCTCGGCGATCAGGTTTTCGATGATCTGTGCGCGGGTGGCGGGGGTGCCGAGGCCGCGGCCCGCCATCGCGGCGCGCAGTTCCTCGTCCTCGATCATCTTGCCGGCACCCTCCATGGCGCTGAGCAGCGTGGCCTCGGTGAAGCGGGCCGGCGGCCGGGTCTGGCTTGCCTTGATCTCTACGGCCAGGGTGCGCAAGGTCTCGCCCGCAGCCAATGGGGGCAGCGCCTGCCCGCCGGCCGCCTCCTCGCTGGGCGCTTCGCGGCCATAGACCACGAGCCAGCCGGGGTTGAGCAGTACGCGCCCCTCGGTCTTGAAGGCATGCAGGCGCTCGCCCTCAGCCACGCGCGTGATGCGCGTGGTGACCGCATATTCCGCCGCAGGATAAAACACGGCCAGGAAGCGTCGCGTCACCAGATCGTAGAGCTTGTGCTCGAGCTCGTTCAGGTGCTTGGGCGCCACCCCCGTGGGGATGATGGCGAAGTGGTCGGAGATCTTGGCGTTGTTGAAGATGCGCTTGTTCGGCCGCACCCAGCCCTGATCCAGGATGGTGGCGGCGAGGCTGGCATACTCGCCGCTGAGGCTCGCGAGCACCTCCTTGACCGTTCCGAGATAGTCCTCGGGCAGAGCACGGGCGTCGGTGCGAGGGTAGGTCAGCACCTTGTGCTTTTCATAGAGGGCCTGGGCGAGCGCCAGCGTGGTCTTGGCCGAGAAGCCGAAGCGGCTGTTGGCCTCGCGCTGCAGGCTGGTGAGGTCGTAGAGCGGCGGCGCAAGCTGGCTTGCAGGCTTGGTCTCCTCGCTGGCGGTGGCCGGGCGGTCGAGGCAGGCGGCGCGGATCGCCTGCGCCCGCGCCTCGTCCCAGATGCGGTAGGGGCTGGCGTGCTCGTCGTCCTCGGCCTTCTTGAAGCCTTCGTCGAACCAGCGTCCGGTATATTCTCCCTTCTCGCCGCGAAAACGCGCCTCGATCTCCCAGTAGGGGCGAGGGGTGAATTGGCGGATACGCGCCTCGCGCTCGACGACAATGGCGAGCGTCGGTGTTTGCACGCGCCCGACGGTGGTGAGGTGAAAACCGCCGGTCTTGGAGTTGAAGGCGGTCATGGCACGCGTGCCGTTGATGCCGATGAGCCAGTCGCTCTCCGCGCGGCAGACCGCGGCGGTGCGCAAGCCCTCCAGTTCGCTGGCGCTGCGCAGGGCGGCGAAGCCCTCGCGGATCGCCGCTGGCGTCATGGATTGCAGCCACAGGCGCCGAACCGGCTTTTTGGTGCCGCTGTACTGCACGATATAGTGGAAGATCAGCTCGCCCTCGCGCCCAGCGTCGCAGGCGTTGATCAACCCCTCGACATCCTTGCGCTTGATCAGGCGCTCGAGCAGCTTGAGCCGATCCTGGGTCTTTTCGATCGGCTGTAAATCGAAGCGCGGCGGGATGATCGGCAGCCGCTCGAAGGACCACTTACCGCGCTTGACGTCGTATTCCTCCGGCGCCGTGAGCTCCAGCAGGTGGCCGATGGCTGAGGACAGGACGTAATGCTCCGACTCGTAATAGTCCCCCTCCTTGCGAAAGCCGCCAAGCGCGCGCGCGATATCCTGCGCGACCGACGGTTTCTCGGCGATGATGAGTTGCTTGCCCACGCCGCTTCAGCATCCCTGGCCGAGGAGAGCGCGGGTTGGGCACACCGCTGGCATCCCGGCACGCGCCGTCGCGATTGCGCACAGTGCCAGGCCCATGCGGCCCGCCGGCACGGCATGGGCGTGGCGATGGGCTTGCCGTACTGCAGTGGCGCAGCGCTCGATCCCGCTAGTGGCTCCTTGCAGCATGGCTTCAGTGCAGGGTCGGCGGTGCGTCGTCTTCCCGCACCAGGTCCTCCAGCCATAGCGCGGACAGCGGCCCGCCCAGCTTCCAGAGGGCAAGCAGGGCGATCCACTTGATCTTTTCCGCTGGCACTTCCTGCTCTTCCAGTGCCAGTGCGCGCTCGATCACCCACTCGCGCGCATGCGGGGGGAGGAGGCCGGCATTCTCCAGGAAGGTGAGGAAACCTAACCCGGCGGGTGCCAAGCGGGCAAGTTCTCTCTCGCTGTACACGCGCTTACTCACGGTGTACAGGCTGTCTTTGTCCTCATCCAGATCATTTAGACCCTCCAGCCAGTTTAACGCTTGTTCGATTTCAGCTTGTTCGAAACCGGCGGTGGCTAGCTTTAACGCAAGGACTTCTGTGCTTGGATAGCGGTCTTCAACGAGGTAGCGATCGTAGATGAATCGCAGGATATCGAACATCTTGGGTCAGGATAAAAGACAAGCTCAATGTAGGCGCTGATATAGGCCACCAGGAAGACTAGCGATGTGGCCGTCTAGTTCCAGCGCAAGTAGCATCGCCGAAAGGGTATCCACCGTCAAGCCAGACAAGCTGTGCAGCTTGTCCAAGCTTATGGGGTCGTTGCCCATCAGCGCCAACAGGACCTCGGTCTCCGATTGGGCGCCGGCGTTGGGTGGGGTGGCCGTGGGCATGGGCGCTCGCCATTGCCAACGCAGCTCGTCGAGGATGTCGTCGACACTCTCGACGAGTTTGGCGCCCTCGCGGATCAAGCGATGGCAGCCCTTGGACAGGGGGGAGTGGATGGACCCGGGCAGGGCGAACACCTCCCGTCCCTGCTCGGCGGCAAGGCGTGCTGTGATCAGCGAGCCGCTGTCCAGGGTCGCCTCGACCACCAGCACCCCCAGCGCCAAGCCGCTGATGATGCGGTTGCGGCGTGGAAACTGTCCCGGCCGCGGCGGGGTGCCCAAGGGGAACTCGGAGACGATCGCCCCCTGGGCGGCCAGGCGATGCGCCAGCTCCCGATTGCGTGCCGGGTATACCCGGTCCAAGCCAGTGCCGACCACGGCCACGCTGGTGCCACTGGCCAAGGCGCCCTGATGCGCCGCGGTGTCGATGCCGAGGGCGAGCCCACTGACGATGGTGAGGCCGGCGCTGGCCAGGGCCTGGGCGAAGGCCGCGGCGTCGCGGCAGCCCTGTGGCGTGGCGTTGCGGCTGCCGACGATGGCCAGCATCGGGCGCTTGAGCAACGCCAGCGCCCCCTTGACGTAGAGCAGCGGCGGCGGGTCGGGGAGCGTGCGCAGTTGCTCGGGATAATCGGGGTGAGTGATGGGGACTAGATGGTTGTCGGCCTGTGCCAGCCAATCCAGGGTCGGCCTGTGTTGATCCTCTGCAACAGGCTGGCGTATGGCCTCGGCCAATCGCTCACCGACCAAGGCGGCAAGACGGGCACGGGGGGCAGAGAGGATGGCGCAGGGGTGGCCGAAGGCATCGAGCAAGCGCCGCACGCCGTCTGGCCCCAAGCCAGGAATGGCCTCAAGCGCAAGCCAACAGAGGACTTCGTCTTGCTGCACCATCCGCTTTAGCGAACACTTCGGGAGGCCGGGGCGGCAGACATGGGCGATCGCGGCGCACCAGCGACTGTTCAGGGATTTTTGGCCACATCTCGGATGTAGACGGGCTCTTCGCTGTGCATGACTAAAGCGTAGGCGACGCGGTCGAAGACGCGATAGACGAAGGCGAGGCCAATGCGCCGTTCGGGTAGGGTGCGCTGATCATCCCGGTCGGGTACGCAGTCGGCATGGGCCTGCGGTCCGCCGGCGAGGAAGGCGAGTTTGCTCGCCTGCTGACAGTTTGGGTCGGCGATGCTGCGACCGGCCCTGTACAGCCCAAGGACATGCCCCACCTCCAGGCCATCGCGCTGGCCCTTGTTGAGCAGGATGCTGGTGTAAGGGCCAGTGCTTTGCACGCCGCCGAGGGTGGCCATGACGCGGGCCTCGATCGCCTCAGCCGGGGCATGGGGGGCGATCTGGGGGGGATCTTCAGCGCGCCAGGGCAGGAGGCGGTCGCGCGCTAGGACTTCCTGCTGCGTGTGCAGGATGCGCAGCAGCTGCGGGTTGCCAGGTTTCTCGGTGCGGGCTTCGCCGACGTGGATCAGCTCATAGCCCAGGATTTCCTCCGTGATGGGGTCTTTCAGTGCCATACCTTGCCGCACAATCTGCCACTTTCTGGCCTCACCGGCCTCGGCATAGACCACGTCACCGGCACCGAAGATCGACCGCTCATCGCTCGAACCAAGGATGCGTGGCGCGGCCGCGAGCTCATCGGCACCGACGACGCCACCGCGGCTGAGAAAGGGCGCGATCGCTCTGTAGGGGATGCTGGGGATGGCCGGCTCAGCTGCAGCCAAGGGCTCGGCGCGCACCTGCGGGCTGAGCTTGACGGTCGGGATGCCACGCTCCAAGACCAGACGGGGCTGCTCGCCGCGCAGCAAGCGTATGCGGTCGCCAGGGTAGATGAGATGAGGGTTGCGGATTTGCGCCTGGTTGAGCTGCCAGAGCTCGGGCCATTTCCACGGGTCGTTGAGAAAGCGGGCGGAGATTCCCCACAGGGTGTCCCCCTTGACCACGGTGTAGCTGTCGGGCGCGTCTGGCTTTAGCTTCGGCGCTTCCGCATGGGCGCCCATGGCGAACACCACGGTCGCAAGCAACGGTGTCATGAACAAAGCGGCAACACGCATGGTCTCATTTACTCGGGTAGGTTTTGCATATAATCGGCTCGGCGGCAAACCTAATTTAATTCGCGCTTTTTTGCACCTCGTCATGGCTTTGCTCAAGATTCTGCACTATCCGGACAAGCGGCTTCACATCGTTGCCAAGCCCATCGAGGTGATCGACGATGGCATCCGCCAGCTGGCGGCGGACATGGCCGAGACCATGTACGCTGCCCCCGGCATAGGGCTAGCCGCGACCCAGGTGGACCGCCACGTACAACTCATCGTAGTCGATGTGAGCGAAAAGCGCGACGACCTCAAGGTCTTCATCAACCCGCAGATCCTCGAGGCCGAGGGCGAGGCCATTGGCGAAGAGGGCTGCCTGTCCGTGCCCGGCATCTACGACAAGGTCAAACGCGCGCAGCGCATTCGGGTGCGTGCCCTGAACCTCGAGGGCGAGCCCTTCGAATTGCAGGCAGAAGGGTTGCTCAGCGTGTGCATCCAGCACGAGATCGACCACCTCAAAGGCAAGGTCTTCGTCGAATACTTATCGCGGCTGAAACAAGATCGCATCAAGCAGAAGCTCAAGAAACAACAGCGTGAGACGATGTAGGGTGAGGGGTAAGGCGGTTATCTGCCAGCCTGCCTCCCTACTGTTCACTTTCCACCCCCTGATGAGACTCGTTTTCGCCGGCACGCCTGAATTTGCCGCCGTGGCGCTTGAGGCCCTGCACGCCGCCGGCCACAACATCGCCTTGGTGCTCACGCAGCCTGACCGGCCCGCCGGTCGCGGCATGCGATTGAAGCCCAGCCCAGTCAAGGCATTGGCCTTGCAGCTTGGGCTGGCGGTGTATCAGCCCGAGCATCTCAAGAGCGAGGCGGCGCGCCAGCCCATCGCAGAGGCCAAGTGCGACGCGATGGTGGTGGCTGCCTATGGCCTCATCCTCCCGCCGCCGGTATTGGCGCTGCCGCGCTTGGGCTGTGTGAACATCCATGCCTCGCTGCTGCCGCGCTGGCGCGGTGCGGCGCCGATTCAACGCGCCATCTTGGCGGGCGACCGCGACACTGGCATCACCCTGATGCAGATGGCGGCCGGGCTGGACACGGGGCCGATCCTGGCGACGGCTCGGCTGGCCATCGGTGAAGAGGAAACGGCGGGCAGCCTGCACGACCGGCTTGCCGCCCTGGGGGCGCGCGAGATCGTCGCCTTGCTGCCGCGCCTGGCGGCAGGCGAGGTGGTGCCGATGCCGCAAGACGACCGCCTGGCGGTGTATGCCGACAAGATCAAAAAGGAAGAGGCCCGCATCGACTGGACGCAGCCGGCAAGCGTGGTGCACAGGCAGGTGCGCGCCTTCAATCCGCAGCCTGGGGCCTGGACCATCTTGGGCGGCGAGGTGATCAAGCTCTGGCAGGTGAGGGTCGAAAGCGGCGTCGGCCGGCCGGGCGAGGTGCTCGAGGCGTCGCGCGCGGGCATCCTGGTGGCCTGCGGCGAGGGGGCGGTGCGCATCGCCGAGCTGCAAAGGGCCGGCGGTCGTCGGCTGGATGCGGCGGCCTTCCTCGCCGGTCAACCCTTGCCGCCCGGCAGCCATCTGGGCGATTGACATCACGCCCGCCGCCCCTATATTGGCGGCGACTGAAGTTCGACTACGGAGTCTCAACGATGCTCAGCAACTGGCTCAAGACCACCCTGTTGATGGCCGCCATCGTCGCCCTGTTCGGCGCGGTGGGCATGGCCATCGGCGGCGCGCAGGGCATGCTGATCGCGCTGATTCTCGGCGGCGCCATGAACCTGTTCGCCTACTGGAACTCGGACAAGATGGTGCTGCGGCTATACAACGCGCAGGAGGTCGATGCGGCGAGCGGCGGCGAGTTCTACGCCATGGTGCAGGAGCTGGCGCGACGCGCTGGGCTACCCATGCCGCGCGTGTACATCATCGACGAGGCACAACCCAATGCCTTCGCCACCGGCCGCAACCCGGAACATGCGGCGGTAGCGGCTACCACCGGCATCTTGCGCCTGCTCACGCCGCGGGAGCTGCGCGGTGTCATGGCGCACGAGCTGGCGCACGTGAAGAATCGCGACACCTTGATCTCCACCCTCTCCGCCACGGTGGCTGGCGCCATCTCCTCGCTGGCGCAGTTCGGCATGTTGTTCGGCGGCGGACAGCATCAGGAGCGCGGCGCGCACCCCATCGTGCAGCTGATCCTGATCGTTCTGGCGCCGCTGGCCGCCATGCTGATTCAGCTGGCGATCTCGCGCGCGCGCGAGTTTGGCGCCGACCGTGGCGGCGCCGAGATCTCGGGCGACCCCGAGGCCCTGGCCAGCGCGCTGACCAAGATCGAGGCCTATGCCCGCGGCACGCCGTTGCCGACGGCCGAGCTGCATCCCGAGACCGCCCAGATGATGATCGTCAATCCGCTTACCGGCGGCGACCTGGCGGCGCTGTTCCGCACGCATCCGACCACCGAGGAGCGGGTGCGACGTCTGCTCATGCTCGCCCGCAAGGGGGCTTGACCTGTCCGTCTCGGGCCGTCAACAGCACAACACCCCCACGGCGCGCAGCCTGGCGGCCCGCCTGCTGGCGGCGGTACTCGGGCAAGGACGCAGTCTCGATCATGCCCTGGCGGCGCTCGCTGCCGAGGGGCGGCTGCGCGCGGCGGTGATGGACTTGAGCTATGGCGTGCTCCGCCGTCTGGGGCTACTCGAGTATTTGCTCAAGCAATTGCTCACCCGCCCGCTCATCGAGCCGGCGATCCGGTATCTCTTGCTGGTCGGCCTGTACGAGTTGCTCGAAGGGCGTACACCACCCTACGCGGTGGTGAACGAGACCGTCTCTGCGGCGCCGCGGCGGGCGAGCGGCTTGGTCAATGCCGTGCTGCGCAACTTTCTGCGACGACGCGATTTGCTGCTTACGCAGGCGCAAGACGACCCGCTCGCACGCTGGAACCATCCCGCCTGGTGGGTGGCGCGCCTCAAGCAGGAATATCCCGAACACTGGCAGGCCATACTCGAGACCTCGAACCAGCACCCGCCCATGACCTTGCGCGTCAATCGACGCCGCACGCGCCTGCAGGACTACCAACTTCGTCTGTGCGAGGCGGGGCTTGAGGCGGAGCAGACCGGCGATTGGGCGCTGAGGCTTGCGCACCCGGTGCCGGTCGCGCAATTGCCGGGTTTCGCCGACGGGCTCGTGTCGGTGCAGGATCTCGGCGCGCAATATGCGGCAGCACTGCTCGACTGCCGCGACGGCATGCGCGTGCTGGATGCCTGCGCGGCGCCGGGCGGCAAGGCCGCTCACCTGCTCGAGTGCCACGACCTTGACCTGACCGCCCTGGATCTGGCGCCTGAGCGCTTAGAGCGGGTCAAGCAGAACCTCGATCGGCTCGGCCTCAAGGCGCGCCTGCGCGTGGCCGATGCCGCCGCACCGCAAGCTTGGTGGGATGGCCGGCCCTTCGATCGCATCCTGCTCGATGCCCCGTGCACCGGCTCGGGGGTGGTGCGGCGGCATCCAGATGGCAAATGGCTCAAGCGTGCCGAGGATGCAACACGCCTGGCACAGCGTCAGCTGCAACTAATCGAGGCGCTTTGGCCCTTGTTGCAGCCAGGTGGTAAATTGCTCTACGCCACCTGCAGCCTGTTTTGGGCGGAGAATCGGGGCGTGGTGCACGCTTTTTTGACGCAACACCCAGATGCTGCGGAAGAACCGCTGGACCTGCCCGGCGGCAGGCAAGGACAACTGCTGCCGGACGGCCAGCATGACGGATTCTTCTATGCACGCTTGGTCAAGACGTAGATTCGTCGCGGTCGTGTTGCTTGGCGCCTTGACGGCGAGTCTGCCCACGGTCACGCCGGCAGAGGGCATTGCCCTGCTACGGGCCGATCTGGAGCTTCATGGCGAGATCTGGCAGCTGATCGGCGGCTTTGATATCCAGCTTTCATCCACTTTGGAAGATGCCTTGCACCGCGGTGTACAACTGACCTTCGTGCAGGTTTTCAAGGCACAGCGCCCGCGCAGTTTCTGGTTTGCGGAGGACATCGCCGAAGTCACGCGCGTCATCCGCTTGTCGTACAACGCTCTGCTCAAGCAGTATTATGCGACGGTCAGTGGGCACACCACCACGCATGCCAGCTTGCAGGAGCTGCTCGAGCATGCCGGTGATTTCAACGACTGGGCCGTATTGCACCAGTCCCAGGTCAGCCGCAAGCACACTTATGTGCTTGCCGTGCGCATGTACCTAGATACCGCTCAATTACCCAAGCCCTTGCAGGTCAACGCCGTCGCCTCGCAGCGCTGGCAGCTCGACAGCGGTTGGCGGGAGTGGAATTTCCGGCCATGAGCTGTGCGTGTGATGTTTGCTTGCTGAGGCAGAGCACAGTAAGGCCGCCAGCTATTCTAGGGTGCGCGCTTCTGAGGTTGTTACAGTGATTTACCTCCTCCTGGGCGGCTTATTTGTAGGCGGAGGCCTCATCGCGCTTTTGTCGCTCGCCGCGGCCGATACAGCGTTGTTTGCTGAGAATTTCCCCCTATTGCTCTATCTCAACGCTGGGGCAGTGGTTGCCCTGCTGCTTTTGATTAGCTATCAGATCCTTTTGCTACGCCGCCGTATCCATGCCGGTATATTTGGTGCCAAGCTGACTGCACGCCTGACGCGCATGTTCGCGCTGATGGCTCTGTGGCCAGGTCTAGTGGTGTATGCGGTTTCGGTGCAATTTGTCCTCAGGTCCATCGAGACATGGTTCGATGTGCGTATCGAGCGTGCCTTGGAAGGGGGATTAGCGCTCGGCCAATCGGCTTTGCAGTATCTAGAGCGTGATCTAGTCAAGAAGGCGGAGACCATGGCGCAGCAACTGGCCGACCAAGCCATCGCCGCGCAGCTCGATCGCCTCAATGAGCTGCGCGAGGCGGCGGGCATCCAGGAGGCGGCATTATTCGGCACCGACGGTCGTCTGCTCGGCTTCGCCTCGGGGGACAAGGGAGGGCTCGCACCACCGGTGTTGGACCAGGGGGCACTCTGGCAGGTGCGGATGCAGCAGCCCTGGTCCAGAGTGGAGGTTCTTGCCGACAGCACAGGCATGGTGGTGCGAGTGGCCGTGCCGGTGAATATCGTCACCATGGTCGACTCGTTGCGTATCCTGCAGGTCATCCAGCCCGTGCCGCTGAACCTCGCCGAGTCGGCGATGCAGGTGGAGGCGGCACGGCGTCAGTATCAGGAGTTGGCGGTCTCCCGCGTGGGCTTGAAGCGGCTCTATGGCCTGTCCTTAACACTCACCCTCGCCATTGCGCTGTTTACCGCCATTGCGCTCGCCTTCATCCTCTCCACGCGCCTGGCCGCTCCCTTGCGTGCCTTGGCGCGCGGCACGCGTGCGGTGGCTCGCGGCGACTTTAGTCAGGTGCAAGCGGTCACCAGCCGTGACGAGTTGGGTTTGCTCACCCAGTCGTTCAATCGCATGACGCAGCAGCTCGCCGAGGCACGCAGCGCCGCCGAGGCGCACCACGACAGCCTGTTGCAGGCCAAGGCCTATCTGGAGGGGGTGCTCGCGCGCCTGACTACTGGCGTGGTTACCTTGGACCATGATCTTTCTGTGCGCATCGTCAATCCGGCTGCGGCGGCGATCCTCGGTCGCGAGCGCAGCGAACTCACAGGCCGCCCGATCGAACAGTGGGGCGACTTGGATACCCCCCTCAATCATCTCGCCCTCGCCATTCGCGAGCACTTTCAGCGCATGCCCCTGTCGAGCTGGCAAGGGCAATGGGAGTACCAGCGCGCGGATGCCCAGCGCATCCTGGTCCTGCGCGGCGCGCCGCTCACTGCGGATGAATCGCCAGACTATGTCTTGGTGATCGACGACGTGACGCAGCTGGTGCAGGCCCAGCGCGATGCCGCCTGGGGCGAGGTGGCACGGCGGCTCGCGCATGAGATCAAAAACCCGCTCACGCCGATACAGCTATCCGCCGAGCGCTTGCAGGTCAAGCTTGCCGACCGACTGGACGAGGCCTCACGCGCCACCCTGGTGCGCTCGACCGAGACCATCATCAACCAGGTGGCGGCGCTCAAAGGCCTGGTGGACGCTTTTTCGCAATATGCGAAACTACCGGCACCACGCATCGAACCGCTCGACCTCAACGCCTTGATCAAGGAAGTGGCCGTGCTCTACGAGGGTCACCGCCCGGTAAGCCTGAACTTGGCAGAAGGGCTGCCGCCGGTGGCGGGCGATCCTGCCCTCATCCGCCAGCTATTGCACAATCTGCTCAAGAATGCCGACGAGGCCCTGGTCGATGTCGCCGAGCCCCGCGTCGAGGTGGCAACACGACGAGTGGAGGCGGGGGTGGAGATGTGTGTCGCGGACAACGGGCCGGGTTTCCCCGAACAGCTGTTCAACCGCCTGTTCGAGCCCTATGCGACGACCAAGGCCAAGGGCACGGGTCTAGGGCTTGCCGTGGTGCGCAAGATCGTGGAAGAGCACCACGGCGTGATCGAGGTGCGCAACGCGGAGGGGGGCGGTGCACGGGTTTGTGTAACCCTCCCGCTTCTGGGGCAAAACGATGAGTGAGATATTGGTCGTGGACGATGAACCGGGCATCCGTACCTTGGTCCAGGAGATCCTGGAAGAAGAAGGCTATGAGGTGCGCCTGGCGGAGAACGGTGAGGCCGCCCGCAAGGCCATGCTGGAAAAGGCGCCCGACTTGGTGCTACTTGACATCTGGATGCCCGATCTGGATGGCATCAGCCTGCTCAAGGAGTGGGTGAGCAGCGGCCTGGCCAGCATGCCGGTGATCATGATGTCTGGCCACGGCACGATCCACACTGCGGTTGAGGCCACCCGCCTGGGGGCGTTCGACTTTCTGGAAAAGCCGGTGCCCTACAAGCGGCTGTTGGAGACCGTGCAAAGGGCCCTGCGCATGGCGCGTAAACCGCCACCGCTGCCTGATGCACTGCCCGAACTTGGCGCGAGTGAGGTTATTCGCCAGCTGATACAGAAGCTCAAGCATGCTGCCGGGAGCGGGGGGGCTATCCTGCTGTCCAGCGAGCCAGGCGCCGGCGCTGAGGCCTGTGCCCGTTTCTTGCACTTGCCCAAGACTCCCCTGGTAGAGGTGACGGACTTGGCTCGACTCGCCGATACCCCTTTACAGCTGCTCGCCGAGGCCAAGGGCGGGCTGCTCTACATCCCCGAGATCGGCCACCTTACCCCCTTCCAGCAGCGCGGTCTGGAGATGATCTTGGCCAGGCATCAGGATTACGAGGTGCGGGTGGTGTGCGCATGCTCGGTCAACCTGGCGGAGAAAGCGGCCCAGGGCACCTATTCACGCGATCTTTACAATACCCTGGCGCGGGTGGCGGTGCGGGTGCCCCCCTTGCGCGAGCATGCTGAGGATATCGCGCCGCTCGCTCGGCAGGTCCTCGAGCAAGAGGCGGCCAAAACCGGTCGGCCACCCGCCGCACTGAGCGACGAGGCCCTAAAGCTACTCACCCGCTATGACTGGCCGGGTAACCTGGACGAGTTGCGCAACGTGGTGACCAGCCTGGCATTGGCCGCCGAGGGGGGCGTGATCGAGGCCAAGGACGTCCAGGCCATGCTCGGCTTGCCGGCGCATGAGGCGCCAGAGGTGTTGGGCATCCGCTTGGACCTGCCGCTCAAGGAGGCACGCGACGCCTTCGAGCGGGCCTATCTCAACGCGCTGCTGCGAGAATGCGGCTGGGTGGTGAGCAAGGCAGCCGCCCGCGCGGGCATGGAACGCACGGCCTTTTACCGCAAGCTCAAGAGCCTGGGCATAGAATTGCCGCCGCGGAACGAGTAACCACTAGCGCAACACGCCGCACTAACCCCCTGTCAGCCTCAACCAGAGCAAGACCATGAAGATCATCATCCTCGGCGCCGGCCAGGTGGGCTCAAGTCTCGCCGCTAGCCTCGTTTCGGAAGCGAACGACATCACGGTCGTGGATCTCGACGCCGCCAAGCTGGCCGAGCTGCAGGACCGCTACGATCTGCGCACCGTCGTCGGACATGGCGCACACCCGTCGGTGCTGCGCGCTGCCGGGGCGGAGGATGCCGACATGCTGGTGGCCGTCACCCAGTCGGACGAGACCAACATGGTGGCCTGCAAGCTGGCCGCCACCCTGTTCAACATCCCGACCAAGATCGCGCGCATCCGGGCGGCGGACTACATGAATAACCCTGTGCTGTTCCAGCCCGAAAACATGGCGGTGGACTACACGATCAGCCCGGAGCAGGAGATCACCAATTACTTGCGCCGCCTCATCGACTATCCCGAGTCCTTGCAGGTGGTCGACTTTGCCAACGGTCGCATACGCCTAGTGGTCGTCAAGGCGCGCGAGGGTGGCCCTCTGGTCGGCCATGAACTGAGGGATCTGCGCCGCCACCTGCCGGAGCTCGACGCCCGTGTGGCAGCCATCTATCGCCGTGACCGGGCCATCGTGCCAGAGGGCAGCACCGTCATCGAGGATGGCGACGAGGTGTTCTTCGTCGCCGCCACCGAGAACATCCGCGCGGTGATGAAAGAGATGCGACATGCGGATCAGTCGGTGCGGCGGGTGATGATCGCCGGCGGCGGCAACATCGGCAGCCGCCTCGCTGCCGCCCTCGAGGACGACTACGAGGTCAAGCTGATGGACCACAACAAGCAGCGGGCCGAGGACCTCGCCCAGCGGTTGCGCCACACCTTGGTGCTCGTCGGGGATGCCACCGACGAGGAGCTGCTCGTACAGGAGAACGTCGATGAGATGGACGTGTTCTGCGCCCTGACCAACGACGACGAGGACAACATCATGTCCTGTATGCTCGCCAAGCGCTTGGGGGCGCGCAAGGTCATCGCCCTGATCAACCGGCCGACCTATGTCGATCTGCTGCAGGGCGGCGAGATCGACATCGCCCTGTCGCCGGCCCAGGCCACCATCGGCCCGCTGCTGACGCATATCCGGCGCGGTGATGTGACGGTGGTGCACAGCCTAAGGCGCGGCGCGGCCGAGGCCATGGAGGCCGTGGTGCACGGCGACGAGCGGAGCTCGAAGTTGGTGGGACGCCGCATCGAGCAGGTGCCGTTGCCAGAGGGCGCCAGCATCGGTGCCATCCTGCGCGGCGATACCGTGATCATCGCGCACCACGATACCCTGATCCAGCCAGAAGACCACCTCATCATCTTCGTGCCCAACAAGCGGCTGGTGCCACAGGTCGAGCGTCTTTTCCAGGTCGGGCTGGGCTTTTTCTGAGCGCGTTCGGCTATGCGCAGA
>JBEPZO010000033.1:0-23538 GCA_041640815.1 Thiobacillaceae bacterium
CGGGGTGTTTCTTGCTCCAGTCCCACTTGTCGTGGATGAAAAGGCCACGAAAGAGCGCTTCGTTGCCGCAGAAGAGCTCGGCTAAGGTGTCGAGGAAAAGGCTTTTGCCAAAGCGGCGCGGGCGGGAGAGAAAATAGTACTTGCCGGTGGTGGCAAGCCGATGGGCAAACGCCGTCTTGTCCACATAGTAGTAACCCTCCTCGCGAATTTCGCGCAAGGTCTGGATGCCTATGGGTAGCTTTTTGCGCGTCATCGCGGGCATTGCCTCATTATGCATCGTGCCGGCTTTGGCGAGCGTGGTGGGGCGCTTGCGTCAGGCTATGTAGCGTTTCAGTGGCTGATCAGCCGCTGTCGCCAGCGCTGGGCCCGGGCCACGACCTCGGCTGTGTCCAAGGTCAGGCAACAGCGGTCGCGCACCACCTCGCGGCCCGCAACCCAGACATGGGTTACGTCCTCGCGCCCGGCGCTATAGACGAGGTGAGACACCGGATCGTAGCAGGGTTGTGTGTGCGCACCATTGAGGTCGACGGCGACGAGATCGGCCGCCTTGCCCACCTCAATGGAGCCGATGTGCGCCTCGAGCCCGAGGGCGCGGGCGCCATTGAGCGTGGCCATGCGCAGCGCCTGCCGGGCGGGCATGACCTCCGGCCGGCCGGATACCCCCTTGGCCAGCAAGGCCGCCAGTCGCATCTCCTGCCAACCGTCGAGTTTATTGTTGCTGGCGGCGCCGTCCGTACCCAGCCCTACGTTCACCCCGCCCGCGAGCAGCGCGGCGGTTGGTGCGATGCCGCTGGCGAGCTTGAGGTTGGAGGTGGGGCAATGGGCGACATGACAGCCGTGCTCGCGTAGCAGCCCGATTTCTTCGTCCATGAGATGCACCGCATGCACGGCGATGAGGTCTGGCCCCAGCAAGCCGAGGCGACGCAGGCGTTGCAAGGGTCTCATCCCGTATTGCGCAACGCTTTGGCTCAATTCCTCGCGGGTCTCGTGCAGGTGGATGTGGATGGGCATGTCGAGCTGCTGGGCGTAGACCAGGACCTTTTCCAGGCTGCGATCACTGGTGGAGTAGGGCGCATGCGGCGCCATGCAGAAGCTCACCAGTGGCTGGTCGCGCTGGGCGTCTCGCAGCTCGAGGCCCTTGTTCAGATAGCTATCCAGGTCGGCCGCGTAGCTCGAGGGGTGATCGATGACGATGATACCTGCGGCGATGCGTTGCCCGGCCTCGATGGCCGCCTCCACGGCGGCATCTGGATAGAAATACATGTCGTTGAAACAGGTGATGCCGCCCTTGAGCATTTCCAGGCAGGCCAGCCGCGTGCCGTCATAGACGAATTCACGCGATACCCAGCGCCGCTCCGCCGGCCAGATGTGCTCGGTGAGCCAAGCCATCAGGGGTAGGTCGTCGGCAAAGCCGCGCAGCAGGGTCATGGCCGCATGGGCGTGGAGGTTGATCAGGCCAGGGATGAGCGCATGGCCAGGCAGACGGTGATGGCTTTGGGCACGGTAGCGTTGGTCGGCTTCGGCGCTGGGCAGGATGTCGACGATTCTGCCGGCATCGACGATCACGGCATGGTTGCTCATGACCCTGTCTTCCGGCTCTACTGGGATGAGCCAGCCTGGATCGATACGTAGCGCGACATCCTTGGGCATGGTGCAGTGCGGTCTAAGGCAAGGCCTTGGGGCGAATCGTGAATGCGGGCATGACGCGATGCTGAGATGATAAAATGTCGCTTGCGTTTTCCATAGCGAGAAGCGGTCGTCTGACACCCCTCTTGCGGCCGCACCCGCTCGGCTAACAAAGTTGCGTCTGCGCTCACGGTGGTATAGCAAGCTGCCCATTGTACTTGGGCCGAGCGAGCGTACGCGCAGCCTGCATGGCGGGCCCGCGGTCAAGCCCGTCTCAGCACCATAACCACATCCAGCGCATGGAACCATTCGCCAAGGAAACCCTACCAGTCAGCCTCGAGGAGGAGATGCGGCGCTCTTACCTCGATTACGCCATGAGCGTGATCGTGGGCCGGGCCCTGCCTGACGCCCGCGATGGCCTGAAGCCGGTGCACCGCCGCATCCTTTACGCCATGCACGAATCCAACTACGTGTGGAACCGGCCCTATGTCAAGTGCGCGCGCGTGGTTGGCGACGTATTGGGTAAATACCACCCGCATGGCGATGCCGCGACCTACGACGCCCTGGTGCGCATGGCGCAGGACTTCTCCATGCGCTATCCACTGATCGATGGCCAGGGCAACTTTGGATCCGTCGATGGCGATTCCCCGGCGGCTTACCGCTACACCGAGTGCCGGCTCATGCGGCTTGCCGGCGAGCTGCTGGCCGACATCGACAAGGAGACGGTGGATTTCGGCCCCAACTATGACGGCAAGGAGCTGGAGCCCCTGGTCTTACCGGCCAAGGTCCCCAACTTGCTCATCAACGGCGCCTCTGGCATTGCCGTGGGCATGGCTACCAGCATCCCACCGCACAACCTCGGGGAGATCGTGGATGCCTGCCTCGCGCTCTTGGAAAACCCGGAGCTTACTGTGGACGAGCTCATCGAGCGGGTGCCGGCGCCAGATTTCCCCACCGCCGGCATCATCTACGGCTTGGAGGGCGTGCGCGAGGGCTACCGAACGGGGCGCGGCCGCGTGGTGATGCGCGCCAAATGCCATTTCGAAGACATCGAAAAGGGCGGCGGGCGTCAGGCCATCGTGATCGATGAGCTGCCCTATCAGGTGAACAAGGCCAGCCTCTGTGCCAAGATCGGCGAGCTGGTCAGGGAGAAGGCGATCGAGGGCATCACCGAGATCCGCGATGAGTCGGACAAGACCGGCATGCGGGTGGTGATCGAGCTGCGCCGCGGCGAGATGCCCGATGTCATCCTCAACAATCTCTACAAGCAGACCCAGATGCAGGACACCTTCGGCATCAACATGGTGGCCCTGCTCGACGGTCAGCCGCGGCTATTGAACCTCAAACAGCTGCTCGAGGCCTTTCTGCGCCATCGCCGAGAGGTCATCACCCGTCGCACCAAGCACGAGCTCAAGAAGGCACGCGAGCGCGCCCACATCCTCGAGGGGCTGGCGGTGGCCCTGGCCAACGTCGACGAGATGATCGCCCTCATCAAGGCCTCCGCCACCCCAGCCGAGGCCAAGGTGGCGCTGATGTCGCGGGCCTGGCGTTCCTCGCTGGTGGAAGAAATGCTTGCGCGTGCCCATGGCGAGGACTACCGACCGGTGGATTTGGCGCCCGAGTACGGTCTGAAGGCAGACGGCTATCACCTCTCCGAACTTCAGGCCCAACGCATCCTGGAGATGCAGCTCCAGCGTCTGACGAACCTCGAGCAGGACAAGATCGTCGCCGAGTACAAAGAGGTCATGGCGCGCATCACCGATCTGCTCGACATCCTCGACAAGCCTGAGCGGGTCACGCGCATCATCGCCGAGGAATTGACCGAGTTGAAACAGCAATTCGGCGATGCGCGGCGCAGCGAGATCGTCGCCGAGACGCAGTCCTTCAGCCTGGAGGATCTGATCGCGCCGCAAGACGTCGTCGTCACCCTCTCGCATGCCGGATACATCAAGTCGCAGCCCCTGGACGAGTATCGCACGCAGAAGCGCGGCGGCCGTGGCAAACAGGCAGCGACCACCAAGGAAGAGGATTTCATCGAGAAGCTCTTCATCGCCAATACCCACGATTACATCCTCTGCTTCAGCAATAAGGGGCGGATGTACTGGCTAAAGGTCTACGAGGTGCCGCAAGGCAGCCGTACGAGCCGAGGCAAGCCGATCATCAACCTGCTGAAGGTGGAAGAGGGGGAGAAGATCACCGCCATCCTACCGGTGAAGGCCTTCACGGACGACCGCTACGTGTTCATGGCCACGGCACTCGGAACGGTGAAGAAGACGCCGTTGTCCGAGTTCTCGCGCCCGCGCAGCAATGGCATCATCGCCGTCAACTTGGATGCAGGCGATCACCTCATCGGTGTGGCCATCACCGATGGCAAGCATGATGTGATGCTTTTCACCGACGAGGGCAAGGCCAACCGCTTCGATGAGAACGAGGTGCGCCCCATGGGTAGGCTAGCGCGCGGCGTGCGCGGCATCAGGTTGACCGGCAGCGCGCAGGTGATCGCCCTGCTGGTGGCGGAGAACGAGCAGCAATACGTGCTGACCGCCACGGAAAACGGCTATGGCAAGCGTACGCCGATCACCGAGTTCACCCGTCATGGCCGCGGCGGTCAGGGCATCATCGCCATGCAGACGACGGCCCGCAACGGCAAGGTGGTCGCCGCGACCTTGGTCGAGCCCGACGATGAGATCATGCTTATCACGACCGGCGGCGTGCTGATCCGCACCCGGGTGAGCGAGATCCGCAGCCAGGGCCGTTCCACCCAGGGCGTCACGCTGATCAGCCTGGCCGAGGGCGAGAAGCTATCCGGCTTGCAGAAGGTGATCGAACAAGAGGGCGAGTGAGGGCGTCGCTCGTCGGCGCCCCGCTACGCCCTGGCGCTGGGCGCGCGGAGTGAGTCGTGCCACCGCCCGCGCGGCGTCAATCAGCGCTCGCCTTGGCGCCGATTTTGGCCTGCAGGCTCACCTGCCGCATGGGTGAGACGGTGGAGATGGCGTGCTTGAAGATGGCCTGCACCGTCTGCTCGTTTGCCCGCAGCAACACCATGTATTGATCGAAGGATTCGATCTTGCCCACCAGCTTGATGCCATTGACTAAGAACACGGCGCAGGGGATGTGTTCCTTGCGCAGGGTGTTGAGGAAGATGTCCTGTAGGTTGTGGCGTTCTTTCTCGGTCATCGTTTTTTCTTTCTGATCGAATCCATATCCGCGGTGGCATCATACCACGGCGGCCAAATCCCATGACAGGCCGCTTTCCCCACTCCGGCCAGCCCTCGGGCGGACAGGCATGGAAGCGGTTGGCAGGCGCTTGCCGGCCCATGTGTCGGTCTCCCGCGGCCAACGCCGCTCGGTCATTAGACGGGTGTTCGTGGGCGAAGTTGCATCGCGGCTGCCAGCCGCGCCGCGCCAGGGGGCGATCGGCGCTGACTATGGTCGGGCATGGCGCGCAGAAAGGGGCCCGGACGACGGATCGCGCGCGGTGCGTAGCCTGCCCATGGCAGCTGCACCCCGCCTTTTGTCAGGCCAGCTTGCTGGAGGTGGCTGGACGAAGTGGGCGCAAGCTGGCGCCAGCGATGGCCGTGAGCGGAAAAGGTGATCAGGCCGCGAGCGTCTGCGCCAAGGCGCGCGCTCATTCCACCTTGGCTTTGCTGCTCAGTTCACGCACATAGTTGCGGATGGCAAGCTGCTGCAACTGCTGCGCGAGGCGCGCTTTCGCCTCTTCGTAGCTCGGGAATTGCAGGCTGCGCACATCGTCGAGCCGGATGACGTGCCAGCCGAAGCGAGTGTGCACGGGGTTTTCCGCCAACTGGCCCTTTTTGAGACGGGTCATTGCTTCGGCGAACTCCGGCACCAGCGTGGCCGGCGCGACCCAGCCCAGATCGCCGCCGTTGGCGGCGGAAGGGTCTAAAGAGTGCCTTTTGGCGAGGTCTTCGAACTTTGTTTTGCGGGCCTTGAGGCGCTGGATGAGCTCGCGCGCCTCTTGCTCACTGGCCACCAGGATGTGCCGCACGCGATACTCGGTGTCGCCGGCACGCGCTTTGGCCTTGTCATATTCGGCGCGCAGGGTCTCCTCGCTCACCGGGTTTTTGCGCAGATATTCCTCCAGTACGGCACGGCCGAGCAATTCCTTGCGTTGAAACTCGATCATGGCGGTCAGGCGCGGGTTTTTGTCGAGGCCGGTGCGCTGCGCCTCTTGGGCGAGCAGCTCGGCCACGATCAGGGACTCGCGCAGGTTGGCATCGGTGAGGGCATCGCCAGATTGGCCACGCGCCGCGCGCGCGTTGCGCAAGAACTCGGCATAGATGGCAGGGATCGGCACGCCATTGACCACGGCGATGGGCTTCGCATCCCCCGCTTCTGTGGGCGTCTGGGCATGGAGATGGCCAGCGGCAAGGCATGCCAGGGGTAGGGCGAGCAGGCAATGCAGGCGTTTCATGGTGGTCCTTTGCAAGGATAGGGTGTTCAGCGCTCCTCGGGCGCGAGGGCGGTGATGGCGAGGGCGTGGATGCGGCCGCCGATGAGGGCGCCGAGCGCCTGATAGACCCGACGGTGACGCTCGACCTTGCTCATGTTGGAAAACTGCTTGGAGACGATCTTGAGGCGAAAGTGGCCACCGCCGGCGCGCGCTCCGGCGTGACCGGCATGCTGGGCGCTGTCATCGATGATTTCCAGCTCAATGGGCTCCAGGCTGGCCAGACAGGCGCGCATTTGGGCCTCGGTTGCGGCGTGGGTCATGGCAACACCTTTTTGAACGGTCGTACGCTGACGCGGGCATAGACGCCGGCGGTCACGTAGGGGTCGGCCTGCGCCCAGGCCTGCGCGGCCTCTAGACTCTCGAAGCTGGCGACGATCAGGCTGCCGGTGAAACCGGCCGGCCCCGGATCGGGGCTGTCGATGGCGGGAAACGGACCGGCGATAAGCAGCCTACCCTCGTCCTTCAGGGCCTGCAGACGCGCCAGATGCGCCGGGCGAGCGGCCTGACGCAGGGCTAGGCTGTCGGGTGCGTCCTCGGCGATGATGGCGTAGAAGAGGTTCATTCGCGCACCTTGAGGTGACGGGCCAGGTAGAGGCTTTGACCGAGGACGAACACTAGCATCAGCCCAAGGGTGCCAAACAGCTTGAAATCGACCCAGATATCGGTGGAATAACGGAAGGCGACGAAGAGGTTGGCCGCGCCGAGGAAAACGAAGAAGGCCGTCCAGCCGAGGTTAAGTCGACTCCAAACCGCCTCGGGCAGGCTGATTTGTTTTTGCATCAGCATCTGGATCAGGTTGCGCTCGAACAGGACTGGCGCAAGGCCCAAAGCGAGGGCGAACAGCCAGTAGAGCACGGTCGGCTTCCACTTGATGAAGGTCTCGTCTTGCAGGAACAGGGTCGCGCCGCCGAAGGCCACGATCAGTATGAGTGAGAGCCAGAGCATGGCATCGACCTGGCGGTGGCGCAGCCAAACCCAAGCCACCTGCACGAGGGTGGCGACTATGGCTGCGACGGTGGCGATGAATACGCCTGGTTTGGCGCCGCCGTTGAGATGGATGCCCATGGCCGTAAGCAGGGCACGAGCGCCATCTGGATCGGCCGTACCCAGTTGATAGGCGGTGAAGAACAGGATGACGGGGAAGAGGTCGAAGAGCAGCTTCATGCAGTTAATGCTGGCGCGTCATGGCCGCGGATAGGCCATTTTGCTATGATTGACCAATACTACTCAAGCTCGATTTTCGCGTGCATTTCGATCTTCACTGCCATTCGACCGCCTCCGATGGAGTGCTGACGCCCTCGGCCGTAGTGAGCCGCGCGCACAGCCAGGGGGTGGACGTCCTCGCCTTGACCGATCACGACGACGTGCGCGGGCAAGCAGAAGCTGCCGAAGCGGCAGCCGCGTTAGGCATACGCTACATTCCTGGGGTGGAGATCTCGGTCACCTGGGGTGGACATACGCTGCATGTCGTCGGCCTGGGGGTGGATACCCACCACCCGCAGTTGCTCGCTGGCCTAGCAGCCAACCGGGCTGGACGTGCCGAGCGGGCGCGCCGCATGAGCGAAGCCCTGGCCCGCGTGGGCATACCCGGCGCCCTGGAAGGGGCCTATGCCTATGCCGTCAACAAAGACCTCATCGGTCGTACCCATTTCGCCCGCTTCCTGGTCGAGGAGGGCTACGTCAAGGACGTGAAGGCGGTGTTCAAGAACTACCTGGTCAAGGGCAAACCGGGCTATGTCGCGCATCAGTGGGCGAGCCTTGCGCAGGCCGTGCAATGGATCCATGCCGCCGGCGGTCAAGCGGTGCTCGCGCATCCTGGGCGGTGCAATTTCGGTAGCGAGAAGATGCGTGCCTTGCTGGCAGAGTTTCGCGACCTTGGAGGGGAGGCGATCGAGGTCGTCACCGGCAGCCATACCGCAGAGCAGGTGCCGATTTATGCCAAGTTGGCGCAAGAATTCGGCCTCTATGCCTCCTGTGGCTCCGACTTCCATGCCCCCGGCGAGGGCGGCCGCGAGCTCGGCCGCCTTGGGCCCCTGCCCGCGATCTGTCGCCCCATCTGGGCGACGTGGTGAACTGTCCTCCGTGGCCCAATATTTCAGCGTCCATCCGGACAACCCACAGCCGCGCCTCATCCGGGAGACGGCGCGCATCCTGCGCGCAGGCGGGATCATGGTCTATCCCACCGATTCCAGCTATGCCTTGGGGTGCATGATCGGCAACAAGGAGGGCATGGAGCGCATCCGTGCGATTCGCCAAGTGGATGATCGGCATTTCTTCACCCTGGTCTGTCGCGACCTATCCGACATCGCCCGTTACGCCAAGGTGGACAACCGCCGCTACCGCCTGCTCAAGGCGGCCACCCCAGGCGGCTTCACCTTCATCCTGGAGGCCACTAGAGAGGTGCCGCGGCGTCTGCTCCACCCCAAGCGCAACACCATCGGCCTGCGAATTCCCGATCATGCCGTGGTCAGCGCCCTACTGAGCGAGCTCGATGAACCAATCCTATCGGTGAGCCTGATCCTGCCCGATGCGGAACAGCCCTGTAATGACCCGCTCGACATCCGGGGCTTGGTCGAGAAGCGGGTGGACGTCATCCTGGATGCCGGCCCATGCAGTCTGGAGCCCAGCACGGTGATCGATCTGAGCGGCGAGGTGGCTCAAGTCATTCGGCGCGGCCGCGCCGACCCTCGCCTGCTGGGGCTGGAATGAGAGGTAACTGAAACTTGGAGCTCACCCTCATCCAAAAGATCGCCGTTTTCGCGCTGCCGGTGGTGTACGCCATCACCCTACATGAGGCCGCGCATGGCTACGCTGCGCGCCGGTTCGGCGACCGCACGGCTGAGCTGGCTGGGCGCATCAGCCTCAATCCTTTGCGTCACGTCGATCCGGTAGGGACCCTCATCGTGCCCTTGGCCATCTTGTTGCTTTCCAAACTCGCGGGCGGGGGCGGCATCCTGTTCGGATGGGCCAAGCCGGTGCCGGTCAATTTCCGCAACCTGCACCGCCCGAAACAGGATATGCTCTGGGTAGCGGCAGCCGGGCCGGGCGCCAACCTGGTCATGGCCCTGTTCTGGACCGCGATGATCAAGCTGTCGCTCCTGATCCAGGCGAGTGCTTTCGCCACGCCGCTCGCGCTGATGGGGGCGGCCGGTGTGTTCATCAATGCCATCTTGATGGCGCTCAACCTCCTGCCGCTGCCGCCCCTGGATGGTGGGCGCATCGCCGTAAGCCTTCTGCCGCCGCGGCTTGCCTATGCGCTCGCCCGCGTGGAGCCGTATGGTCTGTTCATCCTCCTGGCCCTGATTCTCACCGGCCTGCTCGGCGCAATCCTCTGGCCCATGATCCAGGCCGTCATCGCCCTTTGCGCCAAGGTCTTCGGTCTGCATGACATCGAGCTTTTGGCGCTGATCCAGATCGTCCTCAACTAATCTCTGCTCCCATGTACGCCGATCGAGTCCTCTCCGGCATGCGTCCCACCGGCAGCCTGCATCTGGGGCACTATCACGGGGTGCTCAAAAACTGGCTCAAGCTGCAGCACGAATACGAATGCCTCTTTTTTGTCGCCGACTGGCACGCCTTGACCACCCACTACGACGATCCGCACAGCATCGAGGAGAATACCCGGCAGATGGTCATCGACTGGCTGGCCGCCGGCATCGACCCGACCAAGGCGACGCTGTTCATCCAGTCCCAGGTGATCGAGCACGCGGAGCTGCACCTGCTGCTATCGATGATGACGCCCTTGGGGTGGCTGGAGCGCATTCCGACCTACAAGGACCAGCAAGACAAACTCAGCGATCGTGACCTCTCCACTTACGGCTTCCTCGGCTATCCGCTGCTGCAGGCGGCCGACATCCTCATCTACCGCGCCAACAAGGTGCCGGTGGGAGAGGACCAGGTGCCGCACATCGAGTTTGCGCGCGAGATCGCGCGCCGGTTCAACCACCTGTACGGTAAAGAGCCCGGCTACGAGGAGAAGGCGCAGGCGGCCATCAAGAAATTAGGCAGCAAAAAGGCCAAGCTCTACGAAGAGCTGCGCACGCGTTATCAGGAGCAGGGCGACGAGGCGGCCCTGGCCTCGGCGCGCGCTTTGCTGGCCGAGACGCAAAACTTGAGCCTGGGCGACAAGGAGCGCCTGTATGGCTATCTAGAGGGGGGCGGCAAGATGATCCTCACCGAGCCCGAGGCCTTGCTCACCCCCTCGGCCCGCATGCCGGGTCTGGACGGCCAGAAGATGTCCAAGTCTTACAACAACACCATCGCCTTGCGCGAGGATCCGCAACTGGTAAGCAAAAAGATCCGCACCATGCCGACCGACCCTGCGCGCATTCGGCGCACCGACCCCGGTAACCCGGAGAAGTGTCCGGTGTGGCAGTTGCACCTGGTCTATGCCAGCGAGGAGCAGAAGCAGTGGGTGCGCGAGGGCTGTACCACGGCGGCGATCGGCTGCCTCGACTGCAAGCAGCCGGTCATCGATGCGGTGTTGCGGGAGCTCAAGCCGATCCAGGAGCGGGCCAAGGCCCTGGCCGAAGACCCCGATGCGCTGCGCAACATCCTTGCCGACGGTTGCGAGAAGGCCCGTGATCTGGCGCGCGAGACGATGCGCGACGTGCGCGAAGCCATGGGCCTTGCGCAGCTGTGAGGGCGAGGACCAGGCGGATTACAACCTCTTGAAATCTCTCCGTCATGGCCTTACCCACTGGATGTGACGCATGCTGGTGAGGCTAACATGACCGAAACGCATCAACCCATCGAAGGCGAGCTCGTTGAGCCGGCCGCTAGCCAGCCGGACGAGGCGGGCGGGGGCGGCCTGCCAGCGCAAACTTGGCCCAATGCCATCCATCTCTTGCCGATGACCGAGCGGCCCTTCTTCCCGGCGCAGACCCTGCCGTTGCTGATGAACGAGGGGCCGTGGATGGAGACGGTGAAACGCATCGGCGACACGCCGCATCACCTCGTCGGCCTGGTGCTGGTGCGGGGCGACAAGTCGGACACCGCCAGACCTGAGGATTTCTACTCGGTCGGCACCTTGGTGCGCATGCACCATCCCATGCGGGCCGATGGCAAGATCCAGTTCATCGCGGAAGGGATCACCCGTTTTCGTATCGCCGAGTGGATTTCTGGGCAGCCGCCGTTCTTCGCGCGCGTCGAATATCCGGCCGAAAGCCGTCAGGACGCCAGCAACGACGAGATCAAGGCCTATGCGCTCGCCATCATCAACGCCATCAAGGAGCTGCTGCCGCTCAACCCCTTGTACACCGAGGAACTGAAGTTCTTCCTCAACCGCTTCTCACCGAACGAGCCTTCGCTGCTCACCGATTTCGCCGCCAGCCTGACCACGGCGCCAAAAGAAAAGCTGCAGGAAGTGCTGGAGTCGTTCAGTCTGCGCCGTCGCATGGAAAAGGTTTTGGTGCTGGTGAAGAAAGAGCTGGAGGTGGCGCGGTTACAGTCCAAGATCCGCAGTCAAGTCGAGGAGAAGTTGACGCGGCAGCAGCGCGAATTCTTCTTGCGCGAGCAACTCAAGGTGATCCAGAAAGAGCTGGGCATCGCCAAGGACGACCGTACCGCCGATCTCGAGCTCTACCAGGAGCGCATCCGTAAGCTCAAGCTGCCGCCGCACGCCGAGAAAAAGCTCAACGAGGAGATGAACAAACTCGCCGGCCTGGAGCATGGCTCGCCGGAGTACACCGTCACCCGCAACTACCTCGACTGGCTCACCAGTCTGCCCTGGGGCAAGCACACCCGCGACAAGCTCGACCTCACGCGCGCCCGCAAGATCCTCGACCAGGACCACGACGGCCTGGATGACGTCAAGGAGCGCATCATCGAATTCCTGGCGGTCGGCGCAATGAAGGGCGAGGTGGCCGGTTCCATCCTGCTGCTCGTCGGCCCCCCCGGCGTGGGCAAGACCTCCATCGGCCGCTCCATCGCGCGCGCCCTGGGGCGCAAGTTCTACCGCTTCTCGGTCGGTGGCATGCGCGACGAGGCCGAGATCAAGGGGCATCGCCGCACCTATATCGGCGCCATGCCCGGCAAGTTCATCCAGGCCATCAAGGAGGTGGAATCGCAAAACCCGGTCATCATGCTCGACGAGGTGGACAAGATCGGCGCCTCCTATCATGGCGACCCGGCCAGCGCCTTGCTCGAGGTGCTCGACCCCGAGCAAAACGCCGAATTCCTAGACCACTATCTGGACGTGCGCTTCGATCTGTCGAAGGTGCTGTTCATCTGCACCGCCAACCAGCTCGACACCATCCCGGCACCGCTCCTGGATCGCATGGAGGTCATCCGCCTACCGGGCTATCTGACCGAGGAAAAGCTGGCCATCGCCCGGCATCACCTTTGGCCGAAGCAACTGAAGAAGGCGGGCCTCAAGCGTGGCCAGATCAGCATCACCGAGGCCGCCATCCGCCGCATCATCGAAGGCTACGCCCGCGAAGCCGGCGTGCGCCAGCTGGAGCAGGCCCTAGGCAGGGTGGTGCGCAAGGCGGTGGTGAAAATCGTGCGCGGAGAGACAGAACACCTACACGTCACGGCCGACGACGTGCAGGCCTACATGGACCAGCCGCCACACCTGCCGGAGCGCCCCCCCACCGGCGTCGGGGTGGTCACGGGATTGGCCTGGACGCCGTTGGGCGGCGCCACCCTCACCATCGAGGCCACCAAGGTGCACACCTTGAACCGGGGCTTCAAGCTCACCGGCAAACTGGGGGAGGTGATGAAAGAGTCGGCGGAGATCGCCTACAGCTACATCGCCAGCCACCTCAAGCCCTATAAGGGCGATCCTGGCTTCTTCGACCAGGCCTTCGTGCACCTGCACGTGCCCGAGGGCGCCACACCGAAGGACGGTCCCAGCGCCGGCATCACCATGGCGACGGCGCTGCTGTCGCTTGCCCGCAACGAGAAACTGAGCCGCCCACTGGCCATGACCGGCGAGCTCACCCTCACCGGGCATGTGCTCGCTGTTGGCGGCATTCGCGAAAAGGTGATCGCCGCCAAACGGGTCAATCTGCGCGAGCTGATCCTGCCCGCCGCCAACCGGCCTGACTTCGAGCGCTTGCCCGAATATGTCAAGGAGGGGCTGACGGTGCATTTCGTCAAACACTACCGGGAGGTGGCCAAGTTGGTGTTCGAGACCTGATGGCCAGGGCCGCACTGAGGGTAAGGTTGTCGCCACATGCTCGCTGAGCCATCGCCAGCGGTTCATGACGCACCCGTGGCACCGCGCGTCCGCGTGCTGGGTGAGGAATGGACCGAGCTGCCGCGGGATCTGTACATCCCGCCAGATGCCCTGGAGGTGATCCTGGACGCCTTCGAAGGGCCCTTAGACCTCCTGCTGTGGCTGATACGGCGCAACAACATCAACGTGTTGGATATCCCGATGGCTGAGCTCACCCAGCAGTACATGGCCTATGTCGAGTCCATGCGCCGCCGCCGGCTGGAGCTTGCGGCAGAGTACCTGGTCATGGCGGCCATGCTGATCGAGATCAAGTCGCGCATGTTGCTGCCGCGCCCGGTGAAGGTGGAAGAGGCGGGGACGGAAGATCCGCGTGCCGAGCTGGTACGCCGCCTGCTCGAATACGAACGGACACGGCTTGCCGCGCAAAACCTCGACGCCCTGCCCAGGTTGGGCCGCGATTTCCAGCCGGTATCGGTACTGGTCGTGAAGCTGGCCGTGGAGCGTCTGCCGCAGGTCAGGGTGGAGGACCTCCTTACTGCCTGGGGCGAGATCCTCAAGCGCGCCCGCCTGCGCCGCCATCACCGCGTCACACGCCAAGAGCTCTCCGTGCGCGAGCACATGAGCCGCATCCTCAGGACCTTGCAGGCAGGCGGCTATAAGCTGTTTAGCGAACTCTTCCCAGCCGAGGGCGGGCGCCCCCTGCTGGTGGTCAGCCTTCTTGCCCTGCTCGAGCTGGCGAGGGAGCGTTTGGTGGAGATCGTACAGACCGCGCCCTTCGCTCCCATACACGTCCGTCTGTGCCATGCCGATCAGCCTGAATGACCTCACGGATGTCAAGCGCGTGTTGGAGACCGTGTTGCTCGCGCACGGCCGGCCTGTCTCCACGGCCGAGTTGCGCAAGGTCTTTGAGGATGAGCTCAGCCCCGATTTCCTGCGCAAGGCCTTGGAGGCCCTGCGACAGGATTGGCAGGGCAGGGGGGTAGAGCTCGTGCAAGTGGCAGAGGGTTGGCGATTCCAGACCCGCCCCGAATACCAGGTCTATCTCGAGCGACTCAATCCGGAAAAACCGGTCAAATACTCACGCGCCACGCTGGAGACCCTGGCCATCATCGCCTACCGGCAGCCCGTCACGCGTGGCGATATCGAGGAGATCCGCGGTGTAGCGGTCAGCAGTCAAATCATCAAGACCCTGGAGGAGCGTGGCTGGATCGAGACGGTCGGGCACAAGGACGTGCCCGGTCGCCCGGCCTTGTATGCCACCACGGCGCGCTTCTTGAGCGACCTCAACTTGCGCGCGCTGTCTGAACTGCCGCCCCTGCCAGAGGTCATGGATGCGGAACTGTTATCGCCGCGCAGTCCCGATAGCCCAACCGAAGCAAGCCCATAGACTCGACATGCCGCGATTTTCCTACCTCGGCCGGCCGCTCAAGGCAATGCCGGAAGCGCTCGTCGGCCCCAGTGAGAAGCTGCACAAGATGCTGGCCGCAGCAGGGCTTGGTTCACGCCGTGATATGGAGGCGCTCATCGCCGCCGGGGCAGTGAGCCTCAACGGTCAGACCGCGCGGGTGGGCGATCGCGTCAAGCCCACGGACGTGGTGCGGGTGCATGGCCGCATCGTGCAGCTACCCTGGCGGCGGCTGCTGCCGCGGGTGATGCTGTATCACAAACCGGAAGGCGAAATCGTCTCGCGTGACGACCCGCAGGGACGCCCCTCGGTGTTCGACCGCCTGCCACAGCTCAAAGGGCAGCGTTGGGTCTCGGTCGGACGGCTCGACTTCAACACCGAGGGCCTGCTCATCTTCACCACTGACGGTGGACTTGCCAACCGCTTATCCCACCCCCGTTATCAGGTCGAGCGCGAGTATGCCGTGCGCGTTCTAGGAGAACTCACGGAAGAACAGATGCAGCGCCTTAAGCAAGGCATCGCGCTCGAAGATGGCCTGGCCAAGGTCGATCGCATCCTCGCCGCCGGCGGCGAGGGGGCCAACCACTGGTACCGGCTCGTCCTGCGTGAAGGGCGTAACCGGGAGGTGCGGCGACTCATCGAGGCCCTTGGTCTAACCGTAAGCCGCTTGATCCGGGTGCGCTTCGGTCCCATTGCCATGCCCGCGCGGTTAAAGCGAGGCATGCTGCTCGAGCTGACTGAGGCAGAGGTCGAGCAGCTGCTCGAATGGTGTGGGCTGACTCACCCAACCGCCGCCAGCAGGGCCGCGGACAAACCACGCCTGGCCCAGGCGCGACAACATCCTTACCGCCAGCGGCTCACCAGGCAGAGGGCGGCTGGCGCAATGGCCGGCAAGGCCAGGAAAGAACGCGCTCCATAGTCTAACCATGGCGAAGTGGCTCATCACCCTAGGCATCGTCCTCGTTGCGCTCGGACTGCTTTGGCCACTCCTGGCCAAAATGGGCCTCGGTAGCCTGCCGGGCGATATCCGCATCGAGCGCAAGGGCTTTCATTTCTACTTTCCCATTACGAGCAGCCTGCTCATCTCCGCACTCGTCAGCCTGATCCTCTGGCTGTTCAGAAGGTAAGCGAGCGCTGTAGGGCTGTGGTGCGCGTACCTGCGCGCAAGGGCCAGGAGCGGTGGCGCTCGAGGTGACCGGGTAATTGATGGATTTCAGACCCGGAATGCTCAGCACCGATGTAATTTGACATAATATACATTGTGCGTCTTATCGGCCGGAGCATATCGTCCT
Organism: Thiobacillaceae bacterium; assembly: GCA_041640815.1. Taxonomy (GTDB): domain Bacteria; phylum Pseudomonadota; class Gammaproteobacteria; order Burkholderiales; family Thiobacillaceae; genus JANWZL01. Next base: position 15,978 of record JBEPZO010000033.1, read on the forward strand.
CGTTAACGCTTTCCCTTATAGTTCCGGCCATGTTCGGAAAGATGAAAAGACGCGCCTTCGCTCGACCCGTGCGCAAGCCCCTGGCACCAAAGGCAGCCGCCCTGCTCAGGGAGATCTGGTGGCTGATGGCCGTGGCCCTGGCCCTCTACCTGGGCATGATCCTGGTCACCTATACGCCATTGGATCCAGGCTGGTCGAAATCGGCCGAGACCGAGGCGATCCACAACGCCGGCGGCCGCTTCGGCGCCTGGTTGGCCGACCTGTTGCTCTATCTGTTCGGGGTCTCCGCCTATGCCCTGATCGGTTTGGCCTTGTTCCTCGTTTGGTGGGGATATCGTCGCATCGGTAGCCCTGAGGTTGAGCCGCAACACGGCCCCATCCTGACCTTCGTCGGCTTTCTCCTGTTTCTCATCAGCAGCAGCGCGCTGGAAGCGCTGCGGTTCTACGATCACGGCCTCGCGCTGCCACTGACCGCCGGAGGTGTGCTGGGTGAGAGCGTCGCCGAAGTCCTGCGCCAGGGCCTTGGCTTCGATGGCAGCACGGTGCTCTTGTTGCTGACCTGGGGTGTGGGGCTTAGCCTGTTCACGGGCCTCTCCTGGCTGGGTTTGAGCGAGCGGATTGGCTGGGCGTTGGAGCAGCTGTTCACACGCCTGATCGCGGCCTGGCAGGCCTATCGGGATCGCCGGCTTGGTCAAAAAGCTCAGCAGAGCCGGGAGGAGGTCGTGCAGAAAGCACAGGCACGCTGGAAACAGTCCGCCCCCCTGCGCATCGAAACCCCAGCCGCGCCGATTGCCCGCTCTGAGCGTATCGAGCAAGAAAAACAACCCTTCTTGTTCACCGAGCTTCCTGGGGCCCAGATCCCGCCCTTACGCCTGCTGGACGCCCCGGTGACGGCGACGAGCCCAATCGATCACGCCTCCCTGGAGGCCACCTCGCGCCTCATTGAACGCAAGCTGGCGGAGTTCGGTGTGGAGGTCAATGTACTCGCCGCCTATCCCGGTCCGGTGATCACCCGTTTCGAGGTGCAGCCGGCCTCTGGGGTCAAAGGCAGCCAGATCGTGAATCTGGCCAAGGACCTCGCGCGTTCGCTGTCCGTGGTGAGCATACGCGTGGTGGAGACCATCCCTGGCAAAAGCTGCATGGGTCTCGAGATCCCCAACAGCCAGCGGCAAACCGTGCGCTTGGCGGAAATCCTCAGCTCGAAGGTCTACAACGACATGCCTTCACCGCTCACCCTGGCGCTGGGCAAGGACATCGGCGGCAACCCCGTAGTGGCGGACCTCGCCAAGATGCCGCACCTGCTCGTAGCCGGTGCGACCGGTTCGGGTAAATCGGTGGCCATCAATGCCATGATCCTGTCGCTGCTGTACAAATCGACACCCGCCGAGGTGCGCCTGATCATGGTCGATCCGAAGATGTTGGAGCTCTCCGCTTATGAGGGCATCCCGCATCTGCTCGCCCCGGTGGTCACCGACATGAAGCTCGCCGCCAGTGCGCTGAACTGGGGTGTGGCCGAGATGGAGCGGCGCTACAAGCTGATGTCGGCGCTCGGCGTGCGTAACATCGCCGGCCTCAACCAGAAGATCCAGGAGGCGCGCAAGCGCGGTGAACCGCTGGCGCATCCCTTTGCCCAAAACGCCGACGAGCCCGAGCAGCTCGAGCCCCTGCCCTACATCGTCGTGCTGATCGATGAGCTGGCCGACCTGATGATGGTCGCCGGCAAGAAGGTCGAGGAGCTGATCGCCCGCCTCGCCCAGAAGGCCAGGGCTGCCGGCATCCACCTGGTGTTGGCCACCCAGCGCCCCTCTGTGGATGTGATCACGGGGCTGATCAAGGCCAACATACCCACCCGCATTGCCTTTCAGGTCGCCAGCCGGATCGATTCCCGCACCATACTCGATCAACAAGGGGCGGAGACCCTGCTCGGCCAAGGTGACATGCTCTACCTGCCGCCTGGCCAGGGTTACCCGCAGCGCGTGCATGGCGCCTTTGTCTCCGATGACGAGGTACAGCGCGTGACGGCCTGGCTCAAGGAGCTTGGACCGCCGCAGTACGATGCCAACGTGCTCGCGGCGCAGACCGATGATGAGGAGGAAGGAACTTCGGCCGTCGATGCCGAGTCCGATCCGCTCTACGACGAGGCCGTCGCCCTCGTGACGCGTACGCGCAAGGCCTCCATCTCTGCGGTCCAACGCCATCTGCGCATCGGCTACAATCGCGCCGCCCGGCTGATCGAAGCCATGGAACGCGCCGGATTGGTCTCCCCGATGCAGAGCAACGGCAATCGCGAGGTCTTAGTCCCGCGACGCGATTAAGGCAAGGCTAAATGATGGGAAAACCTTTACTATTCATTGCGTTATATCTATTAGTTGAAGTTGTTTTTAAGCATGCTTGGGCCACCAACCCCTTGCAGGGCTTCATCGCGGGCACGCGTACCTTGAGCGCCCAATTTACGCAGGTGGTGTTCGACCGCACGGGCCGCAAGGTGCAGGAGAGCCAAGGCAGCCTCTATCTTTCGCGCCCTGGCAAGTTCCGCTGGGTCTATGCCAAGCCTTATGCCCAGCTCGTGGTGGGGGACGGCAGCCGGCTTTGGATTTATGACCAGGATCTGGAGCAGGTCACGGTGCGCAAACTGGACGAGGCCCTCGGCGAGAGCCCGGCCGCCCTGCTGGCCGGCAGCAACGAGGTCGAGCGGCTGTTCAACCTGCGCCAAGCGGGTGAGGCGGACGGCCTAACCTGGCTCGAGGCCACGCCTCGCAGCAAAGAGGGCAGTTTCGAGGCGGTACGGCTGGGGTTCAAAGGCGACGACCTGCTCGCCATGGAGCTGCGTGACAACTTCGGTCAAGTCACGCAATTGCGCTTCACAGGCATCCGACGCAACCCCAGGCTTGCCGCCGACCTGTTTCGCTTCACCCCCCCCAAGGGGGTAGACGTGATCGGCGAGAAATAGCGGCAAAGGTGACCAGCCCCTCGACTGCCGACCTCTTCCCGGACGACAACACCGCGTCGCCGTCCGACCCCGCTCCGCTGGCCGAGCGGCTGCGGCCGCAGTCCCTCGATGAGGTCATCGGACAGTCCCATCTCCTCGGGCCAGGCAAGCCCCTGCGGTTGGCATTCGAGTCGGGCCGCTTGCACTCGATGATCCTCTGGGGGCCGCCTGGGGTTGGCAAGACGACCCTTGCGCGTTTGGCTGCCCAGCACTTCGCTGCCGACTTCATCCAGCTTTCGGCCGTGCTCGCCGGCGTGAAGGAGATTCGCGAGGCCGTCGAGCGCGCACGCGCCAACCGACAAGCAGGCCGGCAGACGATTTTGTTCGTCGACGAGGTACATCGCTTCAACAAGGCGCAGCAGGATGCCTTTTTGCCGCACGTTGAATCCGGCCTCATCACCTTCATCGGCGCCACCACTGAAAACCCTTCCTTCGAGGTCGTCGGCGCCCTGCTCTCCCGTGCCCAGGTCTACGTCCTGCGCCCGCTCGATAGGGATGAACTGACCGCCCTGCTGCGTCGTGCGCTCGACAAAGCCGGCCTTGGCATCGAGCTCGACGCTGCAGCCAGCGACCTCCTCGTGACCTATGCCGATGGCGATGGCCGCCGATTGCTCAACCTGCTCGAACAGCTTGCGGTTGCCGCGCAAGCCGTAGGACGCGCTACGATCGATCGCACCTTCGCGGTCGACGCCCTGACGCCCGCACGGCGGCGCTTCGACAAGGGGGGCGACGATTTCTACGACCAAATCTCCGCCTTGCACAAATCCGTGCGCGGCTCCAACCCGGATGCCGCGCTCTATTGGCTGGCGCGCATGCTGGACGGCGGCGCCGACCCGCTCTACCTGGCACGGCGCATCGTGCGCATGGCCAGCGAGGACGTCGGGCTCGCCGACCCGCGCGCACTTGCCATTGCGCTTGATGCCATGGCAGCCTATGAGCGTCTGGGCTCACCCGAAGGCGAGCTGGCCTTGGCCGAGGCCGTGGTCTATCTCGCTTGCGCCCCCAAGAGCAACGCCGTGTACAAGGCCTGGAACGCCGCGTCTGCCTTCGTCCAGCAGGACGGCTCGCGCCCGGTGCCGCTGCACCTGAGAAATGCCCCCACGCGGCTACTGCGCGAGCTAGGCCATGGCCGCGACTACCGCTACCCGCATGACGAACCCGAAGGCTACGCCGCCGGCGAGAGCTATTTGCCAAGTGACCTGCCCGCAATGCGTTTCTACACCCCGACGGCACGCGGACTCGAGGCACGCATCGCCGAGCGGCTAGAACATCTGCGCGCCCTGGATGCACAAGCCTCGGCTGCCGGCAGGGGGCGGGACTCCGACGGCCCGCAACCGGCGGGAAAATAGAAAGGCTGGGTATAGGGAGCATGGCTAAGGACTCGGCGTCAGGCTTATGCGGCGGCTTGAGCGGCACACCGTGGACCTGCTAGAATCGACGCTTCACCGCCTAGGGAAGGCTTGAACGTATCGCTGCACGGGTGCCATGCCGCGCGGCGCGAGGTTGGCGCCATCGCCTGACGATGTGTCGGGTCTACCGCTTCGCGTGCTGGGCTTTGGGCCGTGACGGCGTGGCGTGTTGCGGCGGCGCTGGCTGGGCGGCTCGCGCACTGGGCCAGCGAGCCAGCGCGCAGCTCGGTTCAGCGTTTCCCAACGGTGGAACTTCACACACCCGTCCAGGTTAAGGTGTCCGCAGGCGCGGATTCTTGACGGGTGGCGGTCCAACCTTAACTACTCGGAGTCATGCGATGAGCGTCACGATGCGCCAAATGCTGGAGGCCGGCGTGCATTTCGGCCACCAGACCCGCTACTGGAATCCGAAGATGGCCCCTTATATCTTCGGCCAGCGCAACAAGATCCACATCGTCAACCTGGAAAAGACCCTGCCCATGTTCGAGGAGGCGGCAAGGTTCGCCCGTCAACTCGCCAGCAACCGGGGCACCATCCTGTTCGTCGGCACCAAACGGCAGGCACGCGAGATCATCGCCGAGGAGGCGACCCGCTGCGGCATGCCCTATGTGTCCCACCGCTGGCTGGGCGGCATGTTGACCAACTTCAAGACCGTCAAGCAGTCGGTCAAACGCATGAAGGATATGGAGGCCCAGTTGGCCGAAGGGGCGCGTGAGACGCTGTCGAAAAAGGAGCTGCTGCACCTGCAGCGCGAATACGACAAGCTGGTGCGCAGCTTGGGCGGCATCAAGGACATGACCAGTCTGCCAGATGCGATGTTCGTGGTGGACGTCGGTTATCAGAAAATCGCGGTGACCGAGGCCAACAAGCTCGGTATCCCGGTCATTGGGGTCGTTGACACCAATAACTCCCCAGATGGCGTGGATTACGTGATTCCCGGCAACGACGACTCGAGCCGCGCCATCCGCCTGTATGCCCGCGGCATTGCCGATGCCATCCTCGAGGGCAAGGCGCAAGTCATCGAGGAGATGGTGAGCGCTGGCCAAGAGGGTGACGAATATGTCGAGATCGAAGAGGTCGCCGACTTGGAGGAAAGCGAATAGACCGTGTGCGCCCGCTGCGCCGCAGCGCTCGCTGACGGTGCGCCGTTTGGCCAGCGGGCAGTCTGACGTGGCAGCGGCCCCGTGCGGGTGATACGAGGCCGTGCGTGAAGGATGCGAGATTCGTTGTGTAGTGACGCCCCGGCATGGGGCGTTTTCATGACATCGGAGCCATGGCCGTGACCAGAGCGGCAGTGGCCAACACGACAGGAGAGCAAACATGCCAGAAATCACTGCAGCCATGGTCAAGGAGCTGCGCGAGCGCACCGATGCGCCGATGATGGATTGCAAGAAGGCCTTGAGCGAGGCCGGCGGTGACATGGCCAAGGCCGAGGAGATCCTGCGCGTCAAGTTCGGCGCCAAAGCGGCCAAGAGCGCGAGCCGCATCGCCGCCGAGGGGATCGTCGGCATCCATATCACGCCGGACGGCAAGACTGGCGCCATCGTCGAGGTCAACTGCGAGACCGACTTCGTGGCCAAAAACGATGAATTCAAGGCCTTGGTGAAGAACCTGGCGCAGATGATCGTCAACGACAACCCCGCCGATGTGGCGGCCCTATCGGCGATGAAGCTGGGCGACAAGACCGTCGAAGAGGTGCGCACCGAGCTCGTGGGCAAGATCGGCGAGAACATATCCATCCGCCGTTTCACCCGCGTCGAGGCCCAGGGCCGACTCACCAGCTACATCCATGGCGGCGCCAAGATCGGCGTGCTGGTGGATGTGAGCGGCGACGAGGCGGTGGCCAAGGACATCGCCATGCATATCGCCGCCGCCAAGCCCAAGGCCCTGGACGCCTCGGGTGTGCCGCAGGAGCTGATCGAGGCCGAGCGCCGGGTGGCGGCCCAGAAGGCTGCAGAAAGCGGCAAGCCGGCGAACATCGTCGAGAAGATGGTCGAAGGCGCGGTGCAGAAATACCTCAAGGAGGTCACCCTGCTGTCTCAGCCCTTCGTCAAAGACGACAAGCAGACCGTGGAACAGGTCCTGAAATCGAAAGGGACAACGGTGCACGGCTTCACCTTGTACGTCGTCGGCGAGGGCATCGAGAAGAAGGCCAGCGACTTCGCCGCGGAAGTGGCCGCAGCGGCCAAGCTCTGATCACGCGCATATGTCCGCCCCGATCTACAACCGTATCTTGCTCAAGCTGTCCGGCGAGGCCCTCATGGGGCCGGACCCCTTTGGTTATCACGCCGAGACCTTGCAGGGCATTGTGCAGCAGATCGACGAGGTGGCCGGCTTGGGGGTGCAGATCGGCATCGTCGTCGGCGGCGGCAACCTCTTCCGCGGCGCCACCGGCGCGCTTGCCGGGATGGAGCGGACCACGGCCGATGCCATGGGTATGCTGGCCACGGTGATGAACGCCCTTGCCCTCAAGGATGCCCTGATGATCAACGGCATCCCGGCCCAGGTGATGACGGCGGTGAGCATTGCCCACGTGGGTGAGCCCTTCGAGCGCGATGCCGCCGTGCGCCTTCTGGAAGCGGGTCGTGTGGTGATCTTCGGCGGTGGCACCGGCAACCCCTTTTTCACCACCGATACCGCCGCTGCGATGCGCGCGGCCGAGATCGGCGCCGAGATCATGCTCAAGGCGACCAAGGTCGATGGCGTCTACAGCGCCGATCCCAAGCGAGACCCCACCGCCCGCCGCTATGACCAGTTGAGTTTCGATGAGGCCATCGCGCGCAATTTGCGCGTGCTCGACACCGCCGCCTTCGCCCTGTGCCGTGATCAGAAGCTGCCGTTACAGGTGTTTTCCATCTTCAAGCCTGGGGCGCTGAAACGGGTGGTGACCGGCGCGCCTGAGGGCACACGGGTTACGCCCTAGAGTGGAGGTCAGCATGATCAGCGACATCAAGAAAACCGCCGAAGACAAGATGAAAAAGTCCATCGAGGCGTTGAAGACGGAATTCGCCAAGGTGCGCACGGGACGCGCCCATGCCGGCATCCTCGATCACGTCAAGGTCGAATACTATGGCAGCATGGTGCCCGTCAGCCAGGTGGCCAACGTCTCCGTCCTCGACCCGCATACCCTCGGGGTGACGCCTTGGGAGAAGAAGATGGCCGC
>JBEPZO010000034.1:0-23492 GCA_041640815.1 Thiobacillaceae bacterium
GCCTCCAGGCCCTGGATCTTGGTCTTGATCAGCTCGCTGATTTCGGTTGGATTGAGTTGCATAAGCACTCCAAATAGGCTCGATTATGCGGTGAGGGTGGTGGCGAGCTCGGAGAGCCTGCCGCGTATCGAAGCATCCAGCACCTCGTCGCCGATGTGGATGATCACCCCGCCGATCAAGGCGGCATCCACCTCTTGTGTGGCGATGACCTTGCGCCCAAACCTGGCCTCCAAGCGGGCGACCAGGGCCGCCAGCTGCTCGGGGCTGAGCTCGAAGGCCGTAACGATGCGCGCCTCGAGCACCCCCTCCTCGGCCGCCTTGATCTCCTCGTACAGGCGAGCGATCTCCGGCAGCACGGCAAGCCGCTTGTTCTCTACCAACAGACGCAAGAAGTTGCGCCCCGCGGGGGTGAGTTTGTCGGCACACAACTCCATGAGTACGCCCGCGAGCCGTTCTCGGCTCACTTCGGGGTTTTCCGCCAGCGCGCGGATGCGCTCGTCCGCAGCGAGGGCGGCAAGCAAGGCCAGCATGGACGACCAGGCCGACCAAGACTGCTCTTCTTTGGCCAGCTTGGCGATGGCCTCGGCATAGGGGCGGGCGAGGGTGGTGAGCTCAGCCATGATCAGAGCTCTTTACTGATGGCTTCAAGCAGCTCGGCGTGGACCTTGGCGTCCACCTCGCGGCGCAGCACCTTCTCGGCGCCGGCGATGACCAGCGCCGCCACTTGGCTGCGCAGCTGCTCGCGGGCGCGATAGGTCGCCTGCTCGATCTCGGCCTGGGCGGCGGCGAGCTGCCGCTCACCCTCGGCCTTGGCCGCGGCCTTGGCCTCTTCGATGATCTGCACCGCGCGCTTTTCGGCCTGCGCGATGATCTCCGCCGCCTTGACCTTGGCTTCGTGTAGGGTCTCGCTCGCGCGTTTGGCCGCCAGCTCTTGCTCGTGCTTGCCGCGCTCGGCAGCCGCCAGGCCGTCCGCGATGGTCTTGCGGCGCACCTCCAAGGCATGGACGATGGGCGGCCAGATGTATTTCATGCAGAACCAGACGAAGACCGCGAAGGTGATGGACTGACCGATCAGCGTCAAATTGATGTTCATGGCTGCAACCTTTGCGCGCGCGCCAAGGACTCAGGACGCCACCGCGAAGAGGACGTACATCGCCAGACCAACGGCGATCATCGGCACGGCATCGACCAGACCCATGACGATGAAGAACTGGGTGCGCAGCATGGGGATCAGCTCGGGCTGGCGGGCGGCGCCTTCAAGGAAGCGGCCGCCGAGGATGCCGATGCCCACCGCGGCCCCCAAGGCGCCCAGGCCCATCATGAGCGCGCCGGCGATGTAGAGCAGAGCTTGCGACATTTCCATTTGTGGTTCTCCTATGTTTGAGGTCGGGATGGGGAAGATCGATCAATGGTGTTCCTGGTGCGCCATGTCCAGATAGACGATGGTGAGCGTCATGAAGATGAAGGCCTGCAAGGTGATGATCAGCACGTGGAAGACCGCCCACGCCCACTGCAGCACACCGCCGGTGAGGAACATGACGGCCCCGCCGGAGAACATGAGCGCGATCAGGATGAAGATCATCTCGCCGGCATAGAGGTTGCCGAACAACCGCAGCGCCAGCGATACGGGTTTGGCGATCAGGTTCACTCCTTCAAGCAGCAAGTTGGCCGGCATACCCCATCTACCAAACGGTTGGAATGCGAGTTCGCTGAAGAAGCCGCCCACCCCTTTCATCTTGAAGCTGTAGTAGAGGATGAGAATGAACACGCCGATCGCGATGCCGAAGGTCGCATTGGGATCGGTGCTCGGCACGAGCTTGAAATAGGGCAGCCCCAGTGCGGACATCAGGCCGGGTATCCAGTCGATGGGCACCAGGTCCATCAGATTGAGCAGGAAGATCCAGACGAAAATGGTCAGCGCCAAGGGGGCGACCAAGGGGTTACGGCCGCTGAAGGAGCCCTTCACACTGGCGTCGACGAACTCCACCACCCACTCGACGAAGTTTTGTAGTCCGCCAGGCACCCCACTGGTGGCGCGCGCCGCCGCTTTGCGGAAGAAATACAAAAACACCACGCCGAGCAGGATGGACACGCCGAGGGTGTCGAGGTGGATGGCCCAAAAGCCCATCGCCTTGGCCTCTGCGGCGCTGTGCGCCAGGCCCCAGGTGCCATCGGGATGTTGGCCGAAAACGAGATTCTGCAGGTGGTGCTTGATGTACTCCGCCGAGGTATGCGCTTCGCCCGACATGTCCTGTGCGTCCCCATTCACTCACACACGTGCCCGGCCAGCCATCGCGATTACCCAGGCGAGCAGACCGACCACGAAACCAGTCAGCATCGACACGGCGTCGAGCGCTAACCCTCCCAGCCCGAGCGCCAGCCAAGCGCCAACCGCAATAAACCGCTCCAGGCTGGAGCGGTAAAACGACCTCAGGTGCCGCGCGGCATCGCCGTGCAGGCCGCGCTCGCCCTGCCGATGCCGCCAGATCAGCAACCCGGTGTTGATCCAACTCGCAGCGCCGCCGTATAGGGCTGCCCAGCCGGCCGGCGGCGCAACTATGACACTTTGGCTTGCGGCGACAAGCAGCACGGCTACGCCTTGCACGGCGACCGAGAAAAACATCTTATGATAATCATATACGGATTAGGTAGTTTAATGCAATGATGAATGACATTGATCAAATATGCTCTTGATAAGCTAGAAAACATCAGTATTTGACGGCTTCCCTCTAAGGCGCTCAAGTATGCCTTCGAGTTGATCGAGATTAGAAAATTCTATGGTCACACGGCCCGCCCCTTTACGGTTGGCGGTGATCCTGACCGTAGTGCCGAGGCTATCCGACAGCGCCTCCTCCAGTCGCTCTACGTCGCGATCCTTTGTGGCCGACCTGGGCGGCTTGGGATTGAGCAACCGGTTCACTAGCCGCTCGACCTCGCGCACCGACAGGCCGCGCCGCACGACCTGCTGCGCGACCTCCGTCTGCCGGGCGGCGGTAAGCGGCAGCAGCGCGCGCGCATGGCCCATCTCGAGCTGACCCTCCAGCAGCAAGGCCTGCACCGGCTTGGCGAGATTGAGCAGCCGCAACAGGTTCGTCACTGCTGTGCGTGAACGCCCCACGGCCTCGGCCACCGCCTCATGGGTCATGTCGAATTCCTCGATCAGGCGCCTTAGCCCCTGCGCCTCTTCCAATGGGTTGAGATCCTCGCGCTGGATGTTTTCGATCAGCGCCATCTTGAGGGCAACGTCGTCGGGCACATCGCGTACCAGTACCGGCACCTCGGTCAGACCCGCCAATTGGCTCGCCCGCCAGCGGCGCTCGCCGGCGATGATTTCGTATTGCCCCCCTGGAATGGACCGGGCGAGGATCGGTTGCACGAGCCCCTGCGCGCGGATCGATTCCGCAAGCTCCGTGAGCGCCTGCGGGTCCATGCGCGTGCGCGGCTGATACTTGCCCGGCACCAAGCTCTCCACCGGTAGCGTAAGTAAGCGCTCACCATCTGGGGTCTCGCCAGCGGCCAATAGGGCGTCTAGCCCACGTCCCAATCCTTTCGGTTTCGCCATCGTTATCGCCTCTCCTCGGCCCGCGCTTGCCGGCGGGCAATGAATTCCTCAGCCAGCCGCAGGTAGGCCTGCGCCCCCTTGGAGGCGCGGTCGTAGGCCAGCGCCGTGAGCCCGTGGCTGGGCGCCTCGGCCAGGCGGACATTGCGCGGGATCACCGTATCGAACACCTTGGCGCCGAAATGTCCCTTCAACTGGTCGGACACCTGTTGTGCGAGGCTGTTACGGGGGTCGAACATCACCCTGAGCAGCCCTTCGATCTCGATGCCGGGATTGAGCCCGGCCTTGACCTTCTTGATGGTATTGACCAGATCGGTCAGCCCCTCGAGGGCAAAATACTCGCATTGCATGGGAATGAGCACCGCATGCGCGGCGGCGAGGGCATTGACGGTGAGCAGGTTGAGCGCCGGCGGGCAATCGATGAGCACATAGTGATAGCCGCCTTGTACGCCCGCCAGCGCATGCTTGAGGCGCACCTCGCGCTGGTCGATGTCGACCATCTCGACCTCGGCGCCGGCAAGGTCGCGGTTGGCCGGCAGCAGATCGTAACCGCCATGGGCGCTGTGCACGATCACCTCCGCGGCCACCGCCTGCCCGAGCAGGACATGGTAGACGGTCTTGGCCAGGCCACGCTTGTCGATGCCGCTGCCCATGGTGGCGTTGCCCTGTGGGTCGAGATCCACCAGCAGCACGCGCTGCGCCAGCTGCGCCAGGCCCGCGGCCAGGTTGACGGCGGTGGTGGTCTTGCCCACACCGCCTTTCTGGTTGGTGATGGCAACGATGCGGCTCATGCGCGGCGTTCCATGATGACCAAGTGTCGCTCGGCCGCAAGTCCAGGCACGCTCAGCCGCACCGTGCGCACGACGGCAGCGGCGGTAAGTTGCGCCAGCTCGGCCTGCGGGTATTTGCCTTTCATCGCCAGCCACTGCCCTCCAGCGGCCAGCAGGTGTTGCGTCAAGCGCACAAACTCGTCCAGAGCGGTCAAGGCGCGTGCGATGATGCGCGGGTAAAGGCACGCCGGGTGGTAGTCTTGGGCCCGCCCGTGCACCACGGTGACATTGCGCAAACCGAGCTCGATCACCGCCTGCCGCAAAAAGGCGACCTTCTTCTGGCTCGCCTCGAGTAAGGTCACCGCGAGCGATGGCCGGGCGATGGCGAGCGGGATACCGGGCAGCCCAGCGCCGCTGCCGACGTCGAGCACGGACGCGGCGTCGACATAGGGCAGCACGGCCAGGCTGTCGAACAGATGCTGGCGCAACATGTGCTCGCTGTCGCGAATGGCCGTGAGGTTATAGACGCGGTTCCATTTGTCGAGCAGGGCAAGATAGGCGAGCAGGCGGTTTTGGCTCGCCGCGTCGAGCGCACAGCCCAACGCTTCGAGCCCGGCTTGCAGGGGTGCCGACAGGTTCACGCCGACATCTTCCCGGCCTGTTGGCGACGCTTGAGGTGGACCAGCAGCACGGAAATCGCCGCCGGGGTGATGCCTTGCACGCGGGCGGCCTGGCCGAGGGTGGCAGGCCGCACCTCGCTCAGTCGCTGCCGCACCTCGATCGACAGACCATTGAGCTGCATATAGTCGAGATCCGCCGGCAGCGGCGTTTCCTCGTGCAGGCGCTGCCGCTCGATCTCCTCGCGCTGGCGGGCGAGATAGCCAGCGTATTTGGCCTCGATCTCCACCTGCTGGCGGATGACAGGATCGGCCACGCCTTCGCCGGCGCCCGGCAGGGTCATCAGCGCTGCATAACTGACCTCTGGGCGGCGCAGTAGGTCGAACAGGTTGTATTCTCGCTCGATCGGCTGCCCGAGCACGCGCCTGGCCGCCTCTGCGGGCAGCAGCTTGGGGTTGACCCAGGTCGACTTGAGCCGCTCGGTCTCGCGCGCGATGGCCTCGCGCTTGGCCTCGAAGCGGGCCCAGCGCAGGTCATCGACCACGCCCAGCCGGCGGCCGATCTCGGTCAGGCGCTGATCGGCGTTGTCCTCGCGCAGGCTCAAGCGATACTCGGCGCGGCTGGTGAACATGCGGTATGGTTCGCTCACGCCGCGCGTGGTGAGATCGTCCACCAATACGCCCAAATAGGCCTCGTCGCGCCGCGGCCACCAAGGCTCCCTGCCCCGCACCCTGAGCCCGGCGTTGATGCCGGCGAGCAGGCCTTGCGCCGCCGCCTCTTCGTAGCCGGTGGTGCCGTTGATCTGGCCGGCGAAATAGAGGTTGCGGATCGCCTTCGTCTCCAGCGAGGGCAGCAGCGCGCGCGGGTCATAGTAGTCGTATTCGATGGCATAGCCCGGGCGCAGGATGTGCGCGCGCTCCAGCCCCCGGATCGAGCGCACCAGGGCCAGTTGCACGTCGAACGGCAGGCTGGTCGAGATGCCGTTTGGGTAGACCTCGTGCGTATCCAACCCCTCTGGCTCGAGAAATATCTGGTGCGCGGTCTTGTCGGCAAAGCGCTTGATCTTGTCCTCGATGGAGGGGCAATAGCGCGGACCTACCCCCTCGATCACTCCGGTGTAGAGCGGCGAGCGATCGAGGCCGGCGAGGATGATCTCGTGCGTGCGGGCGTTGGTGTGCGTGATCCAGCAGGAAAGCTGGCGCGGGTGCATGCGGGCGTCGCCGATGAAGGAGAACACCGGCGGCGGATCGTCGCCCGGCTGCTCGGTCAGCACGGAAAAGTCGATGCTGCGGCCGTCGATGCGCGGCGGGGTGCCGGTCTTCATCCGCCCGGCCGGCAAGGCGAGCTCTTTGAGCCGCGCCGCCAGGCTCACCGATGGCGGGTCGCCCATGCGCCCGGCGGGGAAGTTTTCCAAACCGACATGGATGCGCCCGGCGAGGAAAGTGCCGGTGGTCAGCACCACGGCCTCAGCCCTGAAGACGATGCCAAGCTGTGTGCGTACGCCCGCCACCCGCTCCCCCTCGATCAACAGGTCATCCACGGCTTGCTGGAACAGGGTAAGGTTGGGCTGGTTCTCCAGCCGCCGGCGGATGGCCTTCTTGTACAGGCTGCGATCGGCCTGGGCGCGGGTGGCCCGCACCGCCGGGCCCTTGGAGGCGTTGAGGATGCGGAACTGGATGCCCGCCTCATCGGTGGCCAAGGCCATGGCGCCGCCCAGGGCATCGACCTCCTTCACCAAATGGCCCTTGCCAATACCGCCGATGGAGGGGTTACAGGACATCGCTCCGAGGGTCTCGAGGTTGTGGGTCAGCAGCAGTGTCTTCACCCCCATGCGCGCGCTGGCCAGCGCCGCCTCGGTGCCGGCGTGGCCGCCGCCTACCACGATGACATCGAATTTCTCTGGAAAAATCATGGGCTTAAATGGCTACCCGGCGCAAAAACGTAATCATACGCCATGCCGCGCAAGGTTCCAAACGTTTCACGTGAAACATGCCATGCCTGGGATGGGAGTCAGCCGCGAAAGCAGCGGTTTCGCGAATCATGCTCCACTGCGCACTCGTTGGACCCAGATTGTCCGTGACGAAAGACCACCCTCCCTGACTGCTGGGATGGGACAATTGCGACATGAAGCAGATGCGTCTGGAGGTGATGATGTATACGGGCTTTGAGCTGCACCGAAGCGCACGCGCAAAGCTTATGTTTTTGGAGCAGAAGGAGCGTGTGGTGCCATGTGCAGAGCCGGTTGCGCGCATCGAGCCGTATGCCCCCCAGGTAGAGGGCGGACGTCCCCCATTTGCCAGTTAACCGTAAGACACGCTACCGTGGACTGGCCATGAACACTGCGCAGCTCAACGTCCTGTTTGCGCTCACTCAATGTGGCTGGTGCGCCAAGCGCGGTTGGCACAACGGGGTAAGCGCCCGCCGTTAGCCACTCGCGCGCAATGGGGCTGAAAGCGACTTCTAGAGCCTAAAACGACGCAAAATCGCTCCTCATCCCGTCATGTGTGACAAATCTGCTTGCACCTCGTCGCTCGGAATGAATAAGCGGGGTTGGGCAGAGGTTCCTTAGGTTTTAAACCGTATAATTTCGATATGGCTGTAAGGCGCTCGCCTCCCCCGTAATGATGTGGCTGATATCGTCGACCCTATTGAAATATACATGCAGACCTTGACCGTCGCCCTTGGCGAGCGCAGCTATCCCATTCACATCGGCCCTGGCCTGCTCGAGCGGGCAGAGCTGCTGGTGCCGCATCTACTCCAACCGCGGGTGGCGATCGTCACCAACACCACCGTCGGCCCGCTCTATCTCGAACGGTTGCGTGCGGCGCTGGAGGCGGCCGGCATCGAGGTCCTGCCGGTGGTGCTGCCCGATGGTGAGGCCTACAAGAACTGGGAGACGCTCAACCGCATCTTCGACGCCCTGCTCACCCACCGCGCCGAGCGCAAGACCACCTTGATCGCCCTGGGCGGCGGCGTCGTCGGCGACCTGACGGGTTTTGCCGCCGCCTGCTACCAGCGCGGCGTGCCCTTCATCCAGGTACCCACGACGCTGCTCGCACAGGTGGATTCCTCGGTGGGGGGGAAGACCGGCATCAACCACCCCCTGGGCAAGAACATGATCGGTGCTTTTTACCAGCCGCGGGCGGTGCTCGCCGACACCGATACCTTGAACACGCTACCGGATCGAGAGCTTAGTGCGGGGCTTGCCGAGGTGATCAAATACGGCCTCATCCGCGATCTACCCTTCTTCGAATGGCTGGAAGCGAACATGGAGCGGCTTAGAGCGCGCGATGCGCAAGCCCTCACTTACGCCATCTACCACTCCTGTCGCAACAAGGCGGAAGTGGTGGCGGCTGACGAGCGCGAGGCAGGACAGCGGGCCCTGCTCAACCTGGGCCACACCTTTGGTCACGCCATCGAGGCCGGCATGGGCTATGGCAACTGGCTGCATGGCGAGGCGGTGGCGGCGGGGACGATGCTTGCGGCTGACCTATCGCGGCGCCTTGCGCTGATCTCCGACGCCGATGTGGCGCGCATCGCCGACCTCTTGCGCCGCGCCGGCCTGCCCACCCGGGCGCCGGCCTTGGGGGTGGAGGTCTATCTTGACTATATGGGGGTGGACAAGAAGGTGGAAGGCGGCAGGATGCGCTTCGTGCTGCTCAAGCGCTTAGGCGAGGCCTTCGTCACCGCCGAGGTGCCCGCCGAGGCGCTGCGGGCCACCCTGTCGGAGGCGGTCGCGACGACTGGATGCCGCGGCGCTGCATGACATCGTTTGCAGCAAAGGTGTAAGGTTTGGGCATGAGTGCGCTGGCCCCCTATGCCGCCGACCCGCGTCAGAGCCGGGGCCGTCGCCACCCGGAGCCGCCGGCCACCCCGCGTAGCGAGTTCCAGCGCGACCGCGACCGGATCGTCCATTCCACCGCCTTTCGCCGCCTCGAATACAAGACGCAGGTGTTCGTCAACCACGAAGGCGACCTGTTTCGCACCCGGCTCACGCACAGCCTGGAGGTGGCGCAGATCGGCCGCAGCCTGGCGCGCATGCTCGGGCTGAACGAAGACCTCACCGAGACCATAGCCCTGGCGCACGACCTGGGCCATACCCCTTTCGGTCACGTCGGTCAGGATGCCCTGAACGCGTGCATGCGCGCGCACGGTGGCTTCGAGCACAACTTGCAGAGCCTGCGCGTGGTGGACAAGCTGGAGCAGAAATACGCCGAATTCGAAGGCCTCAACCTCACTTTCGAGGCGCGCGAAGGCATCCTCAAACACTGCTCACGCCAGCACGCCGAGGCGCTGGGAGAGGTGGGGCGACGCTTCCTGGAGGGGTTACAGCCTAGCCTCGAGGCGCAGATCGCCAACCTGGCCGACGAGATCGCCTATAACAATCACGACGTCGACGACGGCTTGCGCTCGGGCCTCATCACCCTGGAGCAGCTCGAGGCAGTGCCGATCTTTAGCCGGCACTTGCAGGAGGTGCGCCGCCGCTATCCGGCACTCAACGATCGCCGTTTGATTCACGAGACGGTGCGGCGCATGATCAATACCCTGGTGCTCGATCTTCTAGAGCAGACCCGCCGCAACTTAGAGCGCTATAAGCCCGAGACGCTGGACGATGTGCGCCGCTGCCCGCCGCTTGCCGCCTTTAGCCCAGAAGTGCAGGCGGAACACCAGATGCTGAAGCGCTTCTTGCTGCAGAATCTCTATCGCCACTATCGGGTGGTGCGCATGAGCGAGAAGGCCAGGCGGGTGGTGCGCGAGCTGTTCGAGGCCTTCACCAGCGAGCCGCGCCTGCTGCCGCCGGAGCACCAAGCGCGCGCACAAGTCGAGGGGCTGGAGCGAGCGGTGTGCGATTACATCGCCGGCATGACCGACCGTTACGCCATCCGCGAGCACCGCCGCCTGTTCGACATTGAGGAGCTCGCCTGAGGCTATTGGCTCGGCAAAACGCAAAATGAGTAGCTCATCGGACGTAGGGGAGTCATGGCCCTCAACCCGGTAGTGCCCTCGCCACCACCCACGCCTCGACTGCACGCGCTCCGGCTTTGCGTGCCGCTTTGGCCAATTCATCGAGGCTGGCGCCGCTGGTCATGACATCGTCGAGCAAGGCGACGTGCAGGCCTGTAAGGTTTGCCTCGCAATGAAAGGCGCCGCGCAGATTGCGGCGCCGTTGTTCAAGATCCAAACCCACCTGCGAAGGCGTATCGCGCAGCCGCCGACAGGCAGTGACCTGGAGGGGGACCCCAAGCCGCCAAGCGAGCCGACGCCCGATCTCCGCCGCCTGGTTGAACCCCCGCTCGCCCAAGCGTCGCGGGTGCAAGGGCATGGGCAGGATCAGATCCGGTAGCGGTTGCGCTGCCACCGCCTGCGCCACCTGCTCGGCCAGGAAGTCGGCCAGTGCCAGCTCGGCGGCGTATTTGAGGCGCTGCACGAGGACGTTGACGGGAAAGGCGTACACGAACGCCGCCCGGCAGCGATCGAAGCGCGGCGGCCGCTTCAGGCAGGCGCCGCAGACCTCGCCGTTCGGCGTGGGCAGGGCGCATTGCGGGCAGTGTTGCGCAGGCAGCCGGGGTAGATCCTGCAGACACCCTTTGCACAGGGGTGAACCGTGGCTACGCTCACCGCAGAGCAGACAGGCTTGTGCGATGTGCTGTTGCGCGAAATTTAAGCAGTTGTTCAAAAATGCGCGCTTCCAGTTTGACAAGCTAACTCCTCCTACGGGATGATCCCTTTGTCTCGTCTCGATCATGCTGTCGCTATGGCTGAAGCGCACGTCCTCTCCGCCGCGAGCTGCAGGCGCAGCGCGCGCCTGTTCAACTGGCTGGCCGTGGGCTCCACTTTTCTGTCTATCGGCCTATTTACCCTCGGGCAACTGCTGCCGAACAAGAAGATGGCATTTCTGCCCATGGCCATGTCCCTGCCGCCGATCATGATCTGGCTCGCCGCCTCGATCTTCGTCTATGCCAGTATCGCCCACCACCCCGATCAGCGCGTTAGGTACTACAACAAATGGGCCGGTTACCGCTACTATGGCTTGGTCGGTTTCATGACCATCTTCGCCAATGACCTGGCGCATCTGCCGGGCGGCTGGTGGCTGGTGTGGAGCCTGTTCTTCCTCGCCCTAGTGCCGTGGGCCCTTTGGGACATCTGGCGCGCAGGCCGTGAACCCTGGCAGGACGTGCGCGTGGAGACCAGCAAATGAGCGTCTGCGTCCACCCGACACCGGCAGCGCCGACATGGACCACGGAAGCGGTGGAGGCCCTTTACGCCTTGCCGTTCAACGACCTTATCTATCGCGCCGCCAGTGTACACCGGCAACACTTCGACCCCAACGCGGTGCAGCTGTCGACGCTCTTATCGATCAAGACAGGCGGCTGCTCCGAGGACTGTGGTTATTGCGCCCAGTCGGCCCGCTATGACACCGGCGTTGCTAGAGGCCACCTGCTCGATGTCGATGCCGTGGTGGCCGCCGCCCGCGCCGCGCGCGCGCGGGGTGCCACCCGCTTCTGCATGGGCGCGGCCTGGCGCGGCCCCAAGGACCGGGATTTAGAGGCCGTGCTGGAGATGGTGCGGCAGGTCAAGGCGCTGGGGCTGGAGACCTGTGTTACCTTGGGGCTACTCAAGCCCGGCCAGGCCGAGCGTTTGAAAGCGGCCGGTCTGGACTACTACAACCACAA
Organism: Thiobacillaceae bacterium; assembly: GCA_041640815.1. Taxonomy (GTDB): domain Bacteria; phylum Pseudomonadota; class Gammaproteobacteria; order Burkholderiales; family Thiobacillaceae; genus JANWZL01. The sequence continues at coordinate 11,622 of JBEPZO010000034.1, forward strand.
CCTCGATACCGGCTCCGACTTCTACGCCGAGGTGATTACCACCCACCGCCACGCCGATCGGCTAGAGACGCTCGCCCAGGTGCGGGCGGCCGGCATTCGCGTCTGCTGCGGCGGCATCATCGGCATGGGGGAGAGCCGCCGCGTGCGCGCCCAACTGATCGCTGAGCTGGCGAGCCTCGAGCCGCAGCCGGAATCGGTGCCCATCAACATGCTGGTGCGCATTCCCGGCACGCCTTTGGCGGAGCGTGACGACCTCGATCCGTTCGAGTTCGTGCGCACCGTTGCCGTTGCCCGCATCACCATGCCGAGGTCGCACATACGCCTCTCCGCCGGCCGGCGCGAGCTGGGCGAGGCCGTGCAGGCGCTGTGCTTTCTCGCCGGCGCGAATTCCATCTTTTATGGCGATCGCCTGCTCACCACCGCCAACCCTGAGGCGGATGCCGATCGGCGGCTGTTCGACAAACTGGGCCTCAAGCCCGAGCCGGTACAGGGACGACGCTGTGCCGGTGACGGCTGAGCTCGCCGGCTTGCTGGCCGGGCTTGCGGCCCAGGGCTTACAGCGCCGGCGGCGCGTGCGCGAAGGCATACAAGGCGTGCGCGTGCGCGTGGATGGGCAGCAGGTGTTGTCCTTTGCCAGCAATGATTATCTGGGGCTGGCCAATCATCCCGAGCTGATAACCGCAGCACAGGAGGCAAGCGCTCACTTTGGTGTCGGCGCCGGCGCCTCCCATCTCATGACCGGCCACCACGCCATGCACCAGCGCCTGGAGGCGCAGCTGGCCGATTTCGTGGGCCTGCCAGCGGCGCTGCTGTTCTCTACCGGCTACATGGCCAATCTGGGGGTGATCGCCGCCCTCACCGGGCGCGAAGGGGTGGTGTTCGCCGACCGCTTGAATCACGCCTCGCTCATCGATGCCGTCCTGCTCAGCCGCGCGCAGCACGTGCGCTACCCGCACCTTGACCTCGGCGCCCTCGAACGTCGCCTGGCTAGCAGCACCGCCAAGGTGAAGCTCATCGCCACCGACGCCGTGTTCAGCATGGACGGCGACATCGCGCCGCTGCCGCAGTTGCTTGACCTGGCCGAGCGCTACGGCGCTTGGCTGTATGTGGACGACGCACACGGCTTCGGTGTCCTCGGCCGCACTGGCGGCGGCGTGCTGCAGCACTTCGGTCTCGCCTCCCTTCCCCCCTCGCTCATCTACATGGCCACGCTGGGCAAGGCCGCCGGCGTGGCCGGCGCCTTCGTCGCCGGCAGCCCAGAGCTCATCGACTGGCTCGTGCACAAGGCCCGTACCTATGTCTACACCACCGCCATGCCGCCCCTGCTCATGGCCGCTAGCGCGCGTAGCCTCGAGTTGATCCGCGCCGAGCCTTGGCGCCGCGAGCATCTTGCGGCCCTGATCGAGCGCCTGCGCACGGGGGCCGAGGGGCTGCCCTGGCGGCTCATGCCCTCGCAAACGCCCATCCAGCCCCTAGTGGTCGGCCCTAGCGAGGCAGCGCTCAAGCTCGCTGAGGGCCTGCGACGGCGCGGCATCCTTGTCCCCGCCATTCGCCCCCCCACTGTGCCCGTGGGCACGGCGCGGCTACGCATCTCGCTCTCGGCCGCGCATACTGAAGCCGACGTCGATCGGCTGCTTGCCGCCCTGCGTGAACTGGCCGCGGCATGATTCCTCTCAGCGCACGCTCGACGCTGCCCATCGTCTGCCTGCACGGTTGGGGCTTGCATGGCGGCATCTGGGCCGAGTTGCGGCAGCGCTTCGGCTCGTGGCCCATCCACACCCCCGACCTACCCGGTTACGGCCACACACCGATGGTTACCCCTTACACCGCCGAGGGCCTGGCTGACCGCTTGGCCGAGTGCCTGCCGCCGGCCTGCATCGTGCTCGGCTGGTCTCTAGGCGGCATGGTCGCCATCGCCTGGGCAGCGCGGCGTCCGGCACAGGTCAAGGCGTTGGTTCTCATCGGTACCACACCCGCCTTCGTCAACCAGGATGACTGGGCGTTTGGCCTCGCCCCTGAAGTGCTCGACGCCTTTGCGCGCGAGCTTCTCCATGACCCTCGCGCCACGCTGCTCCGCTTTCTCGCCTTGCAGGCAAGGGGCGGCGAGGCCGCACGACAGGTGATCGCCCGCTTGCGCACCCAGGTGTTCGAGGCTGGTGAGCCGACGCCTGCCGTGCTTGCCGCCGGCTTGGAACTGTTGCGCACCGTCGACCTCAGGCAGCAGATCGGGCGCGTGCGCTGCCCAGCCCTCGTCGTGCACGGTGGTCATGACACCGTCTGTCCGCCACAAGCCGGCCGCTGGTTGGCCGAACACCTACCCAGGGCGCGGCTTGCCTTGCACGCGCGCGCCGCCCACGCCCCCTTCCTGTCGCACCCGCAGTGGTTTACGACGACGCTTGCCGCTTTCCTCGATGAGCTCGCTGCCTAAACGCGCCATCCGCGCCGCCTTCGAACGGGCCGCCGCCAGTTATGACGCCGCTGCCTTCCTGCAGCAGGAGGTGGCGCGCCGCCTCGACGAGCGGCTGGAAGTGATGCAGATCGCGCCGCAAACCCTGCTTGATGCCGGCTGCGGTACGGGTTATGCGTTTCCCCTGCTGCGGACGCGCTATCCCAAGGCGCAGCTGATCGGACTCGACATCGCCTCAGGCATGCTCAGGCAGGCAGGCGCCAGGCAAACCAAGCCGCGAGGCTGGCGCAAATGGCTTTCTCCTTTTATGCCTTCCGCCTCACCGCCCACCCTGATTTGCGCCGATATCGAACGCCTGCCGTTCAAGAAGGACAGCCTGGACATGGTCTGGTCCAACCTCACCCTGCAGTGGGTCGGCGACCTCGAAGGCTGCCTGCGCCAGCTGCATCGCGTCATCCGCCCAGGCGGTCTGTTCATCTTCAGCACCTTTGGCCCCGACACCCTCAAGGAGCTACGCCAGGCCTTTGCCGACGTCGATGGCTATGCCCACGTCAACCGCTTCGTCGACATGCACGACATCGGCGACATGCTGGTGCATGCCGGCTTTGCGCAGCCGGTGATGGAGATGGAGTACCTCACCCTTACCTACGCCGATCTCAAGACCCTGCTGCGGGAGCTCAAGGCCATCGGCGCCGACACCGTGCTGGAAGGACGGCGGCCTGGCCTGATGGGGCGCGGCCAGTGGCAGCGGCTTAACGCGAACTATGAGCGTCTGCGTCGCGATGGGCGACTACCCGCCACCTTCGAGGTCATCTACGGCCACGCTTGGGCGGGGCGCAAAGACCGGCTTGCCGACGGCCGGCAGGTGATCGCGTTCGAGATCGCCCGGCGCCGGGCGAAATACGGTCTTTGAGGTCGTCGGCCCTAGGCGCGCTGCTGCTGCACTTCGCCGGTGTGACGGGACGCGAGCCCCAAAGGTACGCGGCCGTGAGCCTACCAGGCGGAAAAACGCTTTGCGAAAGCGCCAATAAGCCGTATAAATTTGGATAAAAATGTCTCCGGAGTCGTAGATGGTTTTGTCCCGCACCAGCCAGTATGCCGTCCAGGCTCTCATCTACATCGCTACCCAGCCGCAGGGGGAGCCGGTCTTGAATCGCGACATTGCCGAACGGCTCAACGTGCCGGCCGCCTACCTGGCCAAGATCCTGCAAAACCTCTGCAAACAGGGCCTCCTCGACTCGTTTCGCGGCCGGCTAGGTGGGTTCTGCCTGCGCGCGGGCATGCACAAGACCAATTTGATGCAGGTCCTGCAGCTCACCGAGGGGCCGGATTTCACCAAGAGCTGTATCTTGGGGTTGAAGGAATGTTCCGATGCCACCGCCTGCCCGATGCATGCGAAATGGATCCCGGTGAAGAAGAAGATCATCGACCTGCTGCAGGGTATGACTCTCGAGGAGCTGGCCAAGGCGGTGCAGACCGGCAAGTACCGCCTGTCCGATCTGCCGAGCGGCGTGTTGACGCAGTAGGCCCATGCGGCGAAGCATGGGCTGGTTAAAGTGGCTCCCCCTGCTGGCCCTGGTCACTGCCGTCGGTTGTGGTCAGCCGACGCCGAGGGTGGATTTTCGGGGCAGCGACATCAGCGGTGCCGATTTCGGCCGTCGGCTCGAGCTCACCGACCACAACGGCAAGAAAAGGCGGCTTGAAGACTTTCGCGGCAAGCTGGTGGTGCTGTTCTTTGGCTACACCCATTGCCCGGACGTGTGTCCCACCACGCTGTCGGACATGGCGCGCGCCATGCGCCTGCTCACGCCAGAGCAGGCGGCGCGTGTGCAGGTGTTGTTCGTCACCGTCGACCCCGAGCGCGACACCCCAGAGATGCTCAAGGCCTACGTGCCTTATTTCCACCCCAGCTTCCTCGGCTTGTACGGCACCCCGCAGGAGGTGGCCGAAGCGGCGCGCGAATTCCGCGTCACCTATCGCAAACACACGGAGCCGGGCGCGACCGACTACCTGGTCGATCACACCGCCGGCAGTTACGTGCTCGATGCCAAGGGCCGTTTGCGACTCTTTCTGCCCTTCGCCCACCCCCCTGAAGACATTGCGCATGACTTACGTCTCTTGCTGCAACGAAGTGCAGCCTGAGACTGCCAGGACATATCCTGGGCGAATGTGAGGTCAAGATGGTTAATACAAGATGGTTAATACAGGGTATGGCCAAGCGGTGGAGTATTCTTTGTGAAGCGAGACGTTAGACTGCTGCAGATGGTGAGTGTCGCAGACAATTTAGGAAGCGCGAAATGAACGATCATGTCGTAATAATCGGAATCGGTCAGCTTGGCCGCGTTTTCGCTGGCGGGCTTTTGCGAACCGGGCACAGCATCACGCCAGTGAACCGAGGTGATGACATCGACATCATCGCCGCGCGCGTGCCGGATGCAAAAATGGTCCTGGTTGCCGTGGCCGAGGCTGATTTGCACGCCGTTTTGCAATGTTTACCTCCGGCCTGGCGCAGCCGTACCGCACTTATACAGAATGAGCTGCTGCCACGTGACTGGCTTGCACATGACATTGTCAATCCAACAGTTATCTCGGTGTGGTTCGAGAAGAAAAAAGGCACAGACGCTAAACCGATACTACCTTCGCCCGTCTTCGGCCCAGAGGCACCACGTGTCGTCAGTGCGCTTGCAAGCATTGATTTACCGGCACGTCTGGTGGACGATGATGAAACTATGCTGTGGGAGCTAGTGCGCAAAAACCTATACATTCTCACCACCAATATCGCTGGTCTAGTTGTCGGCGGGGATGTCGGTACGTTAAAGGCGCGGCACACAACCCTGATGGAAGGTGTTGCGCATGACGTGCTTGACATCCAAGTCGCACTGACTGGCAGGCAATATGATCGCACCAAGCTCATGCAAGGCCTGCTTGATGCTATAGAGGCCGATCCCACGCACGCCTGCGCTGGACGCAGCGCAGCGGCTAGGCTAATGCGTGCCTTGCAAGCAGCAGACGCGCACCGCCTATCTGTGCCAACGCTCCGACAGATCGCCACCCGTTTGGCGGCAGGAACAACCCCAAACGTGAGCTAAGTTGAGGTGGGCGGGCTACCCGCCCTATAAGCTAAAAGCGCAACGCTCAGAAACGATACGCAACACCTAGGGTAAGTAGGTCGATATCCGTCTCGCCTGTAAGGGTTTTTTCGCCGACATCATCGAAACGCTCCCACTCGAGACGCAGAGCAAGGCTGTTGCTGAGGCTATACTGCAAGCCCAGACCCACATTCAAACTGCTACCGGTTTTGCTAGCAGAGCGGGAAGAGCGCTGGCTTTCACTGCCCACGGTTGTCGCCATTGTCTCGGTGGTCTCCATCTCCCAGAAAGCAGCGCCCAGCTTGCCAAAAAGCTCAAACTGGCTCCCTAGGGGTAAGATTGCTAGAGCACCCAGCGTCCAGATCTTGGGCTCGGCCTTGCCAGCAAAGCTCCCGGAGAAGTCAGGCAGGGTACCGGGATTATCGTAGCTATAGTTTCCGCTATAGCTAAATTTCCCGAAACCGGTATACCCTGTCTCAACGGCCACATGCTTGTTGAGGCGATAACCAGCAAACACACGCCACGCTGTAGCCTCATCGTCATAGGCTAGTACAGGTTCTAAACTGGTTGGCAGCGGCTCTAGCGCCTTTAGAAATGGGTCGAGGTTGTCCTCGATATCCCTCGCCTTGCTTTGCCCTACACCAAGCCCCAGGTACCAGCCTTCCGCGGCGGCATGTGTCGTTGTAACGTACAAGGTCGTTGCGGCTAAAGCCAAAACAAAAGCGCTTTTCTTCATCTTTTATCTCCTTTTAGTGTGTAAGAGACCACTGCACTCTAACTGGCCATTTTGTCATTAGGATGACAGCACACCCTTGTGGGTATCTCTCGTGATCAGGCCAGCGTGTGCAAGGCTGCATGCCTTGACAAGCGCCTTAGACAGACGGAGCGAACTGGATGTATGGTCAACCCTGAAAACGACAGGCTGTGCGTAGCCGTTTGAGCCGGCTGCTATGAGGAGCAAAAGAACTCGGATGCGGTTGCGGTGCGCGGAGCGTTAGCGGCGGGATATATAAAATGGTTTAGCGAGCAGCGAAAACGCAGTTTCTGCCGGGACTAGCATCGCCGCCAACGGTGGACACGGTCTTAAGCCAACATAGGTATCGCAGGAATGCGCACGCTTAAGATCCCTTGACTGCGGTTCCTCAGCATTGCCAGATGGGGAGCGTGTGTCTCTATCTCAGGGATCTCGCTGGCCTTTAGATGACACGCTTTAGGGTCAAGGCCATGGGCGCTACGCGGGGCATTGCCCTGCGCCACCAATCAATTTTGGCTAGCGCGAACGGAAAACATTACACAGAGTCCACGGGACAAAAGAAGAGGTTGATTACGACATTGACCTTGAACACCTCCGCCTCTGGAGGGCAAACAGGAACCATCACCGCGCGCCGAGGCAATCGGGTCGGGCTACTCTAGCCGCAGCCTGGTGACCGGCATCGGGGAGGGGCTACGCATGCCATGCAATCGCAACGGTGCGTTCTTCACGGTGCGAAGCGTTGAAGGCCAAGCCGAGGCGATCTCAGCTAGAGCTTCTCGGCTTAGACCATAAGGCCAGAACACAAGAGACTTCATACGACCTAGGACATTGCCTGCCGCACCTGAGACCGGTGGACGCGAGGAGAAAGTGCCAGAGAATGGCGTAGTCCAGTTTCGGGCTATCTCGCTCGCCATCGGTATCAACAAGCGAGCGCAAACGGCCGGTTTAGACGGTCGAGCTGGCTTACCGCTAGCGCCTGAGCAACTAGAAGGGCCTCCTATTGCGCCTGAAAGAGCGAGTCCTCGCGGCGCCGAAGACGTTTTCTCCGACGAGCATGCCGCCCGCCCAGCAGGCATGAGGCGAGGTGCTGGTTGAAGCCGGCTGGCAACGTTACTGCGTGCACTTCCCGCGTAAAGCCCTGGATTGCCAGCCACGTTGGGCGGGTGGTGACAGCCTGCAGGAACAGCGCTGGCTCTAAAACCTGCGCCACAACGGACCTTGCGGCCCTAATCGGAAAATGTCCCGGACGCTATCCGAAGCTTATGCATAGGGTGAGGCCTAACAGCGATAGAACCCTGACCGTCTACCGCCTGCCTCGCGAGGACCATGAGAAACACCACATGCTCGGAGCAGCTCAAAGAAGCACGCTCGCGGCGCACTCGGGTGGTACGCATTTACCCCGATAGCCCCTTGTCCGTGCCGGTACTATGTGCGTTGGGATCCACGAAGCTTGACTGCCGGACTGCCGCGACCTGAACATGACCCAGCTCGAAAGGAGATGCGCGACAATTGGCTTGGAAATAGAGCAACCCAGCCATGAACAACTGTTGACTCAACCAGTTGGCGTCTGGCCGGAACAGCGCGTCTAGTAAGAGCTGGAAAGTAGGGGACAATCGGGGACTGCGAATTCCTAGAAATGGGCAAAAGAGGCCGACTTCGCATGTCGGTGGTGCAACTTATTGTTTTCATTGGAGATTTGGTGGGCCCCCTGGGAGTCGAACCCAGCACCAACGGATTATGAGTGCCAAATTACAGGCATGTAAAGCCAAGTAACCATGCACCTTACGCGGCAATCGTGCTATATTTTTCTGCGTCGCGGGGACAAATCCGGGACACTTGAGTAGTTTAGTCGGGATTGTTGGGAGTGGCGCATGGCATCGATCGTGGCGAGGAGGAACGAGGCGGGAGAGATCATCGGCTGGCAGGCCAAGATCAGGCGCAAGGGTTACCCGACGCAGTCGCGCACCTTCCGGCGCAAGGTCGATGCCGAGACCTGGGCTCGCCAGGTCGAGGCGGAGATGGATCGCGGCGTGTTCGTCTCGCGCGACGAAGCCGAATCGACGACGCTGCGCGAGGCCCTTGAGCGCTACGCGCGCGAGGTGACGATCAAAAAGCGCGGTGCGCGGCAGGAACGAAGCCGCATCGGCCAGCTACTCGAGAACCCGCTATCCAAGCGAACGCTTGCCAGCATCAGGGGTGCCGACATCGCCGCGCTGCGGGATGCAGAGCTCAAGCGCGGGCTTGCGCCGTCGTCTGTCATGAAGCTCTTGGCTCTGCTTTCCCACTTGTTCGAGACCGCCCGCAAGGACTGGGGCATCGAGGTCGACAATCCGGTGAGGAAGATCAGCAAGCCGAAGGTGGACAACGCGCGCAACCGGCGGCTGAGCGAAGAAGAATGGCGCTACCTGCTGCGCGCCATCGATGAGCAGAAGGGGAGAAAAAACCCACACCTTGGCCGGATCGTGCGGTTTGCGGTCGAGACTGCGATGCGCCAAGGCGAAATCCTTGCCCTGGACTGGAAGCATGTCGATCTAGAGAAGCGTACTGCACATCTGCCAACGACCAAGAACGGTGAAGCGCGCACAGTTCCTCTCTCCTCCGCCGCCGTCGAACTGCTTCGGCCGGATGGTAACGTCATGCCCCTGCGCCGCGGCAGGGTGTTTCCTGTCACGTCAACCGCCCTCGTGCAGGCCTTCAAAAACGCCGTGACGCGCGGTCGCCTGCTGTATCTCGCAGACTGCAAGCGCGATGGGCGCGATCCTGCGCCAGGGTTCCTAGAGGACCTGCGGTTCCACGACCTGCGGCATGAAGCTACATCAAGACTCGCGGAAAAGCTCCAGATGCACGAACTGATGCGGGTCACCGGGCACAAAGACACGCGCATGCTGGCGCGCTACTACCACCCAAGGGCCGAGGACTTGGCGCGAAAACTCGCCTAGAAATCGTTTAGGGGCCCTACAAGCCACGATCCGGGCTCGGGGAATACCTAGGTAGCCACGCGCACGAGAAAATCGATTGTGGAGCCTCTAGACGCGTCAGAGCCACTCCTCGGCCGCAGCCCCGGCGCAGGCCGGGGGCGAGCTGCCGCCGATGCCGCCGTCGTCGGTGGCAGGCTTGGTATGTTCCGCGGCAGACGGTCTTACCGCCTCTGGTCGCTTTTCGACCTGTATAGGCGATGTGTAGCAGAACACCGGCAGCCGGCTCGCGCCGGCGAGCACGCCGCAGCCCTTCGGCAGGTTCATCAGCATGTTCTCGTCGATGAGATATCTCTCTGCGAGCCTGACTTGACGGGTCGGATCAACGGTTTCGGACAGGGCGACGTTTCGCTCAACCCGCCGGATTTCATCATCCACAAGGATTTTCCCGGTGCTTTTGGCAAGCCATTCCGCCGTCTCCGGGTCTCGGATTCGATAGCTAAGCTGAATTGCACAGTTCTCCATCACCGCGCCGCGCACCGCATCCCGGTCGAGATCGGCCGGCACGTCGGCCAAGTCCTGGAGGGACTGGAAAGCGAGGATGACGTGCATCCCCCAACCCGCCGATGCGCCCAGACTGACCATGAAAGGGCGGCTGATGTGGACCTTGAACTCATCGGCAAAAACGGTCATCAATCGACGCTGCGCGCACTCGGCCTGGAGCCGCTTGGCCAGCATCATGAGCCGCACCAGCAGCATGCGCTGCTGCCGGACGACGCGGGTATTCCCCATGTCGCCCACGACATACAGGCAGCCACCGGACTTCGCCATCGCCTCGATGTCGACGCCGCCGGCGGCGTTGACGGGGGCAAGATCGGCCATCTCTTCCAGAGCCGCATGGAAGCCGGGCGCGCGTTCGGCCCATGCGGCCCCGGCTTCGGCGAGCGCCTCGGCCGCGGTCAATCCATGTCTGGCAATGAGGCTTGCCGCCTCGCGCGCCGCCTTGCGGTCGGCGAGGCGGTAGAAATCGGCAGCCTCGCCCTTCTCAGCGAGGCTGAAGCCGCCGATCAGCATCGCCTCGACGGTCTCCTCGTCGGCCCCGGCGAAGGGATTGAACTGGGCGGGCCTGCTCGGCCGGAGGTCGATGAAGTGATACGGCTGCCCGGCCTTCTCCGCGGCGGCATGGAAGACGTGTGGCATCCACTCATCGTACTTAGGATCGAGGATGACGACGAACTCGCCGCGCAAAATGGCCTGCGACAGCAAGATTTGCGCAGCCACGCCCTTGCCCGAGCGGGTGCGGCCGGACAAGAGGACGTGGGACAGACGCCAATCCTCGGCCTGGACGTAGATCGGCTTCTTATGTTCATCCAGCCCAACAAAAAGCCCCCTGTCCTGACGGAAATACCTCTCAGGGTCGTATCTGCCGATCTCCGGGGGCAGGATACGGTCGATTTCACGAACGTCGGTCTTGCGGTTCCGCTCGAGCTTGGAGCGGCGAGTCAGGCGAAACTGAAACGCTTCGCGGGCTTGCGGGACATAGCGCAGCCACAGGACCGCAAAAATCACCCCCAGCGCGACGCCCGAAAGCCAGGGGCCAAGCATGGAAATCGCCGGCGGCGGGCGGTGCAGGTGTTCCAGCGCCCCCTGCAGCCCCAGGTAGGCGAGCGGGGGGACGGCTGACAGCCCGGAGAGGGCGATCCACCCCCGGCCCCTGCGCCCGCGTAGGCGGGCCTGCACGGCGAGCGGTATGCCGGCGGCTGCCGCGCCCAAAAGGGGCGCGATGGGGGGGGAGAGCAGGATGACGGCGAGCGCGCCCAGGCGCGCCAGCGTCATGCCCAGCCCGAGGGCCCAGCCCTCGGCTCCATGACGGACCCACAGCGACAAGGCCTCTAGGCCGCCTGCGGCGAGGAAGATGGCGACAAGGCCGATCAGCGCCAAGGCTGAAGCTACTCTCATCAGAAGGCCTCCTTGAAGGCTGGGCAGTAGCGCTCGACGGCGGCTGCCCGCGCGTAGCCGGTACAGGCGCACCTCACGCACTCGGCTCCAGGCAGCCACCGCGCATGGCTGCAGAGCGAGCACATCACGAGCGCTGCCTTTTGGTGAGCCTCGGGGGGTGCGGGGGGAACGCCCGCGCCGTTTGTGGGGGTGGTGGTCTTGTCGGTCATGATGTCCTCCTTTCGGTTGTTGCCCTGCCTTTCGGAGCCGCCTCACCCTAAAGGGGAGGCAAGCGGGGCGCGCGAAGCGCGAGCCGAAGGCCGAACTAGCGGGCGACGTGACAGCCCGAAGGGCTGGCGCGGCGCCTGCATGTTCGCCCGCGCAGCCTGGCGGCGGCTCCGAAAGGCAGGGCCCCGACAAGAGGCAGACCGCTAGACGCGCTTCCACCCCCACGGCGCGGCGCGCCAGCGCCGACGCCCCTTCGCCGCTCGCGCAGCGGGCGGCGCTGACTTTGTCGCAAGCGCAGCGCGCAGGGAGCGCGAGGCCGGCACGGCTCGAGCGCGACCGAAGGGGGAGCCGCGCCGCGAGACAGCGAGCGTAGCGAGCGTCGTCGAGCGAGCGCGGGGCGAGGCAAAGCGAGCGCAGCGAGCGTCTTGCCGAGCGCCCTGAGGCAGCGCCCCGCCCCCACGGCGGGCCTGCCGAAGGCGGGGGGGGCCGCCGGTCGCCCGGAGGGTCGCCGAGCAAGCTCGCGTAGCGAGCGCGCCGAGG
>JBEPZO010000035.1:0-23208 GCA_041640815.1 Thiobacillaceae bacterium
CCCACTCGAGCACCCCGGCAAGCTGCGGCGCCATGGTCTTCAGCGCCAACTCGAATGCCACCCCGATGGCGTTGTTGGCGAGGTTCTGAAGCAGCGCCGTGAGTTGTTCCGCGTTCATGAATGAGAAAGACCCGGCAAACAGGTCGATCCCGCCGCACCCCGCCTTGTAGCTTGGCGGAGCAATGTTGAAGAGCTGGTAGTTCCTCTGCGGGGCGCGCATGTAGAGGTTGCCGCCCATGAAGGTCGTGCCCGTCTGACCTTTGAGCGCTTGCGGGCCAGTCACGTTGCCATACGTTCCCAGTTCATTGAAGAACGACTGCATCTCTGTCTGGATGCTGGCGACCGCCGATACGCTGAAGGATAGCGCGACCGCCGACGCGACAGTACGTTTTTTTATCATGTTGATTCTCCCCTTGTAGCGGATTTTTTTGAACGCGGCTTGCGCAAAATCTGCGCAACCGACCGGCGCGAGACAGTCACGCCCTCGGTAGCAAGGGCAGCGCGGATGCTGTCGACAGTGTGCCCTGCTGCGCGCATTTTTTTTAGCACCGGCGCGAGCATTTTGAGCGCGGCGGCGGGTTTTAACTCCTGCTCCGGCGGCGGTGTTTGAGAAAGGCGTTGGGCGATGGCTGGGATGTCACTTGTCCTCATTTTTTATCTCCAAAAGTTCGGTTGCGTGCTTGTGTGCGCGTTCTCCGGCATGCAATAGATCTTCTAGAGACGTCAGCAAATTTTCGACGGGCAATATCCCTGCCATCTGGATGGCAGTTCGATGGCAGACCTGCAAGTGATCCAGTATTGTTTCTAACAATTTGCAGATCGCCCAGATGTCATCGCGGATTAACTCCTGATTGCTCATTTTTTGCCTCCAAACAGTTGATCGTGGGTAGTAAAAGAAAACTTTGAGAGGTGTTCTTCGGTGAGGACAATTTCCCTACCGCCAACCAATGCCCTGCCAAGCGATTGAAAAACCTTCTGCACTGCCGCCGCTCGCGCGGCGTCCGGGCAGATGTAAATGGCGCGCGAGTACTCGCCTCGCGCGATGGCATCGAGGTGGGCCCCGGCGATGGCCCTATAGCGCTTCGCGGTTTTGATGGTGCGCTCTAGCTCGAGCGCCACCCTGACGCCGGCCGGAGCCGTTGCAAGGGCGTCCGGACGATGCCCCCCTCGCCTTTTGCTGACCGGCTGACGGTCGGGGTACAGCCAGCCGGTCCAGCCAGCCCTGGCGGCGGCGATGCGGAGTCTCTGGAGTTGAATTCGATGTTCGATCGTGGCTAAACCAACCCGCCCACGCTCATAGGCGCGCATCGCCGGCTCCCGGCCAAGGAGGGCGGCGATGTGCGCCTGGCCGCTCGCTGTGATGCCGATCAGGCGCCGGCGCCCTGGGGGCGTGTCGATCTCATCCTGGACGATCCACCCCGCCTTGACAAACCCGGCCAGCGTCTCGGCTACTGCTGAACGCGATCCGAGTTGCATTACCTCAGCCGCGACCGCCGGCACAGTCCACAGCTCTGTGCGCAGGAAGGCGAGCAAGCGGCGGGCCTTGGCCTGCTGCCGCTGCATGCGTTCGGCATATGACGCGATCAACATGCTGCCGCCTCCGCGTGCCGCCGGCGGCGCACGGCATGGAGCAGCGCCTGCCCTCTAGCCACCGCCGCCGCATCGACCTCCAGGGCCCGCGCCGAGGCCAGTCTCTCCTGCAGTCTCTCCTGGGTCTCCCTCGCCCGGCGCAGCCGGGCGAGCTCGCGCCACACACGCCCTGGCAGGGGCTCCAGGCTCGCCGCCCGCACGGCCTGCACCGCAGCGGCGACCTCTTCAGGCGAAGCTGAGGCCTCCAGCCGCGCGGCCTCAGCGTCATCCTCGCCCGTCCAGGCGACGATGCCGCTCGGCCGGACCCGCCAGCGCCTGACCTCGCTTATCGCAGCAGCAGCACCCCCGCCGGAGACGGCGGGGGGGAGAGCGGCATCGCGCGCGCGCGCGTGCGCGCGTGCGCGCGCATGCTGCTGCTGCTTTTGGTCATTCTGTTGGTTGTTCTTATTAGAGTCCGGAAAACCGGAGTCCGGCTCGCCGGAGTCCGGAAAACCGAAGTCCGGAAACCCGACTTCGGTGGACTCAACGGCCTGAGGATAGTCGTAGACGTACGTCTCGGTTCTCCATCGCCCGCCTGAGCCCTGAACTCGCCTAACTACGAGATATCCGGCTTCGCGGAGCTCCCGGAGCGCCGCAAGAACCGCGCCACGCCCTTCGCGGCCCTCGCGCGCCAGGTCTTCTGCAGTCATACGGTAGCCTTCGGCGTTGCTAAGCAGTCGCACGAGCACGCCCCGCGCGCGGTAGCTGAGGCGCTTATCGCGGATAGTGGAATCCGGTATCTCCGTCCAGCCGCGCGCGGGGCGGGGCGCCCGGATAATGCCGCTCATGCCCCCGCCCCCTTCCTCGACCGACCGCGCCTACGATGCGCGTGGACTGGCTCTTGTTCTGTTGCGCCGAGGCCTGCAATCCATTTCTCCAGATCGGCGCGCCGGATCACTGGCCGCCGGCCAATCTTCAACCACTTGGGAAAGCCTGGCGGAACGGGCGCGTGCCCCGTGGGCCACTTGCGGACCGTGCCAAGCCCCACTCCCAGAAGACGCGCCACATCGGACACGCCGAGCAGAAGCGGCAGGCCGCTCTCATCGTCCTTGCTCGCATCTTTGCTGACCATCATGCTCCCTCCAGAGACCAGGATGGTCAGATATTTTCTATGCCATTTCCCGCAAAAAACTGGGAAAAAAGGAACAAAACTGTTCCTTTTCGCTGCAAGATCGCGCGTCCGGCGTGTTAGACTCGTCGAGCCCCGGCAACAGTCTGGAAGGGGTGAACTCGCCTTCGGGATATCCGCGCGGGGACACTTCGGGGACAGCGCTACTTGAAAGGCCAGGAAAACAGGGGACGATCGGGGACAAATCGGGGACAGTGAATCCCGAAAAACGGGCAAAAAAATAGCCGACATTGCTTGTCGGCTTTTTCTAACCTATTGATTTACTTGATGTTTTGGTGGGCAGCACAGGGTTCGAACCTGTGACCCCCGCCGTGTGAAGGCGGTGCTCTACCGCTGAGCTAGCTGCCCACTAAAGCTTCGAATTTTAACTGTGCCCAACGAGCGGGGTCAAAGACTTTTCACCTCGGCAACGGGCAAAGCCCACGACGACTTTTGAGCGCCTAACCCCATCGGCCCCTGCCATGGTGCGCGCCTATGCTCGACATACCTTAAAATAGAGCTTTTGACGACAACACCCGACATGATCCGCACCCGCTTCGCCCCCTCCCCCACTGGCTACTTACACATCGGTGGGGCGCGCACGGCCTTGTTCTCCTGGGCCTTTGCCCGCAAGCATGGCGGCAAGTTCATCCTGCGCATCGAGGACACCGACCAGGAGCGCTCCACACTCGAATCCGAACAGGCCATCCTGGATGGCCTCAAATGGCTGGGGCTAGACTGGGACGAAGGTCCTTACTATCAGATGCAGCGCCTGCAGCGCTACCGGGAGGTGGCCGAGCAGCTTCTCGCCACGGGCCATGCCTACTATTGCTATGCCAGCAAAGAGGAGCTGGAGGCGATGCGCGAGCAGCAGCGCGCCCGCGGCGAGAAGCCACGCTATGACGGTCGCTGGCGGCCGGAGCCGGGCAAACGATTGCCCGACCCACCCGCAGGCGTGACGCCCGTGGTGCGCTTTCGCAACCCTCAGGAAGGCAGCGTAAGCTTTCATGACCTCATCAAAGGGCAGGTCACCGTCGCCAATCATGAATTGGACGATCTGGTGCTCATGCGTGCCGACGGCATACCCACCTACAACTTCGGCGTGGTGGTGGACGACTGGGACATGGGCATCACGCACGTCATCCGCGGCGATGATCACGTCAACAACACGCCGCGTCAGATCAACATCCTCAAGGCCTTGGGCGCTCCCATCCCTACCTATGCGCATGTGCCCATGATCCTCGGTCATGACGGCGAGCGGTTGTCCAAACGCCATGGTGCGGTCTCCGTGCTGCAATACCGCGATGACGGTTATCTGCCCGAGGCCATGCTCAACTATCTCGCCCGCCTAGGCTGGGGCCATGGGGATGCCGAGAAATTCGACCTGGCGACCTTCGTCCGCTGGTTCGACCTGACGGATGTGAGCCATTCGGCGGCACGCTTCGATCAGAGCAAACTCACCTGGCTCAATCAGCAATACATCAAAGAGGCTGACGATACGCGACTAGCTGAGCTGGTGCGGCCGTATCTGGCGCGCCAGGGCATCGATCCTGCAGCAGGTCCAGAGTTGAACAGGGTCATGGGCTTGCTCAAGGAGCGTGCCGCCACCCTGGTCGAGCTCGCCGATGCCGCGCACATCTTCTATCGGCAGGCGCTGCCGTCGGTGGTGGAGCTACAGGAAAGGCTCGATGCCGTCGCCGTGCCCGCCCTAGAGGCGCTCAAGGTCTCGTTGAGCACTCTGCCTTGGGACAGATCCAGCCTCAACCAGGCCTTAAAAAGCACCGCGCAGCAGCACGGTTTGAAACTCGGACAGATCGGCATCCCGCTTCGACTGCTGCTGTTCGGCACCCCACAAACCCCTGCCATCGATCTCACCCTCGAACTGCTCGGCAGAGAGGAAACCCTGCGGCGGTTGGCGCGCGCCTGGCCCCTGCTCCGCAACTGCATGCCGGGAGCCAATGCGGCGCCAGCGCAGTAGAATTCCCGCCTCAAACGAGTCTAATCTGCACATCCATGGCTATCCGTTCGACCAATGCTACCAACCAGCGCATGAAACTGATCGCCTCACTCACCAGCCCTTTCGCCCGCAAAGTCCGCATCGTGGCGGCAGAGAAGCACATCGACTACGACCTCATCGTCGACGTGCCGTGGGAACCGAGCACCCGTGTGCCCGAGTTCAATCCGCTCGGCAAGGTGCCAGTGTGGGTGATGGAAGATGGCAAGACTTTGTATGATTCCCGCGTCATCGTGGAATATCTTGATAGCATCAGCCCCGTGGGCCATGTTTTACCTAAGGAAACCAGGCAGCGGATACTTGTCAGGCGCTGGGAGGCGCTCGCAGATGGGATCTGTGAAGCTGCCGCGACTGTGTTCTTGGAGCGCAAGCGCCCAAGGGAGCAACAAAGCGAGCAGTGGATCGATCGACAAATGCGTAAAATCTCAGCAGGTCTGGCGACAATGAGCGAAGAATTAGGTGATCAGGAATGGTGCACAGGTGATTTTTACAATCTATCCGATATCGCGGCCGGTTGTGCTCTTGGGTACCTCGAGTTTCGCTTTCCGGAATTAGATTGGCGTGAACAATATCCCAATCTCGCTGCCCTGCACGATCGATTGCTTCGCCGCCAGGCATTCAGGGAGAGTGTACCCGTCGCGTAAGGATATCAATTCTCATACTGGCTAAGCTTAAGTTTAAGACACACCGGCACAGGCCGGTGGCTGAGTTACAAGTGATGGCGATGCGCTTCGCGATGGCTAAATCGCTCGCGGCGCTAACCCCTAAAGTTCTTGAGTAACGATAGAAAACTTGCAGCAGGCCTGGTTCGCACACCGGGCCATTAATCAAGCTTTTAAGCTTCCGCGTTTCTTTATTCCGTAATAAACCCTAGCCTTACAATAACCCATCTTTAGATAGACCCCGCCTGCGTAGGATGCGGCGTAGACTCTGCAATGCCTCAAGCTGTATCTGACGCACGCGCTCTCTTGTCACCCCGAGTTGTTCAGCCAGAGTCTCGAGAGTGGCGACGTCATGGCCGTTAAGACCAAATCTCCGCTCAATCACCCAGCGATGCTTGTCACTAAGCTCTGAAAGCCATTCTTGCACGTACTGTTCTACTTCCGCGCTTTGCAACATATCTTCCGGCATCTCCGAATTCTCGTCGGCGATGGCTTCACCTAGCGACAATGAAGGATCGATTTCCAGTGGGGCATCGAGCGAAGCGACACGGTCGTTGAGCTGCAGCACACGCCGGACTTCCTCTACAGGACGTCCAGTCAGATGCGCAATCTTGTCCGGCCCCACCTCAGTCTCCCCATGCATCTCTAGGTGACGCTGGGCACGCAGAAATATATTCAGCTCTTTGATGACATGTATGGGCAGGCGGATCGTGCGTGATTGGTTCATGATCGCCCGCTCAATATTCTGACGGATCCACCATGTCGCATAGGTCGAGAAGCGAAAACCCCGTTCGGGCTCGAATTTATCCAGCGCATGCATCAGGCCTAGGTTACCCTCTTCTATTAGATCAAGCAGCGATAGCCCTCGGTTGACATAGTGCTTGGCTATATTAACCACCAACCTCAGGTTATGCTGGATCAGTTGCTGTCTAGCCTCGAAATCGCCCTGTCGCATACGTATCGCCAATTCCCGCTCTTGCTGTGGAGTAAGCAGGGTCTCTCGGCCAATTTCATTAAGATAAAGCTGAGTTACGTCAGGTAACTCATCATAATCCGGATCCGTTGTTGTTTTGAAGGGTTCTTCCTCGAAATCTTCATTGGTAAGAGGATCCAAATCAGGTTCATATTCTTTCTCTTCCACGTCCTATCCCTCCTGCAATTGTATCTGCCGCTTATCCCCTCGCCAGTGACATAATAACTTTACCACTATACCCGTTACATTGGTGTGCAGCTGATGAACTTAGAATTTGCATATGCAATACAATTCACTTCATCGACTTATAAAGATTGCTGTCAATTCAGATAGCCACACCGACGTAGCTGCATGCTCACAATAGCGCCTGTGAATCAACGAATAGATCTTTTTGCTGAGTCACTCCCTCTACTATATCTGCTGCATACTCATAACGGCATGACCCAGTGCCCATACAGCTGAATCCGTCACGGATGCCGAGCATGCACTTATAAAGATGTGGTGATCGATGATGCTATAGCCTTCCTGTAAAATTTCACACTCATTCTGGCCAGATAGCCATACTCGAAATGGCTCCAGGCGACATCAGCCAGAGCGTGCTTAGCACTCCGGCTTAAAATGCATGGCACACACAACCGTCCAAAGAGCGTCTCTTCGTACCTGATTCAATAAACCCCACACGAACTTCTCCTTTCGGTTACCCCCTATATTGCCAGCGATTAAACTGCACTGATCAAAGTGTAGTGGCATAAGTAAGCAAGTAGGTATGTATCAGAGAACAGCACACTAATCACGTGCCGTGCACCCTTCAACGTGGGGAAGCAAGCGTCATTACGTCACCACAAGCGTGCCGTGAATCTCTCACCAGCGCTTCTGACGCCCTAAGCCACCCCAGACAACAGAGGCACAAATTTGACAGTTTCTAGCGCTTGTTCGATCAAGCCCTCCTCCCTCGCCTCGACCATAGTCAGGCGTTGCTCGTCGCCTTGTCCGACAGGAACAATCATCCGCCCACCGGGTTTCAGTTGGCTACCGAGCTCTGGCGGAATGTATGGCATCGCGGCAGCTACCACGATGGCATCATATGGTGCCTCGCGTGGATAGCCACGGCTACCATCCGCGACCTTAAACAAGACGTTGCGTATGCGCAACTTGTCGAGGTTTTGCCGGGCCGAGCCTACGAGCTTGGCGATGCGCTCCAGGCTGATGACCCGTCTGGCCAGCTTGGACAGGACGGCGGCCTGGTAGCCGCACCCGCCACCAATCTCCAACACCTTGTCCAGAATCTGGCCACGGCAAGCCAACTCGCAGCTGCGCGCCACGGTATAGGGGCTGGAGATGGTCTGTCCCTCGCCGATGGGCAGCGGCGTATCCTCGTAAGCGCGGCTTTGCAACCCCTCTTGCACGAAGAGATGGCGTGGGATCTCATACATGGCCGCTAGCACGAGCGGATCTTTGATGCCCTGTTCGCGCAGGCGCTCCACCATACGCGCTCGCGTGCGCTGTGAGGTCATGCCGATGCCGCTCGCCTCGCTCATTGGTTCAGCCATTCCTTAAGCATGCCCATCTGTGGATAGCGCGTGAGGTCGATCTGCAAGGGCGTGATCGAGATGCGACGGTTGGCGACGGCATAAAAGTCCGTGCCCGGCCCGGCGTCCTGAGCGGCGCCCGCGGCACCGACCCAATACATCACCTGATTCCTGGGATTGACGGTCTTGACCACATCTTGCGCCTTGTGCCGCCGCCCGAGCCGGGTCACTTCCACACCCTGGATCGCCTCTGGGGCGACGTCGGGCACATTGATGTTCAGCAACACCGGCTCAGCAAGCGGACGCCGCTCGATACGGCGCACCAGGCTGGTGACAAATTCGGCAGCGGTCTGGAAATGCTCGCCCTGAATATCGGCCAGGGAGACCGCCAAGGCCGGGATGCCGAGCAAGAAGCCCTCCATCGCCGCTGCCACGGTACCGGAATAGATGGTGTCATCGCCCATGTTGGCACCGTGGTTGATGCCGGAGATCACGATGTCCGGCAGCTGTGGCAGCAACCCGGTCACGGCAATATGCACGCAGTCAGTAGGGGTGCCATTAACATGGAAGAAACCATTGGGAGAGCGGCGAACGGACAAGGGGCGGTCAAGCGTCAACGAGTTGCTCGCCCCGCTGCGGTCACGCTCTGGCGCGACCACCGTGACCTCGTGCGACTCAGCCGACAAACTGGCTGCCAAGACAGCTAGGCCAGGCGCGAAATAGCCATCATCGTTGCTCAGAAGGATTCGCATGGCCCAAAGCTGGGAGGGAGGGGAGTGATCTTTGGTCGGGGCGAGAAGATTCGAACTTCCGACCCCCTGCACCCCATGCAGGTGCGCTACCAGGCTGCGCTACGCCCCGACAAAGGACACATTATAAACAATGAGGATGATCCAGTGAACCCAGCCCTGTGAAAAGCCGTCTTGACGGGGCATATACCAGCGACCGAGGTGGGCATACGACGGCTATCCAAGGGTGTGCGGCAATATGCGGCAAGCAGCCCTTGACTTAGACCCTAAGCAAATCGAGGATCAAGCGCAATTCAGCCTTCAAGGCGGCCAGATCGACCTGCGCTTTGGTCGGTTCAGCCGCGCCGCCGTCTTTGGCCTCAGCCTCTTTCAGCAAACGGTTACGCGCCCCGCTGATGGTAAACCCCTGCTCGTAGAGCAGCTCACGGATGCGGCGGATGAGCATCACCTCATGATGCTGGTAATAGCGGCGATTACCACGCCGCTTCACCGGCTTGAGCTGGCTGAACTCCTGCTCCCAGTAGCGCAGCACGTGAGGCTTGACCCCACACAGCTCACTCACCTCGCCAATGGTAAAGTAGCGCTTCGAGGGGATAGGAGGCAGCTCACTGCTTGGGATGTAATCCGGCATGGGCCTCCTCCACCATGGCCTTGAGTTTCTGGCTGGCGTGGAAGGTCACCACGCGCCGCGCGCTGATGGGCATCTCCTCGCCCGTCTTGGGATTGCGGCCAGGCCGCTGCGGCTTGTCGCGCAGCTGGAAATTGCCAAAGCCGGAAAGCTTGACGCTCTCACCCGAAGCCAGCGCCGTGCGCACTTCCTCGAAGAAAAGCTCCACCATTTCCTTGGCTTCGCGCTTGTTGAGACCGACCTTTTCGAATAGCAGCGTGGCCAGTTCAGCCTTGGTGAGCGTGGTCATCGATCCAATCCCCTAAGGAAACTCTGCATAACTTGCTGCGCGGGCGCATTGCTGCATTGCGCGGTGCTCGCTTCCTCGCCTAACTATCTGTTATGTCTCGGTCGCTGTGCTCCGTGCACCGGGCCCTCCATCCCGCTCACGGCGTTCTACAGAGTTCCCCTAACCGCGCAGGACGGCATGGAAGCGTTCGGACAAAAAGGCGAGCACCTGCGAGACCGCGGCATCGATCTCCGACTCTGTAAGTGTTTTCTCAGTATGTTGCAACAACATCCTGAAAGCAAGACTTTTTTTGCCTGATTCGACACCCGCCCCTTGATACACGTCGAACAGTTCGAATTCCGTGATCGTGGCAGGCAAGGCGCTGCGCACCGCTTGCATCAGCTCGCCGACGTTCAGGCCGGCATCCACGACCACGGCGAGGTCCCGCCGCACGGCCGGGAAACGCGACAGGCCGCGATAGCGCGGCAGCGGGCGCGCCGATAGGGCGGCGACATCCACTTCAAACAGCACGGGGCTATGGGCAAAGCCGTATTTCTGCGCTAGCCGCGGGTGCAAGCGGCCAAGCCACCCCACCGGCTGGCCATCCAGCGCGACTTGCGCACTCTGGCCCGGATGCAGCGCAGGATGGCTGGCGGCGGTAAATTGCGGGCGAATCGGCCAGAACAGGGCCTCCACGTCGGCCTTGACATCGTAGAAATCGACCCACCGCCGCTGGGCGCCCCATTGCTCGGGCCAGGCCGAGCCATAGGCGAGGCCGGCCAGGCGCACGGGCTGTTGCTGGACTTCGACACCCAAAAAACAACGCCCCAGCTCGAAAATGCGCAGACGCTCTTGGCCATGGTTGAGATTGTGGCGCAAGGTCT
The DNA here is from genome assembly GCA_041640815.1 of Thiobacillaceae bacterium. GTDB lineage: Bacteria > Pseudomonadota > Gammaproteobacteria > Burkholderiales > Thiobacillaceae > JANWZL01. The sequence continues at coordinate 10,445 of JBEPZO010000035.1, forward strand.
GCACCAGGCCGGGCATCAGGCTGGCGCGCATGATGCTCATCGGTGCGGCAATGGGATTTTTCAGAACGATCGGGGCTTGGTCGCTCGAAAAATCATCGTGTTGCTCTTTTGATATGAAGCTATAGGTTATAACTTCTTGATATCCTAATGATGTAATTGATTTTTTGATCTCATGCCCTGTGCGCATGCCCTCCGGGACGGGAGGCAGGCGCAGGCTTGCGCTCGGCACTGCCGCCGGGATGTGCGCGTAACCGATCAGGCGAGCGACCTCCTCGATCAGATCCACCTCAGCCGTCAGATCAAAGCGCCATGATGGCGGCACGACCTGCCAGGTCTCCCCTTGGCTCGCCAGCTGCATGCCCAGACGCTCGAGGGCCTGGCGCATCGCCGCCGCATCGATCTGCACCCCCAGCAGGCGGCGCGCCCGCTCAGGGCGAAAGGCGATAGCGGCAGGCGGCGCTACCCCCGGTCCTACCTCCAGGATCGGGCCGGCCTGGCCGCCGCAGATGTCAAGCAGCAAGCGCGTCGCTCGCTCCATGGCCCGACGGGGTAATTGCGGATCGACCCCGCGCTCGAAACGGTGCGAGGAATCCGTCGCCAGGCCGTAACGGCGGGCGCGCCCAGCGATGGCGCTCGGCGTGAAATGGGCAGCCTCGAGGAAGATGTCGACGCTGGCGGCCCCTACCGCGCTCGTCGCGCCTCCCATGATGCCCGCCAGCGCCAGCGGGCCGTTGTCGTCGGCGATGACAAGGCAGTCGGGCGCAAGATCGATCTGGCGACCATCCAACAAGGCCAAGTGCTCGTCGCGCCGCCCCCAACGGACGCGCACCGCGCCGTTGAGCTTGGCCAGATCGAAGGCATGCATGGGCTGGCCGAGCTCCAAGAGGACATAGTTGGTGACATCGACGACGGGGTGAACGGTGCGCAGTCCGCTGCGCAGCAGCCGCTCGCGCAGCCAGGCCGGGGTTTGAGCGGCGGGATCGATGCCACGCACAATGCGCCCGCAGTAGACCGGGCAGGCCTGCGGCGCTTCGACCAGCACCGGCAGCACCTCATCGCAGCTGGCCTCGACGGGGCTACAGTCCACCGCCTCGTGCTCAACGCCGAGCAGGGCTGCCAGCTCGCGCGCAATGCCGCTCAAGGAGAGGCAATCGCCGCGGTTGGGCGTCAGTTTGAGGGTAACGAGCTGGTCGTCGAGATGCAGATAATCGCGCAGGCTGGCACCGACGGGGGCATCGGCTGGCAGTTCGAGTATGCCACTCGCGTCATCGGCCAGGCCGAGCTCCTTGGCCGAACACAGCATGCCGTGGGATGCGACCCCTCTGATTTCCACCTGGCGGATCTCGGCGGCAGGGAGCTTGGCGCCGACCAAGGCGCAGGCCGTCTTCAAGCCCGGGCGGGCATTGGCCGCGCCGCAAACAATGGTCAGCGGTGCCGCCTCGCCAACCCGCACTGAGCAAACCTGCAACCGATCGGCCTGCGGGTGGCGCTCGGCAGTCAGGATCTCGGCGACCACCACACCTTCGAACGGGACAGCAACCGGCTGCACCGCCTCCACTTCCAGGCCGGCCATGGTCAAGGTATGCGTGAGCGCCGCGAGCGGCTGATCGGTCTTGACGAGACTGCGCAACCAGCGTTCCGAAAATTGCATCTCGGCCCCCTTAGACGAACTGGCGCAGGAAACGGACGTCGTTTTCGAAGAACAGCCGCAAGTCGTCTACGCCGTAGCGCAGCATGGCCAAACGCTCAACCCCTAGCCCGAAGGCGAAGCCCTGCCAGCGTTCGGCATCGATCCCCACGTGAGCGAACACCTTCGGGTGTACCATGCCGCAGCCCAACACCTCCAGCCATCCGCTCTGGGCGCACACCCGGCAGCCCGCACCGTTGCAGATCACGCAGCCGATGTCCATCTCCGCCGAGGGCTCGGTAAATGGGAAAAAGGAGGCCCGAAAGCGCACCGGCAGCCCCTCGCGTTCGAAGAACCGGGCCATGAAATCGGCCAGCACCCCCTTGAGATCGGCGAAACTGACGCGCTCGTCGACCCATAGCCCCTCTACCTGATGGAACATGGGCGTGTGGGTGACATCGGAATCGCAGCGGTAGACCCGGCCTGGCGCGATGATGCGCAAAGGCGGCAGATGCGCTTGCATGTAACGCACCTGCACCGGCGAGGTGTGGGTACGCAGCAGTTGGCCGCTGATGAGATAGAAGGTATCGTGCATCGCCCGGGCAGGGTGCTCCTCGGGGATGTTGAGGGCGGTGAAATTGTAGAAATCGGTCTCGATCTCGGGGCCATCGGCGACCTCGAAACCGAGCGCGGCAAACAACCGCTCGATGCGCTCGAGGGTGCGGCTGACAGGATGCAGCCCACCCATGCCAGGGCCGCGACCGGGCAGCGTCACATCCAGCGCTTCCTGCCTGAGCTGCGCCGCCAGCGCCTCTGCCTCGATCTCTTTACGCCGCGCCTTGAGCAGTTCCTCGATCTGGGCCTTGGCCTGGTTGATGCGGGCCCCCGCCTCCTTGCGCGCCTGCGGCGGGAGGGCAGCCAGACCTTTCATCAGCTCCGTGATCTGCCCGTTTCTACCCAAAAAGCGCGCTTTGGCCTGATCGAGCGCAGGCAAAGCGTTGACGGCGGCAAAGGCGGCTTTCGCCTGTTCAACGATCTCGTCAAGGGGTGTCATAGTTGGCTCGAAAGCAACAAAGGGAGGCAGGAGCCTCCCTCTGGGTAGCGCCTGGCGGGCTGAGCCGTCGCCGCTCAAGCCCCCAGGCTTGCCCGCGCCTGCGCGGCCAGTTTGGCGAAGGCGCCCGGATCGAACACCGCCATGTCGGCGAGGATCTTGCGGTCGATGTCGATCGAGGCCTTTTTCAGTCCGTTCATGAACTGGCTATAGTTCATGTCCAAGCCCAACTCGCGCACGGCGGCATTGATGCGGGCGATCCACAGGGCGCGGAACTGACGCTTGCGTTGCCGGCGATCACGGTAGGCGTATTGCCCCGCCTTCATCACCGCCTCTTTGGCGACACGGAAGACGTTCTTGCGCCGGCCGCGATAGCCCTTGGCAGCGTCGATCACCTTCTTGTGGCTGGCACGAGCGATGGTGCCTCTTTTCACACGTGGCATGGGTGTCCCTCCTCAAGCGTACGGCAGCATGGCGCGGATCTGCGCCAGGTCGCGGGCATTGACCGCAGTCATGCCGCGCAGGTTGCGCTTGCGCTTGGTGCTCTTCTTGGTCAGGATGTGGCGCAGATAAGCATGGGTACGCTTGACGCTCCCGCTGCCGCGCACGCGGAAGCGTTTGGCCGCCCCGCTCTTGGTCTTCATCTTCGGCATAGCATGTGCTCCTATTCGATGCCAGCAGGTGACCCCTCACCGGGATGCTTCACCGACCTGCTGGCACTTATTCGGCGCGGAATCAGAGGACCGCGCCCTGCCTCGTATAAACCCGCCGTCAATCACTTCTTTTTCTTCGGTGCCAGCACCATGACCAATTGCCGCCCCTCCAGCTTGGGGAATTGCTCGACGCTGCCGTATTCAGCCAAATCTTGCTCCACACGCTTAAGAAGCTGTAGGCCAAATTCCTGGTGCATCAATTCCCGGCCGCGGAAACGCAAGGTGACCTTGGCTTTGTCCCCATCGCTCAGGAAGCGGATGAGGTTACGCAGCTTAACCTGATAGTCTGCCTCGTCGGTACGGGGGCGAAACTTAATCTCCTTGACCTGGATCTGTTTTTGCTTGAGCTTGGCCTCGTGCTGCCGCTTCTGCTCCTGATACTTGTACTTGCCATAGTCCATGATCTTGCAGACCGGCGGCTGCGCATGAGGAGCGATTTCTACCAAGTCCAGGTCTGCTTCTTCCGCCCGCGTGAGAGCCTCTCTCAAGCTCACAATGCCTACTTGCTGACCGTCTTGACCGATCAGCCGCACCTGCGGCGCGTCGATCTCACCGTTGATCCGTAACTCTTTGCTTAGTGCGATGCTGATTCCCCTTTAAACGTAATGCTCAACCAGATCTATTGTTGATTTCCTCGCGCATGCGACCAATCAGGTCATCCAGGGTCATCTGTCCCAGATCTTGGCCGCCGCGAAGCCTGACCGCGACCATGCCTTGCGCCTTTTCCTTTTCCCCAACAACCAGAAGATAAGGAATGCGCTTCATGGCGTGCTCGCGGATTTTATAGCTGATCTTCTCGTTCCTCAAGTCCGATTCTGCCCGAAAACCTTGTTTTTTCAGGGCTTGCGCGACCTGTTCAGCATATTCGGCCTGGGTTGAAGTAATGTTCATTACCATCGCCTGCACCGGAGCAAGCCAAAGCGGTAAATTGCCGGCATGATGCTCGATGAGGATGCCGATGAAACGTTCCAACGAGCCGAGTATGGCCCGATGCAGCATGACCGGCGGGCGCCGCGTGTTGTCCTCGGCGACGTACTCGGCCCCCAAGCGCACGGGTAAGTGAAAATCAAGCTGGATGGTGCCCAGCTGCCATAGCCGCCCGAGTGAATCCTTGAGCGTGAACTCGATCTTGGGCCCGTAGAAGGCCCCCTCACCGGGCTGCAGCTCGTAGGCCAGCCCATTCTGCGCCAAAGCGGCGGCCAATGCGGCTTCCGCCTTGTCCCAGCTCTCGTCCGAGCCCACCCGCTTGTCCGGGCGGGTAGAGAGTTTCACCAGCACGTCGCTGAAACCAAAATCGGCGTAGACCTCCTGCAGCATCTTGATGAAGGCGGACACCTCGTCCTGAACCTGCGCCTCGGTGCAAAAGATGTGGGCGTCGTCCTGGGTGAAAGCGCGCACCCGCATCAGCCCATGCAACGCGCCCGAGGGCTCATTGCGGTGGCAAGCGCCAAACTCGGCTAGCCTCAGGGGCAGATCGCGATAGGAACGCAGGCTGTGGTTGAAGATCTGCACGTGCCCGGGACAGTTCATGGGCTTCACCGCATAGTCGCGGTTTTCCGAGGCAGTGGTGAACATGTGCTCGCGGTAGTTGTCCCAATGCCCAGACCTTTCCCACAGCGAGCGGTCCATCACCGTCGGCGTCCTGACCTCCTGGTAGCCATACTCGCGAAACTTGCGCCGCATGTATTGCTCGATCTCTTGCCATAAGATCCAGCCATGCGGGTGCCAAAACACCATGCCGGGCGCCTCGTCCTGCAGATGAAACAGGTCGAGCTGCTTGCCGAGCTTGCGGTGATCGCGTTTCTCCGCCTCCTCCAGGCGTTGGAGATAGGCCTCCAGATCCTCTTTCCTGGCCCACGCCGTGCCGTAGATGCGCTGCAGCATCTCGTTGCGCGGATCACCCCGCCAATAGGCCCCCGCCACCTTCATCAGCTTGAAGGCCTTGAGCTTGCCGGTGCTCGGCACATGCGGACCGCGGCACAGATCGATGAAGTCGCCCTCGCGGTAGAGTGACACCTCCTCGCCCGGCGGGATGGCGGCGATGATCTCGGCCTTGTAGTGCTCCCCGATCGATTTGAAGAACTCGACGGCACGCTCGCGCTCCCACACCTCGCGCCGGACTGGGATATCGCGTTTTGCCAGCTCCAGCATGCGCTGCTCGATGGCGGCAAGGTCCTCGGGCGTGAAGGGGCGTTTGTAGGCGAAGTCGTAATAGAAGCCGTCTTCGATCACCGGCCCGATGGTGACCTGGGCGTCGGGGAACAATTCCTTGACCGCGTAGGCGAGCAGATGCGCCGTGGAATGGCGGATGAGCTCCAACCCCTCGGGATCGCGGTCGGTGATGATGGCCAGCTGGGCATCGTGATCGATGACATGACTGGTATCGACCAGCTTGCCATCGACCTTGCCTGCCAAGGCGGCACGGGCCAGCCCGGCGCCGATGTCAGCGGCCACCTCGGCCACGGTCACCGGCCTATCATAGGTTCGCACCGAACCATCGGGCAGCGTGATCTGCGGCATGTCGCGCTCCGCGTCGTTTGCGTAATAAAAAAGTGCGGCACGGCCGCACTTTTGCAGGATCGACGAACGAAAAGATACTACCCCTGCGGCTGAGCTGACTCAAGCTGCGGCGGGTGTTGGGGAAACGCCAAATCGATGCCGCGCGGACAACATTGCTGGGCATCGCAGCATGGACGCTATTGTGAGGGCTCGCGACAATCGCCCCTCGGCTGGGCCCGCAATAACGATCGCGGCTTTCTTCAGCGTTTCCTTAGCTGGTAGGCGCGATTGGACTCGAACCAACGACCCCCACCATGTCAAGGTGATGCTCTAACCAGCTGAGCTACGCGCCTGAAGAATTGCCATTGTAAACAAGCTTCGCGTCGGCGGCAACGTGCTTTTGCGAACCCTGCAAGGCCCGGCGCCGTCCCCGCCTGATGTCCACCCCGGTAAGTAGGCCGAGCCCAAGCAGAAAGAAGACCCCTAGTGTCAGCATGGCCGGCCGGTGCTCGCCAGCGGTTAACCACACCGCCGCGCCATAGGTCATGGGCCCAAGGATGGAGGCGAATTTCACCGCCAACCCCCATAGGCCGAAGAACTCCGCTCGCTGCGGCAGGGGGCTCAGGTATCCAACCAGGGCACGGGCGGCCGACTGCGAGGCGCCCAGGCAAAAACCAGCGACGTTCGCCGCTAGCCAGAACAAGCCGGCTGCCGTGGCGAACCAGGCCAGCACCACGGTAAGCAGCCAGCCAGCGAGGGTCAGCGCAATGGCCGCTTTGTGACCGATGCGGTCCTGCACCTGGCCGAACAGCACCGCTCCGAGGGCCGCGGTGAGGTTCACGACCAAGATCAGCACGATGCTGTCGTGGGTCGAGAAACCCATGGCCTGTTGGGCATAGACCGCAGCCAGGGCGATGACGGCCTGCACGCCGGATTGGTAGGCGACGATGCAGAGCAGAAAGCGGAAGAGGTCGGGATAGGTCCGCGCGTGCCGCAGGGTGTCGGTGACCTGCCGATAGGCCGACCGAATGGCGTGAGGGCTGGGTGCGCGCCCAACACCGCGCTCACGCAACAAGACGAAGGTGGGCAAGGCGGCCAGCAGAAAGACCGCCGCGGTGATGAGCATCGCCCCTGGCACGTATTGCTGTGCCGGTTGCCCCAGGCCCTGGGCATGGTCGATATAGGCCAAACAAAGCCCCAAGGTGAGCATGCCGCCCAGATAGCCCAGGCCCCAACCGAGACCGGACAGACTGGCCAAGGCTCGCCCGCGCGCGAGTTCAGGCAGGAAGGCGGCGATCAGGTTCTCGCCGGTGCCGAAAAAAAAGTTGCTCAGCACGATGAGCGCCACGGCCAGCACGAGATCGCCTGGCCCCACCAGAGCCAGCGCAGCGGTGCTGAGCGCGCATCCTACCGTGGTGATGGCGAGCAAACGCTTCTTGGCCAGACGCAGATCGGCATAGGCGCCAATGGCCGGGGCGCTCACCATGATGAGCGCGTAAGAGACCGCTAACGCTGCACTCCAGGCCAGCGTGGCCCAAGGCGTATTGCCGGCCACCACGGCGACGAAATAGGCATTGAACACCGCCGTAATCACCACCGTGGTGTAACCCGAGTTGGCGAAGTCGTACATCGCCCAAGCCCACACCTCGCGTCGCCTGACGCCAGGGTTGAGCAGGCTACGACGCAGATGTGGCACTTTTCTCAGCCCCTTACCTGCCCTTCGGCGCGCGCTGCGCGTAAAATAGACAAAAACCGTCCTCCATCATCGCATGACCCGTCGCATCCTCGTCACCTCCGCCCTCCCCTACGCCAACGGCGCCATTCACCTAGGTCACCTGGTGGAATACATCCAGACCGACATTTGGGTCCGTTTCCAGAAGATGCGCGGCCACGAGTGCTGGTATGTCTGCGCCGACGACACCCATGGCACACCCATCATGCTGCGCGCGGAGAAAGAGGGCATCACGCCGGAGCAGCTGATCGCCCGCGTCTGGCACGAACACAAGCGCGACTTCGACGGTTTCCTGATCGGCTTCGATCATTATGGCAGCACCAATAGCCCCGAGACCCGTGCCTTGGCGCATGACATCTATGCGCGGCTGAAGGCGGCGGGCCTGATCGAGGTCAGACCGGTCGAGCAGTTTTTCGACCCGGTCAAGGCGATGTTCCTGCCAGACCGTTTCATCAAGGGCGAGTGCCCCAAATGTCATGCCAAGGATCAGTACGGCGATGCCTGCGAGGTCTGCGGCGCCGCCTATCAGCCCACCGAGCTCATCCACCCCTACTCCGCCGTCTCCGGGGTAAGCCCCGTGCGCAAGACCTCGGATCACTTTTTCTTCCGCCTGTCGGACCCACGCTGTGGCGATTTTCTGCGCCGGTGGACGCAACCGCCACGGGTGCAGGAGGAGGCCGCCAACAAGCTCAAGGAGTGGCTGGACGCGGGGCTGACCGACTGGGACATCTCGCGCGACGCGCCCTACTTCGGCTTCGAGATCCCGGATGCGCCGGGCAAATACTTCTATGTCTGGTTGGACGCACCGATCGGTTATCTGGGCAGTTTCCGCAGCCTGGCCGAGCGGGAGGGACTCGATTTCGACGCCTACTGGAACGCCGCCAAGGCTGCCGCGGCCGGCACCGAGGTCTACCACTTCATCGGCAAGGACATCCTGTACTTCCACGCCCTGTTCTGGCCGGCGATGCTGGAATACGCCGGCTACCGCACGCCCAGCGGCGTCTTCTGCCATGGCTTTCTTACCGTCAACGGGCAGAAGATGTCGAAGTCGCGCGGCACCTTCATCACCGCCGAAAGCTATCTCAAGCACCTGAACCCGGAGTGGCTGCGCTACTACTACGCGGCCAAGCTCGGCAGTGGCCTGGAGGACATCGATCTCAACCTGGACGACTTCGTCGCGCGGGTGAATAGCGACCTCATCGGCAAATACATCAACATCGCTAGCCGCAGCGCCGGCTTCATCGCCAAGCGCTTTGGAGGCAGGTTGGGGGAGGTGCCGGACAAGGATACGCCGCTAGCGATCATGCAGGCCGCCTCACAACGCATCGCCGAGCTCTACGAGCGGCGAGAGTTCGGCAAGGCCGTACGCGAGATCATGGCCCTGGCCGACCTGGCCAATCAATATGTGGACCAGCACAAACCCTGGGAGATGGCCAAGCAAAAGGGTAGCGATGCGGCGCTGCATCAGGTCTGCACCGTGGCCCTCAACGCCTTCAGGCTGCTCACCCTCTACCTCAAGCCCGTGCTGCCGCGCTTGGCCGGCGAGGTCGAGTCTTTCCTGAACATCCCGCCACTGACCTGGAAGGACGTCGACACGCTGTTGGCCAACCATGCCATTGAGCCCTATCGCCACCTGATGACGCGGGTGGACCCCAAGGCGATCGAGGTGATGCTCGAGGAAAACCGCCAAAGCCTCATGCCCGCACCGGCGCCGATACGGCATGGCGAGCATCAGCAACATACGGTGTTGTCCGAGGCCACCGCTACCGCTCGCGGCGAGGTGATCACGATCGACGACTTCGCCAAGATCGACCTACGGGTGGCGCGCATCGTGCAGGCCGAACACGTCGAGGGCGCTGACAAACTGCTGCGCCTGACCTTGGACCTGGGTGATGAGACCCGCACCGTGTTCGCCGGCATCAAGTCCGCCTATGCCCCCGAAGCCCTGGTCGGCCGCCTGACGGTGATGGTGGCCAACCTCGCCCCGCGCAAGATGAAGTTCGGCGTCTCTGAAGGCATGGTCCTCGCCGCCTCCGATGCACGCGGCGGACCTTACCTGCTTGCCCCCGATAGCGGCGCGCAACCCGGCATGCGCATCAAATGACCATCACCCGCCACCTCGTCATTCGCGGTCGCGTCCAAGGCGTCTGGTATCGCGAATCCATGCGCCGCGAGGCCGAGCGCTTGGGGGTGACCGGCTGGGTGCGCAACCGGCGCGATGGTTCGGTAGAGGCTATGCTCCAGGGCGAGGCGAGCCAGGTCGAGGCCCTGATCGCCTGGGCCTGGCAGGGCCCACCGGCAGCAGAGGTGACGGATGTCAGCATAGCCGAAGGCACGGGCGTTTTCACCGATTTTCAAAGACTGCCCACGGTATAACCCCAAGCCCAGCATGGCTTGACCGCTATGGCGCGGCTTTACACCGCCGCCATCCGTCGCGTAATCTGCCGCCTACTGATACCCCAGGCGCTGCGCTCTCCGGCACCGGCGTCCCCCGCCGGGGAGGGTGGCGGTGTAGCGAGTTTTTTACCCTACGAGTTTTTTTTCCCTGCTCGATGTCCATTACCATCAAGTCGCCCGCCGAGATCGAAAAGATGCGCACGGCCGGCCGCCTGGCCGCCGAGGTGCTGGACTACATCACCCCGTACGTCCAGCCCGGCATCACGACCGGCGAGCTCGACCGTCTCTGCCACGACTACATGGTCAAGGTGCAGGGCACCATCCCGGCGCCGCTCAACTACGCCCCGCCCGGGCACAAGCCTTACCCCAAGTCCATCTGCACCTCCGTCAACCACCAGGTCTGCCATGGCGTGCCAGGAGACAAGAAGCTCAAGTCCGGCGACATCCTCAACATCGACATCACCGTCATCAAGGACGGCTGGCATGGCGATACCTCGCGCATGTTTGTCGTCGGTAGCCCGTCGATCCTCGCGCGGCGTCTCATCGACATCACCTACGAGTGCCTGTGGAAGGGCATCCTTGCCGTGCGCCCGGGCGCCCGCTTGGGGGATATCGGCCATGCCATCCAGCGTCATGCCGAGGCCCACGGCTTCAGCGTCGTGCGCGAGTTCTGCGGCCATGGCATCGGCCGCAAGTTTCACGAAGAGCCGCAAGTCCTCCACTACGGCACGCCCGGCACCGGCGTAGAGCTCAAGCCGGGCATGACCTTCACCATCGAGCCGATGATCAACGCCGGCCGCCGCGACATCCGCGTCCTCGGCGACGGCTGGACGGTGGTCACCAAAGATCACTCGCTCTCGGCGCAATGGGAACATACCGTGCTGGTGACCGAGACGGGTTTCGAGGTGCTGACCCTTTCCGCCGGCAGCCCGCCACCGCCGGCCTTCGTCCAGGCGGCGGGCAATCTTTCCCCTGCCCTGCGTCAAACGACCATGGCCTAGGGGCATAGCCCACCTGGCGGGACCCGCCCTCTGCTACCCGTCACCATGCCTGCATCGGCTGCGGTCGCCACCTGGCGCAACCAATACGCCGCCACACGCGCTGCCCTGATCAGCGCCTATCTCGCTCAGCCGCGCCCGCGCATCCTCTTGAGGGGGCTTGCGCATGCGGCAGACGCATTGTTGCGCAAAATTTGGCAAACTGCCGCCCTCCCCCCTGATGCCGCCCTGGTCGCCGTGGGCGGCTACGGCCGGGCGGAGCTTTACCCCCACTCCGACGTGGACATCCTCATCCTCCTCAGGGATGACCTTGCCGAGTCGGAGCAGGCCCGCTTCGGCCAGCTCATCGGCGTGTTTTGGGACGTGGGGCTTCCAGTGGGGCACAGCGTGCGTAGCCTTTCCGTCTGTCTGGACGAAGCAGCCCGCGACGTGACCATCGCCACCAATCTGCTCGAGGCCCGTCTGATCGTTGGCAATGCCGCGCTGTTTGAGCGCTTTCGCCAACGCTTTCGCCAAAGCCTCGATCCCATCGCCTTTTTCGAGGCCAAGCTCCTGGAGCAACAAAACCGGCATGGCCGTGCCGAAGACAGGGCCCTGCGACTGGAACCCAACGTCAAGGAGCATCCGGGGGGCCTACGCGATCTGCAGACCGTGTTGTGGGTAGGCCAGGCGGCGGGCCTGCCGGCGAAGCTCAGCGGGCTGGCCGCCGAGGGTCTGCTACGCGAGGCCGAGGTCCACCGCATCGAGCGGTTGCTTAGCTTCCTCGCGCATTTGCGCATCCGCCTGCATCTGGCCACTGGCCGACGCGAGGACCGATTGTTGTTCGAGCTGCAGGAGCGGCTGGCGGCGGAGATGGGCTTTACGCCAAGCCCGCATCGGCGTGCCTCGGAGCGGCTCATGCAGCGCTATTTCAAGACCGCGCGCGAACTGTCGTTAGCCAGCGAATTCCTGCTCGGCGCCATCGGCTTACGCCTCAAGTCCACCGCCCCAGTGCGCGCGCTGCCCGGCCGAGCCGGTTTCCTGCAAAGGGGGCAGATGCTGGATGTCCGCAGCGAGGCGCGCTTTGCCCATGAGCCTGCTGCCCTCCTCGACGCCTTCCTGACCCTGGCGCAGCATGCCGAGCTGAGCGGCCCGGCCCCTGGCCTACTGCGCGCGTTATGGCGCGCTCGCCGCAGCATCGACCGCCGCTTTCGCGACGACCCGCGGCGCAAGGCCCAGTTCCTTGCGCTATTCAGGCAGCCGCGCGGTCTGACCCGGGTGCTGCGGCTGATGCACGGCTTGGGCATTCTGGGCCGTTATCTGCCCGCCTTCGGGCGCATCGCTGGCCAGATGCAGCATGACCTCTACCACCTCTATCCCGTCGACGAGCACATCCTCACGGTGATCAGAAACCTGCGCCGCCTACGGCTGCCTGAGTTTGCCCACGAGCTGCCTTTGGCCCATCGCCTGATGGCCGAGTTCGACCGTCCCGAGCGCCTCTATCTCGCCGCCCTGTTCCACGACATCGCCAAGGGGCGCGGCGGCGACCATTCCACGCTCGGCGAGCTCGAGGCCCGCCGCTTCTGTCGCGCGCATGGGCTACCGCCCGCGGATACGGAATTGGTGGCCTGGCTGGTGCGACACCACCTCGTCATGTCTGCCACCGCGCAGAAGCAGGACCTGTCCGACCCGCAGGTGATCGAGGACTTCAGCCGCCTCTGCGGCGACGTCGAACGGCTGACGGCACTCTACCTGCTCACCGTGGCCG
>JBEPZO010000036.1:0-21519 GCA_041640815.1 Thiobacillaceae bacterium
CATGGCCGGCGATATGGCAAAGCCCCTGACGGATCTCGGGCCAGTGCCGGTGACCGGACACGGCATAGGCCTTGAGGCTGTCGCTCGCCTCGGCATAGAGGATATGCGTCTCGGCCTTGCGCCCCGCTCCGGAGACCCCGGACTTGCAGTCCGCCACCAGCCAGGAAGTGTCTACCACGCCGGCCTCGAGCAGCGGTAGGAAGCCCAGCTGGACCGCCGTCGGATAGCAACCCGGGTTGGCGATCAGGCGGGCGGTCTTGATGCGTTCGCGGTTGACCTCCGGCAAGCCATAGACCGCTTCTGCCAGCAGATCGGGGCAGGCGTGTTCCATGCCATACCAGTGCTGCCACACTGCCACGTCCTGAAGGCGGAAGTCGGCCGCTAGATCGATCACCCTCACCCCTGCCTCGAGCAGGGCGCGCGCCTGCTGCATGGCCACACCGTTGGGCGTGGCGAAGAACACCACATCGCAGTGCGTCAGCGGCGCCTGCTCGGGCGAGGAAAAGGCCAAATCCACCCTGCCGCGCAGCGAAGGGAACAGGTCCGCCACTGGCATCCCGGCCTCTTTGCGCGAGGTGATGGCGACGATCTCCACCTTGGGGTGCTGGGCGAGCAAGCGTAGCAATTCCACACCCGTGTATCCGGTACCGCCGACGATGCCTGCCTTTAACATGGGTCGATCTCCTCCTGATGCCGGTGGGTTAAGGACTGCACAACGGTGTGGCTGCGCCCGAGAAAAGAAAAAGCCGCCTCGCATGGCGGCTTGTCCTGCGTCGCCGTGATCAGCGCTTGGAGAATTGCTTGCGCCGGCGGGCCTTGTGCAGACCGACCTTCTTGCGCTCAACCTCGCGGGCGTCGCGGGTGACCAGGCCAGCCTTCTTCAGTACAGGCTTTAAGCTTTCGTCGTAATCGATCAGGGCGCGGGTGAGACCATGACGCACGGCACCGGCCTGCCCGCTCTCGCCACCGCCATGCACGTTGACCATGATGTCGAGGCTGTTCAGGCGATCGGTCAGCACCAGGGGTTGGCGCACCATCATGCGGCCGGTCTCGCGCGCGAAGTACTCGTCCACCGGCTTGCCGTTGACGATGAAGCGGCCGCTGCCGGCTTTGATGAAGACACGTGCCACGGCGCTCTTACGCCGTCCAGTGCCGTAGTAATATTCTCCGATCATGCTTGCGTCTTCCTCGTGCGTTAGCGGATATCCAAGGGCTTGGGCTGCTGCGCAGCGTGCGGATGCTCCGCGCCGGCATAGACCTTGAGCTTCTTGAGCATGGCGTAGCCCAGCGGCCCCTTGGGCAGCATGCCCTTGACGGCCTTTTCCAGGGCGCGGCCCGGGAAGCGCGCCTGCATGCGGCGGAAGTTGGTCTCATAGATACCGCCGGGATAGGTGGAATGGCGGTAGTATTTCTTGTCCTCGGCCTTGTTGCCGGTGACCCGCAGCTTGTCAGCGTTGACCACGATGATGTAATCGCCGGTATCGACGTGCGGCGTGTAGATGGCCTTGTGCTTACCGCGCAAGCGCTTGGCGATCTCTGCGGCAAGCCTGCCGAGCACCTTGTCGCTGGCGTCCACCACATACCAGCCGCGCTGGACTTCGTGCGGCTTAGCGGAAAAGGTCTTCATGACGGATCCTGAACAGGGCATCGCTGAAAGGATAAAATCATAACGTTGGCACTGAATTCCTGTCAAATGGGCTTTGCCGAGGCGTGCGCAGCCAGGATAATCCCAGCATGGACCTCGGCTGGCTCGTCACCCAACTCTTCGCCGCTTTCCTGCTGCCGCCCCTCAACCTGATCCTGACCTGCGCCTTGGGCGCCTGGTGGCTGCGCACACGGCGCCGGCAGCGCCTGGGGCGGGCCTTGATTTGGCTCTCGGTCGTCGGGCTGTGGCTGCTGGCCACCCCTTATCTGGCTGAGCAACTCCTCGATGCCCTCAAACCACCCTACCGCCCGATCCAAGCCGAGGCCGCCGATGCCATCGTCATTCTGGGCGGAGGGGCCTTACGCGGCAATGTGGAGTATGGCGGCGACACGGTCAGCCGGCTGAGCCTGGAGCGCCTGCGCTATGGCGCCTGGCTGGCGCGCGCAACGGCCAAGCCCGTGCTCGTCACCGGTGGCGCACCCGAGGGCGGGGTGGCTGAAGGGGCGCTCATGCGCGCGGTGCTGGAACGGGAATTCGGCATCCCGGTGCGCTGGGTGGAGGATCGCGCCGTCAACACGCTGGAGAATGCCCGCTACAGCGCGGAAATTCTGCGCGCCGCAGGCGTGCGGCGCATCTTTCTCGTCACGCATGCCTGGCATCTCAGGCGCGCGATACCGGAATTCGAGCGCTCAGGTCTCACGGTCATTCCCGCGGGTGTCGGCTATACGGCCAACGCCCACCGCAACCTGCTGGATTTCCTGCCCTCGGTGCGGGGGCTTACCGACAGCTACTTTGCCCTGCACGAAGGCTTAGGCCTCATCTGGTACCGTATGCGCAATCTGTTCTGAGGAGTTACCCACATGAAATGCCGCGTCAAATGGATCGAGGATGTCTGTTTCATGGGCGAGAGCGGCAGCGGCCATGCCATCGTCATGGATGGTGCGCCGGACATCGGCGGACGCAATCTCGGCCCGCGCCCGATGGAGATGCTGCTACTCGGCGCGGGCGGCTGTACTTCCGTCGATGTGGTGATGATCTTGAAGAAAAGCCGTCAGGCCGTCACCGGCTGCGAAGTGAGCATCGAGGCCGAGCGGGCCGAGGATCACCCCAAGGTGTTCACCCGCATCCGCATGCACTTCACGGTCCGTGGTCAGGGGTTGAAGCCCGAGATGGTAGAGCGCGCGATCAAGCTTTCGGCGGAAAAATACTGCTCGGCCAGCATCATGCTGGGCAAGACCGCCGAGATCACGCACGACTTCGAGATCATCGAAGAAGGCAGTGCCGGCACGCCGACGGCCTCGACGTGAGCCTGCCCTGCCGCAGCCGTTTGAGCAGGGTGGGGGCGATAGGTGGCGCTCAGATCCAGTAGGCGGTCTTGGTCATCACCTTGGCCGTGAGCCGCATCGCCAGCTTCACGGGCAGGGGGAGCTCCATACCGCCGTGGGCGATGGCCATCTCGGCATGGCGGATCTCGTCCGCCTTCATCTGCTCGACGATGGCGCGGCTTTTGGCATCCTGCTCGGGCAGGCGTTGCAGGTGCCCGTCGAGGTGGCCCTCGACCTGCCGCTCGGTCTCGGCCAGGAAGCCGAGATTCCAGCGATCGCCAAGCGCGCCGGCGAACATGCCGATGGCGAGCGCGCCGGCATACCACAGCGGGTTGAGAGCGCTCTTGTGGCTACCCAATTCCTTTAGCCGCCGCTCACACCAGGCCAGATGCTCGGTCTCTTCATCGGCGGCTTGCATAAGCGCGTGTGCGGTGTGGGGGTTGCGCGCCGTGAGCGCCTGTCCCTGGTACAGGGCCTGCGCACAGACCTCCCCGCTGTGATTCACGCGCATGAGACCGGCAACGTGCCGGCGTTCGGCCTCGCTCAACTCAGCCTCCGGCAGGCCTTGATCGGGGTGAGGTCGGCGGCTCACCGCAGGGGCAAACAGGGTGCGCAGGGCGCGGTCGAAATGCAGGATCAGGGACTCGGGATTTGGCAACATGAAGAAACTCCTCTAACCATAAACTCAGCACCGCCGCCCGAACCACCGCTTCAGCCAGCATCCATTTCGCCCCAACGCGGCAGCAAATGGTGGGCTATGCCCAGATGGTCGAGGATACGGGCGACGATATAATCGATGAGGGCGTCCACGCTCTGTGGGCGATGGTAGAAGCCTGGGTTGGCGGGCAGGATGGTGGCCCCCGCCTCGGCCAGCGCAGTCATGTTCTTGAGGTGGATGCGGGAAAAAGGCGTTTCGCGCGGCACCAGGATGAGCGGGCGGCGTTCTTTGAGCATGACGTCTGCGGCCCGCTCGATCAAGTTGTCCGAGAGCCCCTGGGCGATGGCGGCCAGCGTGCCCATGGTGCAGGGGCAGACGACCATGGCATCGGCGGGGTTGGAGCCCGATGCGGCTGGGGCGAACCACGCCTCGCGGCCATAGACCTGTAGCGCCCCCCTGTGAGGAGCGAGGCGCTGCAACAAGAAGCGCTTCAGCTCCTCGCTGCCGGCGGGTAGGGTGAGATCGAGCTCTTGTCGCGCCACGATGCGGGCGGCATTGGATACGAGCAGGTCGACCCGGCAGCCGGCAGTGAGCAGGCATTCGAGTAGCCGAAGCCCATAGGCCATGCCGGAGGCACCGGTAAGCGCCAAGGTGATGCGTTTCATCTGCGTTGGATTTTGCAAGAGGGCTGGCACTGCACACCTATTCCCACTCAAACCAGGGGTCGCGCTGGCGCGCTTGCCGTGTAGGAGAGCGTGCGATCAGCAGCGCGATAGCCATGCGTTTGGTTGAGCAAGCGTACGGCCACCAGACCATTGACCAACCCGGTGATCCATGCGGCGGCGAGGAACAGCGGGGCTAAGCGTGTGAGGCTTACACCCGGCATCAGCCACAGGTCGACCACGAGCATCTGCGCGCCGACATGGGCAAAGGCAGCCAACACTGACAACCCGACCGCACCGACAAGGACTGGATACAGCCGCTGGCTCAAGGCCAGGGTGAGCAAGGCTGCCGCCGCTCCGACAAGACTCAGCACGAAGGTCGGTGTAAGAAAGGTGCTCAGCAACAGCGACCCCGCCACCACCCGCAACAGCGTCACCCACACGGCCATGCGCCAGCCGTAGAGGATGACGACCAGCAGGGTGACGATGTTGGCGAGGCCAGGCTTGAGCCCCGGCAGCGGCAGCGGGATGGCCGCCTCGGTGAGCGTTAGCCCGACCGCGGCAGCAGCGAAGCGCGCGACCCGCCGGTCCGACGCGTGCACCCTAAGCGCGATGCGCTCAGTAGTTGAGGCTGTCATAGGCGGCTGCCCCCCGTTGCACGCTGACCCGATTCGGCAGGCACAGGGCGGTCTCGCCAGGGGCGAGCCAACCCTGGCGGACGCAGAGCTTGAGTGGGCTGGGATCGGCCAGCACACGCACCCGGCCGTCGCGGATCTCCACGCGCGTGACGCCCAGCGGGCCGGGCACGTCGATGATGCGGTTGAGCCGCAGGCTGGCCTCGGCATACACACGTCCTGCCTGCCGGATCAGCACCTCATCGCGCGCACCTTCAGCGCCGTGCCGGGCCAAGCCGATGATGGCGAGGAGCCCGAGCACCAACACCAGCGCATCCCCCCACCGCAGCCCATACTGTGAGGGCTTGGCGGCTGGGCCAGGGCGGTAAGAGCCGGTGGTGAACCTCATTCGCTCAGCCCTCGGTGGCGGACGAGCACCGGCTGGCGCGCCCTGAAATACTCGGCCAGGGTCTCGGCAAAGTACACCGACCGATGCCTGCCGCCCGTGCAACCCAAGGCGACGGTGAAATAGCTGCGGTTGTCCAAGGCATAGGCGGGCAGCCATTTCTCGACGAAGGCGCGGATGTCCTCCAGCATCTCCAGCACGCGCGGCTCGGCCTGCAAAAAGGCGATCACGGCCGGATCCGCGCCGGTGAGGGGACGCAGTACCGGGTCGTAGTGCGGATTGGGCAGACAGCGCACGTCGAACACCAGGTCGGCATCGAGTGGGATGCCGTGTTTGAAGCCAAAAGACTCGAACACCAGGGTAAAGCGCGTGTTCTGCAGGCCGAGCAGCTCGCGTATCCAGTTGCGCAGGCTATTGGCCGAGGTGTCGCTGGTGTCGATGCGATGCGCGATCACCGCCAGGTCGCCGAGCAGCTCGCGCTCCTTGCGGATGCACTCTTGCAACGAAAGCTCCCCGGTGTTAAGTGGGTGCCGCCGTCGCGTCTCGGCAAAACGCTTGACCAGCGTCTCTTCCTTGGCCTCGAGGTAGATGACGCGTAAATCCACCTGGCTTTGCAAACGCTGTAGCACGTCCGGAAGAACGGCGAGGCTCTTCTCGCTGCGAGCATCGATGCTTACGGCGACGTCACGGTAGCCCGATTGTTGCAGATAGGCGATGGTGTCGCCGAGCATGGCGGCCGGCAGGTTGTCGATGCAGTAAATACCGGCGTCCTCCAGCACGTTCAGGGCCACACTCTTGCCCGAGCCGGATAGCCCGGTGATGACGATCAAGCGCATCTTCACTTGCGGGCTCGCTCAATCCATCTCGCTGGCCGAGCTGGCGGCGATGGCGGCGCGCTGGCGCTCGGCAAACTCATCTGCCGAGTTGTGCCCCCGCAACTTGAGGATGTGGTTTCGCACCGCTACCTCTACCAACACTGCCAAGTTGCGCCCTACTGCTACAGGTATATGGACCTCGGGCACCTGTACGCCCAGGATAGTGCGGCTTTCTGCGTGCATGTCCAGGCGATCGACTTCTTCCCAACGCTCCGCCGGCGTGAGGTTGATGATGAGCTTGAGGTTCTTGCGCTGCTTGACGGCCGTCTCGCCGAACAGACGGCGCACGTTGATCACCCCCAAGCCGCGCACTTCCATGAAATCCTGCAGAAGCGATGGACAACGCCCCTCTAGCGTGTCGGGAGAGATAGCGAAGATTTCCACAGCGTCATCGGCTACTAGCCTGTGGCCGCGGGAAATGAGTTCAAGCGCCAACTCGCTTTTACCTATCGCCGGATCGCCGGTGATCAGCACGCCGAGGCCGGCGACCTCGAGAAACACCCCATGCAGCATGGTAGAGGGTGCCAGAGCTTGGCTAATGATGTGAGAGAGCACGCGCATGAGCGCGGGGCTAGGCTCTGGCGAGGTAAACAGCGGTGTTGCCGTGCGCTCGGCTGCCTCGATCATCACCTCCGGCACCGCCTCGCCGTTGGCCACCACGACAGCGGCGAGCTCGGTGGAATAGAGGTTATCGATGGCCTGACGCAAGGACCTGGGCGTAAGCTTGCGCAGGTAATCCATCTCGGCGCAACCCAACACCTGCACGCGGTTCGGATGCACGAAGTTGAGGTGTCCGATCAGCGCCAGGCTGGGTTTTTGCACCGTCTCCGAGGTGAGTTTGCGCTCACCACCCGCGCGCCCTGCACGCCACTCCAGCTGCAACTTGTCAGCGGCCTCGCGGTAGAGCTCGGCCACGGTGATGCTCTGGCTTACGGCGTCCATGCCTCAATCAGGGCCCGCACACTCGCCGCATCCGGCGCGCGGCGCAGCCGCTCCCGGAAACTGGCATCGCTCAACATCTGCGCCAGCTCGCCAAGGATTTGCAGGTGCAAGTCGGTGGCCGTCTCGGGCGCAAGCAGGATGAACACCAAATCCACCGGCAGATTGTCAGGGGCATCGAAATCGATCGGTGCCTTCAAACGCAAGCAGGCACAGGCCGTATCTTTAAGCCCTTTGATGCGGCCATGTGGGATGGCGATGCCATACCCCAAGGCCGTGGAACCAAGCCGCTCGCGTGAGAATAGGCTGTCAAAAACCTCGGTCGCCGAAACCCCATTGTGGTCTTGGAATAGCTGACCTGCCAGTTCGAATAATCGCTTCTTACTGGAAGCATCTACATCGACCAGTACATTGTCTGGTCGTATGAGCGGTGCGATTAGGTTCATGTTATTGTTTGCCCACGCTTGGGGCTACCGCTAATCGAGTTGTTCTAGGCCCTGGCGCTTGAGGCCTCCTGTTTCGCGGTGTACATCGTTGATCTTTTGCTTGTGTTTGAGGATTTGGCGATCCAACTTGTCTACCAGCGCGTCGATAGCAGCATACATATCACCATCTACGTGTTCGACGTAGATGTCCTTGCCGGGAAGATGCACATTGACTTCGGCTTTCTGGCGCAACTTTTCTACCGACAACACAACGGTCACATCGATGACGTGATCGAAGTGTCGCATTACCCGCGCCAGTTTCTCCTCGATATAACCGCGTATTGCCGGCGTGACTTCCAGATGATGTCCAGTGATTGTCAGATTCATATCATTCTCCTTTAAACGCGTTTAGATGGACTTGCGTTGATTCGCCGGCGAGATGTGCATGATCTCGCGGTATTTTGCGACCGTTCGCCGGGCGACGACAAACCCTTGCTGTTTCAGCATTTCCGAGATGGCACTATCGGATAGTGGAGAGCGAGGATCCTCCGCCTCGATGATCCTGCGGATGAGCGCCTTGATCGCCGTACTCGATGCTGCCCCGCCCGCATCCGTGGCAAGCGCGCTGCCAAAAAAGTATTTGAACTCGTAAATGCCGCGCGGCGTCATCATGTATTTTTGAGTAGTGACGCGCGAAATCGTCGACTCATGCAAGCCGAGGGCCTCCCCGATCTCGCGCAGAGTGAGGGGGCGCATGGCGACCTCGCCATACTCTAGGAAATGTCGCTGGTGGTCGACTATGGCGCGCGCTACACGCAAGATTGTTTCAAAACGCTTTTGTACATTTTGGATCAGCCAGCGTGCCTCTTGTAACTGACTCGTGAGGCTTGCACTACCTTCGCGGTGTTGGCGTAGAATACCGGCATACATCTCATTGATGCGTAGCCGAGGCATGACAGCTGGGTTGATGCGAACCACCCACTCACCCTCAACCTTTTTGACAATAACATCCGGTACGATATAAACGGTTTCGCCCCGAGCGTAGGAAGCGCCTGGCCGCGGATTAAGGGATGTAATAAGCTGGCGAACAGCTATGAAGTCCTTATCCTCACGGATATCCAAAAGCCTTTTCAGCTTGCCGTATTCGCGTTCCGCAAGCAGGTCGAGATGATCGCGTACCACGCGCTTGGCCGCCTCACGGAAAGGAGTGTCGGTAGGCAGCGCGTCGAGCTGCAGCAGGAGACACTCACGCAGATCGCGGGCACCCACCCCGACAGGATCAAAACTCTGCAATAGTTTCAATGCGGCTGCGAGCTCCTGGAGGTCGAGCTCGAACTGCGCCGGCAGCATCTCCGCCAGCTCCTCCAGGCTCATTGTAAGATAGCCATCCTCGTCCAGCGCCTCGATGAGGAGCGTTACCAGCCGACGATCTCGCTCGGGCATAGGGGTGAGCGAGAGCTGGTTGAGCAAGTGTTGGCGCAGGCTCATGCTCGCCAGATCGGTCTGCTGGAACTGTCGCTCTTCATCGTCGGCGGCAGGGGTGGAGCCATAGCTGCGATCGCCCCACGCCATCTCCGTGTAGATCTCCTCGCCATCCAGCGCACCTCTAACCCCTGATTGGGATTCCGTCCACAACTCGCTATCCACCCCATCGTCGGTGTCAAGGCGCTCCAGCAATGGATTATCCTGAAGAATCCTGGTGATCTCATGCTCGAGCTCCAGGCTCGACAGTTGGAGCAAGAAAAGGGATTGCTGCTGTTGTGGGGTGAGCGTGAGCTGCTGATGCAGGTTAAGCTGTAAGCTTTGCTTCATGGGCACAAGCACGGAAAATCAAGCCCTCAGTGTAGAGGCAGCGTAACTTGTCCATAGCATGGGGATTGCTGCACGCTGTGAGTTCTAGGTCAGAAATCGGACACAAGCAATTGGATAAGGCCAATGTTAGGCCAAAAGCTGCGCTCCATCGGTTTCCTGCTCAGGACTTCTTCTCCGCCCACGGACTTCTTCAGTGCATCCAAGCGAGTGGCTAGCGCCGGCTACAGGCGGAAATGCTCCCCAAGATAGACCTTGCGCACGCGCTCATTATAAACGATCTCCTCGGCGCCCCCGGCCGCGAGCACCGATCCCTCGTTGATGATATAGGCCCGATCGCAGATGCCCAGCGTCTCACGCACGTTGTGGTCGGTGATCAGCACGCCGATGTCGCGTTCCACCAGGAAACGCACGAGCTTTTGGATATCCATGACCGATATCGGGTCGATGCCGGCAAAAGGCTCATCAAGCAGGACGAAACGCGGTTGCAGGGCGAGCGCGCGCGCGATCTCCACGCGCCGACGCTCACCGCCGGACAGGCTCACCGCCGCCGCTGAACGCAGATGAGCGATGTGCAGGTCATTGAGCAGGTATTGGAGATGCTCCTCGAGCTCAGCCCCCTTGAGTCCGCGCAGCTGCAACACGGCGGCGATGTTCTCGGCCACGTTGAGCTTGCGGAAAATCGACGGCTCTTGCGGCAGATAGCATAGCCCCCGCCGCGCCCGGCGATAGACGGGATCATGGGTGATGTCCTCGCCGTCGAGCAGGATGCGACCGCTGTCCGGACGCACGAGCCCCACCAGCATGTAGAAGCAGGTGGTCTTGCCGGCGCCATTCGGTCCGAGTAGCCCCACCACCTCGCCGCTGTCCACCCGCAGGGAGACGTCGTTCACGACCTGCCGTGAACGGTAACGCTTGCGCAGTTCAACCGCCTGAAGTGTCGTCATGGCCCGGTAGCGGGCAGGGGGGCCAGGTTGCGCTTGTCGTCACCGGCTTCACGCGCTGAGCGCTCCGCTGCCCTGTCTTTGGCGGGCATGATCACGGCACGCACCCGCCCTGGCTTTTGGCCCGCGCCGCTGGCTTGGTAGAGCTCGCTGCGGGCGTCATAGGTGATGAGGTCGCCGCGCAATTCTTCCTCGCCCTTCTTGAGCCAGGCCTCGCCGATCAGGCGGAGCTGCTCCTTGCGGGCATCGTATTCGACGCGATTTGCCCAGGCCTCCACCCAATCCCTGCCGCCATCCAGGCGCTGCCGGAAGTGCACCGGCTTACCCACGGCAGCGCCGTTGAAAAAACCCTCTGCATCCTGGCGCACCTCGATGCGATCGGCCTGCACGCGCAGCGTGCCTTGGGTCAGGATCACCTTGCCCTCATAGACCGCCAGCCGCTGCTGGTCGTCCATGCGCACGGTATCGGCCTCGATGTGCACCGGCTTGTCGCGATCGGCGCGCTCGGCCAGCACCGGCGTGGCAAGCCAAAGCCAGCCGGCGGCCATGAAGACGAAAAGACGCTCAACGCGGTTCATAGATGCCCTTCACGTGACCCACGAGCTCGAGTGTGCGCGCCCTGCCATCGAGCACCAGTCGATCGGCGCGCATGAAGGATCGCCCCTGACGCACCTCGACCGGTCGATGCGTGCGCATCACCTCGGCCTCTGGTGTGATCTGCAGATAGTCCGTGGTCAAGACGAGCTCCGGTGTGGACGGCGTGGCGGCTCTGGTCAGCCGCACGCCGCCGAGTAAATGGACGTGGTCGCCGTTGCTCGAGACGAAACCGCGTTGCGCCTCGGCGCTGATCGTCGCTGAGGTGGGAGAGCGGTGCTGAAAGCGTGGGGCAGTCAGCTCCGTCGTCTCATCATCGGCATAGTAGAGCAGGCGCTCCGCCGACAGGGTATAGCGCGGCGCACCGCCCTGATCGAAGGCGGTGGCGACCAGGCGGTCGACGATCAGCTCCGGGTCGTGACGGAAGGCGGCGTCATCGCTGGGCAGTGGCTGGCTGGCCAAATGGTTGAGCCAGTAGGCCACGCCTGCCATCACGGCGGCGATGCCCATCGGTAGCCAAGAGGCAGGCGCAACGCTCATCGGTTGTATCGTGCCAGTTGCGCTTCCCATGTGCCCTGGGCGCGCATGATCAGCTCACACGCTTCACGCGCCGCGCCGCGCCCGGCTGGGGCGCGTGTGACGTAATGCACCTGGCTCAAGACCTCCGCCGGGGCGCTGGGCACCGTAATCGCCAGGCCGCAGCGCCTGAGCACCGGTAGATCGACGATGTCGTCCCCCATGTAAGCGGTCTGTTCGGGCTTCAGCCCAGTCTCTTCGAGCAAGGTCTGGTAGGGCAGCAGCTTGTCCTCCGCCCCCTGGTAGATGCGGGAGATGTTCAGATTCTTGGCGCGATGCAGCACGACCTGAGAGGTGCGGCCGGTGATGATGGCCGCCTCCACCCCACTTTGCCGCAGCATCTTGATGCCATGTCCATCGAGGGAATTGAACGCCTTGTACTCCTGGCCATCGTCGCCATAGAACAGGCTGCCATCGGTGAGCACGCCATCGACGTCGAAGATGATGAGCCTGACCGCTGCCGCCCTTGCGTAGAGTTGTTTGAGTTCCATCGTTTGCGTCCGCTAAAGAGGCCGGCTGCCTAGACCACACCAGCCCTGAGCAGGTCATGCATGTTCAAGGCCCCGGTGAGCCGTCCTTCGGCATCGACCGTGAGCAGGCCATTGACCTTGGCCTCCTGCATCAGCCTAACCGCCTCGACCGCCAGGACGTTTTCGTCAATGGTACGCGGCGTGCGCGTCATGACCTCGCGGATCGACAGGGCGCGCACATCGACGTCACGGTCGAGCAGCCGGCGCAGGTCACCGTCGGTGAAGATGCCGGTGAGCCGCCCCTCGGCATCGACCACCGCCGTCATCCCTAACCCCTTTCGCGTCATCTCCAGCAAGGCCTCCTTCAGGCTCGCCTTCTCGTTCACCACCGGCAGCGCCTCGCCCTTGTGCGTGAGGTCGCGCACATGCACCAGCAGGCGGCGCCCCAAGCTACCGCCGGGGTGGGTGCGGGCAAAGTCCTCGGCGGTGAAGCCGCGGGCGAAGAGGGTCGCCACGGCCAAGGCATCCCCCAGCGCCAAGGCCGCGGTGGTGCTGGCAGTGGGGGCCAGGTTGTGCGGACAGGCCTCCTGCGCCACGCCGGCGTTGAGGTGGATGTCCGCTGCACGCGCCAGGGTGGACTGGGGGTTGCCGGTCATGGCGATGAGCCGCGCCCCCTTGCGCTTGATCGGCGTCAGGATGGAGACCAGCTCGGGGCTCTCTCCGGAGTTGGACAGCGCCAGCACGACATCTTCTGCCGTGATCATGCCCAGGTCGCCATGGCTTGCCTCGGCCGGATGCACGAAGAAGGCCGGTGTGCCTGTGCTGGCCAGGGTGGCGGCGATCTTGCGCGCGATGTGACCCGATTTACCCATGCCCGTGACCACCACTCGCCCCTTGCAGTTCAAGCAGGCATCGACGGCATGCAGGAAGGCGGCATCGATGCGTTCTATCAGCGCCCGCACGGCATCCGCCTCGATGGCGAGCGTGCGGCGGCCCAGCTCGAGGATGGAGGAAGCGTCGATACCGCGGGATGTCATAATGGTGGCAAAGTATAGCCGTTTTCATCGCCTCCGGTCGTGCCTGCCCACATGCGTGCGGCTGCACGTCGAGCGCGGGCAGAGCGGCAACCCGAGATCAAGCCCTGCGAGCACACATGCCCACTACGCTGGAACTCGTCCTCCTTTTGCTCGGCACGGCCGTGCTGGCAGTATCGCTTTTCCGGCGGTTGGGTCTGCCGCACATCTTGGCCTACATCCTCATCGGGGCGGCCCTCGGCCTGGTGCTACCCTCGCCTGAGGAAGACTCCCCCGCCCGGCACCTGGCTGAATTCGGCGTCGTCTTCCTGATGTTCTCCATCGGCCTAGAGTTTTCGCTCGCCAAGCTGAGGACGATGCGTACCGAGGTATTCGGTCTGGGCGCCTTGCAAGTCGTCCTCACCACCTTGGCCTTCACCGCCATCGGCTTGATGGTGGGCCTGTCGCTGGAGTCGGGGGTGGCGGTGGGGGCCATCCTCGCCTTGTCCTCCACCGCCATCGTCAGCAAGCTCTTGGCCGAACGCAACGAACTCAATAGCGACCACGGCCGGCCCGTCATCGCCGTGCTGCTGTTCCAGGACCTGGCCGTGGCGCCCTTGGTGATCTTCATCCCTGCCCTCGCTGCCAGCCAAGACCTTACCGTGGCCCTGCTCTGGGCCAGCGTCAAGGCGGCCATCGCGCTCGCTGTCATTTTGATCATCGGCCAGCGGGTGATGCGCCCGTGGTTTCACCTGATCGCCCAGGCCAAGTCGAGCGAGCTGTTCATGCTCAACGTCCTGCTCATCACCTTGGGCCTTGCCTATGCCACCGACCGGGCTGGCTTATCGCTCGCGCTGGGGGCATTCCTCGCCGGCGTCCTGATCGCCGAGACCGAGTACCGCTACCAGGTGGAGAGCGACATCCGGCCCTTCCGGGATGTGCTCATGGGGCTATTCTTCGTCTCCATCGGCCTGTTGCTGGACCTCAAGGTGCTCGTTGCGCACTGGCTAGAGGTGATGGCAGCCGTCCTCCTGCTGGTGGGGGTCAAGTTGCTGCTGGTCACGGGCATTGCCCGCCTGTTCAACATGGGCTGGGCCAGCGCGTTGCGTACCGGCCTTGCGTTGGCCCAGGCCGGTGAATTCGGCTTCGTCCTGCTGTCGGTGGCGGGCCGCCATGGACTATTGGAA
Organism: Thiobacillaceae bacterium; assembly: GCA_041640815.1. Classification (GTDB taxonomy): domain Bacteria; phylum Pseudomonadota; class Gammaproteobacteria; order Burkholderiales; family Thiobacillaceae; genus JANWZL01. The sequence continues at coordinate 14,143 of JBEPZO010000036.1, forward strand.
ACGGCGACGCAGCAGTACCTGCTGGCGGCCATGATCCTGTCCATGGTGGCGGCGCCGGGCCTGATCCATTACGCCCCGCGCCTGGCCCGTCGCCTGGATGAGCGCGAATGGAGCCAACGCGCGGTCGGCATCCACGAGATCGCCGCCCGCACCTTTGGCATTCATGACCATGTCATTCTCTGTGGCTACGGCCGCACAGGGCAGAGCGTCGCCCGCCTGCTGGAAGCGGAAGACGTCCCCTTCATCGCCCTGGATCATGACCCCAAGCGGGTGCAAGCCGCCGCGGCCGCTGGTGAAAACGTCGTGTTCGGCGAATCGACCCGCAGCGAGGTGTTGCTGGCGGCGGGACTGCGTCGGGCGAAGGCAGTGGTGATCACCTTCGCTCATACTGCCGAGGCCTTGCACACGCTCGCCGCTATTCAGCAGCTCAAGCCAGAGCTGCGGGTCATCGTGCGCACCGTCGATGATACCGATCTGGAGCGGTTGCGCGCCGCCGGGGCCACCGAGGTCGTGCCGGAGGTGATGGAAGGGGCGCTGATGCTCGGCTCGCAAACCCTCCTCATGGCCGGCATCCCCCTCTCCCGCGTGCTCAGGCGCATCCGGCAGACCAGAGAGGTGCGCTATGCGACCATGCGCGGCTTCTTCCCGGGGCTCACCGATGCGGCCACAGAAGACGAGGCCGCTCAGGAACGGCTGCTCAGCCTGAAGCTAGACGCACGCCATCCGGCGGTGGGCCACACGCTGGCCGAGATGGACCTCGCCAGCCTCGGTGTGAGCGTGGTGGCGGTCAGACGGCGGGGGATACGCGGTACAGAGCCCGATCCCACGACGCGGCTGATGCGCGACGACGTCTTGGTGTTGCGCGGCACGCCCGAGGCGCTGTCGGCGGCGCAGATGCGGCTGGAGGGCGGGTAAGCTGGGAAACGGATAGGCTTCTAGGCCGAGCGTAACCCTCGGTGGCGAGCATCGATCGTGGTCTTCGTTAACCGCAAGACATCACCAACGCCCCTGACCAGCAAAAGGTCTTATCCGGTGCTTTTGTCGCCGCGTGTCATCGCCGCCTGCAGCATCAGCCGCTTCATCTCGGCCACCGCGCGCTCCCAGCCGACGAACAACGCCTGAGCGACGATGGCATGGCCGATGTTGAGCTCGGCCACGCCGGGAATGGCGGCGATGGCCTGCACGTTGTGATAGTTGAGGCCATGCCCGGCATTGACCTGCAGGCCGAGATCTAAGCCGGTGCGCACGGCTTGGCGGATGCGCTCGAGCTCGGCCGCGGCGGTGCGATCATTGCGGGCCTCGGCATAGCGGCCGGTGTGGATCTCCACCACCGGTGCACCGGCCCTGCGGGCTGCCTGGAGTTGCTCGGGCTCGGCATCGACGAACAGGGAAACGCGAATGCCTGCTGCACCGAGCCGCTGGCACGCCTCGGCGACGCGGTCGAACTGCGCCACCACGTCGAGCCCGCCCTCGGTGGTCAGCTCCTGACGCCGCTCCGGCACCAGACAGACATCCTGCGGCTGCACCTCGAGGGCGATGGCCACCATTTCGTCGGTGACCGCCATTTCCAAGTTCATGCGCGTGGTGAGCAGCCGCCGCAGCATGCGCACGTCCTCATCCTGGATGTGGCGGCGGTCTTCGCGCAGGTGCAGCGTAATGCTGTCCGCACCGGCCGACTCCGCCATCAGCGCGGCCTGGACCGGGCTTGGGTAAGGCGTGCCGCGCGCCTGGCGCAAGGTGGCGACGTGATCGATATTGACACCGAGCTTGATCATGGCTGTGAGGTGCTGGGTACGGACGATAAGAGGTCTTCGGTCAATGCAGGCCTTCCGGTGCCGGGCGTCCTAGGCCCTCGGCCAGGCCCTCGGCAAAGGCGCGAGCAGTGTCTGCCTTGAGCTGTTCGGCCTTCTTCTGCGCATCGCGGATCAAGGCGCGGGTCCAGGCCTCGCCGCTATGTCCACCCAAGGTGGCGCGGTCGGCGGCGTCGGCGAAGGCGGGGTAGAAGATGCGGCGGCGGCGGCGGTCACGGTCGAACCAGTAGGCATTCTTCGCGGCATACTCGTAACCAAAGGGCAGCAGCGCCGCGCCGAACTCGGGCGCGTGCGGCCAGCCTTCGCGGCCGCTGTCGGCCTGTCCGATGAAGCCGGCCTCGGCCAGGCGGCGCACCAGCCGGCTGGCCTCGCGCAAGTGCAGGTGCGCCACATACAGGTAGTGGCTGCGGCGCAGCGTCCATGCCGCCACCCCCTCTGCATCCGTCTCGCGCACCGGCATCTGCGCTGCCGGCGTGCCCAGCGCATTGACGTGGTAGAGTACGAGCCCCACCGGATGCGCGAGCATCGGCGGATTGCGCCCCTCGATGTAGTTCACGACGCTGAAGGCCAGGCGCACGTAGGCCGTGAGCCCTGTGCGGATGTCGGCGTCGCCCTGCAGGCGTTTGTGCAAGTCATACAGCGCCATGAGTCGGTCCGCTGGCACCGGCATCACGAGGGTAAGCAGGTGACCATCGGGGAAATCGCCGCCCACGGCATCGTCCTCGCGGTGTGGGAAGACGCGCAGGTTGTAGCGACCCTCTAGTTGGCGCGCCAGCCTGTCGAGCCAGGCGCCGGGGTGGATGCCCTGAGCGGTCTGGCCAAGCTCGACGAAGCGTTCGGCAGTGGTGAGAGTCACCACCTCATGCCCGTCATAGGCGAGCTCCAGGGAGGAGAGCCCGCCGGCGTAGCGGAAGCGGGCACGGTGACCGTCGGCATCGGCCCATTCGGCGGACCACCCCTTCTTCTGGTGGCGGAAGCTATCCCTCACCAGGTCACCCAACAACAAGCGGTCGGGCAAGTCGTCAGCCGCCTGCACCTCGGCGAAGGCGGCCACGGGCACGCGCACGGGCCGCTCGACGGCGGGCATGGCCAGAAGCCTGGGGAAGGCAGGTGCACGATCAGCGGCGGCAGTCTCCATGCTGCAAGTATAACGGTCTAAACTGCGACACCGCGAACCCTCTACGCCGCCATGCCGCCAATCGACAGTTGCATCTTCCGCGCCCGTAACCTGACCAAGCGCTATCGCATGGGTGAGATCGAAGTGCCGGCCTTGCGCGGCATCGATCTCGAGCTCTATCGTGGCGAGCTGGTGGTGCTGTTGGGCCCCTCCGGCAGCGGCAAATCCACCTTGCTCAACATCCTGGGTGGACTCGATACGCCGACTGAGGGCGAGGTCTGGTACCTAGACAGGAAGCTCACTGGTGCCAGCGAGCGCGAGCTCACGCTGTTTCGCCGCGAGCACGTCGGCTTCGTGTTTCAATTCTACAACCTGATCCCTAGCCTCACCGCGCGCGAGAACGTGGCGGCGGTCACCGAGATCGCGCGTAACCCCATGCCGCCCGAGGAGGCCCTGCGCCTGGTGGGTTTGGGGGAACGGCTGGACCACTTCCCCGCCCAGCTCTCCGGCGGCGAGCAGCAGCGGGTGGCCATCGCTCGCGCCATCGCCAAGCGCCCCGCCGTGCTGCTGTGCGACGAGCCCACCGGCGCGCTCGACTCCCACACCGGCGTGGTGGTGCTGGAGGCGTTGGAGAAGGTCAATCGTGAACTGGGCACGCTCACCGTGCTCATCACGCACAACGCCGGCATCGCCGCCATGGCCGACCGGGTGATCCGCCTGTCGGACGGGCGCATTGCCGAAGCGTGGCGCAATGCAGCGAGAAGGCCTGCAAACACACTAAGTTGGTAGATGCGCGCCCTCAACCGCAAGCTGCTGCGCGACCTCTGGCACCTGCGCGGCCAGGCCCTGGCGATTGCCGCCGTGATCATGGGCGGCGTGGCCACCCTGGTGATGTCGCTGTCGACCTACGATTCGCTCGTGCGCACGCGCGACCGCTTCTATAGCGACTACCGTTTCGCGCAGGTGTTCGCCAACCTCAAGCGGGCACCGGAAGCAGTGGCCGACCGCTTGCGCGAGATACCGGGCATCGACCGGCTGGAGACGCGCGTGCGCGCTGGGGTGAAGTTGGAAATAGAGGGATTCACCGATCCCATCACCGGCCTGGTGTTGTCGCTGCCCGATGGCCGAGCGCCCGAGCTCAACCGCCTGCACCTCAAGCGCGGCCGCCTACCCCAACCCTATAGCGTCGATGAGGTCGTGCTCTCCGACACCTTGGCCGATGCGCACGGCCTAAAGCCTGGCGATCACCTCGCCGCCATCATCAACGGTCGCTGGCATCGGCTCAGCATCGTCGGCGTGGCGGTGTCGCCAGAATACGTCTACCAGATCGCCCCCGGTGCCATGTTTCCTGACTTCAAGCGCTATGGCGTGCTGTGGATGAGCCGTCATGCCTTGGCGGCGGCCTACGACATGCAAGGGGCCTTCAACAACGTCAGCCTGAGCCTCGTGCCCGGCACCGCCGTACAAGGGGTGATCGACCGGCTCGACGCGCTGCTCGAACGCTACGGTGGCACCGGCGCCTTCGGGCGCGAGGATCAGTTCTCGAACCGCTTTCTCGCTCAGGAGCTCAAGCAGCTGAAGACCACGGCGCGCATCTTCCCCGCCATCTTCCTCGGCGTGGCGGCCTTTCTGCTGCATGTGGTGGTCAGCCGGCTCATCGCGCTGCAACGCGACCAAATCGCCATCCTCAAGGCCTTCGGCTACGGTCATCTCGCCATCGGCTGGCACTTCATCAAGCTGGTCGCGGTCATCACCCTCCTCGGTGTGGCTGCTGGCACTGGTCTGGGGGCCTGGTTCGGCCATGGCTTGGCCAGCGTGTACCGAGAGACCACCTTCCGCTTCCCTTATCTGGACTATCAGCTGCGCCTCGAGGTGGTGCTGATTGCGGTAGCGGTCGGTCTTGTAGCCAGCTTGAGCGGCGCCCTGATGGCCGTCGCGCGCGCCATGCGCCTGCCGCCGGCCGAGGGCATGCGGCCGGAGACGCCAACAGCCTATCGGGCTATCCTGCTCGAGCGCTTGGGGCTCAAGCGCCATTTCGCGCAACCGACGCGCATGATCTTGCGCCACATCGAGCGGCGGCCGGTGAAGTCCTTGTTGACCGTCCTCGGCATCGCCTGCGCCTGTGCCCTGATGATGGTGGGCAATTACCAAAAAGGGGCGATCGACTTCATGATCGACGTGCAATTCCGCCAGGCGGCGCGCGAGGATCTGGCCTTGACCTTCACTGAGCCGACCTCTGGCCGGGCACTGCACGAATTGAGGGCGCTACCGGGGGTCTATCACGTCGAGGGCTACCGCAGCGTGCCCGCCGTGCTGCGTTTCCAACACTACAGCTACCGCACCAGTCTCTATGGCATCGAGCCCGAGGGCGTGCTGCACCGCTCGCTCGACACCCAACTGCGACCGGTCGAGCTGCCTTTAAGCGGTGTGGTCCTGACCGATCACCTGGCACGCGAGATTCTGCACGTTAAGCCCGGCGACGTCTTGAGCGTCGAGGTGCTGGAGGGGCGCCGACCGGTGTTACAGGTGCCGGTGCTGGGCATCACCAAGCAATATCTGGGGGTGTCGGCCTACATGCGGCGCGATGCGCTCAACGCGCTCATGCGCGAGGGCCCCGTCGTCTCCGGCGCCTATCTGGGGATCGATCCAGGCACCGAAGCGCGGGTCTATGATGCGCTCAACGCGCGTCCGCGCGTGCTGGGCATGGTCGCCAACGCCGCCTCCATCGACAGCTTCTATGCCAGCATCGGCGAATTCGTGCTGTTCTACAACATGATCGCCACCTTGCTCGCGGCCAGCATCGGCTTTGGCGTGGTCTACAACAGCGCCCGCATCGCGCTGTCCGAGCGCAGCCGCGAGCTGGCCAGCCTCAGGGTGCTCGGCTTCACCCATGGCGAGATCGCTTACATCCTGCTCGGCGAGCTGGCCCTGCTCACTCTCGTCGCCATTCCGGTGGGCTTCCTGCTCGGCGTCGGCCTCACCGGCATCCTGGTGCTCGCCTTCAAGACCGACCTCTACCGTCTGCCGCTGATCCTCGCACCGAGCAACTATGCCCTGGGCGCCAGTGTGGTGCTCGCCGCCTTCTTGGTCTCAGCCCTCATCCTCTGGCACCGCTTGGGCCGGCTCGACCTATTGGCGGTGTTGAAGACGCGGGAATGAAGAGAGGGTAGGGGTGGGCGTCGACGAGCAGTAAAATCCACCTACCCGCCACTGCCTACGCCCCCCATGCCCTATGCCCGCCTCGCCCTGTCGTTGCTGGTGCTGGCCATCGCCGGCGGGCTTGGTTGGGGTTTCCTGCCCCAGCCGGTAGAGGTCGAGATGGCGACCGCTACGGTGGCGCCGCTTACCGTGACCATCGAAGAAGAAGGCAAGACCCGCGTGCGTGACCGCTACGTGATCCATGCCCCCATGTCTGGCTATGCCCAGCGCATCGCCCTCAAGGTCGGCGACCCAGTGCGGCGTGGTCAGGTGCTGGCCGTGCTGGAACCCGTCCGCGCCGCGGCCCTCGATGCGCGTACGCGCAACCAGGCCCATGCCCAGGCGCGCGCCGCCGAGGCGCGCTATCAGCGCGGCGAGCCGCTCTCGCCGCTCGACGGCGTGCCGGTCACGATCAAGGACAATGTCACCACCGCCGGCACGCCCACGCCCGTGGGCACCCGGGCGATCGATGCGAGCGTGATCGCCGGGACCGACGCGCCGCCCGCGGCGCGGCTGCGCGAGGCCGGCTGCGTCCTCCTCGGCAAGACGACGATGCCGGATTTCGGCATGCTCGCCTCGGGGATCTCGAGCTTCCACGGGGTGACCCGCAACCCCTGGAACCCGGCGCGCAACACCTCGGGCTCGAGCTCCGGGGCGGGGGCCGCGGTCGCCGCCGGCTATGCGCCCTTGGCGCTCGGCACCGACATCGGCGGCTCGGTCCGCCTGCCGGCCGCCTGGTGCGGGATCTTCGCCTTGAAGCCGAGCCTCGGCCGGGTGCCGATCGACCCGCCCTTTCTCGGCCGGGTGACCGGCCCCATGACCCGCACGGTCGAGGACGCCGCCCTCTTGATGGACGAGCTCGCCAAGCCCGACCCGCGCGACTACATGGCGCTGCCCTACGCGCCGCAAGCCTTCGCCGCCAATCTCGACCGCGATCTCCAGGGCCTCAGGCTCGGCCTCTGCCTCGACATCGGCGCGGGCCTGCCGGTCGAGCCGCCGATCCGCGCCGCGGTCGAGGACGCGGCCCGCCGCTTCGCCGATGCCGGCGCGATCGTCGAGCCGGTCGAGCCCTTCCTCGAGCCCGAACTGTACCAGGCTCTGGATCTCTTCTTCCGCGCCCGGCTCGCGGCCCAGCTTTTGGATCTGCCGGCCGAGCGCGTGGCCGGCTGCCTGCCCTTCGTTCGCATCTGGGCCATGGCCGCGGTCGATGCCGGAGCGGTGCCGCTCGCCCGCGCGATCGCCCGCATCTTC
>JBEPZO010000037.1:0-18689 GCA_041640815.1 Thiobacillaceae bacterium
CGTCGGTGGGGGCAGGCGGTTTAGGCGGAGGCTCACATCGGCTAGCCGATGTTAAGCCGCGCAGCGGCGGCCGGAGCCAAAACCGCTCCTGCAGAGGCTTTGTTGGACTTACTCCTCGGGCGCATCGAGGAGTGATGCGCTGCGTCGGTGGGGGCAGGCGGTTTAGGCGGAGGCTCACATCGGCTAGCCGATGTTAAGCCGCGCAGCGGCGGCCGGAGCCCGAAATTTCTCCCTTACGATCTAGTAAGACCCGCTGAGCTCTGTTACGATGGGCGATGCAGCTCTTCGTAACGGCCACTATTTGCAATTAGCGCCACTTGATGCCATGAACCTCGCTTATTTCAAGGACACTGATTCGCTCTACCTCGAACTTGTGCCGGAAAACCCCTCCCATGCCTGGGAAGCACAGCCCGGTGTGGTGATCAACCTTGCCGATGATGGCCGTGTGGTGGGCATCGAGATCGAGCATGCCTCACAGATGACCGACTTGCGTGCCCTGCGCGTGGGTAATTTTCCTGGCGACGTGATCACCGTCGACGGCAGCACGCACTGACGAGCAGGAACGTTGCACCATGTCCGAAGTGAAAAAGGTTGTGCTCGCCTACTCTGGCGGTTTGGACACCTCAGTCATCCTCAAGTGGCTGCAGGATCACTACCGTTGCGAGGTGATCACCTTTACCGCCGACATCGGCCAAGGCGAAGAGCTGGAGTCGGCGCGGGCCAAGGCCCTGCAGCTCGGTGTGCGGCCGGAACACATCTACATCGACGATCTGAAGGAAGAATTCGTGCGCGATTACGTCTTCCCGATGTTTCGCGCTAATGCCGTCTATGAGGGGGAATATCTCCTGGGGACTTCGATCGCCCGGCCCCTGATCGCCAAACGGTTGATCGAGATCGCTGAGGAGACCGGTGCCGATGCCATCGCGCATGGCGCTACCGGCAAGGGCAACGACCAGGTGCGTTTCGAGCTTGGCGCCTATGCGCTCAAGCCCGACATCAAAATCATCGCCCCCTGGCGCGAATGGGACCTGCTGTCGCGGGAGAAGCTGCTGAAATATGCCGAAACGCATGGCATCCCGGTGGAGATGAAGCACAAGGCCGGCGGCAGCCCGTATTCGATGGACGCCAACCTGTTGCATATCTCTTACGAGGGACGGCATCTCGAGGACCCTGCTGCCGAGGCCGAGGAGGAGATGTGGCGTTGGACGGTGTCGCCGGAGCGGGCGCCAGACCAGCCAGAGTATGTCGAGATCGAGTTCCGCGCTGGCGATCCAGTGGCCGTCAACGGCGAGCCTCTCAGCCCGGCTGCGCTGCTGGCCAGGCTCAATACGCTTGGCGGCCGGCATGGCATCGGCCGCATCGACCTGGTGGAGAACCGCTACGTCGGCATGAAGTCGCGCGGCTGTTATGAGACCCCTGGCGGCACCATCCTGCTCAAGGCACACCGGGCCATCGAGTCCATCACCTTGGACCGTGAGGTGGCACACCTCAAGGACGACCTCATGCCCCGTTATGCCAGCCTCATCTACAACGGCTACTGGTGGAGCCCGGAGCGGCGCGCCCTGCAGGTGCTGATCGATCACACGCAAACGCACGTCAATGGCTGGGTGCGTCTGAAACTGTACAAGGGCAGCGTCAGTGTCGTCGGCCGTGACTCGGACACCGATTCGCTGTTCGACCCGACCATCGCCACCTTCGAGGAGGACGGCGGTGCGTACGACCAACGCGACGCCGCCGGCTTCATCAAGCTCAATGCCTTGCGCATGCGTATTGGCGCACGCCGTGACATGAGGCAGAGATAACTGCGCTCTCGGTGTGCCGGGCTGGAGAGTATCTTGCCGCTATAGACAGGTCTGCGCTTATCCTTTGGTTCTGTTAGGCCCGACGCGGCACGCTTCTGGCGCAGCGGATGAAGATAAATCTCCAGCGCCTCATTACGCACCTTATCTACCCAAGCTGGCTCTGCCGCCGCGCCTTTCCACCCAAGGCGATGGCGCGCATCGAAGCCGCCATCGCGGCCTCCGAGGCACGCCATCGCGGCGAGATCCGTTTCGCCGTCGAGCCGAGCCTGGGGTTGCTGCCCCTGCTGCGTGGCCAGACCGCGCGCGAGCGTGCGCTGGAGGTCTTCTCCGAGCTGCGTGTCTGGGATACGGAAGAAAACAACGGCGTGCTCATCTATCTGCTGCTCGCCGATCGCGACGTCGAAATCTTGGTCGATCGCGGTCTAGCCCGCCACATGCCGCAGCAGGCGTGGCAGGACATCTGCCACACCATGGAGCTTTGCTTTGCCGCCGGCCGCTATGAAGAAGGCGTCTTACTGGGCATAGACGAGCTCGACCGGCACTTGGCGCGGCTCTACCCGCGCGTTGGCGAAAACCCCAACGAACTGCCAGACCGGCCAGTCAGGCTGTAAGCAGAAACCTCGCGCTGGCGCCTGATGCTGCACTAGGCCAGCGGCTCGCGTGGCTGGCGAGCGCTTGACGCGCTCGGTCAGCGTCTGCGCCTACGCCGCCGGCGCGCCGGTCTCACGGCGATGCGTCCGACCCTGGCGATCACCTCGGCCGGTGGCGGCAGCGCTTCCCTCAAGTCGGCGGCGACGGTGGGCGCCTGCGCCGAGGGGGGCGGATGTTGCAGTGAGGCTGCAATCGCCAACAGACGCTCCAGCTCGTCTTTATGGCTGCGCATGTTGCGCAGATGCCAGCGACGCACCGCGTGCATGGTGATGGCGACGAAGAGCCCAAACAGGATGATCACCGTCGAGATCGACAGATCGGCCCAGACCAGCAGGGCATAGATGGCCAGCATCACCAGGATGCTTAGGTTCTCGTTGAAGTTCTGCACGGCGATCGAATGCCCGGCCCCCATGAGGATGTGGCCGCGATGTTGCAGCAGGGCGTTCATCGGTACGACGAAGAAGCCGGCCAGGGCACCCATGACCAACATGAGGGCGATGGCGGGTAGCTTGGTGTGGATGAACACCATCAGGATGGCGCCCAGGCCCATGACGATCCCCACGCTGACCACCTCCACCGAGCGGCTGATGGGGATGAGGCGACCGGCCACCACGGCGCCGATGGCCACGCCAACGGCGAAGATGGCCTGCAGGTAAGTGGCCTCGTCCAGGCGGAGCCCGAGCGCCGACTCCGCCCAGCGCAGCATGATGAACTGCAACGTCGCGCCCGCGCCCCAGAACAGGGTGGTCACCGCCAGCGTGATCTGGCCCAGTTTGTCTTTCCACAGCAGGCCCACGCAGTGGGCGAAGTCGCGTATCAGATACCAGGGGTTTTTGTGCGCGGGCCGATGGTCTACCCCGGTATTGGGCACCCAGAGGTTGATCAGGGCCGCCACACCATACAGGCCGGTGATGCAGGCCATGCTGTAGCTGAGCAGGCTACCGCTGTCGCCGTCGAACAAGAACGCATCGGCGATGCGGAAGGCGTCAAGCACCATGGGGCTGATCAACCAGCCTCCCAGCATGGTACCCAGGATGATGGCTGCCACAGTGAGCCCCTCGATCCAGCTGTTGGCAACCACCAGTTTGTTGTGCGGCAGATATTCGGTGACGATGCCGTATTTGGCCGGCGAGTACGCGGCCGCACCAAGGCCCACCAAGGCGTAGGCGTATAAGGGGTGGACGCCCGCCATCATCAGCATGCAGCCGACGATCTTGATGCTGTTGCTGATGAACATGACACGGCCTTTGGGCATGGAATCGGCAAACGCCCCCACGAAGGCCGCCAACAGCACATAGGAGATGGTAAAGAAAAGCTTGAGCAGGGGTTCGTACTGCGCCGGGGCCTGAATCTCGCGCAGGGTGGCGATGGCCGTGATGAGCAGCGCATTGTCGGCCAAGGCGGAGAAGAACTGCGCCGCCATGATGATGTAAAACCCGCGATTCATTCAGGGCCTGACCCTCCGGGCTGCAAAAGGGGGGTGATCTGAGCCATCGGCATCGAGCGGGCGGGGGAGAGGGGTTGGGGAAAGACGGTAGTTTCGACCCTAGCTGGTCGAGCCCGCTCTTATATCATGCGCGCCGGCCGGCCGCCATCCCACGACGATTAAGCGGCGCCCCAGTGCAAGGGTCGGCAGGGCGGTCGCGCTGTCGATCTTGGTCTTGGCCCCAATAAGAAAATTATGATTCAATAAATTAGCTTGATTGATCGTCACACGTACGATGGCCGATCGCCGCCTGCAAGTCTTTTATACCGTAGCCAAACAGCTGTCCTTCACCAAGGCGGCTGAACTCTTGTTCATGACCCAGCCAGCCGTGACCTTCCAGGTCAAGCAGCTGGAAGAGCATTTCAACACCCGGCTGTTCGAGCGCTCGCACGGCAAGATCTCGCTCACCCCCGCCGGCGAGCTGGCCTTGGACTATGCCGAGCGCATCCTCAACTTGACCGCGGAGATGGAGGCGCGCATCTCCGAGCTGACCGGCCAGGTAAGCGGCCCGCTGCTCATCGGCGCCTCCACCACCATCGCCGAATACATGCTGCCGCGACTGCTTGGCGAGTTCAAGCAGAAGCATCCCGAGACCCAGGCGCGGCTGACGGTGGCCAACTCGGAGACCATCGAACGCAAGGTGGCCGACCACACCCTGGACATCGGCCTGATTGAATCCCCCTCACACCACCCCAACCTCGTCACCCAGGTTTGCTGCGAGGACGAATTGGTGATGATCTGCGCTCCCTTCTCCGAGCTCGCCAAGCGCTCCTCAGTCACCCCCGAGCAGGTCGCCTCGCAACCCTACATCAGTCGCGAGACCGGTTCCGGCACACGCGAATGCATCGATGAATACTTCCGCAGCAACGGTGTCAACCTCGACGAGATGAACCTGGTCATGGAGCTGGGTAGCCGGGAGGCCATCAAGGGTGCGGTCGCCGCTGGCCTGGGTGTGGCCATCGTCTCCAGCACCACGGTGGCCAAGGAGGTACGCCTGGGAGAGCTGGTCGCCATCCCCTTGCAACCACCGCTCAGACGTCAGCTTTCCCTGGTCTATCCGCAGGAGAAGTTCCGCAGCAAGCTCCTGCAATCTTTCATCGACTTCCTGCAGGCCAGTCCATTGGTGAGAAACCAGGTCGACGTCTCCCTTTGACCGTCCATGAACCAAGACGAGCGCCGGCTGTTACGTCTGTTTCGCGGACTGCCCGCAAACAAGAAGGCAAGCCTTATCGATTACGCCGAATATCTCAGTCAACGCGCTGGGCCTGCGTCCGATGATCTTGCCACGCCGGTGCCCATCCCCCGTCCGGCAGAGGAGTCGGTGATCATGGCCATCCGCCGTCTCAAGCAGACCTATCCCATGCTGGATGCCAACCGGCTGCTGCACGAGACCTCCAGCCTGATGGCCCAACACGTGCTGCACAAGCGCCCGGCATCCGAGATCATCGACGAACTCGAGGCCTTGTTTCGCCGCAAGTACGAGGAATGTCAGCAAGGATGAGCGCCGCCGGGTAGCGTGCAGCGAGCGGCTGCGGGACAATACCACCTTGCGCCGGAGGTCTGCATGAGCAACGCCGATCAAGCCGAACTCGACAAATTCAGCCAACTCGCCCACCGTTGGTGGGATCCCAACTCTGAATTCAAGCCCCTGCACGACATCAACCCCTTGCGTCTCGGCTGGATAGACCGTCTGGCCGGCGTCAGGGGCAAACGGGTGGTGGACGTCGGCTGTGGCGGCGGCATCTTGGCCGAGGCCATGGCTAGCCTCGGTGCCGAAGTCACCGGCATCGACCTGTCAGAGAAGGCCCTCAAGGTCGCCAAACTCCACTTGTTGGAATCTGGGCAGCAGGTCGAGTACCTACTCAAGTCGGCGGAAGAGCTGGCCGAGGAACGGCCACAGCACTACGACCTGGTCACCTGCATGGAGCTGCTCGAGCACGTGCCGGAGCCCGCCAGCACCGTGGCCGCCTGTGCGCGGCTGGCGAAACCCGGCGGCTGGGTCTTTTTCTCCACCCTCAACCGCAATGTAAAGAGCTATCTGTTCGCCATCGTCGGTGCCGAATACATTCTCAATCTGCTGCCGCGCGGCACCCATGACTGGGCCCGGTTCATCAAGCCCTCCGAGCTCGCTGCCCACGCGCGCCAGGCAGGGCTCGATCCGGTGCACATCACGGGCATGACCTATAACCCCCTGACCAAGACCTATCGTCTAGCGCAGAATACGGACGTCAATTACCTGCTGGCCTGTCGCAAGCCGGCGCCAGCGTGACTTGGGTCGAGCCAAGCGCGCGCAGGGCTTGCGCGGTCTAACCTAGTCGCCGCAGCAAAGGCCGGCCAAAGGCCGCTCATGCGGCCCAAGCGCCCCGGCGCGCGACGCCCCCCGTTGCCAGCTGCCGCACTGGTTTTTCCACGCGAGGCCCAAGCCCCTGAGCCGCATCGAAGCGATGAACTTTCGCCTGCAACTGCTATCATATGCATAGCTTGGGGGCGACCTGGTTTCGACGTGGGTTGCGAAGCAGACAAGGGCATACCGAGGACCAGTCACCTCGTAAATCAACTGGAAAGCAATAGTCGCCAACGACGAAACCTACGCTCTGGCCGCCTAATGGCCAGACTCCTCACCGGCTGGCCCGTGGGCCGGGCTGGGCAACCAGCAGAGGGGTCATACACACGGGATCGCGCTGCAGCGGGCCGCTTGCTGCAGCGTTAAACGCAAGGCGGCTCGCCTGGATCAAGCCTGTCCGGCCGGCGTGATCTGGGTTAAAGCCAAATGACCGGACTAAGTATGTAGAACTTGCTGTAGAGGACTTGCGGACGCGGGTTCGATTCCCGCCGCCTCCACCAATCCAACGTTCAGCAAAGCGCCAAGACATCCGGGGTCTGGCGTTTTTTCTCTCGAGAAAAAGGTTAGGACTAGCAGCGGGAAACACGGTGAAAAGCAGTCTAGCGAGCCGCGGGTAGCTTATGGCGCATCTTGCGGCGAATAGCCCCATGGTGCGAGCGCATGGCTCTAGGACTATCTTTATGAGTGAGACGCGATTGTGGCGTCTCGAGATGAGGGTAAGTCGCATATATCGCCATGATGACTGAAGCTAGCGCACCACCGCCGCCATCTACTCGAAGTCAGCGCATATGCACCTGCTAGACATCTCGCATTAAGAAGCCTCTGCACAACCCCGCCGATTCATTTCGGGCGACGTGGTGCGGGCAGAGTTTGTTACACATGACGGGATGAGGAGCGATTTTGCGTCGTTGTTGGCTCCCCAAGACCCTTCTGTAGGCCTCCTTTAGCCCCATTGGGCGCAAGTCCTCCACACGGCGGGCGCACTTATCCCGTTACAGCCAACCGCGCTTTGCGCGCCAGCCACAGATTGACCAGCGCCAACAGGACGCTGAGCCGCGCCGTTCTTCGCCAAGCCTCGAACCAGCCAAAGGAAGTGCTCTTGTCCAATGCCCGGCGCTTGGCCGTTTCATGGCCACGTGCCGGGTGACGGGCCTGCCCTGACTTTCCGGGCGAATGTCTACCCCCTGATAACCGGCATCGGCATACACCTCGCTCTACTGGCCGTGCAAGCGCCGATGTGCCTTCGTCACATCAATACATTGGCGGCAGTGGTCACCACCGTGTGCACTAGAGCCGACTCGGCGTCCACCCCACATGCGCCTTCATCCCACCAGGCACCGAAGGTGCCGCAGGACGCTGGCGCAAGCCAGCGGTCCCGCCGCAGGCGGGATGCGCGCAGCGCACAAAGTACCACTGCTTGCTCTTCTTCGTCGTTCGCGGCTCAGACGCTTCAACGCTCACCATCTCCGGATCACGCTCGACACGGGCGTTCTTGGTCGAGGAAGGCGCCGCAATCAAGATCGCATCCACGATGGTGCCGCTTTTGCGCATGCACCACGTTCAGTGGCAATGGCGTTGAGCAGCTCAAGCATGCGCGCGCCCAGGCCGTGCCGCTTAAAGCAGGTGGCGAAAGCGCGTTAGATACCGCTCTCGTCCGGCACGACATCCACCCCCAGGTCCAGGCCAACAAACCTGGCCACCAGCGGCGTGTCATACAGGGCTTCTTCTGCCGCCATATGCGACAGACCGAGCCATTGCTGCAGAAAGTGAAGCTCAAGCAGCTGCTCTACTGCAACCGGGGCGTCCGCCCTTGCGGCTTGCCTTCGGAGCATACGGCTTCAAAGAGCGCAACCAGCTCTTTCCAGGGCGCCACACGCTCCTTGAGCTCCAGAAACTTAAGCTTTGCGCGTGCGCTTGCTGCGCAGCTCAAAGCCCGTATACATCGTTGCCTTTAGACTCAGCTGTTTCATGTCGCTATTGTCCCATCCTGGCAGTCAGGTGGGGAGGTTGTGCAGAGTTTCGTTTGGAGGGAGCGAGCACCACGCAACACAGCAATGCACCCGCACAGCTATTCATTCAGCTCTACCCCATGGTGAGCAAGTATTTCATCAACTTTTTATCATGATCATATAAGTAATATAAGTCTGCGGCAGACCGGCGAGATATCGGCATGCAGAATTGTCCGCTGCACATGTGTGATATGCATTGCTCCAAAGGCTTGAAGATAATTAAATGCCTGCAAGCCATGAGCGAAAGGCATTCCACCAGGCATGGCGCGTTTGTTCCGGGAACAGCGTCAATACCTGCAAAGATGAAATGATTGCTAGAGCGAACGCGAGCCATTGCCAGCGACGCTGCTCACGATCGCGTTCCAAGCCGGCAACAAGCTCATACAAGACATGCGCCTGCTGCGTCAGTTCTGCGTCACGCTGCTCAAGGCGAAAACGTTCGGCGATGCCATCCCATATGAGCGGTAACTCTGTATATTCCAGTTTAACTGGGTGTCGGAAATAGCACTGCGCGTTGAAAGCGAGCGCGCACTGTGCAACTCTCGATAGCGCGTTTGCTTTAAGATTACACTCGCTCAGTTGGTTGATCAATTCCTCCATCCGGATGCGATATGCCACGGCAAGTGCGAGCAGGACCACAGCGCGTTCGAAAGTCCCTCTTTCCAGATCGGGCGACATCATCGCCAGTCCTTGACCATCGACGCAGATGTGTCTGTCACCACGCACTTCGAAGGCCTCTGGTTTCAGCGAGTCGCTGCCCCTCAGCCATCTAGAGGCTGCAGTGTATTGATCAGCTGTGGGTTTCTTGCCGCGTTCTATCCTTTGCCAGATGGCTCTTGCAAGCGATTTGATGTTTGTATTGTTGTTTGCCAGCGACGACGACAAATCATCAATGACGATGAATAGCTCGGTCCTGAAAGATGTGTTAGCGAAAAATACGATTCGCCAACGTTGCGTGCCATCTTCGCAGAGCGCGCATTCACAAGTTAAACCTTTGAGCAGCGGCCCTTGCAAAAATTTTACCGGAGCATCTTGAATTTTCAATTCGCTCCAAGCAGTGTTGTTGTTACAATCCTTTCGGTCTTTATAAATGCAAACGCGCGTAACTTCTCCCACTCCTGGCATGAGTATACAACAACATTAATTGAACGAATCACGCAAACAGAGCAGGCACTGGGGTACAAATTATCGGTTGTTCTCTATTTGCGTGGCAGTTTGTAAATATGGAAAGCTATAGTGTGCAAAACATGTCACGAATGTTATGCGACGCCGAATCGATGGCAATTTATAGGTGTGAGGTAGATCATCAATGTGGTCAGCCCTTATCATCTCTTATCGTATGCCTGGCCACCTAGCGCCTGCAGCACGCGATCACGCACCTTGCGCAGGCTCTCCAACATCGCCGCCCAATCGGCATTTGGCCCGCCCATGTTCTGTTCCCTACGTCGCGCCTGCTGTTGTCTTTGGAACTCTTCCATGGCAATGCCGCGTACGCGCTTTTCGGTCTCTTCCTTGAGCAGTGGACTATTCGGCTCAATCGACATGAGCAGGTCACGCGCCGCGCCAGATGCGCCGCGACCAAACCGCACATCGTGCAGCACGCCGAGCGCGCGTTGCGGCGCATGATCGATCGCTTTGAGCCGCTGTGTATAAACCTCGCCGAGCGCAATCTCGGCCAATACATCAGGGCCGCTGGGCCGCCCAGGCACGGAGAAGGACATGCCCGCCTCACGCGCCGCATCAAAGCCCTCCTTGTCCCCTTCTCCTGGGTCTTTGATGGAGGTTGCCACGTAGAATGCCATCTGGCCGGCGCGCCGAACACGGTCGCGCAAATCCTGATCCTGAAGCAGCGGGTTGTCCGGATCGGCGCGCAATAGCTGCATTTCTAGCGCACAACGCAATGCAAGCGTGCCGGCAAGCGCCTCCCGCAACGAGGACGAGACTTCGTGTTCTCGCTTGAGCCTCTTGAGTCCCATATCGAACGCCGTTTTGGCCTTGGCACGCTCTTGCTCAATCTGCTCGTGCGCCTGTTTGAGCTTCTTGTGAAGATCTTCGATGTAACGCTCTGCGGCCTCGCGGTCTTTTTTGATGGTTTCTTCAAGGATTTCGATGGTTTTTTCGTAGTTTTCGATGGTTTCTTTGTAGTTTTCGACGGTTTCTTTGTAGTTTTCGATGGTTGCTTTGTAGTTTTCGATGGTTGCTTTGGCTTTTGCGAGAGTCCTTTCAAAGCCCTCTACGTTTTTTTGGGCATCGAATGCGATTTTTTGCCATCTTTCGACTTTATTGACCCAATAATCAACATCGACGCCGGAGCCAGCGCTTTGGTGAGCGTTGGCGCTTTCCATGCTTTCCATCGCATCGCGTACGGCGGCAAGTCCAGAGCCCATGATGCCCATGAATTGCATGCCCACGGATCGTGTGAATTCGCTCATGTCGATTCTCCTCGAATGTTGGTTTACGCCAAACGCGATATCGGCTGCGCGACGCCGACATCCGGCGCTTCGGATAGCCCATTGCACCAGCGCCGAAGCGATTGAATCACTTCGTCGTCGGACAGACCGCGATTGGGGTCGGTCCAGAGATAAATCGCGCCCCAGCGTTCTAGTAGGTGCCGATCCTGTTCAAACATCTGCGGACGGTCGTCGATCACGCACAGGCTATCGCATGCGCCGCCATCGGCGACATAGGCCTGCAGGACTTGATCAATGTAGGCGGCGTGTGGCAGGCTCGCCCGCAGCTGCGGGGCAATCCACCTGTCGGCATTGATGATGCGCGAGCCGAGCGGTTCGCCCAGTATCTCGCGCATCGCCGCATCGCTTAGGCGCGAGCGCCAGGTGGAATGGATCAGGATGGCGACATCGCTGCCTTCCAAGGCGCGCGCCAGCGCTTCCGCCCAGATGAAACGCCGCTGCGTACGAAGCTGCAGGGCGATCTGCCAAGCGGGCCTCGTGAAATCGACATGCACCGCATCCGCCGCCGGATGCAGCACGCCATCGAAGTCCAATGAGAGTATGCCGTGGGTCAATGGCTCTCCTCCTGACATGCCCCCGCTAGAAATTTTACACGCCAACCGCATCCCGTGCGGCATCTTTAGCCGTCGTCGTCTGCGGTCGTGGACCATCGCTTGGACTGCAGCGAGACGAAGCCGCAAAAGAGGTTGCGGCGACGGAACGGGCCAGGTGTTTCGCGAATCATGTATGCCCTGGTTTCAGGCAAGAAACCGTAAATGAGGGGCTTGGGCAGGAAGCGCTCCGGCTTTTCCGTCCACAGTGGTGGTTCGATGTCGGCGCGGCGGGCGATCAACTCCGCCACTCCTGCCAGGAAGACGTTCATCCATGCATGCGGCAGCAGGACAGGCTCCTCCTCTATCAGGGCGTACTGCCGCTCAGGGCTACGGTTGGATGGGTGAGAGAGCACATCGACGAACGTCTTGGTGAAGAGATTGAAATCTTCGGGCCTCGCCGTGAGTGCGTATCGGGCTACCTGCGCCAGCGAATATTCTTGGATGGTGAAGCGGCTGGTCATGCCTGGGGTGGAGCGGGGTGTCGTCTGGAGGATCGTAAGATCGCGGACTGGTAAAAAGGTCGCGGTAAAGAATGGATTTCAACGCTTTCTTGCGTGTCGATCAACCCCCAGCACAGATTTGGACGCGCGCGGCTAAGTCCTCCGGCTCTTGCGTCGAGTCAAACGCGCACTTATTCGCTGCCCATAACCTGTCCGACCCGATATCCATTTGCACTCGCGGTCATGGGCGGCCTCCTAAGGAAGCGCTGAACAATGCGAAGTTTCAGGGCGGCTGCAAGGATCATGCGGCTTGTTGATCAATATGGGGCGATTTTTTTGTCGGTATGACTGGCACCCCCTACGAGGGCTTTCCTTTTTACCTCACTGCGGACGCACCAAGGCCGTCAGCGCCCATCAGCCGCCTGCGCGCTAGCATCAGGTTGGTCAGACCAAACAGCGTGAACATGCCGTTCTTCTCCAGCCCCCGATATCGCACCTTCATGTGCTTGAAGAGGTTCTTGACCACATGGAAGGCATGCTCGACTTTGGCGTGGATGCACGCTGCTCCGCGCTCCAAGGAGACATCCATCACATGGCCAAGAAAAGTGGTCTTGGCCAATGCCCGCCGCTTGCCCGGCCGCATGGCGACATGCCACGTGATGGGCTTACCTTCAAGCTCCGGGCGTTTGTCCGCCCCAAGGTAGCCCGCATCAGCAAAGACATCCGTCTCTTGTCCGTGCAGGAGCCGATGCGCTTGCGTCACATCATTCACATTGGCCGCCGTGGTCACCCCCGTGTGCATGTGGCTCGACTTGCCATCCACCCCCACACGCGCCTTCATCCCACCAGGCACCGAAGGTGCCGCAGGACGCTGGTGTTAGCCAACAGCCCCGCCGCAGGCGGGATGCGCGCAGCGCACAAAGTGCCACTGGTTACCCTTCTGCGTCGTTCGCGGCTCAGACGCTTCAACGCTCACCATCTCCAGATCACGCTCACCGCGGGCGTTCTTGGTCGAGCTGGGGGCAGCAATGCGCGTGGCATCCACGATCGCGCCTTGGCGCATCATCAGCCCGCGCTCACTTGAGATGCGCGTTGATGCCTCAAAGATGGCACGGGTCAGATCGTGGGCTTCGAGCAAGCGGCGAAACTTCAGCAGCGTCGTGGCATCGGGCACCTCGTCTGCGCCCAAGTCCACACCGACGAACTGCCGCACCGCGTAGCTGTCGTAGACCGCATCCTCGATGCCTTCGTCCGACAACTTAAGGCACTGCTGCGCCACGTACATGCGCAGCATGCGCTTAAGCCCCTTCGGGGGACGGCCACGATCGCCTTCTGCGTAGTGGGGGGCAATAACCTGCAACAGCTTCTCCCACGGCGTGATGGCATCGAGCTCGTTCAAAAGCGGCTGCGCCGCGTCTTGCGCTTCTTCGCAGGCCACTGCCGTTCGGCAAAACTCGTCTGTCTCTTCATCAGGGCCGCGCTCTTCCAAGATCGTCTCAGTCACATCTTATAACTCACCGCCCTCTCAGGAGCGATTAAATCAGCGCTTCCTTAACCCCTGTCCTCACGTACAGCGCCCCATGGTTTATGGCTCTGGTGGTTCGCTACCCCTTTCAGGGTAGATGACTTCAACCTCCAATCTCTTGGCATTTTTCCCGGCGCACGGAGCCTACCTTTATTCTATTTTATCTGTAATATGAGCACGGATTCAGTTGTTAGACTTATGACATTTATAACTGCACCGCCATTAATCAATCAGTTGGCCGCGGCGCAATCTCCGGTGCCGCAGGCCTCTGTGCTGCTTATTCAGTGCATCACATTTTCAGCCTGCTTGGTTTTCTTGCAGATTCATCAACAAATCGTCTGAAGCCTTGGCCTCCATCCATTCCTCCAGTAAAGAAACACATTCGTGGCGACTTTTCTGTTTTGCGTAGTCTATGGCGGTCTTACCATGCTTGTCCTGTCGATTGAAGTCTGCGCCGGCTGTAAGCAGGAGTTGCATGACGTCTGTGTGTCCATAGTATGCTGCCACCACCAACGCCGTCCAATCATCTTTACCAGCTGCATTGACGTTCGCACCTGCGTAGATCAGCATGTGGACAATCTCTGTGTACCCACCTTGTACGGCGAGCATCAGTGTCGTCCATCCGTGTTGGTCTGTCGCATGAATATCTGCACCGGCTTTGAGGAGCATGCGCACTATCTCGGCATGCCCTTCGCTAGCTGCCCACATTAGTGCAGTACGACCGAGGCAGTCTATAGCATTGACATTTAGACCTTTCTCGATCAGACTCCGCACCTCTTCGAGTTTACCGAGCGTGGCCGCAGATGCCAAATCTAGTGGGTTGTTGAGATCCATCGGCGCGATTAATTTTCTGAACAATTCAGTTAACACACTTTTGTCTGTTTTGCCGACGTTAGTTCTTGCGTAATTGAGCCAATCATTTTTTTCTGTAGTTTTGGCTTCAATATCGGCTTTACAATTCCGCCACGCCCACCATTCTTGAATTCCATGCTCGAATAGATCTAAACCTAGACGATAATTTGGTGGCTGTTTCGATATGAAATCTTTGGCGTACCCTAATAAACTTTCTTGATCTAGAAATGATAACCCATAACTATCCGCTACTGCGAAATAATTTAACGTGATCAAATTAGCCATGGGTTCTTCCATCCATTTGTAAAAATCGTCGCTTTGCTGGTATAGTGCTCCTGGATGCGCGTGCATTAGTGCGTGAGCATATTCGTGGATAATAACTTTTGCAGTCAATAATGCAGCCTCTTTGTAGTTTGCTGCGTGCATCCTGATTCTTTCTGGGCATAGAAAAACAGCAGGCATATCATAGTTAAACAATTGGCCAGAATGTTTGTATACGCCAAGCCATTCGGTAGGAGGTAGTCCACCATTATCTGAGTGCCAACTTTCGATTGGCTCAATCGCCTGCATTTTTTTAGGAGAGACAAGAAAAATAGGTATTGAGCGCATCAGTCTTGAGATTGTATCGCATATATGCGGTTTATTATGTAGTTCTGCAAAGTAGACGATGTCTTTAGCAGCAGATATCTGTAATTGCGTAATTTCATACTTTGAATCGATGTTGATGATTTTCATCTGTTTCTCCATAACAGCTCGTTATGACTCAGATCGTCTGAGACGAATAGGAGGGATTGTGCAGAGGTTTTTTAAGTCTGCTGTACAACCTTACGGCCAAATGCCTTATTCGTGCAAAGGCCTTGCCTTGCTCTTACACCTTACCATACATCATCACGCCCATACTGTAAAGAACAGATGTGCCACGCAGATCACTGCCTGCGTCATTCGCCTCTCCGCTGCGGGCTGCCTGACGATGGCGACTCTTGCCTGGCGTCAGGCATCAGCATTTCTGCCTCGCCTTCATGTCCTTGCCGACCCGCGATCAGATGAGCAAGATAAGCAATGATCGGCGCGAGCAAAACAAAAGCCGATAGCTGGAACCATACCGCCACTCCAGCACAAAGCACAGGGTCATTGTGCTCGTCAGAGGCCAGCGCAAAATATGTCGATTGCGCCACGAAGTAATATACCAGCACAACGAAAATGAATGCACCCAATATCAGATAGGCAATGAGGTTAAAGAATCTCTCCTTTTGAATGCGCGTGCCGTTTGCCATGACATGGTCGTAAATCCGCATGAAGTCTCGATAGAACTCTGGCGCGACCTTATACAAATAGAACAGCAGAAACGCCATCGCAACAATGGCCATCAGCGCGGTGATCGCGCTCGGCCATGCACTGGCGTTCCTCCTGTGCGCATGAAAACGCATACCTTCAAGGAAGGCCGTCGCAACAAGGCTTAGTGACAACGCTGGGTAAAGGATAAAGAAACAATAAACCGGAGAGATTGAGACGGCAGCCTGCGCATACAAAAACATGACGATAACGGCGCTGATGTAAAGTACACCAGGGTTTTTGTATAAATAGCGCATCGACAAAAACGCCATCATCAACAAAACGACATGCAGCATGACGATGCGCGCGGCAACGTTCTCCGTAATGAAGAGCTTGGTCAAGGCATCGGCAAATACGAACGGGCTCAATGGACCAAGGTTGTATTCGACGCCCGTAAAAAAACCGAGTATGCCGGCAAAGAAAAACACCGGCATGAGCGCCATCGCGACATCATCCTCGCGGTTGCCATATTGGCTTTGCCTGATCTCTCGTCTAGAACGCCATATGTTCTTCAGCGAGAGGATGTCTTGCATCGTTGATGCCACGCGTCGCCGCAATTCAGGCGCGTGCACATGCATATGCGCCATCGCGCGGTCACCGAAAATCATCTCAAGAGCCATGAACGCGCCTCATACCGCGGCAGGAACGAGGTCTTTCAGTATAGCAAAGCTCTTTTCCCACTTATCACGATCACGCTCGTCTAGGCGGATGTTGAGCAGTTCGCTGGCGTTTTCAAGATCGTTGACGAATTCAACCATCTCTCTCGCGCGCGCAAGATAGCCATCTTTTGCGGACTTGACGATGCGTTTGGCGAGTTTTGCAGCTCTTCCGGCGCTACCCGTGATCTTGACTAGGCTGCCAATCCCTGGGATGAGACCAAACGCCGCAAGTATGCGATCAGACGCGCTTGCCTCCGGGTCGAAGAGATCGAAGGCAGCCTTGATGTTACCTATAACAGGCAGAATTCCCGCGATCTCGCGCGCAACGGGCCCGGAAAAAACGGGCAGCAAGGCCCTGTGCAGTCTCTCGACGACTTTTGCGTGACGGTCATAAACCGGATGGCCCGGACGATAGCCAGGTAATCCAAGCCCTTTCTTGGCCAATGCCTTGCCCAGCCTAATTGTTGATGCTATGGCCTCTGCGGTCTCGACCGCCTGCCATACGGGATGGGTGTAAATTTTTGCATAAGAAAACGTTGTGAACAGCCCTCTCTGCTTATTGCTTTTGGTTTCGGCGGTGTACTCGTATGGACGGAAAACGAAATCCATGCCAGATGTGTTGGTCATCGTAACATTGGCAATAAGCGATCCGCCGCCAATGGCGTGCGCCCATACGCCCGGAGCAAGCGTCGAGTAAGCGGCCTTCGGCAAAATCTCTACACCGTTGTCCCGCGGCGCAGGAACACCGGCCATACGCTCGATTTCCTGTTGAATGAATCGCGAAGACTCCTGTGGATTAGCGAGCAGGTCAACAATACGCGAGTCACCCAAAAGTCTCTGCGCCTCTGGGGGGAGTTTGGAGCGCAATGCGTTGGCAAGGGCCTGCAGTGCCCCACTCATCTGAATATCCCCGCGCAACGTCGCGCTTGTCCCGGGGCTTGCGGCGTCTAACTTGTCCAGCAGGTCACGACGCCGCATTAACGCTTCCAGATAGTATGGGCTGCCATTTGCCTCTTTGCCCTGCAGCCCCCATAGCATGAACTGTAGATCATGGTATGGTATGGCTTGGGGGTTTTCTGCGGCATACTTGAGCAGCGCCATCTGCGCAGCGCCATAACGATCACGACCAATGAAATCCTTTGTAGGTCGCAGTGTCAACAAATCTTGATAAATGAAGGCCGGGAGCACCTTATCTGCGCACGCGCCTTTCATCCTGATGATCGCGGTCTGCCCCGGCTGTAGCAATATTTCGTGCGAATCGGTCAACACGACCGGCTCTCTCTTGGTAACGCCAGAGCCGGAGCCGCCAGCTTGATTTGCACTTGCTGCAGCTAGCACATAGGGCTTTATCCTAGGCCACAGTTCGGCCATTTGTTCATCTGAAAGCGTTTCCGGAAGCGCATTGATTTCGCTAAGTAGCGCGCTTACATCCTGCGCCGCATCCGCGCTGACGCCTTGCCCATGAATGCGCAGTGGCGGCAGGCGCGGCGCTTCGCCAAAGCGGGCAGTGTTCAGCGCTTGCTGAATTTGAGCATATAGCTCTGAATATGCCGCCCAGGCTTCTTCATTGACCTCGTAGCCCAGGCGTTTTCTGTGCGCATCCCTTGCCGTTGGTGACAGGCTGCGCAAAACCTGTCCGGCGGCCGCTATCCCAGTATCTTCAAACAGCGGACGCTGCTCCGGGCGAAGAGTCAGACAGCCGCTAAGCGGAGAGAGGCTGAGTGCGCCAACAGATTTGAGAAAAATTCGCCTGTTCATGTTTCCTCATAAGCGTGTATAAGTCCAGTACCTTTGGCATTCGGGTTGGAGTTGGAGAAGGAATGATAAGGGTGGTTGTTGACCGAGGTGTTGCTAGAAAGCGCCTACGCGCTGTAGAAGAGAGCCTCGTTGGCGAGATTGTGGTTGCTCAGTCGTAGGTCGGTAATGCATCGTTACTAGTGACCGTCGAGGTCAGACGCCAGCACAGCATGTTCAAGCTCGGCATGGGCATTCATCGCGGCTGTTTTCGTGTCGTGTGACCGCGTGCGCTGCCTTGCTGCTTCAAGGTGTGGGCAAAGGCGGCCTCGGTGGCGGCTTCCGTTCGTTGGACGGGTCCAGCACGTAGGGCTCGGTGTGTCTAAGCCTAGATGGCCTGCGAAGCGGCTGCGGTGTGGTTTCAGGCTTTAGCTCCCCTGGGCCACAGCCAGGCCGCAGGTTTGAGCTGATCGATGAGTCTTCAGCTGAGGCTCCAGCATGTAGCGTCAAGGCGCATGCGCAAATGTTTCAACGAAGGCATCCATCACCCAGCCAAAAGAAGTGCTCTTGTCCAATGCCCGGCGCTTGGCCCGTTTCATGGCCACGTGCCGGGTGACGGGCCTGCCCTGACTTTCCGGGCGAATGTCTACCCCCTTATAACCGGCATCGGCAAAGACCTCCGCCTCTTGCCCGTGCAAGCGCCGATGGGCTTGCAACCCATCTTGCACGTGGGCGGCGGTAGCCACCACCGCGTACACCTTTGCCTACACCTCGCAGAAGAGGTGCTAGCT
>JBEPZO010000038.1:0-18294 GCA_041640815.1 Thiobacillaceae bacterium
TGGTGCTCGATGGCGTCATCAAACGCACCGCACGCGTGCGCGTGCTGCGCGACAACGTCGTCATCCACGACGGCGAGCTCGACTCCCTCAAACGCTTCAAGGACGACGTCAAGGAGGTCAAGGGCGGTTTCGAGTGTGGTCTGAGCATCAAGAACTACAGTGACATCCAGGTCGGCGACGAGATCGAATGCTACGAGGTGGTCGAGGTGGCCAGGACCTTGTGATTGCGGCAATGGCTGGCGTGCAGGCCGATGCCGGCTTGCCGCAGACGCCGCCCTCGCCATCTCCCCCTCTCCCACGCCATGCACCATCGAGCCCAACGCATCGCTGAACAGATCCGTCAGGAGTTGGCGGATATCCTTAGGCGTGAGCTCAAGGACCCGCGCATCCATGACGTCAGCTTCACGGCGGTGGAGGTCAGCGCCGATCTCGAGCATGCCAAGGTCTGGTTCACCCTGCTGCGGGGTGAACCCGCCGAGGTCGCTGCCGCCCTCAAGCACGCCAGCGGCTTTTTGCGCAGCGCGCTCGCACAGCGCCTGCGCCTGCGCACGGTACCGCGCCTGGCCTTCCAGTACGACGAGTCGGTCGAGCGCGGCGCTCGCCTGTCCAAGCTGATCGACGAGGTCGTCGCTAGCGGACGAAGCACTGACCGCGATGGCGAAACGCAGGGTTGACGGCGTCCTGCTGCTGGACAAGCCGGTGGGGATGACCTCCAACGCCGCGCTGCAAAAGGTCAAGCGGCTGTATCAGGCGACCAAGGCAGGCCACACCGGCACCCTGGACCCCTTTGCCAGTGGCCTGCTGCCGATCTGCCTGGGCGAGGCGACCAAATTCGCCCAGTGCTTGCTCACGGCCGACAAGACCTATCTCGCCACGCTGCGCTTGGGTGTGCGCACCGACACCGGCGACCCCGAGGGCAAGGTGCTGGCGAGCCGGCCGGTTAAGGTCGGCGAGGCCGATGTGCGCCGCCTCTTGCCGCGTTTTACCGGCGAATTCCTGCAGACCCCACCCATGCATTCCGCCCTCAAGGTGGCCGGCCGGCCGCTCTACGCCTACGCCCGTCAGGGGGTGGAGATCGAACGCAAGCCCCGCTTGGTGTCGGTGCGACAGCTCGAGCTCGTGGCGTTTCAGGGCGAATTCATCACCTTGCGCATCGCGTGCGGTAAAGGCCTGTATGTGCGCACCCTCGCCGATGACTTGGGCGAGGCCCTGGGCTGCGGTGCCCATCTGCACGCGCTCACCCGCCTCGCGGTCGGGTCGCTCGAGCTTGCGCAGGCCATCGGGCTGGCGGAACTCGAGGCCCTGGACGCGCAGGCGAGGCTTGCCCGCCTGCTGCCGGTGGATGCCCTGCTCTGGCATCTGCCGCGCGTCGATCTCGACATCGATTCCGCTTGGCAGCTGGGGCATGGTCAGCCGGTATGGCGCGCTGGTCTAAAGGTCGGTGAGCGCATGCGTGCCTATGGGCCGGATGGTCGCCTCATCGGTCTAGTCGAGGTCGATATTGAAGGTCGGATAGCACCTAAGCGGCTGATGACCTTTGGTGCAATGGCCTGATGCATCTGCACACCACTTGCTAGGCTGGGACTGACCGCGAGCATACGTGGGATGGCTGCTTCGGTTGGCTCAGGTTGTCTGCCTTAAGCTACCCAACGCTGCCTGGATAGCTCGTAAGGCGACGCGTTGCAGTTAACTCACCTCAAGCCTAGGCTTTAGCCGCCTCCTTTAGCGCTGGCTGGCCAAGCCACGCCGTGAGGCTTGGCTGCACCACGCGAAGCCTTCAGCCTCGGTCAACAACCACCAATCATTCCTTCTCCACTACCCGCCCGAGCGCCAGAGGTACTGGACTTATACAAACGCTTTACAAGTTGCAGTCGAGCGAGTATAGTAATTAACTCACCCGTGGGGGTATAGCTCAGCTGGGAGAGCGCTTGCATGGCATGCAAGAGGTCAGCGGTTCGAACCCGCTTACCTCCACCAGGCTAAAAAGCGCGCAGGTGCGCGCTTTATTTATGAGGTCGTGAAGTCCCCTTCGTCTAGAGGCCTAGGACATCGCCCTTTCACGGCGGTAACAGGGGTTCGAATCCCCTAGGGGACGCCAAGCCAACAGGCCGCAGTACTTGCCCCGCTTAGGCCATATCGCCAGGGTGTCAGGAGGGCCAACGTTAGCCACTTAAGGCGGGGCAGCAAAAGCGGCTATACCACGCGCCTTGCCTTTACCTACACCATGGCAAAGGCGACGAAGGCCACCTCGTCGCCTGGCTTGACCGGGCTGTCGGCATCGGCGAACTGCTTGTTCACCGTGATCTTGAGGGTGGGCCTTGGCTGGGCGAAGACCTGCGTCCAGGCATCGCCCCGGCGCGCCAGGTGTTGCATGAGCTGGGCGACGTTCTTCACGGTCAGCGGCAGGAACATGTACTCGCTATCCCGGCCGAGCATATCGACCAAATGGCCGAAATAAAGGATGGTGATCTGCTGGCTCATATCGGTTCGGTTTCTCGCAGCGACGGTCTTAAACCAATTCTAGCGCAGCCGCGCCGGCTATAATCCCCTCGCATGCAAGCCTATCCCTTCCGCGCCCAGCCGCAGGATCTGCTCGCCGGGCTCAACCCCGAGCAGCTGGCCGCCGTCACCAAGGAGGGTTCGGCTTTGGTCCTGGCTGGCGCCGGCTCGGGCAAGACGCGGGTGCTCACCACCCGCATCGCCTGGTTGATCTCCAGCGGCCAAGTCTCGCCCATGGGGCTGATCGCGGTGACCTTCACCAACAAGGCGGCGCGCGAGATGCTCACCCGCTTGGCCAGCCTGCTGCCCATCGACACGCGCGGCATGTGGATCGGGACCTTTCATGGCCTGTGCAACCGGCTTTTGCGCCTGCATCACCGCGAGGCGGGCTTGCCGCAGCAATTCCAGATCCTCGACAGCCAGGACCAGCTCGCCGCCGTCAAGCGCCTGCTCAAGGCCCTCGACGTCGACACGCAGCGTTTTGAGCCGCGCCGCGTGCAGGCCTTCATCAACGCCAACAAGGAGGCGGGTCTGCGCGCCTCTGAGGTGGAAGCGAACGACCCTTACAGTCGCCGGCTGGCCGAGCTCTATGCCGAGTACGATGCCCAGTGCCAGCGGGAGGGGGTGGCGGACTTCGCCGAGCTGCTGCTACGGGCCTACGAGTTATTAAGCCGCAACGCCTTACTGCGGCAGCATTATCAGCTGCGCTTTCGCCACATCTTGGTGGACGAGTTCCAGGACACCAGTCGGCTGCAATACCGCTGGCTTAAGCTCCTAAAAGGGCCTGAAAGCGCCCTGTTCGCCGTCGGCGACGATGACCAGTCGATCTACGCCTTCCGCGGTGCCAACGTCGGCAACATGGGTCAATTCATGCAAGACCTGGGTTTGAGCGAGCCGATCAAGCTCACGCGCAACTATCGCTCCTTGGCCACCATACTGGATGCGGCCAATGCACTCATCGCCCACAACCGCCATCGTCTCGGCAAGGACTTGTGGACCGATGCCGGCGCAGGGGAGCCCATCGGCCATTACGAGGCGCTGGATGACGCAGACGAGGCGCAGTTCGTGGTCGAAAAGGTGCAGCAGCTCAAGCGCGAGGGCCGCGACTGGAGCGACATGGCCGTGCTCTACCGCGCCAACGCGCAGTCGCGCGCCATCGAGCACGCCTTGTTCACCGCCGGCGTCCCCTACCGCGTCTACGGTGGTCTGCGCTTCTTCGAGCGGGCGGAAATCAAGCACGCCTTGGCCTATCTGCGCCTGGTGGCGAATCCGCACGATGACGGCGCCTTTCTGCGCGTGGTCAACTTCCCCAGCCGCGGTGTCGGCGCACGCACCCTCGAGGCCCTGGATGCGGCGGCGCGCCAGGGCGGCGTGAGCCTGTGGCAGGCGGCTTGCGCATCCGGCGCGCGGAACAAGGGGCTGGCGAGCTTCGTGGAGCTCATCAAGGGGTTGCGCGCCGAGGTCGCCGCGCTGCCCTTGGCCGAGGTCGTCGAGGTGGTGGTCGAGCGTTCCGGCCTCATGCAGCACTATCGGCAGGAGCGCGACGGAGAAGAGCGCATCGAAAACTTGCGCGAATTGACCAATGCCGCCATCGCTTTCGCCGCCGAGAGCGACGGCCTGGCGCTCGCCGCCTATGACCCCGCGGCCACGCCAGCGGCATCGGCCGCCACAGCGCACGGGCAACTGGCGACGCAGGCGCTGTTGACTGCCTTTCTTGCCCACGCTGCGCTCGAGGCCGGAGAGCACGAGGCGCGCGCGCACCAGGACGCCGTGCAGTTGATGACCGTGCACGCGGCCAAAGGCCTAGAGTTTCACACGGTGTTCATCACCGGTCTAGAGGAAGGATTGTTTCCCCACGAGAATGCGCTCACCGAGGTCGATGGGCTGGAAGAGGAGCGGCGGCTGATGTACGTGGCCATCACTCGGGCGCGGCAA
The DNA here is from genome assembly GCA_041640815.1 of Thiobacillaceae bacterium. Taxonomy (GTDB): domain Bacteria; phylum Pseudomonadota; class Gammaproteobacteria; order Burkholderiales; family Thiobacillaceae; genus JANWZL01. Next base: position 4,435 of record JBEPZO010000038.1, read on the forward strand.
CGACTGTATCTGACCCACGCCCAGATGCGCAGGCTGCACGGACAGCCCCGTTATGGCTTGCCTTCCCGCTTCCTGGAGGAGATCCCGCCGACGCTTATGCAGTCGCTGCGAGGGCACCGATCTGTGGCGGCGATGAGGCCGTCGGACGCCGCCGCTGCGCCGGCGAAGGCACCCTACCCCTATGCCATCGGTAGCCGAGTCGTGCATGAGCGCTATGGCGAGGGGGTGGTGCTCGGCTACCAGGGCCATGGCGCCGAGGCCGAGATCCGCGTGAGCTTTCCCAGTATCGGCGACAAGTGGTTCTTGCTCGAGTATGCCCGGTTGATCGTGGCCAGAAGCTGATGTTGTCTGGGCGAAAAGCACCCCGGGCCTGTTACGCCTCAAGCCAACTTAAGCTACACGCGGTAGGGAATGATTGTCTGACTGGTATTTGTTTAGCCAGTTGATAAACTCGCTGCTAGGTAGCGGTTTGCTGACATAGTAGCCCTGAAAAATGTGGCAGCCGAGTTTGCGCAAGAGCTCAATCTGGGTCAAACGCTCTACCCCCTCGGCGACGACATCCAAATACAAACTCTCGGCGAGTGCAATTAGGGCGCAGACGATAGCCCGATCGGCAGGATGATGCTCTATGTCTTTGACGAAATAGCGGTCAATCTTTAGCACATCGATCGGAAAGCGTTTCAGGTGAGCAAGCGATGAGTAACCGGTCCCAAAATCGTCTACTGCAATCTTCACCCCGAGGGTCTTCAACTCGCGCACGCGCTCTATCGCGGATTGTACATCTTCCATCAGGATGCCTTCGGTGAGCTCGATTTGCAGCATCGGTGGCGGTAGTCCGCTCTGCTTCAAGGCCTCGCGCACAGTCTCCACGATATCACCGCGCCAAAACTCGCGTCCCGAGATATTGACTGCCATTTTGATCTCGCCATAGCCCTGATCTAGCCACGCACGGCACTGTGCACACGCCCTCTCGAGGTTGCGGCGGCCAATGCGCAGGATGAGATCGGATTTCTCCGCCACGGCCAGAAACTCAGCCGGGGAAATCAGGCCGCGCTGGGGGTGACGCCAGCGTAACAAAGCCTCTACCCCGTATATCTCACCGTTAGTCCAGTCAAGCTGTGGTTGGTAAAAGAGTTCGAGTTCATCGCGCTCCACAGCCCGGCGCAGGGCGGACTCAAGCTCCAAATGCTCAGCAGCAAGCCGATTCATTTCCGGGTCATAGAGCCGAAAGCAGCCGCGCCCAGCCTGTTTCGCCTGATACATGGCGATATCAGCACACTTGCTTAACGCCTCAGGGGTATCGCCGTCCTCCGGATAGCTACAGATACCAATGCTACAGCCAGCATACAGCTCGCGTTCATGGATGGTAAACGGTTGTGTCATGCTCTCTAAGATGCGTTCAGCGACGCGGAACAGTTCATCGCTATCAGTGATGTCGCCAACGACCACAACGAATTCATCGCCCCCCAGGCGCGCGACAGTATCTTGGGCGCGCACGGCCGCACGCAGCCTCTCAGCTACAGCGCGCAGCAGGGCATCGCCAGCGGCATGGCCCAGGCTATCGTTAACCGGCTTGAAATTGTCCAGGTCGATGAACATTACCCCCACGCGCTTGCCTTCGCGCTGGGCCTTGGTGATAGCTTGTCCGAGCCGATCGAGGAACAGCCTCCGGTTAGGCAACCCGGTCAGCGCGTCATGTAGGGCTAGATATTCACGGTCGCGGCTGGCGCGGCTGGTTTGGCGAATGACGATACCGGCTACCACAATACCGAGCACCATGGCCACAGCGGATAGTCCAAGTAACCAGACGCGTGCTTGTTCTCCTGCACGCCTGGCCTGCTCGGTGGCTAGCATGGCATGCGTACGACTCAAATGATCGAGCGCCGAGAGCGTGGCGAGGATGCGCTCCTGGAGGGGGATGACACGTTCCATCAAGATTGCGGCTGCCTCCTCAATGCGGTCGCCTTGGGCGAGCTCGAGCACCTGCTGCTGGATGGGCAGCGCTGTTCGCGTAATGCGGGCTTGTTGCTCGAGCGCCTGGCGTTCGGCGGAAGATAGCTGTAATTTGAGTAAAGCAGAGCGCGCGAGTACGAACTCGGTGCCGAGACGATCGAATGTAAGGCGCAAGTTGTCTCGCTCAAAGGGATCAGTCGTTAGGATGATCTTTTGCAACAGTAGCGTGCGCTGGCTGGCAAGCAGGTGCATGCGCTTGGTCAGATCGATTTTTTTTACGTGTAATTCGGAGATGGCCTTAAGCCGCGCATGCGCCGCTTCAATCTGCCGGTAGCCGATGCCGGTAACAAAAACCATCAACGACAACAGCGCGAGGAAACCGAGCAACAAGCCGTGGCGCCAGGCACGGTCGAAGGGGCCATCGACCTGCATGAGTTTGCTGCGAGCCCTATCGACGACAGATTTGAGGAAAGCGCTAGGCATGGCGAGATTAACGGCAGAGAGCAGATGTACTTTAATCTATTGTTACAGCCGCGGATACATTTTGATGAGCTGAGAGTTTGTTTCAGCTCGTTCTTGGACGACATGCGGTAGCGACATAGATCGGTCCAAGCCTCCGGCAAACCCGCTTTGGCCTTGTCGCGTATCGCGCCAAGCCAAGAAAGCATTGTTGCTCGGCGCACCCTCACACATGCAACCGACCATAATCCTCAAGCCAGGGCGCGACAAGTCGCTGCGCCGTCGTCACCCCTGGATCTATGACGGCGCCATCGCTCGGGTCAGCGGCGCGCCCAAGGCCGGCGCGACGGTAGCCGTGCAGGATGCCGATGGGGCATTCCTGGCCTGGGCCGCTTATAACCCGAGCTCTCAGATCGCGGCCCGCGTCTTTAGCTTTCGCGAGGACGAGCGCGTCGATGCCGCCTTGATCGGTCGCCGCCTCGATGCGGCGATTGCCTACCGCGCCAGGCTCGCCATCGATAGCGACGCTTGTCGCCTAGTCTATGGCGAGGCGGACGGTTTGCCTGGCGTCGTCGTCGACCGTTATGGCGCGGTGCTCGTGCTCCAGCTCACCGCCGCTGGCGCGGAGGCATGGCGCGAGGTGATCATCGAGGCGCTCGTCGAGCGCTTCCCCGAGGCAGTCCTTTACGAGCGTTCCGACGCCGAGGTACGCCTGCTGGAAGGCTTGGCGCCGCGGGTGGGGGTGATCCGCGGCGCGCTGCCACAACCGCTGGAAATCCATGAATACGGCCTGCGCTTCAAGGTGGATGTAGCGCGCGGCCACAAGACCGGTTTCTACCTCGACCAGCGCGAGAACAGGCGCCTTGTGGCAGCGTATGCGCGCGAGCGCGACGTGCTCAACTGCTTCGCCTATACCGGTGCCTTCACCGTGCACGCCCTCGCGGCCGGGGCACGCTCGGTGCTCTCTGTGGACAGCTCCGCAGAGGTGTTGCAGCTGGCGGCCGAGCACGTGGCGCGCAATGGCTTGGATCTGGCGCGCTGTGCCTGGCGCACGGCCGACGTGTTCCAGGAGTTGCGCCGGCTGCGCGACGCCGGTCGGCGTTTCGGCCTGATCATCCTCGACCCACCCAAGTTTGCACCCACGCACCAGCTGGTGGGCAAGGCGGCGCGCGGCTACAAGGACATCAACCTGATGGCCATGAAGCTGCTCGAGCCTGGCGGCATACTGGCCACCTTCTCCTGTTCCGGCGGGGTGAGCGCCGATCTGTTCCAGAAGATCGTCGCCAGTGCGGCCTGGGATGCAGGGGTCGAGTTACGCTTGCTCGCCCGTATGGGCCAGGCAGCGGACCATCCGGTGAGCCTCGCTTACCCGGAAGGGGAGTATCTCAAAGGGCTGCTGCTCTACCGCTTAAGCTGAGGCCGGCGGATATCGGCGGGCCGCTCAGCGCTTGTCCCTTTCCTGCTCGATCAGCTCGTCGAGCACCTTGAACAGCGCCTTCTGCCCGCCGGTGAGGTCGGCAGAGGTTTGGTACTTGCCATTGACGACGAAGGCCGGCACGCCGGTGATCTTGTAGCGTGCGGTGAGCTGCTTGGCGCGCGCGGCCTTGACGTTGACCGAGAAGGAATGGTACGCCTCGGCGATCCTTTTGCGCGCCACGCCCTGGCTGGCGGCCCAGTCGAAGAAGGTTTCGGGGTCGTTGAGGTCGATGCGCTCGCGATGGATGGCCGTGAACACGGCGCCGTGCAGCCTGGCGAGCTCCCCCACGGCCTCCAGGGCATAGAACACGCGGGCGAGCGGCAGCCAGCCGTCGTTGAGCACTGCCGGTTGCCGGCGCAAAACCACATGCGCCGGCAGGCGCTTGGCCCAGGCCTCGAGTTCCGGTTCCAGCTCGGCGCAGTGAGGGCAGCGATACCAGAAGAATTCGATCACCTCGACCTTGCCGCGCGGGACATCGACGGCCTGGGCTGGTGTGAGCTCGATGTAGTCCTTACCCCATTCGGCCGCCTGCAAGGGCGTAACGAACAGCCCAAGGACCAGGCTAGCGGCGAGCATGATGCGGCGCAGGGGGAAGTGCATGGGTCCTCCTTTAAGGCGAAGAAGACTGCTCTTTGAGCAAACGCGGTTCGAAATTGTTTTCTGACAGCGTATCCAGTGCCGCGAGGGCATCGTCCTCGGTCTTGAATGGCCCCACACGCACGCGGTGCAGCACCGCCTCGCCGCTGGTCACCTGCTGGATCTGTACCGGTAGGCCGAGCAGGACGAGTCGGGCCTTGAGGCGGTCGGCGTCCTGTGCCTGCTTGAGCGCAGCCACCTGTAGCCACCAGACCTCGCGCACGAGCTTTTGCTGCGGCGATTTGCCGTTCGGCTCGCCCGGCAAGATGTCGAAGAAGGTGTAGTCGGCGCGGGCGGATGGGGCCGATGGGCGCACCGCTGGCGTGGGGACGGGCTTGGCCGGCGGCTGCGCTTTCGGCGCTGTAGGGGGAGGGGCGGGCTTGGGCTGAGGGCGGCCTGCCATCGCGGGCAGGGGAGTTAACGCCGCGTCGGCCGGGGCCGCGGCCTCGGGCATGCCAGGCGGTGTGGCTGGGGGCGGGCTTGCGGTCTGTTGGCTAGGTTTAAACGGCGAGGGTTTGCTCAGCAGGTACCAGGCGATGCCGGCCGCCACCACCAGCCCCGCCACCAGGCCGATCGCGATGCCGAGGAACAGGCCACCGCCACGCCGGCGGGGGGCTTGCTCGAGGGCGGCGCGTCGACCGTTGCGCTGAGGCCTGGTCATGGGCTGCGGCGGTGCCGCTCACATCCGGTCGGGCGCCGACACGCCCAACAAGGACAAGCCCGTGCGCAGCACGCGGCGGGTGGCGGCGATGAGCTGCAGCCGCGCCAGCCTCAGCGCCTCGTCCTCGACCAGGAACTGACAGGTGGTGTAAAGCCCGTGCAGGTCGGCTGCCAGGTCCTTTAGGTAATAAGCGATGAGGTGCGGCGCCAGATCCGCGGCAGCGGCGGCGACCACCTCCGGAAACTCAGCCAGGCGGCGCATTAGCTTGAGCTCATCGGGATGGGTGAGCAGGCCGGCATCGGCCTGTAGCAGATCGCCCTCCATGCCCCCCCACGCCGCGAGTACGCTCGAGATGCGGGCATGGGCGTACTGGATGTAGTAGACGGGGTTGTCGTTACTCTGGCTTTTCGCCAGATCGAGGTCGAAGTCCAGGTGCTGGTCGGACTTCCTCAAAACGTAGAAAAAGCGACAGGCATCGTTACCCACCTCTTCGCGCAGCTGCCGCAAGGTGACGTATTCGCCCGCGCGCGTGGACATGGGTACCTTCTGGCCGTGGCGGTAGAGCACGGCGAACTGCACCAGGGCGACGGTGAGGCGGTCGGGCTCGAGCCCGAGCGCCTTGAGCGCCCCTTTCACGCGGGCGATGTAGCCGTGGTGGTCGGCGCCCCAGACGTCGATGACGCGGTCGAAGCCGCGCTCGAACTTGTTCAGATGGTAGGCGATGTCGGCGGCGAAATAGGTATATTGACCATTTTCACGCCGCACCACGCGGTCCTTCTCGTCACCGAAGGCGGTGGAGCGAAACCACAGGGCGCCATCTTGCTCGTACAGATGCCCCCCTGCGGCCAGCCGCTCCAGGGCCCGGTCGATGAGGCCGGCCTCGTGCAGGCTGCGCTCGGAAAACCAGTGGTCGAAGGTGACGCCGAACTCGGTCAGGTCGTTACGGCAGTCGCCGAGTTGTTCCTCCAGGGCGAAGCCGTGAAAGTAGGCATAGTCCTGGCCCAACAACCGCTTGGCGGCGGCGATGAGGGCGTCGAGCGCCGCCTCCGCCGCCGCCTTGGCGTCGGCGCTACGGGCGTAGTCCTCGGCGCTGGGCACCGGTGGCACGCCGCTCATCACCTCGGCGCGGCTGCGCTTGTAGCGGTCGGTATGTAGCGCATAGATGCTCTTCGCCATCGCCCGCACATAATCGCCCTGATAGGCATTGGGCGGAAAGGGGATGTGCTCGCCCGTGAGCTCGAGGTAGCGCAGCCAGGTCGACAGGGCGAGGATGTCCATCTGCCGGCCGGCGTCGTTGACGTAAAACTCGCGCGTCACCGCATAGCCGGCGTAGCCCAACACATTGGCCAGGCTCGCCCCATAGGCGGCACCGCGGCCGTGCCCCACGTGTAGCGGGCCGGTGGGATTGGCGGAGACGAACTCCACCTGCACGCGCTCGCCGCGCCCCAGCCCGACACGGCCATATTCCGCCCCCAGGCTCAGGATGTGGGCGGGCAGCGCCTGCCACAGCGCGGGCTTGAGGAAGATGTTGATGAAGCCCGGGCCGGCCACTTCCACCTTGTCCACCCACTCGCTTGCGGGCAGGGCGGCCACCAGTTCGGCTGCCACCTCGCGCGGATTGCGCCTGAGGCTGCGGGCTAGCTGCATGGCGAGATTGCAGGCCCAGTCGCCATGCGATGCCTGCTTGGGGCGTTGAAGCTCGATGCAGCTATCGGCACCCGGTGCGACGCGGGCGAGGGCCTGGCGGAAGAGCTCCGTCAGGTGCGACTTGGGCTCGATGTAGCGCAGGGTCATGATGACGGTAATCGGTACGATGCCGCGATTATAAGGGAGGCCGACAGGGGACGGGCTAAGCGTGGCCGGCAAGGGCTAGCTCGACGCCAGGCGTCAAAACGCGATCGGGTCGACGTCCAGCACCCAGTTTAGGCCAGGGGCCGGTAGCTCGCGCAGGCTTTGCGCCCAGTGCGAGAGGAAGGCCTGCAGGCGGCTGCGCGAGGGCGATTGCACCAACAGTTGCCAGCGCGCGCGGTCGGCCACCTTGGCGAGCAGGGCCGGCGCGGGGTCGAAAACGCTCACGCCATGGGCATAGGCGAGGGCGCGGCTGCGGGCCGCCTCGAGAAAGGCCTGTGCCGTCGCATCGTTGCGCGCATCCACGCGCAGCATGGCCTGGCGCACATAGGGCGGAAACTGTGCCTGGCGCCGCTCACTGAGCGCACGCTCGGCATAGGCCGGGTAGTCGTGCCGCAGCAGGGCCTGGTACAGCGGGTGCTGTGGATAGGCAGTCTGCACCAGGACCCGGCCGGCCTCGCCGCCGCGGCCAGCGCGGCCGGCGACCTGCATGAGTTGGGCGAACAGACGCTCGCCGGCGCGGAAGTCGGCCGACAGCAGCGCGCCGTCCGCCCCCACCACGCCCACCAAGGTAAGGCGCGGGAAGTCATGGCCTTTGGCCAGGATCTGCGTGCCGACCAAGATGTCCACCTCGCCTTCGCGCACCGCCTCGCGCACCGCGGCAAAGCGGCCCTTGCGCGCCACCGAGTCGCGGTCCACCCTGAGGATGCGGGCAGCGGGAAAGTGCTCGCGCAGCGTCTCCTCCAGCCGCTGCGTGCCCTGCCCAGAGGCGCGCAGATCCAGTGCGCCGCACTGCGGGCACGCTGCCGGCGGCGCTTGGGTCAGGCCGCAATGATGGCACTGCAGGCGAAACCCCCGTTGCTGGCGATGCAATACCAGGTGGGCAGCGCAGCGCGGGCAGGGGATGACGTAGCCACAGGCATTGCAGAACAGGGTGGGGGCATAGCCGCGCCGGTTGATGAACACCAGGCTTTGGGCGCCGCGCCCGAGGTTTTCCGCCAGGGCGGCGAGCAAGGCGGCGCTTAGGCCCTGCCGGGGCCGATCGGCACGGATGTCGATGAGCTCAACCTCGGGCAGGGTTGCCCGGCCGGCGCGCGCCGGCAGGTCAAGGCGGCGGTAGCGGCCGTGCTGGGCATTGAACCAGGTCTCCAGGGCCGGCGTGGCGGAGCCGAGCACAACGGGCACCCTGGCTTGTCTTGCCCGCCAGACGGCGACATCGCGCGCGTTGTAGCGCAGCCCTTCCATCTGCTTGTAAGAGGGGTCGTGTTCCTCGTCGACGACGATGAGGCCGAGCCGCTCCAGCGGTGCGAACACCGCCAGCCGGGTGCCCAGGACGATGTCCGCCCGACCCTGCAGGCAAGCGAGCCAATTGGCGGCGCGCTCGCCATCGCTCAAGCCGCTGTGCAGGCTAAGCAGACGGGCTGCCGGGAAGCGGCGCCGGAAGCGTTCGGTCAGCTGCGGCGTCAGATGGATCTCCGGCGCGAGCACCAGGGCTTGTCGGCCTTGTTGCAGCACCGCTTCGATCAGGCGCAGATAGACCTCGGTCTTGCCGCTACCGGTGACGCCGAAGAGTAGCCAGGCATGGAATTGGTCGCTCTGCGCCAAGATGGCGTCCACCGCCGCCTGCTGTTCGGCCCCGAGCGCTGGGGGCGTCTCCAGAGTCTCCATCGCCATCGGCTGCGCATGCGGCTCGACCGGTTCGATCCAACCGCGTTTGAGCCAGGCGCGCAGGCTGGCGCGCAGACCGGCCAACTCCGCCGCCGTCGCCGGTCCGCTCGTTAGCCGCTCGGCGAGCCGACGTTGGGCGCTGGCGCGCACCGGCAGCGTCTGCATCGCCTGCTTGCCTGCTGGCGTCAGGGCATAGGCGACCGGTTGCGGGCGAGGTGCGGCGCGTCGTTTGAACGGCGGCGGCAGGAGCGACAGGAGGCTCGCGCCGTAGGGGTGGTGGTAATAGTCGGCGGCAAAGCGTGCCAGGGCGAGCACCGAAGGCGGTAGCGGCGGCAGCTCGCGATCGACGGCCAAAAGGGGCTTGAGCTGCTCGGCGGGCAAGTCGGAGCGATCGGCAAGGCCGACCAGAATGCCCCAGCACTCGCGCCGCCCGAACGACACCCGTACCCGCCGCCCGATGTCGGCCGTAGCCACCGGGCAGTCTGCCGGGACGAGGTAGTCGAAGGTACGGGCAAGCGGGGTGTCGAGGGCGACGATGGCGATGGTCATGATGGACGAGCACGCGCTCGCCAGTACCTATCAGGGTGTAGGCAAGCGGTCATCGTTTAAGGTCTGTATCGAGCCGATGTTGGTAAGCGAACTTAATGTTTTTTCTAAAATTCCGCTCTATCCAACTGTGTTTTTGAACTTTTTCAAGACTATCCACGTAATCTGTGGATAAGTTTGTGGACAAGGCTGCGACTTAAGCCTGTAATCCGTTGAAATCTCTGTGCTGCGACTATATCGCACAAAAAAGCGACAGTCGCGAACCGTATATTTTTCAATGAGTTATAAGAACACATGGTGTTTGACGAGAAAGACGGGATATGTTAGGCGCATCAGCTCGCAACGTGTGCATAAGTGCTGGCAATTCGACTCGGTAGCGGGACGCTTAGCGAGCTGATGCGCGTTCACCATTGGCTTGGTCATAGACCCACTTTAAGGCGGCGTCCTGCGCCGCAGAGGCTGCGGCGGCGCGCGGATGGTTGACGAGGAAGACGAAGACGTGGCGACGGCCTGCCGCATCCATGACATAGCCAGCGAGGTTGCGCACGCCGTTCAAGCTGCCGGTTTTCAGCCAGGCGCGGCCTGCCATGGGCGTGTCTGCCAGGCGGCCCTTCAGGGTGCCCTCCAGGCCGAGGGCGGGCAGGGAGGCGATGAAATCGTGCGCGACGGCGAGCTTGATCGCATGACGCAGCAGGGCGGCAAGCGATGCCGCCCTCAGGCGCTCCACGCGCGACAGACCCGCCCCGTTTTCCAGCACCAGTTCGGGCATGTCCAACCCCTGCGCTTCAAGCCAAGCGCGGATGGCGGCCTCGCCCTTGGCCAGGGTGGCGGGGGCGCCGTAGCGTAAGCCGCCGAGATTGAGGTAGAGCATGCGGGCCATGACGTTGTTGCTGTATTCGTTGATGTCGGCGACGATGCGGCTCAAGGGTAGGGAATCGAATTCCAACAGCAGGCGCGCCTCCTCGGGCAGATGAGCGGCCAGCACCTCGCCGCCGAGACTCCCCCCCAGCTCGGCCCAGAGCGCTTGAAAGGCCGCGCTCACCGCCGCTTCGGGCCGCGGCATGGCCAGGCGCAGCCGCTGTGCGCCACAGCTGGCTGGATAGACGCCTGTGACCCGCAGCGTTCCATCTGCGAGCGCGTAGACTAGGCCTTGCCGCCAATCTTCACAGGGGCCATCGGTCACACGCACGTCGCTGTTCAGAGGCAAGGCGGGCGGGTCCAGGCTCAGGCGCAGACCGTCACCGCCGGGCCTGAGGTTAAGGTGCAGGGTATTGAAGTCCACCAGCAGGGCTGCCGGCAGCGCGTTGTAGGGGCGCAGCGGCGCTTGGTCGAAAGCGCTCGGGTCGAGGGGGGCGAGGTCGTAACAAGACAGGTCGATCAGCACATCGCCGGCGATATGCCGGATGCCGCGGGCACGCACCTCGCGCAGCAAGAGCCAAAAGCGCTCAAGGGTCAACGAAGGGTCGCCGCCGCCCTTCAGGATCAACTGGCCATGCAGGGTGTCGCCCTTTAGTTCGCCGGTGATGTAGACGCGTGTCTTGAAACGATAGGCAGGGCCGAGGCTATCGAGGGCGGCCAGCGTGGTCAGGAGTTTGATCGTCGAGGCGGGGTTGAAGGCGCGCTCGGCACCGTGCGCGACGAGCGGCTGATCGGCATCCAGCGGCTGCACCACGAGGGCAACGGCATGCGGCGGTATGCCCACGAGCTCCAGCGCCCGCGCAACGGTGTGCGGCAGCTGAGCGAAGGCCAGCGCCGGCCAACACAACGCAAGCAACAGGCCTTCAGCGATGCGGCGCCAAGTCCGCCACATACCAGTCTATGGTCTCTTTGAGGCCGTCGGCGATGCGGTGGGTCGGTGCGTAGCCCAGCAATTTGCGCGCCTTGGACACGTCTGCCTGCGAGTGGCGCACATCGCCGGGGCGGAAGTCGCGGTAGATGGGTTGCACGTTGCGCACATGCGGGAAACGCTCCGCCAGCAGGTCACGGATGGCGCGAAAGAGCTCGTTGAGGGTGGTGCGGTCGCCCACCGCCACGTTGTACACCTGGCCGGTCGCCTCTGGCGTCGTTACCGTCGCCGCCAGCAGGTTGGCCTGCACGGCGTTGGCGATGTAGCAGAAGTCGCGGCTGGTCTCGCCGTCGCCGTAGATGTACACCGGCTCGCCGCGGATTAAGGCCGCAATCCAGCGCGGCACCACCGCGGCATAGGCGCCGTCGGGGTCCTGATGCGGGCCGAAGATGTTGAAATATCTGAGCCCGATGCTGCGAAAGCCATAGACGCGGGCGAAGACGTCGGCATAGAGCTCATTAACCAGCTTGGTCACGGCATAGGGTGAGAGCGGCCGACCAATGCGCTCCTCCACCTTGGGCAGCGCCGGGTGATCGCCATAGGTCGAGCTAGAGGCGGCATAGACGAAGCGCACCACGCCGGCGTCGCGCGCCGCCACCAACATGTTGAGGAAGCCATCGATGTTGGCGGCATTGGTGGTCAGAGGGTCCGCCACGGAACGCGGCACCGACCCCAGCGCTGCCTGATGCAGCACGTAGTCCACGCCCGCGCAGGCGGCGCGACAATGCTCGAGGTTGCGGATGTCGCCCTCGATGAAGCGGAATCGATTCCATTGCCCCGGTGTCACCGCGGCGCGGACCTGTTCCAGGTTGCGGCGGTGACCGGTGGCGAAGTTGTCCAGCCCCACCACGCGCTGATCGAGCTTGAGCAGGGTCTTTAGCAGGTTGCAGCCGATGAAGCCGGCCACACCGGTCACCAGCCAGGTGCGCGGTTCAGTGGGCAGGCGCTCGAGCAGGCTTTGATAGGCGGTCATTGCCCTCTCGCCTCAACCCCGGCGTGCGCCAAGCCTTGGCACCGCGCACTGGTGCGCCTGCATCCAGCCAAGCCGCGCGCCATCGAGCTTACAAGCGCCAGAGCCGATAGCCCGCGGCCCGGATGGCGGCGGGGTCGTAAGCCGATTTCACGTCGGTGAATACGCCGCCTGGCTTGAGTTTGCCAAGGATGTCGGCAAGCGGCATGGCTAGGTATTGCCGATGCGATACCGCGGCGACGATGGCGTCGGCGCCGGTGGGGAGGGCCTGCCAAGGCGTCAAGGTGATGCCGTACTCCTGCACGGCCTCGGCCGGCTCGGCGATCGGGTCGTGCACGCTCACCGCACAGCCGAAGGACTCGAGTTCGCGCACCAAATCGGCCACCTTGGAGTTCCTGAGGTCGGGGCAGTTTTCTTTGTAAGTCAGGCCGAGCACGATCACCTTGGCGCCTTTGACGGGGCTGCCGTTGTTGATCATCTGCTTGACCGTCTGCTGCGCCACCCAGGCCGCCATGCCGTCGTTGATACGGCGGCCGGCTAGGATCACCTGCGGGTGATAGCCCAGCATCTCGGCCTTATGGGTGAGGTAGTAGGGATCGACGCCAATGCAGTGTCCGCCCACTAAGCCGGGCCGGAACGGCAGGAAGTTCCATTTGGTGCCGGCGGCCTCCAGCACCTCCAGCGTATCGATGCCGATTCGATCGAAGATGAGCGCAAGCTCGTTCATGAGCGCGATGTTCAAGTCGCGCTGGGTGTTCTCGATCACCTTGGCCGCCTCGGCCACTTTGATCGAACTGGCGCGGTGCACGCCGGCGCTGATGATGGAGCCATAGATCTCGGCCACCTTGTCCAGGGTGGGGCCATCATCGCCCGAGACCACCTTGACGATCTTGGTGATGGTGTGCTCCTTATCGCCCGGGTTCACCCGCTCGGGCGAGTAGCCGACATGGAAGTCCTCCTTCCACTTCATGCCCGAATGCTTCTCCAGCAAGGGGATGCACACCTCCTCGGTGGCGCCAGGGTAAACGGTGGACTCATAAACCACGATGGCGCCCCGCTTCATGTACTTCCCCACCGTGGTGGAAGCGCTGGTCAAGGGCGTGAAGTCGGGGATGTGGGCGGCATTCACGGGCGTGGGCACGGCCACAACGATGAAATCGGCCGCGCTTAGCGCGCTTGGGTCGGTGGTGACCGTCAGACGCGTGGCGGCCTTCAGGTCCTCCGTCGATACCTCGCCGGTGGGGTCGCAGAAGTTTCTGTAGCTGGCGACCTTGGCCTCGGACAAGTCATAGCCGATGGTGTCGTATTTCTTGCCGAATTCCACGGCGAGCGGCAGGCCCACATAGCCCAGGCCGACGACAGCGATGGTGGTCATATTGTCCTCGTAAAATGATGAAATTCTAGCGCCCTCCGATCCTTCAGAGTAACCGTCGTCGCTAAGCCGTATGACTTAAGGGATCAGTCTAATTCACTAGTCCCCAAAAAAATGAAGGAGCCGTTTGCTGAACTATTGTTCCTAGGGTGGGCTTAATCTTCGAGGTTGTTAGGACGCAGATCCCTGCAACACGATGGCATGGATTTCAGCGCTGCCAGCCACATTGTGGGTGAGCTATGTTCGCCGGGTGGCTGTGCTAGACTAAACAAGCAAATAGATATCGCCTTTTACCCGATGGAACTCCTGCAACAGATCAAAGACTTTCTCATCCCTGAGCTCGACGCCATTCGTCAGGAGCAGTCGGCGATACGCGAGCGGCTCAACAGCATCGATCTCCACCTGGTCGATCAGAGCCGGCGCA
>JBEPZO010000039.1:0-16707 GCA_041640815.1 Thiobacillaceae bacterium
CTAGCCACCAGCGCCCGGATGTCTTCCCAGCTCATCTCAGAAGGGTCACGTGTCGGGGTCGTCATAACTCGATCATAACTCTATTGTCCGCCTCCGCTTGAATATACGCCTACCTCAGCGCTTCGCCTACCCGCAGGAAAGTCGCAGAACAGCGCAGAACGGAAAGTGGGGGGACTTCTCTTGGTAAAGTGGGCGTCCTTTTCTTTTGTGTAAAGTGGGTGTCCTTTTCTTGTTTACGGGCGCTTTTCGCTGCCCGGGCTGCTGGGCCAGCGCTGGGATACCACCCTAGGGGTATGCGGGTAAGGGTAGGCGGGTAGATTGGTGGAGCGGAGGAGGATCGAACTCCCGACCTTCGCATTGCGAACGCGACGCTCTCCCAGCTGAGCTACCGCCCCAGTAAAAAATCAATTATAGCCGCTTAGCAGGCGGGCGTAAATGCTATGAAAGGTAAGGCCACAACTAGCTTTTGTGAAGATAGCTGCGATATAGCAAAAGCGCGCCGATGATAATCATGGGTAAAGAGAGCCACTGACCCATGCTCACCCCCAAGACGAAGCCAAAGATGCCATCGTCAGGGTTGCGGAACAACTCGCCCAGGCTGCGCAAGACGCCATAGCCCAAGAGGAAGGCGCCGGAGGCGGCGCCAACGGGACGTGGGCGGCGTGTATAGTGCCAGAGGATGATGAACAGCAACAGCCCCTCGAGACCGGCCTGGTAGAGCTGGGAAGGGTGGCGAGGCACAGCGTCGACGTTAGGAAAGACCATGGCCCAGGGCAGGTCGGGATCTGCCGGGCGGCCCCACAGCTCGGCGTTAATGAAATTGCCGATGCGCCCGAACATGAGCCCCAGCGGCACGAGCGGCGCGACGAAATCCCCCACCTCGAGAAAACGCCGGCCGACGCGACGGGCGTGCATATACATCACGATCAGCACGCCGAGCAGCCCACCGTGGAAAGACATACCGCCATGCCAGATGGCGACGATCTCGCTCGGATGGGCCAGATAATAGGCCGGCTCATAGAACAGCACATGCCCAAGCCGCCCGCCGATGACGACGCCCAGCACACCCCAGAACAGCAAGTCATCCAGTTCTTTCGTCGTCCAACCCGATTGCGGCTGTTGTGCCATGCGTACTCGGGCTAGCAGGTAAAACGCTGCAAAGGCCAGCACATACATGAGGCCGTACCAGCGCACGGTAAGCGGCCCGATCTCCAGGGCTACGGGATCGAATTGCGGATGGATGAGCACGGCACGTCCTCGTTCGTGTAGGCAACTGGCATCGCCCCGCTGGCTTGGTGAGCCATAAGGAGGTGCCTATTGTAGAGGATCATAGTGAGGGCCCAGAGCATTTCGTGCACCTACCTAAACGACGGGCATTGGTCAGCAGCCAGCGGCTACGCTCGCACCAGCGCACACATGCTGGCTGCTGCGCCACGCGGCCCGATTTTTCCGCCCAAGCAGCCTGCTAGAACATCACATTTGGCCGGCATCGGGTCTACAATGCGTCCTGCTCGAATCAGCCACCTCAATCCTATGAAAAGCAGCGAAATCCGTCGCCAGTTCTTGGAGTTTTTTGCCGCCAAGGGCCACACCATCGTCCCATCCAGCCCGCTGGTGCCGGCGAATGACCCCACCTTGCTGTTCACCAACTCCGGCATGGTGCAGTTCAAGGATGTGTTCCTTGGCCGTGAGACGCGGCCCTATGTGCGGGCGGCCTCCAGCCAGCGCTGCGTGCGCGCTGGCGGCAAGCACAACGACCTGGAGAACGTCGGCTACACCGCCAGGCACCACACCTTTTTCGAGATGTTGGGCAACTTCAGCTTTGGCGACTACTTCAAGCGCAACGCGATCGAGTATGCCTGGGAGTTTCTCACCGGCGTGCTCGCCATCCCGCCACAACGGCTGTGGGTGACGGTCTACCAGGATGACGACGAGGCCTATGACATCTGGGCCAACGAGATCGGCATCCCATCGAGCCGCCTGGTGCGGGTGGGCGACAACAAAGGTGGCAAGTATCACTCGGACAACTTCTGGCAGATGGGCGACACCGGCCCCTGTGGCCCGTGTACCGAGATCTTCTACGACCATGGCCCTGAGGTGGCCGGTGGCCCCCCAGGGTCGGCGGCCGCGGATGGCGACCGTTATGTCGAGATCTGGAACATCGTCTTCATGCAGTTCAACCGCGACGAGGACGGCAAGCTGCATCCCTTGCCGCGGCCCTCGGTCGACACCGGCATGGGGCTGGAGCGCATCAGCGCCGTGATGCAGGGTGTGCACTCCAACTACGATATCGACCTGTTCCGCGAGCTGATCGCTGCCGCCGCGCGCGAGACCGCCTGCCAGGACCGCACGCACAACTCGCTCAAGGTCATCGCCGATCACATCCGGGCCTGCGCCTTTCTCATCGTCGATGGGGTGATTCCAGGCAACGAAGGCCGCGGCTACGTGCTGCGCCGCATCATCCGGCGCGCCATCCGCCACGGCTACAAGCTAGGCCAGAAACAGCCCTTCTTCCACCGGCTGGTGGACGATCTGGCACGGGTGATGGGCGAGGCCTATCCGGAACTGCCGGCGGCGCGCGACAACGTGATGGGCATCCTCAAGCAGGAGGAAGAGCGTTTCGCCGAGACCCTCGAGCATGGCATGGCGGTGCTCGAGGCGGCAATGCATGCGGAAGACCGCATGCTCGATGGCGAAACCGTATTCAAGCTATACGATACCTACGGCTTCCCGCTCGACCTTACCGCCGATATCGCCCGCGAGCGCGGCTTCAACGTCGATTTCGCCGGTTTCGAGGCGGCCATGCAACAGCAGCGGGAGCGCGCCCGCGCCGCGAGCAAGTTCAGCATGGCCAAGGTGCTGGAATTCTCAGGCCAGCCCACGACCTTCGTGGGCTATGACACGCTGGAGCAGGAAGGCCGCATCCTGGCCATCTACAAAGACGGCCACCAGGTCAACGACATCGCCGCGGGCGATGAGGCGATCATCGTGCTCGACCGCACCCCTTTCTATGCCGAGTCCGGGGGGCAAGTCGGCGATATCGGTGAGCTTGCCTGCGGCCACGGGGTGTTCCGCGTCGAGGACACGCAAAAGATCCAGGCCGAGGTCTTCGGCCACAAGGGCCGGCTGACCACCGGCCGCCTAGCCGTCGGCGACACCGTCGACGCGCGCGTAGACATGCGTGCTCGGCAGATGGCGGCCTACCACCACTCCGCCACTCATCTCTTGCACGCCGCCCTGCGCGTCGTGCTGGGCAAGCATGTCGCGCAGAAGGGCTCGTTGGTCACGCCGCAGCGCTTGCGCTTCGACTTTTCCCACCCGCGGCCGTTGACGACTGAGGAGATACGCCAAATCGAGGAGCTGGTCAACGCCGAGATCCGCCGCAACAGCCGTGTGGAGACCCGGCTGATGAAATATGACGAGGCCATCAAGGCAGGCGCCATGGCGCTGTTCGGCGAAAAATACGGCGATGAGGTGCGCGTGGTGGGCATGGGGGATTTCTCCACCGAGCTGTGCGGCGGCACCCACGTCCGACGCACGGGTGACATCGGCCTGTTCAAGATCATCTCCGAGGCCGGCGTTGCCGCGGGCATCCGCCGGGTTGAGGCGGTTTGTGGCCCGGCCGCCTTGGCATGGCTACAGGCGCAAGAGGACACCTTGCGCGAGGTTGCCGAGCGGCTTAAGGTTCAACCCAGCGATGTCATCGCACGGCTTGCCCAGATCCAGGAGCAGGTGCGCACCCTGGAGAAGGAACTCGATCGTTATAAGGCGAAACTCGCCGCCGCCCAAGGGGAAGACCTCGCGAAGGAAGCGGTCGAGGTGCGCGGGGTCAAGGTGCTGGCTGCAGCTATCGAGGGCGCGGACGCGAAGGCTTTGCGCGAACTCGCCGATAAGTTGCGTGACCGCCTGCGTTCCTGTGCGGTGTTACTGGCGAGCGTGGCGGATGGCAAAGTGACCCTGATCGCCGCCGTTACCGCCGATTTGACCGGACGGATCAAGGCCGGTGAACTGGTCAACTTCGTCGCCATGCAGGTCGGCGGCCGCGGCGGTGGACGTCCTGACCTGGCCCAGGCCGGCGGCAATGCGCCCGAGAAACTCCCCTCTGCCCTGGCAAGCGTCGTCGGCTGGGTGGATGCCAAACTGCAGGCGAGTCAAGCGAGCTGAATTCGGGCTGATGCGAGTAGCTGCCAGGAGCCTACCGGCGCCCGCAAAGCCGATAAGGCGATGCAGGTAAACGCGGTCAGCCGCAGAAAACAAGCCTTAACGCTCATACATCCTTTTCGCTGAGGGGAAGCGCACAGAGGAGAAACTTCATGCATATGCTTTCTTTAAGATTAAGCGGGCGCAATCAGTTCACCCTTGGCAAGACAAGGCCCGATGCTCTGCTCAAACGCCGACCATGGGTGAGGCACAAGATTAAAAACGCCATCGCGCTTGTCCTCGGCTGCTTACTGGCTGATCCACTTTATGCGCAAATCGAGCTCAACACGGCTACGCAAGCGGAGCTTGAGTCGTTACCCGGCATCGGGCCAGCGAAAGCGCAGGCCATCATCGACTATCGCCGCATGTACGGTCCTTTCAAGCGCATCGAGGACCTGGAAAAGGTCAAGGGCATTGGTCCGGCGACCGTCAACCGGCTAAAACCGCATGTGACCATTGGCGTTGCGCGTCCGCAAAAACCGTCTAGGTAAACCCATGCCTACTGCATCCGGAAACGAAAGGATTTTCCGGCCTGTTGTCAGCGCACGCCGCCCGCGCTGCCTCGTACGGACGCGAGGCCGGTTGTGGGTGGCCGAAGCGAACGACGCGGTTTTGGCGATTTAGCCGCTTGCTAAACGCTGCAGCACCTCGACGGTGAGCCTTTGGAAGTCTTCCGCTGCCCGGCTTTTGGGTGCGTAATAGCGCAAAGGCTGCCCAGCGGCCATCGCTTCGGCCAGACGGATATCTGAGCGTATCGGCGGCAGCACTCTTCTGGCGCCGAATTCCTTGCTCACCTCACCGGTGACGGCGCGATGTTGGCGTACGTATTCGGCTGCCATGGTTGGTAAAAATCCGAGAATCTTCAGGCGCCGATTATGGCGCGTCATTACTGGAAAAAGCGCGCGCACGAGCTGACGCACCCCCTCAAATGAGAGGTGATGCGGCACATAGGGCACCAGCACGCGGTCTGCAGCCATGAGTGCGTTCATGAGCAAGGCATCGAGCGAAGGAGGCGTGTCGATCACCACCATATCGTAGTGCGCGTGCAGTTCCTCCCTCTCTAAGGCGTCTTTTAGCCGTTGGTCGTTGCGCTGCCCTTGTCCATGATCAAACTTCAGGTCGGCCGGGGCTAGATCGAGATTGTCGATGGACGTTTTACGGATGATCTCACGCAGCTTTAGCAGCGGATCGACAAACAGGTGATGCACTGCGGGTGTTGTCGCATCGACCTGGATACCCAGCCCCACTGCACAGTGGCCCTGCGAATCGAGGTCGATCAACAGCACACGAAACCCTCGCGCTGCCAGCTCCGCCGCGAGGTTGACGGCGACTGTGGTCTTGCCTGTGCCCCCCTTGCGGTTGGAGATGGCGATGACATGCATGGCTAAAAGAGCTCGATGGCTGGACGCTCTTCTGCCTGCGTCTTCCGCCCGAGCGCTGCATCGTGCGTGGTGCGCTGGACGTGCATGACGTGATGCTGAGTAAGCGCCTCGACGCGCGTAGCCAATGGCGTCCAGTCGCCTACAGTCATTTCGGCGCCGGTGGATAGCGTTTCCAGTGCCGTTTTTACCGCTGCGAAATGCTCTGCCAACATATCCAGCAAACGGCCGATATGCTCGATCTGCTGGCGGCTGACATCCTGGAATTGCAACTGGCCGAGCGCGACCAGCACGTCCTCGTGGATTCTCTCCATGGCGGTGCGCGTTGCGTGGCTGACCTGGCTTAGATAATCCGATAGCTTTGTAAAGGCTTGGCTCATGTCGTCAAACTCATCGGCGATGAGCTGCATCTGTCTCGTCTCTTCGTCGGTCCTCGCCGTGGCGACTATGGCGGAGAGGTTATCGTTGACCAATTGCACGACACTGGCGATTTCCTCGTCGATGCGGGCGGTGGCTATCTCCGTCTGCTGCGACAGCTTGCGCACCTCATCGGCGACGACGGCAAAGCCGCGGCCGGCTTCGCCAGCGCGTGCCGCCTCGATGGCGGCATTCAAGGCGAGTAGATTGGTCTGCCCGGCGATGCCGCGGATCATCTGGGTCAAGTCCGTAAGCCCTTTGACGCGTTGCAATACCTCATCGATGCGCCGGCTATCTTCAATGATCTGTGCGGCGCGCGTTTGCCGGTACTGAGTAAGATCCTCCAGGGTTTTGGTGTTGTGGGCGAGTCGCTGGCTGTGTTCCACGGCGATATGGCCTGCCTGCGCCTCCTGCTCACGCAGGGTGTTAAGAAGCGCTTCGCTTTGGCTCCGCACTGCGCCAAGCGATTCTAGCACCTTGATGGCTCCGGCCTCTGTCGAGGCATTGGCGTCGCCCAAGTGCCCCTGGGCGATTGCGATCAGCTTGGGCAAAACTTCCAGGTCTTGGGTTAACCGCGTCAGGTGATTACGACTTGAATGACAAAAGGTTTGCATCCTCGCCCGCTGGTCGATTTCCTGCTTTAGAAGCATTCTGGCAAAGAACCGTAATAAAAACTCGCCGCCAGCAAAAAACACAAGGGCTATCGCAGCGCTCCCGATGGCTGCGGCAAGGCGATTATGCGACGCAAAAAACGTCTGGAACCAAGGGTTGAAGAGCCACACTAGGCCGCCCACTAGGCAAGCGCCTAACACATAGAAGGCTAGGTGCCTGGCCCAAGTTAATACAGCTCGATGCGTTCCCAGTATGTCAGCGCACATCTGCTTCTCCCCTCTTCGACGTCGACCTCATGCCCCCGGCAACACCTGCTTGATCACCTTGAGCAACTCCGGCCCGGAGACGGGTTTGACCAGCCAGCCCGTAGCGCCTAGCCGCTTTGCTTCGTCGCGCTTGGCCGCTTGGCTTTCGGTGGTTAAAGCAAGGATTGGCGTGAAACGCAGGAGCGTACGCGCGTTCTTGATGAACTCAAGTCCATTCATGTTGGGCATGTTGATGTCGGTGATGATGAGGTCAGGCTTGAAGCCCGTCTTAAGCCGATTGAAGGCCTCAAGGCCATCCTTGGCTGTTGCGACTTGATAGCCGGCCATCTCCAACGTTTGTTTGACGCTCATGAGCATCACACTTGAATCATCGATGATAAAGACGGTTTTCGACATGGTTATTTCTCCTGAGTGGGCAGGGACGCACGCAGCCAGGCGGCGAGATCGGGGTCCGCCGGCCAGGCGCTCACCGGGTTACCAGCGGCCATGAGAACCTGCAGATTGGCTGCATGGAGGTGCTTGAGCGCAGAGAGGTCGAGGCTGGCTTGTGGATGCGCCAACAGCCACTCGAGCAGCGACTCGGCCTCTTCAACGGTGACATAGTCGGCCAGAACAACTCGGTTATCGGCAAAGGTCAGGCTCATCGGAAAAGCTCCTGTGGGTTGATCACCATCAGCACCGAGCCGTCGCCAAGCAGCGCCGTGCCGGAGTACTGCGTCAGTTTGCTCAATACCCCAGGGAGAGGCTTCAAGATGACATCGATGACCTCGCGGAATTGATCGACCAATAGGCCAACCGGAACGCCGCTGACGCGCAGCACGAGTACGGCGAACTCATCATCGGCATTGGCTTGCGGCTCAGCAGCGATGCCTAAAAGTTCGTTGAGCGAGGCAAGCGGCACAATGCGGCCGCGCAAAACGGCAGCCTTCTGCTGCTTGATTTGGCGGATGGCAGCGCGCGGCAAACGCACCGTCTCGATGACGCTGTCCATCGGCACACCGAAGATCTGCCGGTGAGACTCGATGATCATCACATTGGTGACCGCCATCGATAAAGGCAGAGCGAGGCGTATCGTCGTGCCCTGACCCACACGGCTCGTCAGGCTTACCGTGCCGCCGATCTTTTCGACAACACTTCTTACCACGTCCATGCCGACACCGCGGCCGGAAAGGTCGGAGACCTGTTCGGCGGTAGAAAACCCGGGCTGAAAGATGAGCTGAATTGCCTCCTCGTCGCTGAGGCGCTCCAACCGCGCCTCGTCGATGAGGCCCTTTTCGTAGGCCTTGCGCTTGACGATGGCCGCGTCGATGCCCTTGCCATCGTCGCAGACCTCGAGGATAACGCGATCGGATTCCTGCTGGGCGCGCAGGATAATGCGGCCTACAGGCGGCTTGCCCAGTGCTCGGCGCACATCGGGGGGTTCTAAGCCATGATCGAGACTGTTGCGCACGATGTGGATCAATGGCTCGGCCAATGCTTCGATGATCGTCTTGTCAGCCTCAGTCTCCTCCCCCTCCAGCACGAGCTCGACTTCCTTGCCAAGCTTGCGCGAGATGTCGCGCACCAGTCGCGGGAAGCGCTGAAAGATGAAAGAAACCGGCAGCATGCGCACCTGCATGATGGCATCCTGCATCTCTTCGGCGATGCGGTTGATCACCGCATATTGAGCCTTGATCTCGCGCGCAAGCTCCCGCATGCCATACTGCTGCTCGGCACGGCTGGCGAGATAGGGCAGGCCGTTCTTCGCCACCACCATCTCGCCGATGAGGTTCATCAAACGGTCGATCTTGGCCTGATCGACCTTGAGCACTTTGCTGACGGCTGACTCTTCGGCTGGACGCATTGCCCGCACCT
Organism: Thiobacillaceae bacterium; assembly: GCA_041640815.1. Classification (GTDB taxonomy): domain Bacteria; phylum Pseudomonadota; class Gammaproteobacteria; order Burkholderiales; family Thiobacillaceae; genus JANWZL01. The sequence goes on from JBEPZO010000039.1 coordinate 8,729, forward strand.
CTGCGACCGGTTCGGCACGCGGTGCGGCTGCCGTAGCTGGCACCGGCCTGTCTGCTGGCGTATGCGGGCCCGGCTCGGGGGCCGGCAAGGAAAGGGCTGAAGCTGCCTTTACCGCGACAAGCGGTTGCCCGAGCAAGCGCTCGCGATAGGCCGCGAGCCATTGCGCGAGCGGCTGACTGCGCTTTTCCGCCAGGGATTGCTCAAGGGCGAGATCGAGCGCAGCAGGCGAGTCGTTCAGATGACTCAACACGGCACGCAACACAGCCGCGGTAGCCTTAAGCCGCCCTGGCAGCCAATCTACGCCATCCGGCTGCGCAAGCACTTCGGCCTGCGCAGCGAGGATTGCGTCCAAAAGCGCCCGATCTTCATCTGCAGGCGCCACCTGCTCAGCAGTCGCCACCTCGTGCTCAGAGGGCGCATCAGGTACCTGCTGCCAGTCCTCCGCCTGCCAGTCTGGGGCGGTGAGGGTGTTCAGCGCCTCGATCAGGCGGCGCATGGCCTGCCGCTGCTGCGGTGCCGTCTCGATCAAAAGCTTTAGCCAGCGCAATGCAGAGCTAACCCACAACTCTGCCGCCGAGAGCTCAAGCAGGGCCTCACTCGCCGATTTAAGCCCCGCCAAGTCGCCGGCTTCTAACATGGCCAGAGCCTCCGCGACAAAATCGCCATACACTGGCCCCCCGTTTAGCTGCCCTTGTGGGATGACCAGGGCGATGAGCGGCAGGGGCTCAATGCGTACCTGATCTGGCACGTAACGGAAATATTCGATAAGCTCGGCAGATGGTGCGCGGGCTATGGCTTCAAAGATCAGCTCACTGCGGTAACAGTCGAGTTCGCCCAAGGCCGGCCATGGCCCTTCGTGTCGCGCCCGTCCCCAAACAAGACCGGGAATGTGGCGCGCCTGGTGAAAGGGATCCTCTCCTTTGAAAAAGCTATCTGCTGCCGGCACATAGACGATGCCATGCAGCGGCACCTCGGGTGCCGCTGCCTGCCACGCCGCCATGCGCACTGCCTCCGGCAGCTCAGCTAGCGGGGGAAACGCCGGCAAGGCGTATGGGCCACTCGCTAACTGAGCTTGCGTTGTTCCGCCGTCAGCTCCCTCTTCCTGCGGCGAGGTTGGCGGTATTAAAGCGCGCAAGGCATGGGCCTGCGCCTGAGCCTCCGTGGCGTGTTCAGCAGTGAGCGCGCCGGTGGCTTCGATCTCATCCAGCAACGCTGCGACGAAATCCATCGCCTCGAGCAGGGTGTCGGCCAGAGCGGTCGAATAGGCGACCTGCCCGGCGCGTACGGCGTCCATGAGGTCTTCCGCGGCGTGCAGCACGCGTGTCAGCGCAGGGAAATCAAATAGGCCGGAATTACCCTTCAAGGTGTGCACTAGACGAAAGAGCTCGTTCATGAGCCCCGCGTCATCCGGCGCACTTTCCAGGGCCATCAGCTTTTCGCTTATGCCTTGCAGGAAGTCACGCGCCTCAAGCAGAAATTCTTGCAACAGCGGATTCATGCTTTGGCACCCGTTTTCAACAAGAGCCGACAGACGCTTAACAGCTCCTGCGGCTTGATGGGCTTGATCAGATAAAAGTTCGCACCGGCTTCATAGGCCTGGCGTCGATCTTCAGGCTGCGCTTCCGTGGACACCATCACCGCTGGCGCTTGGGGCAAGTCTTGACGGCGCAATTCGCGTATGAACCCAAAGCCATCGAGCTTGGGCATGTTGATATCAACGACATAGAGGTCGTAAGGCTCGGCCAGGGCCTTCTCCAACGCTTCCAGGCCATTGAAGGCCTCCTCCACAGCGTATCCCGCCCCTTCGAGTATCATGCGGTGGTACATGCGCACGGTCGCAGCATCGTCTACGACCAGGATGCGTTGGACTTGCGCACTCATGACGACTCCGGCTTCTGGTAGACAATGGCCTGAGGGAACTTGCGCACACGGAACAAAGAGGAGATGCGGCTCATCGACTCGGAGTGCCCAAGGCAGATGAAACCGCCCGGCAGCAAGGCGTCATAGAACACCTCCGCTGCCTTGGCGCGCGATAGATCATCGAAATAAATCAGCAGATTACGGCAAAAAATGACATCGAACCCCCGATAAGGCCGAGTATCGGCAGGATCAACGAGATTGACGCGGGTAAATTCCACAGCCGCGCGAAGATCATCGTTGATCTGGTATTCACCATTCGGCAGATTTCGGAAATACTTCTTTAGAATCTTTAGCGGTAATGCCTGCACAGAGCGAGCAGAGTAACGGCCCTCTTTTGCACGTTCTAAGATGGCGGTATCAATGTCGGAAGAGATCAATTCCACGTCCCACTCCGCCAGAGGCGGCCAATATTCAGTGAGATAAATCGCGATCGAATAAGCTTCCTCGCCAGACGATGAGGGTATGGACCAAATACGGATGCGGCTGCCTGGCTTTTTGCGCGCCACGATCTCTGGCAACATCGACTCAACGAGGCATTTGAACTGGTATTCCTCACGGAAAAAATAGGTTTCATTGACGGTCATCAAATTGATGAGCGTCTGCAGCTCCTCGCCCGAGGCCTGGAAGCGCAACTTGGTAAAATAGCTGCGAAAATCGGCTGAGCCAGTCGCCTCGATGCGCTCAAGCAGGCGCTTGTCAACGAAATAGCGCTTGCCATCTTCGAAATAGATGCCTGTCTTGCGGTAGAAAAACTCGCGGAATTTGCGAAAGTCTTCGTCGCTGATCTGCACGTCGCCCACTTTACTCCTCACGGATGCGCCGGATCGCCAAATCGACCGCAAAAGCGATATACGGCTGGTCAGCAAAGCGCGCCTTGAGCTCAGCTAAGGCTGGTAACGCGGTTGCGCTGCCGACTTCGCCTAAAAGGTCGACAGCCGTGGCGCAAACGTTGATGTGGTCATCGCGGCGGATGACGTCGATCAGCCATTGTTCAACCTCAGGGTGACGCAGCGACTCGAGCACGTTGACTGCAAAGATGCGCACATCGGGATCTGGATCGCTCAATAGGTCGGTGATAACCGGCGCTGCCGCCTCGGGCATGAGCTTCATCGCCTCAATGGCTTCATTACGCAACTGTGCGTCATCGCTGCGCAGACACTCCGCTAGCCCCATCGCCGCAGTGCGATCGCCGATTTGCACCAGACTCAACATAATCGCCTCCCGCACGCCTGGGTCGTTTTCCCGGCGCAGGCGCTCGACTAAAGCTTGAGAGGCTTCCGGAAAGGCCGCCAAATCGCGAGCAGCCCAACGACGTACGCTTGCCTGATCGTCCTGTAAGCGCTGTATCAGCCCCGCTAGGTCACGCGGCACGCTGCGCTCATCCTGAGTTGTCGCGCGAGTTGTCGTCGGTTTGGTAAACGCCATATTTCTGCCCTATCGCATGGTTAGCTACGCGCCCAGCTGATAAGCTGCTGGGCTATCTTTTGCAGGGGTAAAACCAAGGTGGCGCCACCGCGTGCAACGAGCTCACGCGGCATGCCATAAACGGCCGCAGTCTCTTCTGCTTCGGCAATGGTGCGGCCGCCTTGTTTTTTGATTTCGGTAAAGGCATCAGCACCGTCGTACCCCATGCCGGTGAGCATGACGGCGATGACGTGTTCCGCTTGACAGTGTTCGAGTACCGAACGGCCAAGTACCTCGACTGATGGGTGCCACAAGTGCGCCTTCGACTCGGGCTTGGGCAATACCATGAGTTTGCCTGCACGCCGAGCGACGACGACATCGCCGCCTCCCCGGCCGATGAAGATGAAACCCGGTGTCACCTCCATGGGTTTATTCACCTCGACAACATGTAACAGGCAAAGCTGATCCATGCGCTGGGCAAAAGGCCCGGTAAAGGCGGCAGGCATGTGTTGGGCAATGATTACCGGTAAAGGGAAGTCTGCCGGTAACAGGGGTAGGATTTCTTCAAGTGCGCTCGGGCCACCGGTTGACACGCCGATGATGATGAGCCCCTTGCTTTCGCCCTCTTTTATCGGGGCTGGTTTGGGTCTGGGCTGCTGCACGCGCTCCCGTCGCAGGCGTTCCGCTAGCCCCACTGTTTTGCGCAGACGCGCCCGCGCCGCAGCGCGGACCTTGCTGACCAATTCGGCCTTGATCTCGTCGATGGAGAGCGAAATCGTGCCACCAGGCTTGGCGACAAAATCAACCGCGCCTAAAGCCAGTGCTTCGAAGGTCGCCAGCGCCCCTTCGTGCGTAAGAGAGGAGACCATGACCACTGCGACCGGCCGGCTGGCCATGATCTGCGCCAGCGCGGTCAGGCCATCCATCTCTGGCATGTTAATGTCGAGGGTGATGACGTCAGGCTCGAAAGCAAGGTTCTCCTCTACTGCCTCGCGGCCATTGCGCGCCTGACGCACCACAAAGTCACCCTCCGCCGAGAACAACTGCGTAAGTTGCCGGCGCATGAGCGCTGAATCATCAACAATCAATAATTTGATCGGCATCTACACTCTCAACTCAGCATTTCGCGGAGCGCTGAGCCATCGGCGGCGTCGATCAGTTGGTCAGGATCGATCAGTTGAATCATGCGTCCCTGCAAATTGGCCACTCGGCCGAGCAAACGCGCTTGTTCACTCGATAGTTTCGGCGCCGGTTCGATCGCCGTTTTCGGGATCTTCAGCACTTCCGTCACAGCATCGACGATAAAACCAGTACGCATGCCAGAAAGCAGAAAGACCATGATGCGCTGCCGGTCATTGCGTTCGATAGCAGGTAAACCCAAGCGTTTGCGCTGGTCGATCACTGGGAGCACCGTGCCGCGTAGATTGATGACGCCTTCGACGAAGTCCGGTGCCTTAGGCACATGGGTAAGCTCATCGGGTATGCGCACGATTTCTTGCACGCTTTCAATCGGTACGCCGAACTCGCCGCCAGCAAGGTGGAAGACGACGACTTGTTCCTCATCATCATTCCCCTCAGCTTCATCAATCGTTTCCTTGCTTCTGTCTTCCATGCCATCCACCGTTTGCAAAGCCTCTTTAATCACCGCGTGACGGAACATGTGCGCAACAGAAATCACCGATACCAAGCGTTGGCCGTTGTCAAGACGGCAAATCTTGGCGATATCAGCAAGCTCTCCCTCGCGCGCCAGCAAAGGCGGTATGTCGTCCACCATTGACTTAGGCACACGCAGCACCTCAGATACGCTGTCAGTCACTAGTCCGACCGCCGCTCGTCCTAGGGTAACGACGACGATGCGGCTTTTTTCGTCGAGCGCTTGCATCGGCAGGGCAAACAGGCTGCGCAGCAAGACCAGTGGCAGCAGCCGCTCGCGTAAGCTCATCAAGCCCAGTACATGGGCGGGGGCATTGGGCACATGCACGATGTTTTCCGGTATCTGCACGATCTCTTGCACGCTGGCGATGTCGATGGCGTATTCCTGTTCTGCCACGCTGAAACTGACTAGCTGCCACTCGTCAACTTCCTTTTCACCAGCTGCCACATCGTTCTCGTTCATAAGCGCAGCCGGCAGGCCACGGGTAGCTTCGGTGATAGCAGCGAGTGCGGCGAATTCCCTGCCGATCACGCGGGCGAAATCGAGCACCATCACCATGGGGTAACCGCCAACGTCGCGTATAATGCCGGCAAGCAAATCGCTGCTGACGGCGCTTTGGATCGTCTCAACTGCCTCGATACACGCGCTCTCGACCTCAATGACGCTCGCTACACGGTCGACGACAAAGCCGAGCGGCTGACCGAGATCAATAACTACGGCGCGCGTGGCATCGTCGTGTGCTGCTTCAGCCAGTCCGAAGATGCGACGCAAGCTAATGATCGGCAACACCTTGCCACGCAGATTGGCCAAACCGAGCAAGGCAGGGGGCGCTAGCGGCACGTTAACCAACTGCGGCACACGAATGATCTCTTGCACCGGCGCCATGTCGACAGCGAAAATTTCGTTTTCGACGAGGAAAGTGACATATTGCCGCGCCTCGCGCCCTGCGGCGTCCAGGTCAGAAGCCTGTACCGCTTGTTCCAGTGTTTCCTCACTCATGGTATGACACCCCTCAAAGGCTCTGGAGCTCGTCGGCGAGGGAGGCGATCTCTTCGATTGCTGCGGCAAGCTCTTCCGCCCCCTTTGATTGCTCCTCGGCGGCACTCGCTGCCTCGGTGGCCGCTTTTTCTGCTTCTTGGGCTGCGGCTGCGATTTGCTCTACGCCCTTTTTGACCTGCGCGATTGCGGTGGCAATCTCATTGGCGGCGGCGAGGATCTCTTGTGCACCGCGTTCGACCTCTGCAATGTCGGTTTCGATTTGAGCGAGATTGGCGCTTGACGCCTTGGCCTGTTCGGTTTCGATCAGGGCGCTTTTGATGATCTCGTCAAGGTCGGCGCTGACAAGGCTGATCTGATCTTGCACCGCCTTGACCAAGTCTTTGATTCGGTCGGCATTCTCGGCTGAGTCACGCGCCAGATTGCGAATATCGGTGCTGACGACGACAAAACCCTTGCCATATTCACCTGCACGCGCCGCCTCAATCGAACCATTGACGGCGAGCATATTGGTCTGAATGGATACCGTGGTGATCGCTTCGACGATCTTGTCTATACGGCGCGAAACCAATTCGAGTTCCCGTACTTGCCGTATGCTTGTCTGCGTGGCGTGCACAGAATCATGTATGCCTTGGATGAGAGACTCGACCGCCATCTTGTTTTCCGCCAACAAGGCACGCACGTTACGGATCCGCTCAGCGCTTGCCATGGCCCGTTGCTGCGCGATGAGCAGTCCTTTTTCGATCTGGCTAACCGCTGCAGCCGATTCTTCGGTAGCTGCCGCTGCGGTCTGCGCACCTTTGCGTATTTGATCGATGGCTGTGGCTATCTGTGATGCAGCACGGTTGATTTCCTGCACCGCAGCAGATAGCTCTTCGGCCGCAGCGGCGACATCCTCGGCGCTTTTGGCGATATCGGTGGAGTTTTTCAGGTCTTCCGCCAGGTCAGATAAATTCTGTGCGGTCTGTTCGCATTCGGCCAAGGCCGCTGCTTGCTCGCTGACAGTCTTGGCAGCTTCTTCGGCCGCCGCAGCTTGCTCTTCGGCGGCAGCAGCGATGTCTTCCGAGCCTTTAAGCGCTTGTTGCGCAGCCGCGTTTGACTGGGTTGCGCCCGCGGCAATCTCTTGCACCCCGCGCACAACCTCGATCATCTCCTGACGGATCTGCTCAAGCTGGGCGGTGATCGTCTTGCCCTTCTCCATCTCGCTTTCGACGTTTTTCGCGGAGGCATTGATGCCATCGGCTACCCTTTTCACCTCGCTTTGGATTTGCGCCACGAGCTCTTGAATCTGCTTAGCGCTTTTCTCTGACGTTTCCGCCAATGTGCGCACCTCGTCGGCAACCACCGCAAATCCCTTGCCATGCTTGCCAGCGCGTGCCGCCTCGATGGCGGCATTAAGTGCTAAAAGATTGGTTTGGTCGGCAATACGCACAACCGCCTTGACGATATCGCCGATATTGGCAGCCTGCTTTTCCAACTCGGCCACCATGCGCACTGACTCGGCTTGCCGACGCGCAGCGACTCCGACATTAGCCACCAGCTTAGCGACGCCCTCGCCCGTCAACGCTGCCAATCGCTGCACGGCCTCGGTTTTGGCCTGGCTGAGATCAGCATTCTGCATCTGCCGATTGATGGCCTGTGTAACCTGTTTGAAGGCGGCGAGCGACTCCTGCGCTGCGCCTGAGGCCTGCTGCGCGCCGGCAGCAATTTGTTCCGCCGCCCGTTTTAGTTCCTCGGCTGCTGCAGAAGCCTCATTGATGCCAGAGGCGAGTTGCGCCGAAGCCGCGGCGATGCGCTCCGCTGCCTGTTGCTGTTTGGCAAGCGTGCGCGCTCGTTTGCGTTGTGCCTCAGCTTCTCGTAGCGCAGTCGAGGAGAGCTTGCCATTCGCGCTGGGCGTGGAAAGCGTTTTTTTGACTAAAGCCATAACTTTCCTCCTGGAATGGACTTTCGCAAAAACAAAAAGCGCGCATGACCCCATAGGCATGCGCGCCTGGCGATGACGAGG
>JBEPZO010000040.1:0-15960 GCA_041640815.1 Thiobacillaceae bacterium
ATCTCACCGTGAAGCTGCCCGAGCGCCTCTATCTGTTCGAGTTCAAGCTGGTGGAAGATGCGGCCGAAGGCAAAGCCCTCGCCCAGCTCATCAAACGCGGCTATGCCGACAAATACCTCGCCGATGGGCGCCCCATCCACTTGATCGGCATCGAATTTAGCCGCAAGCAGCGCAACCTGGTGGGGATTGCTGTCCAGACGCGATAGGTGTCGCCGGCCCCCCGGCAACAGTTCTGACGCTGTGCCATACAACCCGTCAGACCTAGCGAGAGGATAGCCGCTACTGGCGCATGTTGTTTCCAATGGAGCAGGAAAGGCGTCTTGTCTGGTTGCGCATTGAACGTCCACCTGACTACGATACAGATAATCGATCGTCGCAGGTGCCTAGCTCAATTGCGTGTTGTTGGCTTCGGGCCTTGCAGACCGGCTTGCGGTGCGCAAATCTCACTGCTATCTGTCGTGACAAACGCGTTCTCAATCCCTCAATCCTTATACCCTTCTACTTGTATAAAGAGGGTTACCTCATCGCCGATCAAGTTTGGCAGCCCAAAGGTCATACCGAAATCGGAGCGGCGGATGCTGGTGTGCACATCGGCACCGCATAGCGGGATGCGGCGCAGGAAATGGGTGGTGCATGTGAAATCGCGAATCTCTAGTGTAACCGGCCGGCTTACCCCGAGCAGCGTGAGCTGTCCCGTTGCCTCCACCGGCTTGCCCTCGGCGTAACGGATGTTGTCGGAGACGAAGCGAATGCGCGGATGGACGGCAGTGTTGAAGAACTGCGGCCCACGCAGGATGCGGTCCAGGGTGTCGATGCCGGTGAGCACCGAGGCAGCTTCCACCGTGACCTCGATGCGTCCGCCGCCACCAGCGGGGTCGAGCTCGGCCCGCCCCTGACTGCGCGTGAACAACCCGCGTTGCAGCGACACCCCGTGATGGCGGATGGCGAAACTGACGATGGTATGGCTGGGGTCGAGGGTGTAGCGCTCTTGTGCCAGCGCTGGCAGGGCGGTGGCGAAGGCGGCGGCGATGAGCAGGGTGCGCATGTCGATCATCCCTCCCGCCGAAGCGGGACCTTACACTGAAGCAGAGGACAACGCGCGCAAAAACTCGTTCCTGAGCTGGGCATCGTCGCGCAGCACACCGGCATAGGCCTGGGTCACGACCCGCTCGTCGCCGCGGCGGTCCTCGCCCAGCAGCAGACAGAGCTGCTCGGCCTCGATGATGCAGGCCGCTCCCCGCGCCTGGCCATAAGTGACCAAGGCGTCGGCGATGTCGCGCGTCATCCACTCCTGGTAAGTGAAGCGGTGGCCGATGGCGTCCACCAGGCGGGCGATGCGGCCGAAGCCATGCAGCCGCCCGCCTGGCACGTAGGCCACATGCGCCACACCGCGAAACGGCACGAGATGATGCGGGCAGACGCCATGCACGGCGATGCCGCGCACCACCACCATATCTTGGCGCGCGTCCTCGAAACCCTCACCGAGGGCCGCGGCCGGGTCCATGGCATAGCCGCCGAGCAAACGCCGCTGCCAAAGCTCACGCACCCGCTGTGCGGTCTTGCCCGTATGCACACTGTCGGTCGAGATGCCGCAGGCATGGAGCAGATCGTTGACCGCGCGTTCGAAGGCGATCGGGTCGAAAGGCCTGAGCTGGGGAATCCCCACGGAACCGGGCGGCGGCGGGGCGGGGCAAGCGTGCTCGCAAGGATCGCTCATTGCATTGGCCAGACTGAGCAGAGTGCCCGCATTGTTTCATTGCCGGCCGATCATGGCAACCGGCAGCACTGGCGCTTCAACTGCCGTGGACAAGCCTGACTGTGCTATCAACAACCCATGCTTAGGCTAATTGCTTGACCTCAGTCCAAGCAACGCAGGTCCTGTTTTTATCAGGTGGAGCCCCGCTTTCTTCCATCAGAAACAGTTGTAGCAGATCGTTGAGAAAGCGCCGGCCCAGCAGCGTCGGGCGTAGGCTGGTGGCATCCTCGCTGAGCAAGCCGCGCCTTTTCGCCTCGGCGAGGGCGGAAGCGGCGACGTTAAGCGGTAGCCCCGTACGCGCGTTGAACAGGGCTTTGGGGACACCCTCGTGCAAGCGCAGGGCGTTCATCATGAACTCGAACGGCAGGGTCTGCCGGGTGAGCGTGCGCGTCTCGGCGATGGCCTGAGCCGTGCCGGCGTGCTTGAGGTACATCTGGGGGGAGGACACGCGTGCCTGGCGTACGATGCGGTGAGGCGAGCTCAGCTTGGAATGGGCACCGGCGCCGATGCCGAGATAGTCGCCGAACTGCCAGTAATTGAGATTGTGCTGGCAACGTTGCCCGGGCAGGGCGAAAGCCGAGGTCTCGTAGTGCGCGTAGCCGGCCTCGGTCAGGGTGGCCTGCACGGCCGCCTCGATCTCGGCGGCGAGGTCCTCATCGGGCAAGGGCGGCGGCTTGGCCGCAAAGGCGGTATTGGGCTCGAGGGTGAGTTGGTAGGCCGAGAGATGCGCGGGTCGGTAGGCGATGGCTGCCTGCACATCGGCCATGGCATCGGCTAGGGTCTGCCCGGGTAAGGCGTACATGAGATCGAAATTGACGCGCTCGAAGAGTTTCACTGCTGCCTCTGCCGCCGCATGCGCCTCGCGTGCGTCGTGTATGCGGCCGAGCGCCTTGAGCTGGCGCGCGTTGAAGCTTTGGATTCCCAGGGATAGGCGGTTTACCCCTGCCGCCCGGTAGCCTTTAAAGCGCGCGACCTCGAAGGTGCCGGGATTGGCCTCGAGGGTGATCTCCGCATCGGCACGCACGGTAAGCAGGGTGTGCAGCAGGCTGAGTAGGCGATCGATCGAGGCGGCGCTGAACAGGCTGGGAGTGCCGCCGCCGAAGAAGACGCTGATGACCTCGCGCCCAGAGATCAGCGGCAGCGCAGCCTTGAGATCGCGCACCAAAGCCTGCAGATAGGCCTCTTCCGGTAGGGCTGCGCGCACGGGGTGGGAGTTGAAATCGCAATACGGGCACTTGCGCACACACCACGGCAGGTGGACGTATAGCGAGAGCGGCGGCAGGGTCGTCAGGCCCACCGCCGAGGGGGTAGCCTGCTCAGCCAAGGTGACGCAGCTTTTCCACCAGGGCGCGCAGGGCCTGGCCGCGATGGCTAATAGCGTTCTTTTCCTCGGCGCTGAGTTCGGCGCCGGTGCGCCCCAGTTCCGGCACCAAGAAGTGCGGGTCGTAGCCAAAGCCGCCGCTGCCGCGTGGGGTATCGATGATCTCGCCGTGCCACACGCCCTCGGCGATGATGGGCTGGGGGTCGTCTGGATAACGTAGGTACACCATCACGCAGTAGTAGTGGGCGCGCCGGTTGGTTTCGCCTTTGAGGGCTTCGATCAGCTTCTGGTTGTTGCGCGCATCGCTCTTGGGCTCGCCGGCGTAGCGGGCAGAATAGACGCCCGGTGCACCATTGAGCGCCTGCACGCAGATGCCGGAGTCGTCGGCCAGGGCAGGCAGCCCCGTGTGGGCAGCGGCGTGCCGGGCCTTGGCGATACAGTTTTCGATGAAGGTGACATGCGGCTCGGGGCAGTCGGGCACGCCGAAGACCCCTTGCGGCAGGGCCTCGATGCCCAAGGGGGCGAGCATCTGCCCGATCTCGCGCAGCTTGCCGGGGTTGTTGGAGGCGATGACGATCTTGCGCATGGGCCTCAGGCAGCGATGGCGGCCTTTTGCGCGGCAATCAACTCGCCGATGCCTTTCGCGGCCAGATCGAGCAGCTGCTCGAGCTGCGCCCGGCTGAAGGGCTCGCCCTCGGCGGTGCCCTGTACCTCGACGATGCCGCCGCTGGCGGTCATCACCACGTTCATGTCGGTGTCACAAGCGACGTCCTCGGCATAGTCGAGGTCCAGCACCGGTACGCCATGGTAGATGCCGACCGACACCGCGGCGACGAAGTCGCGGATCACGCTGGCGGGCAACTGCCCCTGCTGCACCAGCCATTCCACGGCGTCGTGCACCGCGACGAAGGCGCCCGTGATGCTGGCGGTGCGCGTGCCGCCGTCGGCCTGGATGACGTCGCAATCGACATGCAGGGTGCGCTCGCCGAGCTGAGTGAGGTCCACGGCGGCGCGTAGCGAGCGGCCGATCAGACGCTGGATCTCGAGGGTGCGACCGCTTTGCCGGCCGCGGGTGGCTTCCCGCTCGCCGCGCGTATGCGTGGCGCGCGGCAGCATGCCGTACTCTGCGGTGAGCCAGCCGGCGCCGCTGCCCTTGACATGGGGCGGAACCTTGTCCAGCACGCTGGCCGTGCAGATGACCTGGGTGTCGCCACAGGCGATGAGCACGGAACCCTCGGCATGCTTGATGTAGCGGCGGGTGATACGCACCGGCCGCAGGGCATCGGCGGGGCGGCCGGAAGGGCGAGTCATCGTTCCGTTCACTCGCTGTCCTGTACTAACACGACCATATCGGGCTATGGGGTGCCGATAATTCGCTTAAGCTGGGCACGTGCTTCGATTTCGTTGCGCTAAACACGCCTACACGGATGGCTGGTGAATACTCCACCTTCCCTACGCTGCTGTGCCGTAACGCATCGCGATGATCGTCATATTATCGCAGTGGCGACCGCCACGTGACTCGGCGTGGTGCATGATCTGCTGGATGGCTTGGTCGAGCGAGTGGTTACGCAGGTACGACTCGATCTCTTGGTCATTAAGCTCGCTCCAGACACCGTCGCTGCAAAGCAAAAGCACATGGCCATCGCCGAGAGTCACCGGGTCAGCGATCTCAATCTCAGGCAAGGCAAAGCCACCAACGCTAGTATAGAGCCTGTTGCGATCAGGATGCTGCTTGATCGCTTCCTCATGCAGTATGCCCTCATCAATCAACAGCTGTACGGTTGAGTGATCACGTGTGCGTGACAAGAGACGACAGCAGTCAAAGTGATAAAGGCGTGAATCACCCACATGCGCCCAGCATGCGACGCCTCGCTGGACCACAGCTGCCACGCAGGTAGTACGCGGTGGATCGCACAGACCATGGCGCAGTGCATAGTTGTTGATTGCTTCATGTGCCGCATAGATGCCATCTAGCAAGAAGGCTTGCAGATTCGGCAGCGTTGGGGTCGCGCGGGCTCGGAATAGATCGGTCATTGTCTGCACGAGCAGTTGGGCAGCGACTTGGCCTTGATTGTGGCCGCCCATGCCATCGGCGAGCACCATGACCAATGCCTCGTCGGTGCTAGCATAAGCGACCCGATCTTCGTTGAGGACACGCCCGCCACGGCGGCTATCATGGCAGATGCTATATCTCATCGCTTCGGCTGGCATTTCCTTGCTGCATAAGCTCGATTAGTCGTTTCTGTACGCTGAAGACGCTTTGCGGCCGCTCGAGATAGTCGAGCTTGAGCAGACTCATCACGAGTGTCAGCAACGCCTGCGAATAACGGCCTGCGAGAGATTCAATAGCAACAGTCAGGCGATCTTCTTTTAGGCGCTCGTCTGCTGGCGGCGGCGGCACCCCAGCCAAGCAGGCATAGATGGTGGCTCCAATGGCATAGAGATCGGTCCATGGTCCAAGGCAATCGCGCGCCTGATACAACTCTGGGGCAGCAAAGCCGGGGGTATACATGGGAGAAGAGTGCTTAAGGTCATGCCCCAAAATCCGACGAGAGGCGCCAAAATCGATGAGCAGTGGACTGCCGTCCCTACGAAGATAGATGTTCGCTGGCTTGATGTCGAGATGCAAGAGACGGTGTGCGTGCACCTCGCGTAAACCGCCCAAAACCTGAATAAAAACAAAGCAAATGAAATTTTGCTCGAGCGGCGTTTGGCGCGCAGAAATAACCGCTTGTAGCGTCTGGCCGTGCTCGTAGGCCATCACCATGTAAACCGTGCCATTGGCGCGGAAAAAGTTGATCACCCGCACGATATTCGGATGGTTGATGCCAGCGAGTGCCCTTCCCTCGTCGAAAAAACATTTCATGCCGTAACGGAAAGAGACAAGCTTGTCGTCGGAGACCGGTAAAACGCTGCCATTGTCGCCGCGTTTGACGATGCCATCCGGCAGGTATTCCTTGATCGCCACTGCCCTTCCGTGATGATCCGTCGCCAAATACACGCAAGAGAAACCACCGCCACCAATCTTGCGTTCGATGGTGTACTCGCCCAGCCGATAGCCAGGAGGCAGTGGCTCGGTGGTTTGAGCAGCCATGAATGACCGCGATAAGATGTCGTCCGCGTTGTGTGAGTAGGATAGATCAGCGTGAGCGTTTTACATAGCATGACCGGCTACGCGCTGGAAACGGCTGAACTCGCCGAGGGCAGCTTGTCGGTCGAGTTACGCGCGGTCAACTCCCGTTATCTGGACTTGAGCTTCCGGGTCAGCGACGAGTTTCGCCCGCTGGAGCCGCAGCTGCGCGAACGCATCGCGCGCCATGTCAGACGCGGCAAATTGGACTGTCGCATCGCCTTTGAGCCACACGAGTGCACGCAGCTACCGGCTGCACCGAACGCCGACTTGCTCGAGCAGCTACTCGCACTCGCGGCGGCCGTGCGCAGGCGCGCCCCCGAGTCGGCGCCGATGAGTGTGGCCGAGATCCTACGCTGGCCGGGCATGTTGGGCGACAAACGCCTCGATCTCAATGCCCTGCACGCCGCGACACTGGAGCTCGTCGAACGCGCGCTGGGCGAGCTTAATGCCAGCCGGGCACGAGAGGGCGAGCGGCTCAAGGCCCTGTTGCTCGACCGCATCGTCACCATCCGCAGCCATACCGCTAGCCTCGCCCCGCGCCTGCCGCAGATCGTCAACGCCTATCGCGACAAACTCGCCCGTCGCATAGAGGAACTGCTGGTCACACCTGAGCGCGACCGCATCCTGCAGGAGGTCGCCATCTATGCGCAGAAAATCGACGTCGACGAGGAACTGAGTCGGCTCGAGAGCCATCTGAGCGAGGTGGAGCGCGTGCTTCATGCCGGCAGTCCGGCCGGCAAGCGGCTAGACTTTTTGATGCAGGAACTCCACCGCGAGGCCAACACCCTCGGCGCCAAATCGGTCACGGCTGAATTGGCGCAGTTGTCGGTGGAATTGAAGGTACTCATTGAGCAGATGCGCGAGCAGGTCCAGAACATCGAATGAGCGGTAGCCTCTTCATCGTCTCGGCGCCTTCTGGCGCCGGCAAGTCGAGTCTGGTTAAAGCCCTGATCGAGGGTGACCCACGGCTGCGCCTTTCCATCTCCTATACCACCCGCCCGCCGCGACCCGGGGAGGAAGATGGCGTGCACTATCACTTCGTGACGCACGCGGTGTTCATGGACATGCTCAAGCAGGGGGCCTTTCTCGAGAGCGCCGAGGTCTATGGCCACTATTACGGCACCGCTCAAGCCTCAATCGAGGCGGAGATGCGACGCGGCCATGACGTCGTGCTCGAGATCGACTGGCAGGGTGCAGCGCAGGTGCGGCGCATCTTCCCGGAGGCCATCGGCATCTACATCCTCCCCCCCTCGCTCGAGGAACTCGAGCGGCGGCTACACAACCGCGGCCAGGACAGCGCTGCGGTGATCGCCAGGCGGCTGGCCAGTGCGCGGGAGGACATCAGCCATGCGCTGGAATACGACTACCTGGTGGTCAACGAGCATTTCGACCAGGCCCTCGCCGACTTGCGCGCCATCGTGCGCGCCCGCCGCCTGGCCATCAGCCAGCAGCAAGTCGCGTTGGCTGAGCTGTTGCGCAGATTGATCGGTCCGCCGGCGTAACCCGCTGCGCAGGGGATGGCCGTTGCGGATAGAATGTTGCCAATGGGTTCATCATCTTTGGAGGTCCGCCATGGCACGCATCACCGTCGACGACTGCATCGCGCATATCCCGAATCGCTTCGAGATGACGCTAGCCGCCGCCTATCGGGCGCGCCAGATCTCGATCGGCGCCACGCCGAAGGTAGAGCCGAATCGGGACAAACCCGCCGTCATCGCCCTGCGTGAGATCGCCGCCGGCAAGATCGGTACCGAAGTGTTGACGAAGGCGGCGCAATGACCACCGCCTGCACTCGCCAAGCATGCATGGTGTGTTGAAATCCGAGTCGGAGGTCATCGACAAGGCCTCCTTGCCTAGTGTGGTGGCTGCACCTGGGGCACAGCCATCTCCGCCGCCGTTATGCCCACTGCCAGACTACATAACTTATCTTAAGCCCGCAGAGATCGAGGCGTTCGCCAGGGCTTACGAGTTCAGCGCGCGCGCCCATGCCGGCCAATACCGCAAGGACGGTGAACCTTACATCACGCATCCGCTGGCCGTAGCTGAGATCCTCGCGGGCTGGAACATGGACGGCCAGACCTTGGTGGCCGCCTTGCTGCATGACGTGCTGGAAGATACCGGCGTGTCGCGCGAGCAGCTTGCTGCCGATTTTGGTCCAGTCGTAGCGGCACTTGTGGATGGTGTCACCAAGCTGGACCAGCTCGAGTTTGAAAGCAAGGTCCATGCACAGGCGGAATATTTCCGCAAAATGCTGCTCGCGATGGCACAAGACGTGCGCGTAATCCTGATCAAGCTCGCCGATCGCCTGCACAACATGCGCACCCTGGACGCGATGCAGCCCGAGGCACGCACCCGCATCGCCCAGGAGACGTTGGAGATCTACGCCCCGATCGCCAACCGCTTGGGGCTCAACCACGTCTATCAGGAGCTGGAGGACCTCGCCTTCAAGCACCTGCACCCCACCCGCTACAAGGTACTCATGAAGGCCATCAAGGCGGCACGCGGCAACCGGGGTGAGGTGGTGGAGCGCATCAAGCAGGCCATCGAAGAGAAGCTGAAAGCGTGTGGCATCCCAGCCCAGGTTTACGGCCGCGAGAAGCACCTCTACAGCATTTACCGCAAGATGCAGGAAAAGTCGCTGGCCTTCGCCGAGGTGTTCGACATCTATGGCTTTCGCGTCCTCGTCGAGGACGTGCGCAGCTGCTACCTGGCACTCGGCGCCTTGCATAGCCTGTACAAGCCGATCCCCGGCAAATTCAAGGACTACATCGCCATCCCCAAGGCCAACGGCTATCAATCCCTGCACACCACCCTGTTTGGCCCCTTCGGCGCGCCGCTGGAGGTACAGATCCGCACCTACGAGATGCACCGCGTGGCCGAGACCGGCGTGGCCTCACACTGGCTCTATAAGACCGGCGGCGACGCGGCGTTCTCGGAGGTGCAGAAAAAGACGCACCAGTGGCTGCAGAGCCTGCTCGAGATTCAGGCCGACAGTCGCGATTCGGTCGAATTCCTAGAACACATCAAGGTCGATCTGTTTCCGGACGAGGTCTACGTCTTTACCCCCAAGGGCAACATCATGGCCCTGCCGCGCGGCGCTACGGCCATCGACTTCGCCTACGGCGTGCACACCGACATCGGCAACCACTGTGTGGCCGCCAAGATCAACGGCGACTACATGCCCTTGTCCACACCGCTCAAGAACGGTGACCGGGTGGAGATCATCACCAGCGAGTCGGCTCGCCCTAGCCCGTCGTGGGTGCATTTCGCCGTTACCGGCAAAGCGCGGGCGCACATCCGCAGTGCGCTCAAAAACGCGCATCGCGCGGAGGCCGAGGCGTTGGGGCAACAGCTGCTCAACCAAGCGCTGCGCGCCCTGGGTGCCCAGCCCGAGCAGGTGAGCGAGGCGCAGTGGGGGCAGGTGCTCCGGGAAAGCGGTCGCAGCCGGGAAGACTTGCTCATGGAGATCGGGCTCGGCAAACGGCTCGGGGTGGTGGTGGCGCGTCAACTCTTGGCGCGGGAGGTCGATCCTGATCAGCGCAAGGCGGTGGGCCCCCTGTTGATTCGCGGCGCCGAGGGCGTGGCCGTGCGGCTGGCCAGGTGTTGCCGCCCCATCCCAGGTGATACGATCATCGGCCAGATCAAAAAAGAGCAAGGCCTCATCATCCACACCCACGATTGCCCGCAAGTGCGCCACTATCGCGAAGACCCGGATAAATGGGTGCAGGTCGAGTGGGCCGCCGACATCGACAAGCCCTTCGATGTCGCCATCAAGGTCACCGTCGCCAACAAGCGCGGGGTGTTAGGGCAGGTGGCCTCGGTCATCGCCAGTGAGGGCTCCAACATCGATGATGTCAGCATGGATAAGGCCGCCGGTGCCTTCACCAACCTCAATTTCACCGTACAGGTGCAAAACCGCCTGCATCTTGCCCGCCTGATGCGTGCGCTGCGCGCCCTGCCGGAGGTCGTGAGCATCAACCGCGTCAAAGGCAGGGCGACGGAGCGAGACAAGACATCCTAGAGCCATTGCATCCCACCCTAGCTACGCAACATGAAGACACACATCACCACCCCACGGGCCCCCGCCGCCATCGGCACCTATTCGCAAGCCGTACGCGCCGGCAACACCGTCTATCTATCGGGGCAGATCGGCCTCGATCCCACCAGCATGCAGCTTGTTGAAGGCATCGAGGCGCAAATCCACCGCGTCTTCGCCAACCTCGCCGCCGTCGCCGAGGCAGCGGGCGGTAGCCTGGCGGATGTCGTCAAGGTCAACGTCTACCTCACGGATCTCAGCCATTTCGCCAAGGTCAACGAGATCATGGCGCAATACTTCAGCGCCCCTTATCCCGCCCGTGCTGCCGTCGGTGTGGCGAGCTTGCCGCGTGGGGCCCTGGTGGAGGCCGATGCCATCCTGGTGCTCGACGACTGAGCGATAGCCGGCTGCATGGCCAAGGCGCAGGCCCAGGACGCCGTCCTGCGCAGGCTGGGATATGCCAGCCAGAGCGATCTGATCCTGCATCTGCCCCTGCGCTATGAGGACGAAACGCGCCTCACCCCCCTAGAGCAGCTCAAGGCCGGCGCCACGGCCCACCTCGAGGGGGTGATCGTCCACAGCCAGGTGCAGCGCCACCCCCGCCCGCAGCTCGTGGTCGAGATCGCCCCCTCGCCAGCGCGCGCCAGCAGCGACATCGCCCTTCAGCCCTCAGGGCGCTCAGCGCGGCTGCGTTTTCGGCTGCTGCACTTTGCGCCCGCCCAAGTCGCCCAACTGCAACCGGGGGCCTGGGTGCGTCTCTATGGCGAGGTCCGGGCAGGGCTATTCGGGGTGGAAATGGTGCATCCCCGCTACCGCCTGGTTCAGCCAAACACGCCGCTGGCGCAGACCTTGACCCCCATCTATCCCACGGTGCAGGGCTTGTCCCAGCATGCCTTGCGCACCGCGGTCGGGGCCGCCCTGGCGCAAGCGGACCTCACTGACACCCTGCCCGCTGGGCTAGCTGCATCCTTGGGCCTGCCGAGCTATGCCGAGGCGATACGGCTTTTGCATGCGCCACCGCCCGATACCGATGTCGCCGCCTTGCATGACCGCAGCCATCCGGCCTGGCGGCGGCTGAAATTCGACGAGCTGTTGGCGCAGCAGCTGTCCTTGCGCCGCTACGCGCGCGCGCGGCAAGCCCTCATCGCCCCCGCGATGCGTGCATCTGGCATGCCCTTGGCCGAGCGTCTGCTCGCCACCCTGCCCTTTAGCCTCACCGCCGCCCAGCAACGCGTCTGGCAGGAGATCTGCGCCGACCTCGCCCACCCGCACCCGATGCACCGCCTGCTACAAGGGGATGTGGGCAGCGGCAAGACCCTGGTGGCGGCGCTCGCCTGCCTGCCCGTCGTGGCCTCGGGGTGGCAGGTCGCGGTGATGGCCCCCACCGAGATCCTGGCCGAGCAGCTGTACCTGAAGTTCCGCGACTGGCTGGAACCTTTGGGCCTGCGTGTGGCGTTGCTGGCCGCCGCGACGAAAGGCAGGGCCAAGCGGCAGGCCCTGGCCAGCCTCGCCTCGGGCGAGGTCCAGATCGCCGTCGGCACCCACGCCCTCATCCAGGACAGCGTTGCCTTTGCTCGCCTGGGGCTCGCCATCATCGATGAGCAACACCGCTTCGGGGTCGAGCAACGCCTCACCCTGCGTGCCAAGGGCAGTTCGCCGACGGGCGATGCGCTGACGCCGCACCTGCTCATGATGTCGGCCACGCCCATTCCGCGCAGCCTCGCCATGAGTTACTACGCCGACCTCGATGTCTCGACGCTGGATGAACTGCCGCCCGGCCGTCTGCCCGTCACCACTCGGCTGATCGAGATGCGCCGGCGGCCGGAGGTCATCGCGCGCCTGCGCGACTATTGCCTGGCAGGGGCCCAGGCCTACTGGGTCTGCCCGCTGGTGGAGGGGTCGGATAAGCTGCAGCTCAAGGCCGCCATGGATGCCCACGCCGAGCTCGCGGCCGCGCTGCCCGAGCTACGCGTCGGCCTGGTGCATGGGCGCATGAAGGCGGCGGAGAAAGCGGCCGTGATGGAGGGATTCAAGGCCGGGGCGATACACCTGCTCGTCGCCACCACGGTGATCGAGGTCGGCGTCGACGTGCCCAATGCCGGGTTGATGGTGATCGAACATGCCGAACGCATGGGGCTGGCGCAGTTGCATCAGCTGCGCGGCCGCGTTGGCCGAGGCACACGCGAGTCGGCCTGCATCCTGCTCTACGCCGGGCCGTTGTCTGCCCTCGCCCAGCAGCGGCTGCGTATCCTGCGCCAGCATCACGATGGCTTCGCCATTGCCCGCGCCGACCTACTGCTCAGAGGGCCAGGCGAGTTCATGGGTGCGCGGCAGTCAGGGCAACCCTGGCTGCGTTTCGCCGACCCCGAGCGCGACCTAGACTTGCTGGAGGCCGCGCGTCAAGCGGCTGCCTGGCTTCTGGACCGGCATCCCGATGCCGTCGACCGGCACCTCGCCCGTTGGCTACCGCGTGGTCTGGACTATCTGCGCGGATGAGGGTGCGCGCACGCCATACCCCCTTGCTCTGGTGCCCGGGGCCGGAGTCGAACCGGCACGCTGTCGCCAGCGCGGGATTTTGAGTCCCGTGCGTCTACCAATTCCGCCACCCGGGCTGCATTGAATACGCGATTATCGCCAATGGGGAAGGCGATGAGCAAGCCAGATCTTCGCCGTGTAGCCAAGGTTGCCCCTCAAGGCACGCGAGGCATTGCAAAACCGTGCAACGGCTTTTACAGTGCGGTTGCTGGCTCGACCAGACGGCCGTGCTGGCCTGGGCACCAGTACCTTAGCCATCACCCTCAGGAGGACCGAGCATCATGAACAAATCCGAACTCATCGCCGCTGTTGCTACCAAAACCAACGCCTCCAAAGCTACCGTCAGTACCATCATCGATGCAGCTATCGTTTCGATCACCGATGCCCTGTCCAAGGGCGAAAGCGTGCAGTTCGTCGGCTTCGGCACTTTCAGCGTGCAGGAGCGCAAGGCCCGCACCGGTCGCAACCCGCAAACCGGCAAGGAGATAAAGATCCCGGCCAAGAAGGTGGTGCGCTTCCGCCCAGGCAGCGCCTTGAGCGCCGCCGCCAACCAGGCGAAAAAGAAGAAATAATCTACTCGGGCGCATCGTCGCACCGTGGCCGGCGCGGCGCCGCGCCGGCCGAGGCCAGCGAGCCCCGTTCGCCAAGCGAAGCCGTTACCGGTTTGCCGGCATGAAACTCGCCACCTGGAACGTCAACTCCCTGAAGGTGCGCCTGTCCCAGCTCAAGGACTGGCTGTCGGCCCAGCAACCGGACGTGCTCGCGCTGCAGGAGACCAAAACCGAGGACGCCAACTTCCCCGTGGCCGAGATCGAGGCGATGGGTTATCGCGCCCTGTACGCCGGGCAGAAGACCTACAACGGTGTAGCCTTGCTCAGCAAGCAGGCGGCAACAGATGCGCTTGCCGCCATCCCCGGTTTCGACGATGCGCAGAAGCGGTTGCTCGCCGCCACCGTCGGCGACACGCGCATCGTCTGCCTCTATGTGCCAAACGGCCAGAGCGTGGGTTCGGACAAGTATGCCTACAAGCTCGGCTGGCTCGATGCCTTGATCGCTTGGCTTGCGCGCGAGCTGGAACATTACCCCCGCATGGCCGTCGTTGGCGACTACAATATCGCGCCCGAGGATCGCGACGTGCACGACCCCGCCGCCTGGGCGGGACAGGTGCTGGTGTCGGAGGCGGAACGCGCCCGCTTTCGCGCCCTGCTCGACCTCGGCTTCAAGGATGCCTTCCGGCTATTCGAGCAGCCCGCCGGCAGTTTCACCTGGTGGGACTATCGCCAGGCGGCGTTCCGCCGCAACATGGGTCTCAGGATCGATCACATCCTGCTGTCGCCCGCCCTGGCCGCTCGCTGTAGCGGCTGCTTCATCGACACCGCGCCGCGGCGGCTCGAGCGCCCCTCTGACCATGCCCCGGTCATCGCCCTGATCGATTGATGTGCCGTTACCCCTAGCCCAGTGGGCTAGCCGACGCCGCCAACTAGATGTATGGTTATCATTTAGTTCGGCAACTAGATGTAGCGTTGCAAGGTGGCGGCACTTGACTGACTAGGGTTTTGGACTTAGCCGAGGTCATGCCCGCTGCCTCGAGCCTCATGTGAGGAGCCCACCATGCAGGAGATGCTGTTTCCCGAACTCGCCGCTCAAGACATCTCGATCGACGTATTGCTCGAGAAATACGCCAAAGGCGAGGAGCGGACCGTGTTCGACGTGCGCCGGCGCGTGGCACGGGCGCTGGCCATGGTGGAGGAGCGGCGGCAGCGCGCCCGTTGGGAGAGCCGCTTCTTTGAGGCGATGGAGGCCGGTTTCATCCCGGCGGGCCGGATCAACTCCGCTGCGGGCACCGATTTGGCGGCCACCTTGATCAACTGCTTCGTGCAACCGGTAGGCGATGCCATCTCCGGCGAGGTCGACGGCAAGCCAGGCATCTACGTCGCTTTGGAGGAGGCGGCCGAGACCATGCGCCGCGGCGGCGGCGTCGGCTATGACTTCTCCAGCATCCGGCCGAAGGGGGCCCTGGTCAAGGGCACCCGCTCCAAGGCGAGCGGTCCGGTCTCCTACATGCGCGTGTTCGACTGCTCCTGCGAGACGGTAGAGTCGGCCGGCAGCCGCCGCGGGGCGCAGATGGGCGTGCTGCGCTGCGACCACCCGGACATCGAGGAATTCATCCATGCCAAGGACCACGGCGAGTTCAAGAACTTCAACCTCTCCGTGGGAGTGACCGACGCCTTCATGCAGGCGGTGGAGTCCGATGGCGAGGTCGAGCTCACGCACAAGGCACAGCCGAGCGAGGAGCAGCTGGCGGCGGGCGCCTACCAGCGGGCGGATGGCCTGTGGGTCTACCGCAAGGTACGGGCGCGCGCCCTGTGGGAGCAGATCATGCGCTCCACCTACGACCACGCCGAACCGGGCGTGCTGTTCCTGGACCGCATCAACCGCGACAACAACCTCTATTACTGCGAGACGATCGAAGCGACCAACCCGTGCGCCGAGCAGCCCCTGCCGCCCTACGGCTGCTGCTGCCTGGGCTCAGTCGACCTGACGCGCTTCGTGCGCGCGCCTTTCACGCCGCAGGTGCAGTTCGATTTCGCTGCCCTGGCCAAGGTGATCCCGGTTGCCGTGCGCATGCTCGACAACGTCCTCGATCTCACCGCCTGGCCGCTCGACAAACAGCGCCAGGAGGCGCACTCGAAGCGCCGCATCGGGCTGGGCTTCACCGGCCTGGGGGACGCCTTGGTGATGCTGGGGCTGCGATACGACACGCTCGAGGCGCGCGCCTTCGCCAGCCAGGTGGCCCAATTCATGCGCGATACCGCCTATATGGCGTCGGTGGAATTGGCCAAGGAGCGCGGCGCCTTTCCCTTGTTCAACGCCGATCTCTATCTTTCCGGCGGCAACTTCGCTTCCCGCCTGCCCCCTGAGATCAAGGCCGAGATCCGCCGGCACGGCATCCGCAACTCGCATCTGTTGTCCATCGCCCCCACCGGCACCATCTCGCTTGCCTTTGCGGACAACGCCTCGAACGGCATCGAGCCGCCGTTCTCTTGGTTCTATACGCGCAAGAAGCGCCAGGCCGACGGCAGCTTCAAGGAATACCTGGTGGCGGATCACGCCTGGCGCCTGTTCCGGGAACAGGAGGGGGAAGACGCCCCTCTGCCGCCGAGCTTCGTCACCGCCTT
>JBEPZO010000041.1:0-15414 GCA_041640815.1 Thiobacillaceae bacterium
GAGCAGCTCAAGCGCAGTGGCAAGGTCAGCCGCGGCCGCATCGGCGTGTTGATCCAGGAGGTGACCGCGGACCTCGCCGAGTCCTTCGGTCTTGCCAAGCCGGAGGGCGCCTTGGTGGCCGAGGTGGAGGCCGGCGGGCCCGCCGACAAGGCCGGCGTGCAGGTGTCGGACATCATCCTCAAGTTCAATGGGCGCAAGGTGGAGCGCTCCATCGACCTGCCGCGCATGGTCGGTGCGACCCGCCCAGGCACCAAGGCCACCTTGACCCTGTGGCGCAAGGGGGCGACGCGCGAGGTGACGGTGGTCGTCGGCGAGATGCCTGATGACAAGACCGTGGCTGCCGTCACGCCGGAGCGCAAGGTCAACCGGGCTGGTCTGGTGGTGAGCGAACTGACTGCCGAGCAGCGCCGTCAGCTCAAGATCGAGTCCGGCGTGCTGATCGAGGACGTCAGCGGCGCGGCGGCCCGCGCGGGGCTGCGGCCTGGGGACGTGATCCTGGCAGTGAATAACCGCGAGGTGACCAGCGCCGAGGAGCTCAACCGCCTGATCGAGGAGAGCAAACGCAAGAGCGTGGCCGTGCTGGTCAAGCGCGGGGAGAGCTCCATCTACATCCCCTTGCGGCTCGATTGAGCGCGCGCTGAGGGGCGGCAGGCATCTCCCAGCCAGGCGGGGGATGCCGGGCACGCCCCATCACCCGGCGTGTTTTTGCGCGCCAGTGGCCCATCCCTTGCGGGAAGGGTAAAATTTTCAAGTTTTGCAACCGTCGAGGCGCCCGCGGCGCCTTCGCCGTTTTTGATGCGCCACATTCGCAACTTCTCCATCATCGCCCACATCGACCACGGCAAGTCGACGCTTGCCGACCGCCTCATCCAACGCTGCGGCGGCCTCAGCGAGCGGGAGATGGAGGAACAGGTGCTCGACTCCATGGATCTGGAGCGCGAGCGCGGCATCACCATCAAGGCCCAAACCGCCGCCCTGACCTACCGCGCGCGCGACGGCCAGGAATACCTGCTCAACCTCATCGACACGCCGGGACATGTGGACTTTTCATACGAGGTCTCACGCTCGCTTGCCGCCTGTGAAGGGGCGCTCCTGGTGGTGGACGCTTCCCAAGGCGTGGAGGCGCAGACCGTGGCCAACTGTTATACCGCCATCGAGCTGGGGGTGGAGGTGGTGCCGGTGCTGAACAAGATCGACCTGCCTGCCGCCGACCCGCAGCGCGTAATCCACGAGATCGAGGACATCATCGGCATCCCCGCCGAGGATGCCGTGCGCTGCTCGGCCAAGACCGGCGAGGGCATCGACGAGGTGCTGGAGGCGGTGGTCAAGCGCATCCCGCCGCCCAAGGGCGACCCGCAGGCGCCGCTCAAGGCCCTGATCACCGACTCCTGGTTCGACAACTATGTCGGCGTGGTGATGCTGGTGCGCGTGGTGGATGGGGTACTCCGCCCCAAGGACAGGATCAGGCTGATGGCCACCGGTGCCGAATATCTGTGCGAGCAGGTAGGGGTGTTCACCCCGAAGTCGGTGCAACGGCAGGAGCTTGCGGCTGGCCAGGTCGGCTTCGTCGTCGCCGGCATCAAGGAACTCAAGCACGCCAAGGTCGGCGATACCATCACCCTGGCCAGCCGGCCGGCTGCAACTCCCTTGCCGGGCTTCAAGGAGATCAAGCCGCAGGTCTTCGCCGGGCTCTACCCGGTGGATGCGCACGAGTACGATAGCCTGCGGGATGCCCTGACCAAGCTGCAGCTCAACGATGCCAGCCTGCACTTCGAGCCGGAGACCTCGCAGGCCCTGGGCTTCGGTTTCCGCTGCGGCTTCCTGGGCCTGCTGCACATGGACATCGTGCAGGAGCGGCTGGAGCGCGAGTACGGCCAGAACCTGATCACCACCGCGCCGACCGTGGAGTATGAGGTGGTCCTGCGCGATGGCACCACCCTGTTGCTGGAGAACCCGTCCAAGCTACCGGATGCGGGCAAGATCGCCGAGATCCGCGAGCCCATCATCACTGCCACCATCCTGGTGCCGGAGGCGTATCTGGGCAATGTCATGACCCTCTGCAATCAGCGACGCGGCACCCAGCTCGACATGAAATACATGGGCCGCCAGGTCATGCTCAAGTACGATCTGCCCTTGAACGAGGTGGTGATGGACTTTTTCGACAAACTCAAGTCCACCTCGCGCGGCTATGCCTCGCTCGATTACGAGTTCAAGGAATTCCGCGCTGACGACCTGGTCAAGCTCGACGTGCTGGTCAACGGCGAGCGGGTCGATGCCCTGTCGCTCATCGTGCACCGTTCCACGGCCCAACAACGGGGGCGCGAACTGGTGGCCAAGATGCGCGAGCTGATCCCGCGCCAGATGTTCGACGTGGCGGTGCAGGCGGCCATCGGCAGCCATATCATCGCGCGCGAGACGGTAAAGGCCCTGAGGAAGAACGTACTCGCCAAGTGCTATGGCGGCGATGTGACGCGCAAACGCAAACTGCTGGAGAAACAAAAGGAAGGCAAAAAACGCATGAAGCAGGTCGGCAACGTCGAGATCCCCCAAGAGGCCTTCCTGGCCATCTTGCAGGTGGGAGACAAGTGATGCAGGTGATGAAGTACCTGTTCTGGGGCCTCATCGCCGTGGGGCTGGTGCTCGTCTATCAAAGCGCGATGAGCTTCGCCCTGTTTCTCTTCCTGCTGCTGGTGCTGACCGGCGTCATCTGGCTCATCGATCGCCTGCTGCTCAGAAAGCGCCGCCCGCAGGGGGGGCCGGAGCCGGTCGTGGTGGATTATGCGCGCAGCTTCTTTCCGGTCATCCTCATCGTCTTCCTGCTGCGTTCCTTTCTGGTCGAGCCGTTCAAGATCCCCTCCGGTTCGATGCTGCCGACCTTGGAGATCGGCGACTTCATCCTGGTCAACAAGTTCGACTACGGCATCAGGCTGCCCATCCTCAACAAAAAGATCGTGGCGATCGGCGAGCCCCAGCGCGGCGACGTGATGGTCTTTCGCTATCCCAAGGATAGCTCCCTGGACTACATCAAGCGCGTCATTGGGCTGCCGGGCGATGTCGTCGAGTATCTCGACAAGCGCCTGATCATCAACGGCACACCGGTGGCCATGGAGCCGCTCGGCCACTACGAATACGTGGCCGGCGGCCTCAATTACGTGCAGGCCCAGACCTATCGCGAGAAAATCGATGGACGCGAGCACATCGCCATGGTGATCCCCGATCAGCCGCCGGTCTTTCTCTATCAGGTCGAGGGGGCTTTCCCCTACCGCGAAAACTGCGTCTACAATGAGCGGGGCTTCCGCTGCAAGGTCCCGCCAGGCCACTACTTCATGCTCGGCGACAACCGCGATGCGAGCAATGATTCGCGCTATTGGGGCTTCGTGCCCGACGACCACATCGTCGGTCGCGCCTTCTTGATCTGGATGAATTTCGGTGACCTGAGTCGGATCGGCCAATCCATACGCTGACGGAGAAGCTAATGCGCCACTATCAACGCGGTGTTACCCTAATCGGCGTGTTGTTCTTCGCCCTGCTGCTCGGTTTTGCCGTCTACACCGCGGCGCGCCTGCTGCCCGCCTACCTGGACTATTGGGCGGTAAAGAAGGCGTTGGCGGACATGGCCCAGGATCCGGAGCTCGCCGGCGCTAGCCTGGCGGCGTACCGCGAGGCCTTCGAAAAGCGCCTCTACGTCAGCGACATCACCGACGTCGGCCACAAGGATCTGGAGATGGAGAAGTCCAAGGACGGCGTGGTGCTCAAGGCGAGCTGGACCGTGCGCCGGCGATTCATCGGCCCGGTCAACCTATGCCTCGATTTCGAGGCCGATAGCACTGCGGCGGCCAAACCCTGATGGACGAACGCTGGGCAGCGCTGGAGGCGAAGCTGGGGTATCGCTTCAAGCAGGCGGAGCTGCTGCAGCAGGCCCTGACCCATCGCAGCTATTCCGCTCAGCACAACGAGCGCCTCGAGTTCCTGGGTGACGGCGTGCTGAACTGCGTCGTGGGCCACCTGCTCTACGCGCGCTTCCCGCAACTGCCCGAGGGGCGCCTGTCGCGCCTGCGCGCCAACCTGGTCAATCAGCAGTCCCTGCACGAAGTGGCCTGCAAGCTCGAGCTCGGCGAGTATCTGCGCCTAGGGGAAGGAGAGGTGAAAAGCGGCGGCCGGCAACGCCCCTCCATCCTCGCCGACGCGCTGGAGGCCTTGTTCGGCGCCGCCTTTCTGGATGGCGGTTTCACTGCTGCCCACGGCATGATCGCCGGCCTGTTCGAGGCCAAGATCGCCGCCATCGACCCCAGCCTGCAGGGCAAGGATGCGAAGACCGCGCTGCAGGAGTGGCTGCAGTCACGGCGTTACGCCTTGCCTGACTATCGCCTGCTCGGCGTGACCGGACAGGCGCATGCCCAGACCTTCGAGGTGGAGTGTCACATCGCCGCCCTCGATTTGACCACCCGCGGTCGGGGGAAAAGCCGCAAGATGGCCGAACAACAGGCGGCGCAAGAAGCGCTGGCGAGGCTGACCCATGCGCGGTGAGGAACGCGATCAGATGCGCATGGACGCGGCGCCAGCCGCCGCTGGCGAGGGCTTTCGCTGTGGCTACATCGCGGTGGTCGGGCGGCCCAATGTCGGCAAATCCACCTTGGTCAACGCCCTGGTGGGGGCAAAGGTGAGCATCGTCTCGGCCAAACCGCAGACCACCCGCCACCGCATCCATGGGGTGCGCACCGTCGCCGACGCCCAGTATGTCTTCGTCGATACACCGGGCTTCCAGACCCGCTATCGCAACGCCCTAAATCAGGCCATGAACCGCACCGTGCGGGCGGTCTTGGCTGAGGTGGACGTGATCTTGCTGGTGGTCGAGGCGGGGCACTTCAGCGAGGCTGACGAGCGCGTGCGGGCGCTGCTACCGGCGGACAAGCCGGTGGTGTTGGTCGCCAACAAGGTGGACAAGGTGCGCGACAAGGCCAGCCTGTTGCCTTGGCTAAAGGCGATGGCCGAGCGTCACCCCTTCGCCGAGCTCGTGCCGCTGTCGGCTTTGCAAGCGAAGGATGCCGTGCGGCTGCTGGCCATCCTGAAGCCGTATCTGCCGCTATCACCCCCCCTGTTCGAGGCGGATGCCCTCACAGACCGCAGCGAGCGCTTCCTCGCCGCCGAGATCGTGCGCGAGAAGATCTTTCGCCTCACCGGCGATGAGGTCCCCTATGGCGTCAACGTCAGCGTGGAGCATTTCAGCGAGGAAGCCAACGGCCTAAGACGCATCGAGGTCATCATCTGGGTCGATCGCGAGTCGCATCGCCCCATCCTCCTCGGTCGCGGCGGCGCGCACATGAAGCGTATCGCCACCGAGGCACGGCAAGACATGGAACGTCTGTTCGGCGCCAAGGTCTTTTTGCAATGCTGGGTCAAGGTCAAGCAGGGCTGGGCCGACAATGCCGCATTGCTCAAATCCATCGGCTTCGATACCTGAGCTTACGCCTGCCGGCCCAGCCCACTGCCGTCGCTGCGCGAGCCGGACCGAACGATGAGCCAGCACGTCGACAACGAACCGGCCTACATCCTGCACACGCATCCCTGGAAAGAGACCAGCCTGATCGTCGAGGCCTTCACCAGCGGCCATGGCCGCGTCGCGCTGGTGGCGCGCGGGGCACGCCGGCCCCATGCCGCGCTCAAGACCCGTCTGCTGGCCTTTCAGCCCCTGGGGCTATCATGGTACGGCAAAGGCGCCTTGAAGACCCTGCATGCCGCCGAGTGGCAGGGAGGGGCATTGCAGCTCGCTGGTCGGGCCCTGATGTGCGGCTTCTACGTCAACGAGCTGATCCTCAAGCTGGTGCCCCCCGATGACCCGCAGCAGGCCCTCTACCGCAGCTACGAACAGACGCTTGCGCGGCTAGCGTGCGCCGCGGATCCACAGCCAGTGTTGCGCCGTTTCGAACTCGACCTGCTGTCGGCGCTAGGCTATGCCCAGACCTTGGATCGCACCGTCGAGGGGGAGGCAGTGCTTCCGGACGAACGCTATGGCTATGCCTTTGGCCGGGGCGTGGTCAAGGACGTCCAGACCGAGATCACCTGCTCGGGCAAGGCCCTGCTAGACATGGCGGCGGGGGACTACAGCGACGCGCGCACCCTGGCAGAAAGCAAACAGCTCATGCGCGCCCTCATCAGCCATTATCTGGGTGACAAGCCGCTTTACACCCGCCAGATGTTGTTAGATTTGCAGGCACTGTAGAAACGGTGTGACTATCACTTGCGATTTAAAGTGCATAAGCTTGCTAGCTAGCGAATGCCAAGAAATGTGCGCGGGTTAGTAGCAGTTACGAGATCTCCTTGACGGCGGTTATCAGGACATCTGCGCTGCTGGTAGGAGAGCCTTTCGGCAGCAGGGAGGATTTTCCTGCTCGCTGAAGCCAGTATCGGTTCGCAATACCCCTACTCGAAGGCAGCGAGGTTTGTCCCCTCCAGCAACTCTAGGCGTCTGAGCCAATGGCGGCTATCGGCAAAAAAGCGCAAGCGTTCACGTCCCTCAAGTGAGAAAGCAATTGGTAATTTGAGGGTCATTGGGTCTTTTTGCACCCCGGCGACGCGGAACTCGTAGTGCAGGTGCGGCCCGGTGGCGAGACCTGTGGCCCCGACATAGCCGATGATGTCACCCTGGTTCACCCGCTTGCCTGGCCGTATGCCGGTGGCGAAGCGCGACAGGTGGCCATAGGCCGTGCTATAGGGCTTCTGGTGATTGAGGATGACGATGTTGCCATAGCCACCCTGCCAACCAGCGAAAGACACGACACCATCGGCGACGGCTCGCACCGGGGTGCCGGTGGGCGCGGCGTAGTCGATGCCGCGATGGGCGCGCCATTCTTTCAGCACCGGGTGGTAGCGGGCGCTGGAAAAGCCGGAGGAGATACGCGAAAAGGGCAGGGGCGACTTGAGGAAGGCGCGCTTCATGCTCTGGCCCTGCGGCGTGAAATAGCCTTCACGGCCCTGGCTGTCCTTGAAATACACGGCGCGATAGCGCTTGCCTTGATTGACGAATTCCGCTGCCAGCAGGCGGCCGGTCTTGATCAGCTTGCCGTCGTGATAAAAGGCCTCATACACTACCGAGAAACGGTCGCCCCGGCGCAGGTCGCGGTGAAAGTCGATGTCACCGGAAAAGACCTCCGCCATCTGAGAGGCGATCGAGTCCGGGATATCGGCCGCGTCCGTGGCTCCGAACAGCGAGGACTGAATCTCGCCTGAGCGCATGATGGGCGTGGCGCTGAGCCGTACGGCGGCCTCTTCGGCGACGAAGTCTTCCTGCACCCGGTTGAGGGTCACCAGCCGCTCGTCGGTGGCGAGATAGCGCAGCAACAGCAGTTTGCCCGTTGCCGTCACGCGGGCGAGCACGCTGCGCCCAGGCGTGAGCCGCTGTAGGGCGGGGATTTGGCGGCTATGGGCGATGACGCGCCCCTTGTCTTCGTCGCCGACGCCCAGCCGGTCGAGCAGGGAGGCGAGGGTGTCGCCGCGCTGGATGCGCTCCTCGCTCCAGAAATCGAAGCTGTCGGCAGCGGCAACGTCGGTCGTGGCCGCAGAGGGTAATTCGAGGGACTGCACCACGGTCTGCGTGGCGACCGCATTCGGCACGGTGTCGGGGGCGATACCGAAGGCGGCCACAACTCCGAACAGGGGTAGGACAGCGATCCAGGGCAGCCAGCGCGAACGGCGCTTTGCTGTTTTGAATGTTGTGTAGATTTGTATCATTTGCGCTCCCGTGAGCGGAGAAGCCAATGGTAGCAATGAAACAAAGCATTGGAAACCTACCATGCGTTGAAGCTTTGTGACATGCCTAGACTTCCTTTTAGGGCCCGCTAGCGAAGCGCATGAGAAAAATCCCTTACAGCGTGACGTCGTGGGTGGTTAAAGACAACTGAGTTGAAGCCGAAGAGGGTAGATGGCGTGGGTGCTTAGGCCATTGTGCGTTCCCTTTGGCTAGCTCGAGCATCAAATGAGGGAAACAGGCGCGAGCCGGTTATCATGGTAGGTCTTTCAGTACTGGCGCGGTGTATGCTGTTTCAGGCATATGTGCAAACCGGCAGGCCGATCGCCTCGATGCGCCGTGCGAGCTCCTGCAACCACGCCTCCGCCAGGCGGCTGAGTCGGGGAGCCTCGGGCTGCATGGAAGGTCGGGCCAGGCCGTAGAGCAGCACCCCTTTGAGCGGCACGGCCTCGGCCCGGGCCCTGGCTAGCAGCTCGAGATAGGCCTTGACCTCCGACGCCTCAGGCGGCTGGCCGTCGAGGGCGAAGACGCAGGTCTGCACCCAGGTCGGACACAATTGGGCGCAGGTCTGCAAGCGTCGGTAATGCCGCTCGGGATCGATGCGGGTACCGTTGATCGTCCTGAGCCCCGCCGCGGTAGCGCGGTCGAGCTTGAACCACACCTCGCCGGCCATGGCCGCCAGGGCAGTAATGCCCGCTTTGACTTTGGCCTTGTCGAGTTGGCTGCCGTTGGTGATGAGTACCACCTTGATCCGGCCGCGCAGGTCGAAGTCGTTGAGCACGCGGCCGATCAAGTCGACCACGGTGGGGAACTCGGCTGCCGTGGTCGGCTCCCCATTGCCAGACAGCGCCACGTTGTTGAGCCGGCGCATGCCGGCAGGCGCATGTCTGGACAGCCAGTCATCGTGCTGGATGTCGTTGAGCATCTGCCGCAGCTCCCTTTCCAGCAGCCCAAGGTCTATGGGCGGGGGGCCGCCGCGCTGCAGATTGGGGACCTGGCAGTAGATACAGCGCCAGTTGCAGGCGTTGTTGGGGTTCAGGTTCACCCCCAGCGAGATGCCTTGGCTGCGTCGGGACAAGACCGCGTAGACATAGGTCATGCCGGCGGCATCGCGCGAGTGGTCATTGATGGTAAGCTGCGCCACAGCCGCATTGTTGCACACCCTTGCCCGTCGACGCACCCTGCCCATGCACGACTTCGCCCAACGCCTGATCGCTTGGCAGCGCCGGCACGGCCGTCACGACTTGCCCTGGCAGCGAACTACCGACGCCTATGCCATCTGGGTATCGGAGATCATGCTGCAGCAGACCCAGGTGGATACCGTCATCCCGTATTATCTGCGCTTCATGCGGCGCTTCCCCGAGCTAAAGGCGCTGGCGCAGGCGCGGCTGGACGAGGTCATGGCGCTTTGGAGTGGTCTGGGCTATTACGCGCGGGCCCGCAACCTGCATGCCGCCGCCCGCCAGATCATGGAGCGGCATGCAGGGGCCTTCCCCAGACGCTATGACGACATTCGGCGGCTGCCAGGGGTGGGGCGCTCCACCGCAGCCGCCATTGCGGCCTTGGCCTATGGCGAGCGGCGCGCCATCCTGGACGGTAACGTCAAGCGAGTCCTGTGCCGCCTGTTCGCGATCGAGGGCTGGCCGGGGGCGCGTGAGGTGGAGGCGGCGTTGTGGCAGCTCGCGGAGTCCTTGTTGCCGGAGCGCGACGTCGCGACCTATACCCAGGGGCTCATGGACTTGGGGGCCACGCTCTGTACGCGCAAGCGTCCACGCTGCGCCGATTGCCCCTTCGCCGAGGACTGCCTGGCCGCTCGCCAGGGCCGACAGGCCGAGCTGCCCTACCCGCGACCGCGCCAGGACTTGCCGGTGCGCACGACGGCGATGTTGATCCTGCGCCATGGCGGCGAGGTCCTACTGCAGAAACGCCCACCGGCAGGCGTGTGGGGTGGCCTATGGAGCCTGCCGGAATGCGACGCCGCAGAGGACCCCGTCAGGGTGGCCGAACGCCTCGGCTGCCAGGTCACGCTTGCCAAGCCATTGCCGATCATGCAGCACACGTTCACCCATTTCCGATTGCGGATCAAGCCCTGGTTGCTGACAGTCACCCCTAGCTGCCAGGCTGCGCAAGCCTGCGGCGGGCTTTGGCTCACGCCCGACGATGCCTTAGAGGCTGCGCTGCCTACACCGGTGCGCCGACTGCTTGCCGAACTGGCGCATGGGGAGGCGACATGAAGCGCCATCGCCCTGAGACCGCCGCCCAGCACTTGACGGCAGCGGTGGCGCGGGCGCGGCCCGATGCCCTGGTCGGTGAGGTGCGCGCGCGCCTCACCGAGCACGAGCTGGAGGACACCGAGCTCGTCTGCGTGGTCGATGATGACGGGCGACTGCTGGGGGTACTCAGTTTTGCCGAGCTATTTCGGCTGCCGGCGGACAGCGTCGTCGAGGCGGTCATGCGCCGCTCACCGCCGGCGGTGCAGGCGCACGAGGATCAGGAGAAGGTGGCCTCGATCGCCTTGCATTACGGCCTCAACAGCGTGCCAGTGGTGGATGCTGGCCGGCGGCTGCTGGGGGTGGTGCCGGCAAGGGCGCTACTCGCCATTCTTCGCCACGAGCACGTGGAAGACATCCACCGTCTGGCCGGGATTCGCCGTGAGACCGGCATTGCCCGGCGGGCACTGGACGCTCCGCCCGCGCGCCGGGCACGCGACCGGTTGCCGTGGCTGATCCTGGGGCTGCTCGGTAGCGCCTTGGCCACTTATGTCATGAGCCGTTTCGAGGCGGCGCTCAATACCCAGCTTGCGCTAGCCTTCTTCGTGCCCGGCCTGGTCTATTTGGCCGACGCCATCGGCACCCAAACCGAGGCAGTGGTCGTGCGTGGCCTGTCCTTGGCCCACATCGGCATCGGCCGTCTCCTCGGCGGCGAGCTGCGCACCGGCCTGATCATCGGCGTGGTGCTGGGAGGGCTCACCTTTCCGGCGGTGTGGTTCGTCTTCAAGGACCTTAGGCTCGCCCTGGCGGTAAGCGGCGCCCTGGTGGTGGCTGGTGGCCTTGCCACCAGCGTTGGTCTCCTTTTGCCGTGGTGGCTGTCGCGCCTGAAGCGTGACCCCGCCTTCGGCAGCGGCCCCCTGGCGACGGTGATCCAGGACGTGCTCACCCTCCTGACCTATTTCGCCTTCGTCAGTGCGCTCTACTGAAACATGCTGCTCTGGTTCGAATTCGCCGTCTGCCTCGCCCTCATCGCCGTGGCGTCGGTGGTCATGGCCGGCATCTGGCTGCCTTTCGTGGCCAAGGCGCTGGCCGTCCACAACGGCTGGGGTCAGAGCTTCGTCGGCACGCTATTCGTGGCGGCCGTCACCTATTTGCCCGAGGCCGTGGTATCGATCGCCGCCATGCGCATCGGCGCCTTGGACATGGCCTTGGGCAACTTGTTTGGCAGCAATCTCTACAACACTGCCATCCTCGCCATCGACGACCTCGCCTATCTGCCCGGCCCCCTGCTCAGTGCGGTCGATCCGGCGCACGCCGTCTCCGCCTTGTCCGCCATGGTCATGAGCGGCATCGCCATCGTCGGCCTGTTCTGCCGCGCTAGCGGGCGCGTGTTACGCTCGGTGGGTTGGACCAGCCTGTTCTTGCTCAGCGTTTATTTCCTCAACGGTTACGCCATCTATCGCTATGGCCATTGAGTCGCGACATTGGCATCAGGCTTCGGGCACACAGGTCGCGGAGTATTGGCAGGTTCATCCCGAGCATGGCTTGAGTGAGAGCGAGGCAGGCGAGCGGCTGCTCAAGTACGGTGCCAATACCCTGCCAGAAGGTCGCCGGCGAGGGCCGTTTGCCATCTTCCTCGACCAGTTCAGGGACCTCCTGATCCTCATCCTGATCATCGCCGCGGTCATTGCCGGGCTGCTTGATGACCTCACCGACAGCGTCGTGATCCTGGGTCTGGTCCTGCTCAACGCCGTGATCGGCTTCATCCAGGAATATCGCGCCGACCGCGCGCAAGCCGCGCTGCGCCGCCTGGCGGCACCGCAAGCGATGGTGCTGCGCGATGGTCACTGGCGCCAAGCCGATGCAGCCAACCTCGTGCCCGGCGATGTGGTGTCGTTAGAGGCAGGCAATCTGGTGCCGGCGGACCTGCGCCTGATCGAGAGCGTCGGCCTGCGCATGGACGAGGCGGCGCTGACCGGGGAGTCGCAGGCGGTGGACAAAAGTGCGGAAGCCATCCTACCGCCCCAGACGCTGCTGGCGGAGCGTCGGAACATGGCCTATCGGGGTACGCTAGTCGTCCATGGCCGCGGCCGAGGTGTGGTGGTGGGCACGGGGGCCGACACCGAATTGGGCCGCATCGCCGGCCTGTTGGCCGATCAAGGCGACGGCCAGACCCCGCTGCAGAAACGGTTGGCCCATTTCAGCCAACGCCTGGCGTGGGCGGTGTTGGCGATCTGCGCCATCGTCTTCGTCGCTGGCGTCATCCGCGGCGAGGACACGACGCTGATGTTCCTCACCGCCGTGAGCCTGGCGGTGGCGGCCATCCCCGAGGCCTTGCCAGCGGTGGTGACCATCGCCCTGGCCATGGGCGCGCGCCGCATGGTCAAGCACCACGCCCTGATCCGCCGCCTGCCGGCGGTGGAGACCCTGGGTTCGGTGACCTATATCTGCTCGGACAAGACCGGCACGCTGACCCAGAACCGCATGAAGGTGGCGCGTGTCTGGTGGCCGGCTGGGCTGGATGAGGCCTCGTTCTGGCGCGCGCTGGCGCTCAACAACGATTGCACCTTGAGCGAGCGGGGCCTGCCGCAGGGGGACCCGACCGAGGTCGCCCTCGCTCAGGCCGCCGCTGAGGCCGGTTACGACAAGCGCCGTGTGGAGGCGGAGTACCCACGCGTGACTGAACTGCCTTTCGATGCCGTGCGCAAACGCATGAGCACCGTGCATGGCCTGTATTCGCTCGCACCGACCACTGCCGGGAGTGAAGCTGCGCCAGGGCATGAGACGCTGCTGGTGCTGGTCAAGGGTGCGCCCGAGGCCGTGCTGCCCCGCTGCCGCCACGTGCCCGCCGCCGCGCACAAGGAGATCGAGGCCATGGCCGCGGCTGGCCTCAGGGTGATGGCCTATGCCTGGCGCCGGCTTACGGCGCTGCCCAAGCGCGCCGAGGCGGACGACCTGGAGGATGGCCTCACCCTGCTCGGCCTGGCTGGCCTGCAGGACCCGCCGCGCCCAGAGGCCAAGCGTGCCGTGGAAGAGTGCCGGGCCGCCGGCATCACGCCGGTGATGATCACCGGCGATCATCCGGCCACCGCGGCGGCGATCGCGCGGGAATTGAGGATCCTGGAGCCCGGTGGCATCGTGCTCACCGGCGATGAACTGGCACGGCTATCCGACGAGGAGCTCAGCGCGCACGTGCAGCGCATACGCGTCTATGCGCGCGTCGACCCGACGCAGAAGATCCGCATCGTCGAGGCCTTGCAACGCAAAGGGGAGTTCGTCGCCATGACCGGCGATGGCGTCAATGACGCCCCGGCGCTGAAACGCGCCGACATCGGCGTGGCCATGGGCCGGCAGGGCACCGATGTGGCGCGCGAGGCAGCGAGCCTCATACTGCTCGACGACAACTTCGCCACCATCGTCAGGGCGGTCAAAGAGGGGCGGCGCATCTACGACAACATCCGCAAGTTCGTCAAATACACCATGACCAGCAACTCGGGGGAGATCTGGACCCTGTTCCTCGCCCCCTTCTTGGGCCTGCCGCTGCCGTTGCTGCCGATCCACATCCTTTGGATCAACCTGGTCACCGATGGGCTGCCGGGCCTTGCGCTGGCCATCGAGCCAGCCGAGCGGCGCATCATGCAGCGCCCGCCGCGGCACCCACGGGAGAGCATCTTTGCACACGGCATGTGGCAGCACATCGTCTGGGTCGGGTTGCTCATGGGTGGGGTGTCGATCTTCACCCAGGCTTGGGCGATCAGCATGGGCAGCGCCAACTGGCAGAGCATGGTGTTCACCGTGCTAACCCTGTCGCAGCTGGGGCATGCCCTGGCGGTGCGCTCGGAGCGCCAATCGCTCTATCGTCAGGGGCTGATGTCGAACCCGACCATGCTTGCCGCCGTGCTGCTGACCTTCGCTCTACAGATGACGTTGCTGTATGTGCCCGTCTGCAACGAACTGTTCAAGACCCAGCCCCTGACCTTCGGCGAGCTCTTGTTCTGTCTCGCCATGTCCAGTGTCGTCTTCATCGCCGTCGAGATCGAAAAGCTGCTCATCCGGCGCGGGCGCCTGTACGGCGAGCCAGCCGATGCACGCTAAAGCGGCGCTGACCGCCCCCGGCCTAGGCGCTTGGCGCTTGCTTCGGCGACGCTGGTTTCCGCTCGGCGAGGGCAGTCGCCGCTCACAGCGCCGGTCGCGGCTGTCGCCAAGAGTGCTGCTCGGCGGCCTGGCCCTATACAGGACGCCTTGGCGCTCACCTCAATGCAGAACGCGCGGCATGGACAGGATGAATTCGGGGATCTCGGCATCGAATTGGTGGCCGTCCTCTG
Source organism: Thiobacillaceae bacterium (assembly GCA_041640815.1). GTDB lineage: Bacteria > Pseudomonadota > Gammaproteobacteria > Burkholderiales > Thiobacillaceae > JANWZL01. Next base: position 14,280 of record JBEPZO010000041.1, read on the forward strand.
CCACCATCTGGTAGGTCCCGCGCATGGTGCCCACCGGTGTGGCGATGACCGTACCGCTCGTGTATTCGAAGCTGTCACCGGGCTTGAGCAGCGGTTGCTCGCCGACCACTCCTAGGCCCCTGACCTCTTGGATGGCACGATTGGCGTCGGTGATGATCCAGTGGCGCGAGATGAGCTGGGCCGCGACCTCGCCGGTGTTGGTGATGGTGATGGTATAGCTGAAGACGTAACGGCCCGCCGCCTCGTCGGACTGTTCGGGTACAAAAGTGGCTCTGGGCGTCACGCTGATGCGGTACTTGTCGCGTGCTGACATTTCTGGGCTGGATGCGGGCGCGATAGGGTCGATTCCGTGACGATTGCACATGATTTCTGGCACTCTGTCCAGTCCACGCTTGGCTCGTTAAAATTGAACCTTTGCCAGTCGAGGGACCAACCATGCCGCAATACCGCATCGCCCCCTCCATCCTGTCCGCCAACTTTGCCAAGCTGGGCGAGGAGGTGGACAACGTGCTCGCCGCGGGGGCCGACATCATCCACTTCGACGTGATGGACAACCATTACGTGCCCAACCTGACCGTGGGCCCACTGGTGTGCGAGGCCTTGCGCAAGCATGGCGTCACCGCCCCCATCGACGTGCATCTGATGGTCAAGCCGGTGGATCGCATCGTGCCCGATTTCGCCAAGGCAGGGGCCACCTATATCACCTTCCACCCCGAGGCGAGCGAGCACATCGACCGCACCATCGGCCTGATTCGGGATTCTGGCTGCAAGCCGGGCTTGGTGTTGAATCCCGCCACCCCCATCGACTACCTGGAGTGGGTGTTGGAAAAGATCGACATGGTGCTGCTGATGAGCGTCAACCCAGGCTTCGGCGGCCAGAAATTCATCCCCTACGTGTTGGAGAAGGCGCGCCGCGTGCGCCGGATGATCGACGAGCGGGGCCTGGATGTGAGCCTTGAGATCGACGGCGGCGTCGGCCCCGCCAACATCGCCGAGGTGGCCCGCGCCGGCGTCGACACCTTCGTCGCCGGCTCCGCCATCTTCGGTGCCGCCAAGGACACCGACCCGCACCGCTACGATAGCGTCATCGCCGCCATGCGGGCGGAGCTGGCCAAGGTATGAAGCATGGGGGTGG
>JBEPZO010000042.1:0-14968 GCA_041640815.1 Thiobacillaceae bacterium
ATACGCGCAAGAAGCGCCAGGCCGACGGCAGCTTCAAGGAATACCTGGTGGCGGATCACGCCTGGCGCCTGTTCCGGGAACAGGAGGGGGAAGACGCCCCTCTGCCGCCGAGCTTCGTCACCGCCTTAGAGATCTCGGCGCGCGCACACATGGAGATGGTGGCCGCGGTAGCCCCATACATCGACTCCAGCATCTCCAAGACGGTCAACGTGCCGGCCGACTACCCTTACAGCGATTTCCAGGACCTCTATTTCGCCGCCTGGAAGGCGGGGCTCAAGGGCCTGGCCACCTACCGACCCAACGCCGTGCTCGGGGCGGTGCTGACGGTGGAGCCACAGAAGGTCGCGCCGCAGGATTTCGACACCGCTGACGTCAACCGTCGCATCGAGATCAAGCACCTGCCCGCCCCCGTGCTGGAGAGCCTCAAGTGGCCGAGCCGGCCGCGGCTACCGAGCGGCAATCCGGCCTGGAGCTACATGGTCGAGTACCCGCACGGCAGCTTTGCCCTGTTCGTCGGCCATGTCGAAACCGAAGAGGGGCGCGCCTTTCCCTTCGAGGTCTGGGTCAACGGCGCCGAGCAGCCACGCGGCCTGGGGGCGCTCGCCAAGAGCCTGTCCATGGACATGCGCGCCAACGACCGCGGTTGGCTCAAGCTCAAGCTGGACACCCTGGCCAAGACGCGCGGCGACGATGCCTGCTCCATCCCCTTCCCGCCCAACGGCGAGCTCAAGCCCGTGCCCAGCATCGTCGCCGGCGTGGCACAGCTGATCCGCTGGCGGCTGGAGCAGCTACACGCCCTGGACGTGGAGGGCCCGACACCGGTGCTGGATGCCCTGTTCAGCCTCAAGGAGCCCAAGACCGGCACCGACGGCACGCTCTCCTGGACGGTCGATGTCCTCAACCCGGCCAGCGGCGACGACTTCGTGTTGGGGCTGAAAGAGATCCGCATGCCCGATGGCCACACCCGTCCGTATTCGGTCTGGCTCGCCGGCGAATACCCGCGGGCGCTCGATGGCCTGTGCAAGCTGTTGTCGCTGGATATGCGCGTGATCGATCCGGCCTGGATCGGCATGAAGCTGCGCAAGCTCATCGACTATCCCGAGCCGCTCGGCGACTTCATGGCCAAGGAGCCCGGCAGCGAACGCAGCCGTACCTGGCCATCGACCGTGGCCTATGTGGCGCGCCTCATCATCCACCGCTACGCCATGCTGGGCATCCTCACCGAGGAGGGTCATCCCATCCAGCAGATGGGCATCCTGCAGCAACCCAGCGCCGACCGGCCGACTGCCCTGCCGGCCATCAAAGGCATGCGCTGTCGGGAATGCGGCAATGACACCGTCATCCGCCGGGACGGTTGCGATTTTTGCACCGCCTGCGGCGCCGTGGGGATGTGTGGTTGAAGGGCCCGCCCTGACCGCCGACGCCCGCCGCTCGGCTTGGCGGTCGCCTGGGCATGGTGGCGCTTTAGACGCTGCGCAAGCTAGGCGGGCGGCAGGTGAGCGCGCTAGACCTGCACCAACTTCATCGCTTCCCGTAACGCCATAGCGCTCGACCGGCACGCAGCAGGCTGCGTGAGGGCGTCGGCTGCCGCGGCGGCCACCTGCTCGACGGGGACGACGCCGCAGCTGGCGTGCCGATGCCAGGTCGCGAGATAGGCCGCGACCTTGCCGATGCGGCCGGCTGCAGGGGGAGAGCAGAGGCTGACCGCTGGGACGCCATGGGCGGCGGCGATGATGCGGGCGTGCAAGCTGCTGCCGAGGTAGAGCCGAGCACCGGCGAGCAGGGCGCAGATGTCCCAAATGTTCAGGGAGTTGAATAGCGCCACCTGCTTGCAGCGCAGCCGGGAGCGCAAACACACATAGGCCTCACGCGCGTCGTGCCAGGGCGCGGCGCCGGCGCGGAAGAGCACGAGCGCAAGCCCGCTGGCGGCGGCAATGCGCTCCAGCTCTGCCGCCAGGGCCTGCAGCGTGGACTCGTCGCCGAATTCGGCAGCGAATTGCACTGCCGCATAGCCCTGCGCGAAGCGCGCGCGCAGGCGGGCCGGCTCGCCCGCCGCGGCGTGACGGGCAATGCGCTCGCCGAACAGGGTGGCGATGAGCTCCGCGGGGTCGGGTGTGAGGCCGGCGTCTATCCCCATGTCGGCGAGGGCAGCCTGGGTGAAGTGATCGCGTACCGTGAGCGCGTCGGACGCGTTTAGGCGGGCGGCGACCTCGGCGCGCATCGCTGCCGGCAGATGGGGGAGATCCACCCCGCCGAGGGCGCAATGCAGGAAGCGGCCTGGTCGCCGGAATAGAGACTTAGGGGCAAGATAGGCCACCTGCTGCGGCAAGCCAAGCTGCGCCTCGGCCCACGCCTGGCGGGCGGCGGCATCGCGGTCGTAACGGGCGATGGCGGCGCGCGCCGCTGCCGCCGGCAGGGTCATCACCGCTGCCTCATAAAGGCTGCAGGTGAGGAGCTCGCCGCCGACATGCAGCAGGTGGGCAGGCTGTTCGCCCCACTCAACGGCCAAACGCGCCAGGGCCCGCACCCGGTGGCCGCCGAAGGCGGTGAGGTCGCGCTCGGCGAGCCCTGCCACCACCACCGGCCGGGGCGCGAGCAGGGCGGCGAAGATGTGGGGAAAGAGCAGGTCACCGAGGTTGTGGCGGTCGCAGGCGCCAAACAGGATGTAGGGGGGCGTGCCGTCGCCGCACGCCGTAACCGGCCCGACCTCAGCTGCCACCTTCGCCGCCACCCGTCTCGGCAGCAAGTGCGCCTCAGCCACAGAGGCGGCAGAGGGTCATCAGCATGAGGTCCTTGGCGGCGGCATCCAGGCCGGGTAGCCGCTGCTTGAGCCGCCGGGCATCGTCGACGTCACCGCTGGCGATGGCCAGCAAGGCCAGCACCAGCGGTGAGATCTGACCGGCCGTCGCCACGCGCGCAAGCTCCGAGCCAAAGCGCGCGATCTCGACCCGTCCGGTGCCGGTGTGATACACCAGCCGCAGGGCATCGGGCAGCGCCTCGAGGCACAGCTGCCCGCCCTGCCGCAGCCGCCAGCAGGGATCGGTCGCCGCGGGCAAGGGGGGAGCGAGCCAAGGGCTGAGGAAGTCCGTCAAGGCGGCCGCGGTGCCGCCGGGCAGGCGATTGAGCTGCGCCAGGTATTCGTTCCAGGCTGGGGCGGGCATCACAACGGTCGGTAACAGAACACCTGGCGGCCATGCTCGAAGTTCACCATCAGCGTGCCGCCGCGGTTTTCGGCATAGTCTTGCCAGCCCGGGGTGGCGCAGCCGCTGTGGCACTCGGACACGCCGGCGGGGGACTCCAGGTTGCGGTCGCGGTCGAAGAACGATAGCAGCATGGCCTCGCCCAGCAACTGCTTGGCGATGGCGTTGGCGAGCGCCAGGCGCTGCTCGAAATTCAAGGCGAGTTCGCTCGCGTCAAGATGCAAGGCCTTCATCGTCAATGGCGTTCGAGTAACGTTTTGAGTTCATAGAGCAGGTCGAGCGCGGCGCGCGGGCTCAAGGCATCGGGTTCGATCGCCGCGAGCCGGGCAAGCACGGGGTGGTCCTCGGTGGCGGGGGCGGCGGCTAGGGTGACGAACAAGTCCCCTTGGCCGAAACGGGCCACCTCGCGATTCTCCAGGTCCATGAGCTTGCGCCGCGCGGCCTGGATCACCGCTGCCGGCACCCCAGCGAGCCGCGCCACCTGCAGGCCATAACTCTGGCTGGCGGGGCCCTCCTGCACGCTATGCAGGAAGGTGAGTTTACCGCCGGCCTCCACCGCGTCCAGGTGGACGTTGGCGATGGTCTTGTATTCCTGCGCCAGCTGCGTCAGTTCAAAGTAGTGGGTGGCGAACAGGGTCGGGCAGCGGATGCGCTCCGCCAGGTAGCGGGCGGTCGCCCAGGCGATGGAGATGCCGTCGAAGGTCGAGGTGCCGCGCCCGATCTCATCGAGCAGGACCAGGCTGTGCTCGGTGGCATGATGGAGAATGTTGGCCGTCTCGGTCATCTCCACCATGAAGGTGGAGCGGCCGCCGGCCAAGTCGTCGGAGGAACCGATGCGGGTGAAGATCTGGTCGATGGGGCCGATGACCGCCGCTTCTGCCGGCACATACAGCCCACAGCAGGCCATGAGCACGATGAGCGCGGTGGCGCGCATGTAGGTGGATTTGCCGCCCATGTTGGGGCCGGTGACGACCAGCATGCGCCGGCCAGGCGTGAGCGCGACATCGTTGGCGATGAAGGTCTCCACGCGCGTCTCCACCACGGGGTGACGGCCGCCGCGGATGACGATGCCCCACTCATCGCTATACTCGGGGGCGACATAGTTCCGTTCTTTGGCCAGTTCGGCCTGGCCGGCGAGCACGTCGAGCTCGGCCAGCGCCTCGGCCAGGGCCTTGAACTGCGCTATATGCGGGGCGAGCGCCGCCAGCAGCGCCTCATACAGCTCTTTTTCGCGCGCCAAGGCGCGTTCGGCGGCTGACAGGTAGTCGCTTTCGAACTGTTTGAGTTCCGGGGTGAGGTAACGCTCCACGTTCTTGAGCGTCTGCCGGCGGTGGTAATCGGGCGGCACACGCTCGGCCTGCGCGCGCGTGACCTCGATGTAGAAGCCGCTGACCTTGTTGTATTCGACGCGCAGGTTGGCAATGCCGGTGCGCTCGCGCTCGCGCGCCTCCATGGCCAGGAGGAATTCGCCGCAGTTCGACTGCAGCCGACGCAGGGCATCGAGCTCGGCGTCATAGCCGTCGTTGATCACGCCGCCGTCGCGTAGCTGCGCCGCCGGTTCGGGCAGCAGGGCGCGCTGCAAGTGTTCGGCGACCCCCGCCGGGGGGGTGAGGGCTGCGGCCAGGTCGGCGAGCGGCTCACCGGCGGCGATGAGCCGCTCGGTGAGGCGCGGCAGCCGCGCCAGACCGTCGCGTAGCCCTGCGAGGTCGCGCGGGCGGGCGCTTCTCAGGGCGATCCGGGCGCTGATGCGCTCGAGGTCCGCCATGCCCTTGAGCAACTCGCGCACGCCTTGGCGGCAGGGGGCATCGGCGAGGAAGGCGCCGATCAGGGCGAGCCGGCGGCGCAGCCGCGCGCGATCGCGCAAGGGGTGATGCAGCCAGCGCCGCAGAAGGCGGCTGCCCATGGCCGTGACAGCGCGGTCGAGTTCGGAAAAGAGGGTTGGCGCCGGCTCGCCGCGCAGGGTCTCGGTCAATTCCAGGGTGCGGCGGGCGGCGGCATCGAGCCCGACGTATTCGTCATCGCGCTGCAGAGTAAGCCCAGTGACATGGGCTAGCACCGCCTGTTGCGTGTAGCGGGCATAGTCGAGCAACAGCCCAGCTGCGGCCTGCACCGCCGGCAGCGCCTCGATGCCGAAGGCGGCCAGGTCGCGTGTGCCGAAGTGCTCATTGAGCAGCCGACGGCCACGCTCGGGGTCGAACTGCCACGCCGGCCGGCGGGTGAGTGCCGCCTTGCTGCCAGCAAGCGCCGGCGGCTGCCAGTCCTCGGGCAACAGGATCTCGGCCGGGGCTAGCCGCGCCAATTCGGCCGCCAGGCGATCAAGGGGGACGACGGCTGCGCGGAAGTCGCCGCTGGCCAGCGTGAGCCAGGCCAACGCCACATCCTGTTTGCCCGGCGCCAGTGCGAGCAGCACCGCATCGCGCTTGTCTTCCAGCAGCGCCTCTTCGGTGAGCGTGCCCGGCGTGACGATGCGCACCACCTTGCGCTCCACAGGCCCTTTGGCTTGCCTTGGATCGCCGATCTGCTCGCAGATCGCCACCGACTCACCCAGTTTGACCAACTTGGCTAGGTACTGCTCGACGGCATGGCAGGGCACGCCGGCCATGGGAATCGGCGCGCCAGCGGAGCTGCCGCGCGTGGTCAAGGTGATGTCGAGCAAGGCGGCCGCCCGCTCGGCATCGTCGTAGAACAGCTCGTAAAAGTCCCCCATGCGGTAGAACAGCAGCATGTCGGGATAGTCCGCCTTGATGCGCAGGTACTGCTGCATCATCGGCGTGTGGCGATCGAGATCTAGGGCCGGCGGGGCAGACACGTCAGCAGTCGGTGAAGACAAGGGGGGTTTGATTCTAACCGTTCGCCGTGCCGCCCTGCCGCGCCTGCTCAGCAGCGCTCCAACACGGCGGCATAGAAGCCGTCGGTGCCATGATGGTGCGGATCGAGGCGCAGCGCCTCGTCCATATGCAACGCGCTGCGCTGCGCCGCCAGGATGGGGCCCACGGGTACGAGGCGAAAGTCGGGCCGCGCGCGCAGGAAGGCCGCCACGATCTCCTCGTTCTCCTCGGGCAACAGGCTGCAGGTGGCATACACCAGCCGCCCGCCTGGCTTCACCAGAGCGGCCGCAGCGCGCAGGATGCTGGCCTGCTTGGCCGTGAGCTCGGCCACCGTCTGCGGCGTCTGGCGCCACTTGAGGTCGGGGTTGCGGCGCAGGGTGCCCAGACCCGAGCAGGGGGCGTCCACCAGCACGCGGTCGAACTTGCCGTGCAGCCGCTTCAGGCGTGAGTCGCGTTCATCGGCGATGCGCTGCGGCTGCACGTTCGATAGCCCAGAGCGCGCCAGCCGCGGCTTCAGTTTGGCCAAGCGCTGCGCGCAGACATCGAAGGCGTAAAGCCGGCCGGTGTTCTTCATCATCGCCCCTAGGGCCAAGGTCTTGCCGCCGGCACCGGCGCAGAAATCGCACACCATCTCGCCGCGTCTGGCCTCAGTCAGGAGCGCGAGGAGCTGGCTGCCCTCATCCTGCACCTCGATGCTGCCGTCGAGATAAAGGGGGTGGCGGTTGAGCGCCGGCTTGCCCTTCAGGCGCAGGCCCCAAGGCGACCAGGGGGTCGGCTCAGCCGCGAGCCCATCGGCGATGAGCCGCGCTCGCACCTCGTCTCGGCTAGCGCGCAGGGTATTGACGCGCAAATCGAGAGGGGCGGGGCGATGCAGGGCGTCGGCAAGTGCGGGTAGCCGCTCGCCGTATACCGCCTTTAGGCGCTCGTAAAGCCAAGCCGGCAACTCCAGGCGCGCCGCAGGCGTCAAGTCGGCCAGGGCGGCGGCCTTGACCTCGATCAGCCAGGCGCGTTCCTCCGCGCTGGTGAAGGGCTCGAATTCGCGCAGGTTGTGCCCGCCATAACGGGCGAGCCAGGCGAGCAGGAGCGAACGCGGGCTTGAGCCGCCCGCCAGGCGCTCCAGGCTCAGCCGGCGGCGCAGCACGCCATAGCAGGCCTCGGCGATGAAGGCACGCTCCTTGAGGCCCAACTTGGGCCGCGTGCGGAAGAAGCCCGACAGTACAACATCGGCCGGCTGCGCACAGGGCAAAAGCGCCTGCAAGGCGGCAACGGTGGCCTCGATCAGGCCTGGCGTCATGCCGTCCGCCTACGGCCTTGGGCCGGTGCAGGCACGGCCGCGGCGTCAAAGGTCTTGCCGTAGCTGAGCAGAAAGTCGAGGAAGGTACGGGTGACCGGCGACAAATGCCGGCCGGCGGGGTAGACCGCATACCACTGACGGCGGATGGGGAAGCCCTCGACATCGAGGATCGCGAACTGATCTGGTGCATGTAGGGCGAGCGAGTGGCGCGACAGCACCGAGATGCCCAGGCCGGCGAGAATCGCCTGCTTGATCGCCTCGTTGGCGCCGAGCTCCATGCGAATGGCCGGTTTGAGGCCATGCTCGGCGAATTTGCGTTCCAGCGCCTTGCGCGTGCCCGAGCCGGGTTCGCGCATGAGCCACGGCTCCCCTGCCAGACGCTTGAGCGGGATGCATCGTTCCCGCGCCAAGGGGTGGTCGGGCGGCGCCACCACCACCAAGGGGTTTTCCATGAAGGGTTGCGCCACCACGTCGAGGCCTTCGGGCGGTTGACCGAGAAAATAGAGGTCTTCCAGGTTCTCGGCGATGCTGGCCAAAACCCGCTCGCGGTTGGTGACCGACAGCGCCACCTCGATCCCCGGATACAGACGCGCGAATTCCCCCAACAGCCGCGGCGCGAAGTAGGAGGCGGTGGTGATGACCATCAGCCGCAGGCGGCCTTTCTTGAGCCCTTGGTGCTCGGCCACCGTCATCTCGAAACGGTCCAGGATGGCGAAGACCTCGCGCGCTGCCTGGGCAAGCGCGCGGCCGGTGTCGGTGAGATAGATCTTCTTGCCGACCTGCTCGCACAAGGGGGCGTTCACAGCGTCGGCAAGCTTTTTCATCTGCATGGAGACGGTGGGCTGGGTCAGGTGCAGCTCCTCTGCCGCCCGCGTGAAACTACCCAGGCGGGCGATCGCCTCGAAGATCTCCAATTGGCGCAGCGTGGCATGACGCATAGGCGACGGATGCGATGGGGGAATCTGATGCTCGTCGGACAAGAAGGATAGATTTTATTCTATCGTAACGATAGAAAATCGTGACTGTTATAAATGAATCGGTTCACGCATCATTCGTTCACCTCGAAATCGAGCCATCCGTCGAGGCGATCAACCACCATGCTCATGAAGGAGTGACCCATGGCAGTGAAAACATACAACGCTGGCGTCAAGGAATACCGCAGCACTTACTGGGAGCCGGACTACGAGGTGAAGGACACCGACATTCTCGCGGTGTTCAAGATCACCCCCCAGCCCGGTGTGGATCGTGAGGAGGCCGCCGCCGCCGTGGCCGCAGAGTCCTCTACCGGCACCTGGACCACGGTGTGGACCGACCTGCTGACCGATCTGGATTACTACAAGGGCCGCGCCTATCGCATCGAGGACGTGCCTGGAGACGATACCTGCTTCTATGCCTACGTCGCCTACCCGATCGATCTGTTCGAGGAAGGCTCGGTGGTCAACGTCTTCACCTCGCTGGTGGGCAATGTGTTCGGCTTCAAGGCCATCCGCGCCCTGCGCCTGGAAGACGTGCGCTTCCCCATCGCCTATGTCAAGACCTGCGGCGGCCCGCCGCATGGCATCCAGGTGGAGCGCGACATCCTCAACAAGTATGGCCGACCGCTTTTGGGCTGCACCATCAAACCGAAGCTTGGGCTTTCCGCCAAGAACTACGGCCGCGCCGTCTATGAGTGCCTACGCGGCGGCCTGGACTTCACCAAGGATGACGAAAACGTCAACAGCCAGCCGTTCATGCGCTGGAAGCAGCGCTTCGACTTCGTCATGGAGGCCGTGCACAAGGCGGAGCGTGAAACCGGCGAACGCAAGGGTCACTACCTCAATGTCACCGCCCCGACGCCGGAGGAGATGTACAAGCGGGCCGAGTACGCCAAAGAGATCGGTGCCCCCATCATCATGCACGACTACATCACCGGCGGCTTCTGCGCCCACACAGGGCTAGCTAATTGGTGCCGTGAAAACGGCGTGCTGCTGCACGTACACCGCGCCATGCATGCCGTCATCGACCGCAACCCGCACCACGGTATCCACTTCCGCGTATTGACCAAGGTGCTGCGCTTGATGGGCGGTGACCACTTGCACACCGGTACGGTGGTCGGCAAGCTCGAGGGCGACCGGGCCTCTACCTTGGGTTGGATCGACCTACTGCGCAAGAAATACATCAAGGCAGACCGCTCGCGCGGCATCTTCTTCGACCAAGACTGGGGTTCCATGCCTGGCGCCTTTGCCGTGGCCTCGGGCGGTATCCACGTCTGGCACATGCCTGTGCTACTGTCCATTTTTGGGGATGATGCCGTGTTCCAGTTTGGTGGTGGCACCTTGGGTCATCCGTGGGGCAACGCCGCCGGTGCGGCGGCCAACCGCGTGGCGCTCGAGGCCTGCGTGCAAGCGCGCAACGAGGGACGCGAGCTGGAGAAGGAGGGCAAGGAAATCCTCACCGAGGCCGCGCGCCATTCGCCCGAACTGAAGATCGCCATGGAGACCTGGAAGGAGATCAAGTTCGAGTTCGATACCGTGGACAAGCTGGACGTGGCCCACAAGTAACGCCTTGCGGGGACGGCCCGCCGGCTCGGCACGGTGCTCGTCCCACCCATTCTCACTGTCAGGAAAGGAAATCGCAATGTCAGAAATGATGGACTACAAAAGCCGGCTGTCCGATCCGGCGAGCCGCAAATTCGGCACCTTCTCCTACCTGCCGCCGATGGATGCGGCGCAGATCCGCAAACAGGTGGAGTACATCGTCAAAAATGGCTGGAACCCAGCCATTGAGCACACTGAGCCGGAGTATGCCTTCGACCATTACTGGTACATGTGGAAACTGCCGATGTTCGGCGAGACCGATGTCGACAAGATCCTGGCCGAGGCCGAAGCCTGCCACAAGGCCAATCCCAACAACCACGTGCGCCTGGTGGGCTACGACAACTACGCCCAATCCAAAGGCGCCGAGATGGTGATCTACCGCGGCAAGCCGGTTTAAAGCCGCGCGGCGGCCAACGATGCAAACCCCGCCGCAGCCGCTAAGCGTGGCGGGGTTTTTTTACGTTCATTGACCAAGGGCAGCAAGGCCAAGGTCGCCACATCGCCCCTGCCCTTCGTGAGTGAACGCATTTCTGCGAGGAGTTTGGCATGAGCGACATCATCGAGCCGTATCGCATCACACGCGAGCCATACTATCGTCCCGTCGCCGACGAGGTGGAGCTGTTCGAAGCCGCTTATTCCGTGCGTATGCCCATGATGCTCAAAGGGCCAACTGGCTGCGGCAAGAGCCGCTTCGTCGAATACATGGCCTGGCGGCTGGGCAAACCGCTCATCACGGTGGCCTGCAACGAGGACATGACGGCCTCCGACCTGGTTGGCCGCTTCTTGCTCTCCGCCTCTGGCACCATGTGGCAGGACGGGCCGCTCGCCATTGCCGCCCGTTACGGGGCGATCTGCTATCTAGACGAGGTGGTAGAGGCACGCCAGGACACCACGGTGGTGATCCATCCGCTCACCGACAACCGACGCGTGCTGCCGTTGGAGAAGAAAGGCGAGCTCATCCACGCCCACCCCGATTTCCAGCTCGTCATCAGCTACAACCCTGGCTACCAGAGCCTGATGAAGGATTTGAAGCAATCCACCAAGCAACGCTTTGGCGCCTTGGATTTCAGTTATCCGGCACCGGCCATCGAGGCCGAGATCGTCGCGCATGAGGCAGGCGTCGCCCCGGACATCGCCGAAAAGCTGGTCGCGATCGCCCAGCGCAGCCGCAATCTCAAGGGTCATGGCCTGGACGAGGGCTTGTCGACGCGCATGCTGATCTATGCCGGCAGCCTCATCGCCAAGGGGGTGCCGCCGCTGTCGGCCTGTCGTGTCGCCCTGGTGCGCCCGATCACGGATGACCCCGACATGCGCGATGCCCTCGATGCGGCAGTGAACACCTATTTCTGAGCGTGCGTTTGGCAGACGTGACCAGAGGCCAGGCACACACGCCTGGCTGGCGTCTGACGCTAAGGGTCTCAGCGGAGACAGGACACCATGAGTTTCAAACTCGCTGACTATGCCGAGCAGTTGCAAGCGCTGCCGGCGCACAGTCGAGCCCTGCTCGAGGCAAACTGGTACGAGGCCACCAAGGTCTTCAGCCCACGCGGCCTGGACAATTACCTCAAGGGCGCACTGGCGCTCGAGCGCCTCGGACGCGGTGAATCGCTGGTGCAGACCTGGATCGAAGAGGCGCCGATGGTGGCCAAGGAGATCGGTGAGGATGCCGTCAGTGAGCTGGCCACCGCCGCCCTGACGCTCGCCTCCAAGACCTCGGGGGCGGTGATCGAGCGTCTGCTGGCCACCGCCTCTACTGCCGCCAGCCGTCTGGGTGATCTCGAGCTGTTCAGCAAGTACCTACAGTTCATCAACACCCTGGTAGCCCAGGCGCCACGCGGCGTGCGGCCGATGCTCGACAAGCTGGAGGTGCTGCTCCAGCACCTCACGCTAGGCGGGCTGCGCCGCTGGGCGATGTGGGGCGCGCACGCGCATCGCACCGACTATGCGGAGCAGATGCGCTACTTTGGTCTCGAAAGCAAAGAATCGCTGGCCGTTTTGCAAAAGGAGCGCAAGGGTACCTTGTTCGTCGATGTACAGCGCCGCCTCAACATGTATCTGCGCGCGCTGTGGGGGCGTGACTTCTTCATGCGCCCCACCTCCGGCGACTACGAGACGCGTCAGGGCTATCGACCCTACATCGAAGACTATCTCATCCATCTGCCAGATGCCTTCGACGACTTCGTGCCGCCGAGCGGCTCAGCGGTGCCGGCGCTGGTGCTGTATCGTGCCGCTGCCGCCCACTGCGCCGCGCACATGGTCGAGACGCGCGAACCCATCTCCGCCGAGGCGCTCACCCCCTTGCAGATGGCGCTCATTTCAGTGATTGAAGACGCCCGCGTGGAGGCGCTGGCGATCCGCCGCTTCCCAGGCCTCAAACGACTCTGGAGCCAGTTCCATACCGCCACACCCGAGCTCAACGCCACCGTTGGCCACTACCTCGACCGCTTGGCGCGTGCCTTGCTGGATGAGACCTACGTCGATGCCGATGCCTGGATTGCGCACGGGCGCGCGCTGTTTGCTGCGGCCTACGATCGGCTCGAGCGCAACCAGACCTCCTGGGAGATCGGCGTCGAACTCGCGCATCGCCTCCTGTCGCATTGCCCAGTCGCCTTCAACCCCCGCACCGATGTGCCCACTGCCCCCTACCGCGACGATAACCGCTACTTCTGGGCGTTTAAAGGCTTCGATGCCGAACAGGCGGCGCAGGCCGGGTATGCCGCACCGCGGCAGGTCAGGAAATACGTCAGCCTGATGGAGATGGTCAATGAGGTCGACGTCGAATTCGCTGGCGACGACGCCCAGGAGATCTGGGTGCTGCCCACCGAATTTTTCCTCGATCAGGAAGGGGTCAGCATCAACTCGCTGGAGGGCAAAGAACCCGTCAGCCCGCCCTTTCACTATCCGGAGTGGGACTACCAGATTCAGCTCGAGCGCCCGGCCTGGGTGTCGGTGCTGGAAAAACGCGCCAAGCTCGGCGAGCTCGCGCTCATCGAGGCGATCGTCGCGCGCCATAAGCGCGCCATCCAACGCATGAAGTTCTTGCTCGACGCCTTGCAGCCGCAAGGCGTGCAGCGCATCCGCAAACTGGAGGATGGCGACGAGATCGACATCAATGCGGCGATCGTCAGCTTTACCGACATCCGGCGCGGCTTACCACCCGATCCGCGCATCATGATGCGCAGCGTGCGCAAGACGCGGGACTTCTCCATTCTCGTGCTGCTCGATCTGTCGGCCTCCACCAACGAGACGGTGCATGGCCAGGATCAAACGGTACTGGAGCTCACGCGTGAGGCCTGTGTGCTTTTGGCCGACGCCATCGACAAGGTGGGCGATGCCTTCGCCATCCATGGCTTTTGCTCCAATGGGCGCCACGAGGTCGAGTATTACCGTTTCAAGGATTTCGACGAACGTTGGGAGGCGAAGCCCCAGGCACGGCTCGCTGGCATGAGCGGAAAACTCTCCACCCGCATGGGCGCGGCCATCCGCCATGCCGCCTTCCACCTCGCCCAACAGCGTACGGCGAAGAAATTGCTCGTCGTGATCACCGATGGCGAGCCGGCCGACATCGACGTGCGCGACCCGCAATACCTGCGCTGGGACGCCAAAAAGGCGATCGAGGAGGCCGCCCGCCACGGCATCGTCACCTTTTGCATCAGCCTCGATCCACGTGCAGATGCCTATGTTTCCCGCATTTTCGGTCAAAATCACTATATCGTCATCGACCACGTGGAGCGCTTGCCGGAAAAACTGCCCCGCCTGTATGCCGGTTTGACACGATGACCGATCATGACTGGATCATGGCGCTATTGTGGCTTCCACAATGATGGGCACGGCCTGACCGACCTCGGGCGCATCGTCCTGGATGGCTGGCTGTTCGGTCTCATCCCCGAGCGTGAGGACTGCACCGGCTGGGAGTTAAGCCGTATGCAGGCATTGCTCGAAAGGATCGAACAGGAGTGGGACAAGTACGGCAACTTGCCCAGCCGTCTGCCGGAAGCGCTACGCGCTCGCCATGCGGCCTTATATGGCTGGGCCATCGAGCGCGCTCGCAGCATGGGATGGGAAGCGCCAGTGGACGAGGAATAGGCCAGGCGTCTTCCTCGCGCACAGAGACCTCGCACGCGCTACGCACCTGCCTGGCGCGCATCGATCGACGCTCGCCGCGCGCTGGCTGCTGTCTAGTTCTCGCTTCGGCGCCGAGCGTCAAACTTCAGGACCTGCGCCGGTCCTTCGCTGCGTCCCTTTGCCAGCAAGGCCTGCATGGCGAGGGGAAACTCCTGCGGCAGGCGCTGCATCGCTTGCAGGGCATCCGGGGAGTAGCACACGAGCTCATAAGGGACTGGCTCGCTCAGGCGCTGACGCGCCTGTGGCCGGAACTTCTGCCAGCTGAGCATGGCGAGGCTTTTGTACTGGCCATCGATGAAAACGAACTCTTCCGCGTCGAGGATGGCAAGCACTTGCATCGACCTGATGGGCACAAAGGCCACGCCCTGAGGGCTCTTCGCCAGCAGCAGGCGAGCAAGGTTATAGGTGCTCGCGGGCAGAGAATGGGGTTCGCGAAGGATGGGCTCCTCGCGATAGATGCGGATGATCATGCGCTTGCCTCTGCATCCGACTCTGCAAAAGAAGTATAGCGACCTTTGGCGATAGATGGCGGACTAAAGGATTGGCGGTGAGGTAACATGCATCGTTATGCCTGCGGGTTGGCCTAGCAGGACATGAGCCTGCCGCTCCTTTTCAGGTTGGTGTCACCAGTTTATGTCATACCGATACTCACGCGGTAGCCTGAACAAATTGTTGTGGGCGAGCTCGACTCGCTGTGATCGCAGCGTGACCCATGCCGCGATCCTATCGCGGAGGAGGCTCAGCCGAGTTATTGCAGGGCGACAAGCTGGACCGGCTTGACGAAAGATGATCTCATTTGCCTCCACTACTGACTGGCACCTACGCCCAGCGACCCCGGCAGCCGTTGATGAGGCCGCCGCCTGCCTGCGCGCTGGCGGTGTGGTGGCCTTCCCCACCGAGACGGTCTATGGCCTGGGTGCCTTGGCCGACTGCGAGGCGGCCGTC
>JBEPZO010000043.1:0-14785 GCA_041640815.1 Thiobacillaceae bacterium
CCTCTTGCCCGTGCAAGCGCCGATGGGCTTGCAACCCATCTTGCACGTGGGCGGCGGTAGCCACCACCGCGTACACCTTTGCCTACACCTCGCAGAAGAGGTGCTAGCTGCCTTACCACCGCCGCGGTGTGAAGCCCTCTGGGGTGGTCAGTTCAAACACCTCGTCGTGGATGGTGGCGGTGTATAGCCCCGCCGCCTGCGCTTCCTGCATCACCCCAGGGTCCCAGTCAATCCCCGCCAGAATGCCCACCCGCGCCTTGCCCGCTAGCTCCGGTATCATCTGCGGCAGCGCCTTGAGCTGCTCAATCAGCTGCGCAATCGCCTCGCGCTTGACCCGGCTTTTCACCTCCACGATCACCGCCATGTTGACCTCACCATTGGCCCAGGCCAGCACGTCGTATTCCTGCTCGCGCCCGCTACGGCGCACCCGCACGCGCGGATTGATCGTCTCCATGCCAAAGCGCGTCTCGAGGATGCGCTCAAGCGAAGGCAGCGCCAAGCCTTCGGCAAAGTAGCCGAACTTGTCGCCTAAGCCAGCGATTTGGCGACTAAGCTCACGTAGCCGCCGGTCGGTCTCCTGCATGCGCCGGTCGGTCTCCTGCATGCGCCGGTCGGTCTCCCGGCCGCTTTCGCGTAGCTCGCGGATCAAACGCTCGGTCTCTTGCATGCGGCGGTCGAATTCTCGGCTGCTTTCACGGTTGCTTTCGCGTAGCTCGCGGATCAAACGGTCGGTCTCCTGCAAACGCCGGTCGGTCTCCTGGCTCTGCAAGGCTAGACTGGCCACCAGCGCCCGGATGTCTTCCCAGCTCATCTCAGAAGGGTCACGTGTCGGGGTGGTCATGGGTTAGCTCGATTACACTCTGTATCTCTGTGCCCAAATATACACGTATGCGCCGACTTCATCGCTACGCCTACTTCAGGCCGCATCCTCATGCCACTCAATGGCCTAGCGCCTCCGCTAGAGCCCTGTCGGATGTCCCAGAAAGTGTGGGTGTCCTTTTCATTGCGTCATCCTTTTTTCCTTGCGTCATTTTCCGGAAAACGTAGCACGCTCTCTCTGGCCTCACACAGCATGGCATTGAGCACGGCCAGCAGCACGGCCAGGCTCACGCCGAGGATCCAAGCGAAATACCACATCCCAATCTCCTTGCAAAAAAAGGGGGGGCGCCCCACCCCAAAATCTCCCAACCCTCAGTAACTCAATAGGCCGCCTTGTCGTTGGCCTCGATGAAACGCTCCGTCACCTTGCCCGCCATCACCTTGTAGGCCCAGGAGGTGTAGAAGACGATGATCGGCATGAAGATCAATGTCGCCCAGAACATGAGCGTCAGCGTCAGTTCGCTGGAGACGCTGTCCCAGACGGTGAGGCTGGAGCGCGGGTCGCTCGACGACGGCATCACGAACGGGAACATCGCCGCCCCGGCGGTGCCGATGATACCGGCCATGGCCAGGGACGAGGCGACGAAGGCGGCCAACGTCTGCCGCCGCATGGCCAGCAGCACGCCAGCTAGACCGCCCAGCACCCCAAGGGCGGGCACGCTCCAGAGCAGGGGGTGGGCGGCGAAGTTATTGAGCCACGCCCCCGTCTGCACTGTGACCGTCTTGGCCAGCGGGTTGGGTAGGGCACCCGGGTCAACCGGCGAGGTGATGACGAAGCCGGGCAGTTCGCCGACGAACAGCCCCGCGAGCAGGAAAGCCGCCACCATGATCAAGCCGGAGACCATCGCCCACTTACGCGTGCGTTCGAAGATCGCCCCCTCGGTGCGGTGCATGAGGTAGTTGGCGCCATGGAAGGTGATCATGGCCGAGCTCACCACACCGGCGAGCAGGGCGAAGGGATTGAGGAGCTGCCAGAAGCTGCCGGTGTAGTGCGACACCAGGTTGTCGTCGAAGTGGAAGGGCACCCCCTGCAACAGGTTGCCGAAAGCCACGCCGAAGATCACCGGCGGTACGAACCCGCCCACGAATAGCCCCCAGTCCCAGGTTCGCCGCCAGGTCGGATGGGCGATCTTGGAGCGGTAGTCGAAGCCCACCGGGCGGAAGAACAGCGCCCACAGCACCGCCAGCATGGCCCAGTAGAAGCCGGAGAAGGCGGTGGCATAGACCAGCGGCCAGGCGGCGAAGATGGCGCCGCCGCCGGTGATGAACCAGACCTGGTTGCCGTCCCAGTGCGGCCCCACGGTGTTGATCACCACCCGGCGCTCGGTGTCGGTCTTGCCGACGAAGGGCAGCAGCGTGCCTACCCCCATGTCATGGCCGTCCATGATGGCGAAGCCCAGCAGCAGGACGCCAACGAGCAGCCACCAGATGATCTTCAGGGTTTCGTAATCCAGCATCGCGTTCTCCTCAAGCCTTGTCCGTGAGCGCGCCGGCAGGCAGGGCGCCGCCCGAGCGCTCGAAGTGATACTTGCCGGTGCCGAGCGAGCTTGGTCCCAGCCGGGCGAACTTGAACATCAGGTAGAGCTCGACCACCAGCAGCAGGGTGTAGAAGCCGACGAAGCCCGCCAGACTGCCGTAAAGGCTTGCCTCCGACAGCGTGGATACCGACAGCCGCGTGGGCAGCACGCCAAAGATGCTCCAAGGCTGCCGCCCGTACTCGGCGACGAACCAGCCCACCTCGGCGGCGATCCACGGTAGCGGGATGGACCATAGGGCCCACAGCCAGGGTTTGTCGGCGAAGTTGCCCTTGAGGGAGGACCAGAAGGCCACCGTGAGCAGGGCAAGGAACATGAAGCCCAGCAGGACCATCAGGCGGAAGCTCCAGAACAAGGGGGCCACCGCCGGCACGGTGTCGCGCGCCGCCAGGGCGATCTGCTCCGGCGTGGCCTGGGCGACGTCGTCGACGTACTTCTTGAGCAGCAGGCCATAGCCAAGATCGGCCTGGTGCGCCTCGAAGATCGCCTTCGCCTCGGCATCCGTCGGGTCGCGCCGCAGGCGCTCTAGGGCCTTGACGGCATGGATGCCGGACGCGATGCGCGCGCGGTTCTTTTCCCGGATCTCCTTGATGCCCGGGATGGTCTCGCTCGTGCTGCGGGTGGCGATGAGGCCCAGCACATAGGGGATCTCGATCTCCCAGTCATTGGCCGCCTTCGCGTCGTTGGGCCAGGCGAGCAGCTTGAAGCCGGCCGGCGCGGGTTCCGTCTCCCACATCGCCTCGATCGCCGCCAGCTTCGATTGCTGCGACTCGGTCACGGCATAGCCCGACTCATCGCCCAGCACGATCACCGACAGCGCCGAGGCAAAGCCGAAGGCGGCGGCGATGCGGAAGGAGCGTTTGGCGAACTCGATGTCTCGGCCCTTGAGCAGGTACCAGGCGGAGATGCCCAGCACGAAGATGGAGGCGGTGACATAGCCGGCCGAGACGGTGTGCACGAACTTGGCCTGGGCCGTGGGGTTGAACATCACCTCCCAGAAGCTCGTCAGCTCCATGCGCATGGTGGTGTAGGAGAACTGGGCGCCCACGGGGTCCTGCATCCAGCCGTTGGCGATCAAGATCCACAGCGCCGAGAGGTTGGAGCCGACGGCCATCAGCACGGTCACCAGCAGGTGCTTGCCCTTGGACAGGCGGTCCCAGCCAAAGAAGAACAGGCCGATGAAGGTCGATTCCAAGAAGAAGGCCATCAGCCCCTCGATGGCCAGCGGTGCGCCGAAGATGTCGCCGACGTAGTGCGAGTAATAGGCCCAGTTGGTGCCGAACTGGAACTCCATGGTGATGCCGGTGGTCACGCCGAGGGCGAAGTTGATGCCGAACAGCTTGCCCCAGAACTGGGTCATGTCCTTGTAGATGGTGCGGCCGGTGAGCACGTAGGTCGTCTCCATGATCACCAGGATCCAGGCCAGCCCCAGCGTCAGGGGCACGAACAGGAAGTGATACATGGCTGTGACGGCAAACTGCAGCCGCGACAGGTCGATCAGGGTCTCAGTCATGCGAACTACTCCATTCGGGGGTGGTGTTGAAATCTGGGGCCGACAGCAGCATGCGCGCGGTGCCCTCGCTGCCGGGGCGCACCGGGTCGCTGAAGAAGGCCAGCTTGATGGCGACGATCAGGGCGAACTTCACGGCCAAGATGATCAAGATCTCCCGCAAGAGGGGATACTGGCGCAAGCGCTTCATCATGTTCATGTCGCAATGGAGATCAAAAACCGTGCCATCTCGCGGTGATGGTCTTCGATTGACGATAAATCAAATATATAGGAATTCGAATTGAAGTCGCATGTGACATAACGTCGCATCGATGTGCCAGAAATATCTTGTCAATTCTGACAATCAATGTCATTTTTGTCTAAGCGATGACGCCTGTACCCCGTGAACTGCTGGACCTGCTGGAGGCCCTGCCAGAGCCGCGCATCCTCACCGACACCGAATACCGCATCCTCGCGGCCAACAAGGCCTACCGGCAGGCGTTCGGCCACGTCGATGGGGCGTCGAGCCGCCTGTTGGGGCGGACCTGTTACGAGGTCTCCCACCGCTTCGACCGTCCCTGTGACCAGTGCGGCGAGTCCTGTCCGCGGCAGGCGGCGCTCAAGACGGGCGAACCCTGCCGCGTGCTGCATCTGCACCACACCCCGCGCGGCGAGGAGCACGTCGACGTGGAGTTGATTCCGCTGCGCGATGCCGAGGGGCGCATCCGTTTTTTACTCGAGACCCTGACCTTGCTGGGGGAGAGAAGCGAGCGCCCAGGTGCCTTGGGCATGGTCGGCCGCTCGGCCCCTTTCATGCGCATGCTGGAGCTCATCAATCGGGCAGCGCCGGCAATGACGCCGGTATTGCTGCTGGGCGAGTCGGGCACCGGCAAGGAACTCGCCGCCCAGGCCTTGCACAGCCTGAGTCCACGCCGCGAGCGGCCCTTCGTGGCGGTGGACTGCTCGGGCTTGACCGAGACCTTGTTCGAGTCGGAACTCTTCGGCTATGAAAAGGGGGCCTTCACCGGCGCGACGCAACGCAAGATCGGCCTGGTGGAGGCAGCAGCCGGTGGCACGCTGTTTCTGGACGAGGTGGGCGACATCCCACCGACGCTGCAGGTGAAACTCTTGCGCTTGCTTGAGACGCGGACCTATCGCCGCGTCGGGGGCGTGGAGACCCTGGCCGCCGATTTTCGTCTCGTGGCGGCGACCCACCGCGACCTGAAGGCGATGGTCGAGGCGGGGACCTTCCGTCGCGACCTCTACTACCGCATCGCCGTCTTCCCCATCCACCTGCCTGCCCTGCGTGAGCGGCGGGACGATCTGCCACTGCTCGTGCAGGCACTGCTCGAGCGCGTCGCGGGCGGGCGCAAGCTCAGACTGAGCCCGCCGGCCATGGCGGCGCTGCAGAGCTATGCCTTTCCAGGCAATATCCGCGAACTGCGCAACATCCTCGAGCGCGCAGCCCTGCTCACGGATGGCGAGGTCATACACCCGCAGGTGCTGCCACCGGAACTGACGCTGCACACCGAGGCGCCGTCTGAGGGCAGCGAAGCGCAGATTCTTCCCTTGAGCGAGGCCGAAAGGCGCTATGTGCGCTGGGCCCTCGAGCGTCTCGATGGCGACAAGAAACGCCTGGCAAGGCTCCTGGGCATCAGCGAACGCACCCTGTACCGTAAACTAAGGGCTTGACTTGAGTCACTAGAAGTTGATCGAATCGGTCAAGATTAATCCAGTGCCAGGAGCCACCATGGAGTACGCGGCGTACCGAACCAGCGACCCGAAGCAGTTGATGCATTCCATCATCCAGCGCATCGCCACCGGCCCAGAGCTATCGAAGGACATCGCCCGCGAGGAGGCGTATCTCGGCATGAAGGCCATCCTCGACGGGCAGATCGACCCCGTGCAGTGCGGCATCTTCTTCATCGCCCTGCGCATGAAGCGAGAGACGGACGACGAGAACAAGGGAGTGCTGGATGCCATCCTCGAGGCTACGCACCGGGTGACTGCCGACGTCGACGACGTGGTCGACATCGCCGATCCCTATGACGGCTACAACCGCTGTTTGCCGGCGTCGCCTTTCCTGCCCGTCCTGCTGGCCGAGCTGGGGGTGCCGGCGGTCAACCACGGCGTGGACAAGGTCGGGCCCAAGTACGGGGTCACCGCGCGTCATGTCTTGCAGGCGGCCGGTGCCAACGTCGACCTCACCCCCGAGGAGGCCGCGCGTCGCCTATCCGATCCCGCACTTGGCTGGGCCTACATCGATCAAGCCAAGTTCTGCCCCAAGCTGCATGACCTGGTGCCGCTACGCGGCAAGATCATCAAGCGCCAGGCGATGACCACCGTCGAGGTGGCTGCGCGCCCCATCGCCGGCCGCAAGCGCACGCACTTCGTCACCGGCTATGTGCACAAGCCCTACCCGCCGGTGTACGCCATGTTGGCCCGGCACGCCGGTTTCGATTCCGCGCTCATCATCCGCGGCGTTGAGGGCGGCGTTATCCCCAGCCTGCGTCAGCCAGGCAAGTACTATTGGTTCAAGGATCGCGGCGAGGAGGTCGAGGCGGATATCGACCCGCAGGCCTTGGGCATCGAACAGAGCGTGCGCGCCGTCCCCTTGCCTGAGGGGCTGCCCAAGATCGAGCGCGCCGGCGACGAGGTGGCCATCATGGTGGATGTGGCCGCCACCGCCCGTGCCGCGGCCGAGGCGGGGCTGGCCGCACTGGGGGGCGAGAAAGGGCCTACCTATGATTCGCTGGTCATCGGTGCTGCGCTCATCCTGCATCACCTCGGCCGTGCCGGCAGCCTGCGGCAGGCAGCGGATCAAGCCCGCGCCGTCCTCGACTCCGGGCGTGCCCTGGCGAGGGTGAAGTGATGTCCCACGCCTATGTAACCGTCGCCCGGCAGGATGAGCTCAAGCCTGGGCAGATGAAGCGCGTCATGCTGGACGGCCGCAGGCTGTTGCTCTGCCGTACAGAGGATGCCTGGTATTGCGTGGATGAGCTGTGCAGCCACGAGGATTACTCGCTCTACTTCGGCTGCCTCAAGGGCCGCACGATCAAGTGTTCCCTGCATGGCAGCTATTTCGATCTGGCCACCGGCCAGCCGCTCAACGACCCGGCTGTAAGCCCCATCGGCAGCTATGCCGTGCGGCTGCGCGATGGCCTAGTTGAGGTCGCGCTGGACTGAGGGGTAGCGTCACAGGCAGGTTATCGACCTCAGCGCCACAGGCCGCTAGGATGCCAACGCGGCGCCTTCCGCCCGCCGGACGGTGGCAGCCACGCGAGGTCGAGCACAGGCCATACCGTGGGCTGGGTAGCCTGAGCCATCTGCATGAGGCGGGCGATGCGGGCCTCGGTTGCCGGATGGGTGCGCAGCCAGGAGGGCTCTGGATTGCCCCAGCCGGGCAGCATCCACGCGCGCAATCCGCGGCTGACGCGCTCGATCTTGGTCAGCGCAAGGGCGAGCCCTTCGGGGTCACCAGTCAGTTCCGCCGCTTTGCGATCGGCATCGTATTCACGCACGCGCGATAGGCCGAGCTGCGCCAGCATGGCCAGATGCGGCGAAAAAGTGAGCAGCAGGAGGGCAGACCACGCCACCTGCACCTCTGCCAAAACCCATGCCGGCAGGGAGACGAGCAGCAGCAATTGCCCGGTGAGGGCGAACAGCGCCGTGATGCGGCTGACGCTATCGGCTAGACCCATCACCCTCAGGTCGCCATTGGCGATATGCGCGGTCTCGTGCGCCAGCACGCCAAACAGCTCACGGGGGGTCAGAGTCTCGAGCAGCCCTGTGGTCAGGGCCACGGCTGAACGCCTGCGGTTGCCGACGGCAAAGGCGTTGACCATCGGGCTAGCCACATAGTGCAGCACCGGTACGGCCGGCAGCCCAGCCCGCGTCGCCAACGCCTGGGCCATATGCCAGAGTTCGGGTGCGGCAGAGGGGGGGATGGGACGCGCGCCGTACAGGGCGAGCGTGAGCCAGCTTGCCGCTACCGGTTCGAGGATGAGGGCGAGGAGGGCGACCGCCAGCGCCAGCCACATCCCCTGGTTACCGAATAAGAGCGCGCCGGCCACACCGGCAATGCCGAGCAGCAAGGCCATGAGCAGCAGCGTCTGCAGACCATTGATCAAGGCATGCAGACGGCTAACGGCGTGCGGCATGGTGCGATCTGTGTATCGCCAAGGCAGGCGGCATCGTTTTTACTTCGAAGGACTGGTCTAGGGCAGGGCAGGTGCAGGCCCACGGGCTTTGCACCTGCCGTATGGCGAGGCCATCGCCGCAAAAGCCCGCATCTGGGGCGGACCCGAACGGCGAACCGCCTCGCGTGCCTATAGCGGCCGCTTGATGGAAATGCCGCCGCGGATCATCCCAGGCTTGTAGCCGGTGGCCTTGTCATGCGGATATTCGACCGCCAGGCGGGCCTTGACGGCGTCGCTGATCGCATCCGGCGTGCCATGGCAGGCGGTGCACAGCGGTTGCACCGGCAACGCCTTCATGTAGCGAAAGACCTTGCCGGCCGGCTCCTCGACCACCTGGGCGAATTCGAGCGTCTCCGGCTTAGCGCCTGCGGCCAGGCGTTGTTCCAGGATCTTCAGTGCCCCCTGTTCCCATTCGTCAGGGGTGCCCAGCAGTGGGTTGCGGGTTTTTAGGCTTACCCGCGTCACCCGCCAGCCAGTGCTGCGCGATAGCTCGCCGGCGATGGCAGGGGCCTTCTCCTTGCACACGGAGATGGCGGATTCCGGGCCACCACTGCTGATCTGCTTCTGCAACTCGCCGCTCAACTGCTTGATCAATTGCATGGCGGTCTGGCGGGCCTGTTCGCTCATTTGCGCCTCGTCGCCGAAGGTGGGCAGGGCAAGGGTGGCAAGGGCCAGAGTCAATAAGGTCTTACGCATGTTTACCTCCTAATGGTGGATTGCTTTGGAGAGAGGCCGAAAAGTCTTTAGCAGCGCATCGTTTTACTGCGAGGCTGGCAGCCTCAGCCACCACGGCACGCCAAGACAATTGGCTACCGTTGATTCTAGCCTGTCAAAACTTCGTTATCACTCTCGCGATAACGCTTTCGCTTTCACTCTTTCGATGCACATGTCAGCGGCAAGACCAGCCTGCATTGGTGTTAAATATGCTCGCCGCGTTCTCGATCGTTTCCCTATCCTGTCTTGCGATTCTCTACAGTGTCAGAGCCATTCCGCTCTTCAGCGTGCAGGAAGTTGGCATAGTTGGCCTCCGCCAGCCTGAACCACTGTAGCTCCAGCGCGCGAAACTTCTTCCACTCGCTGTAGATCTTGCCGAACACCGGGTTTTTGGCGGCCTCTTCCTCATAGAGCTGGAAGGCGGCCTCGCGGGCGGCGGTCATGATATCGTTGGGGAAGGCGCGCAGTTTCACCCCTTGGCTGACCAGTCGCAGCAAGGCTTGTGGATTCTTGGCATCATATTCGGCCAACATCTGGGCGTTGGCCTCGAAGCAAGCGACCTCGATGGCATGCTGGTATGCCGGCGGTAGGGTCTGCCACTTTTCCAGGTTGACATAGAAGGATAGCTGCGGCCCACCTTCCCACCATCCGGGGTAGTAGTAGTGCGGCGCGATCTTGTGGAAACCGAGTTTGGCGTCGTCATAAGGGCCGACCCACTCTGCCGCGTCGATCGCCCCCCGCTCGAGTGCAGGGTAGATGTCGGCGCCGGCAAGGGTCTGTGGCACCCCGCCCAACTTGGCCAGAATCTGACCGCCAATGCCGGGGATGCGCATCTTGAGCCCTTTCAGGTCGTCCAGCGATTTGATCTCCTTGCGGAACCAGCCGCCCATCTGCACGCCGGTATTGCCGCCAGGAAACTGGATGATGTTGTACTTGGCAAACAACTCACGCATCAGTTGCAGTCCGCCACCGGCGTACATCCAGGCGTTTTGCTGGCGTGCCGTCAGGCCAAAGGGCAGGGCGGTATCGAAGGCGAAGGCCATGTCTTTGCCAACATAGTAGTAGCTCGCGGTGTGCCCGCATTCGACAGTGCCCTGTTGCACCGCATCCATGACTTGCAGGCCGGGGACGATCTCGCCGCCAGCATGGACTTTGATCTGGAACCTACCCTCCGTGAGCGCGGCCACGCGTGTTGCCATCACTTCGGCAGCACCATAGATGGTGTCTAGGCTCTTTGGAAAGCTGGAGGCCAACCGCCAACGCAGGGTCGGCAACTTACCCGTTTGAGTGACTTCACCCTGCCGACCACAACCGCCTAGGGCAAAGGCCGAGCCGGTGGCCAGGCCAGCGAGAAAGGCGCGTCTGCGCATGTCTTATCTCCTCCAGGTGCGGGCGCAATAGACCGGCGGATTATAGCGCACAGCCGGCGGGCCTAACCGGCCAAACCTGGAAACAACTGAAGCAGGCCGTGGGCGATCATCTCCACCGAGATGGCCGCGATCACAAGGCCCATCAACCGGGTGACGATATGAATGCCTGTGGCACCCATGCGACGGCTCAGAGGGATGGCGGCGCGGAAGATCAACCAGACCGACAAGGCGACCATGCCGACGGGAAGCAATAGCAGGGTCTGATTCAGGATGTGACCGGCGGCTGTATTGTGACTGGCCAGAATGACTTGGGTGATGGCACCCGGGCCGGCAAGCAGGGGTACGCCTAACGGCACCACACCGACCGATTCGCGTTCGGCCGCCTCCTCGGCCTCCTCCTGCGTTTGCCGGATGGGGGTGCTTTTCGCCTGCATCATGGAGATGGCGAGCAACAGCAGCAGAAGGCCGCCGCCGACCGAGAACGAGGCCAGGCTGATGCCAAAGAATTGCAGGATGGCGGTGCCGAAGAATACCGACAGGCCGAGCACGGTTAGAACGGTCAAGGCGGCAACGCGTGCAGCGTGCACGCGCCGTGAGGCGGGCCAGCCATGCGTGGCGGTCAAGAACAGCGGGATGCTGCCGATGGGGTCGACGATGGCGAACAGGCTGATGGCGGTCTTGATGAGTTCACCCAGTTCGGGCATGGGGCGTGGTCCGGAAGACTTGCTAAGGTGTGCAGCCGTTCGCCGCTCTGGCCTGCCCGCGGCGATGGGCCAGCCGAATTATACTGACCGAGGGGCGCATCTAAACCCGCGCCGACCCACCAGGCAGGCCCAAGACAGCAGATGTTCCGGCGCCCCAAGCAGCCGTACCGTGGAATGCCAATCCGACAGGCGTGAGACGACCTCCACCCGCCTGCCCAAGAAGGATAGAAACGCGTTGCGCGACAAAAAGTGCAGGTTGACCGGGATGTCCACCCGCCCGTCGTCGAACTGGATCAGCGGCCGGTGACGATAGCCTTCGATGAGTCGAGCATTCATGATCGAGCGGTTTTTTCTGCAATGGCTACCCCAGCCGCGCATATCACGTGCCAATTCGCGGTCAGCCGCGTACCGCGATGCCACGCCGCTCACAGCGCGGTTGAGCGACACTACCCTCCTGGAGGCTGTCGACGCTTCGACGCGCTGTCGAGTCACCGTCGATCAGATGCGGCGGAACACGAGATCCCACACGCCGTGCCCAAGCCGCAGGCCGCGCTGTTCGAATTTGGTCAAGGGACGATAGCTGGGGCGCGGGGCGAAACCAGCACTCGTATTGACCAGCGTCGGCTCCGCGCTGAGCACGGCAAGCATCTGCTGGGCATACGGCTCCCAATCCGTAGCTAGGTGTATGTAGCCGCCGGTCTTCAGACGGCTGGCGAGCAAGCGAACGAAGGGAGGCTGGATCAGACGCCGCTTGTGATGCCGCTTTTTGGGCCAGGGGTCGGGGAAAAAGACGTGTACGCCATCGAGGCTCGCCTGCGCCAGCATGTGCGCCACGACCTCTTGGGCGTCATGTTGCACGATTCTGACGTTGGTCAGCTTCAATTCGCCGATGCGCTTGAGCAGCGCACCCACGCCAGGCGGATGCACCTCGACGCCAAGATAATCGATATCCGGGTGTTCGGCCGCGATGCGCGCCGTGGTCTCGCCCATGCCGAAGCCGATTTCCAAAACCTTGGGGCCAGCACGGCCAAACACCGCATCCAGGTCCACGACTGCCGCGCGATACGGCAAAAGGTAGTGCGGCCCCAACTCGGCGAGGGCACGCGCCTGGCCGGGGCCCATACGCCCGGCGCGCAGTACGTAACTGCGAATCGGGCGACGGCTCGCTTGCGATTGTAGGTCGGTCAACGCGGTCAGCTACCGATCAGACCGGTGGTGGGCGAGCTCGGGCTGGCCTGGTAGACCTTTTTCGGCATGCGGCCAGCGAGATAGGCCTCGCGGCCGGCCTCGACCGCCTTTTTCATGGCGCTGGCCATGCGCACCGGGTCCTTGGCAGCGGCGATGGCGGTGTTCATGAGCACCGCATCGCATCCCAATTCCATGGCGATGGTGGCATCCGAGGCGGTGCCTACCCCAGCATCGACGATTACCGGCACCTTGACGCGGTCGATGATGATCTGCAGGTTCCACGGGTTGAGGATGCCCATGCCCGAACCGATCAGCGAGGCCAGTGGCATCACCGCGACACAGCCGATGTCCTCGAGCTTCTGGGCGATGATCGGGTCATCGGAGGTGTAGACCATGACCTTGAACCCCTCGTCGACCAGGGTCTTGGCCGCAGCCAAGGTCTCCACCACGTTCGGGTACAGGGTTTGCGGGTCGCCAAGCACTTCCAGCTTCACCAAGTCGTGCCCATCGAGCAGCTCGCGCGCCAAGCGCAAGGTACGCACCGCCTCCTCCGCCGTGTAGCAGCCGGCGGTATTGGGCAATAAGGTGTAGCGGTCGGGGGGCAGGTAGTCGAGCAAACTGGGCTGGCTTGGGTCTTGCCCAATGTTGGTGCGGCGGATCGCCACCGTGACGATCTCCGCGCCGGCGGCCTCGATGGCCGCACGCGTTTCGGCGAAATCCTTGTACTTCCCTGTGCCCACCAGCAGGCGTGAAGAAAAGCTACGTCCAGCGATAACGAGTGGATCCATGATCTTCGTGCTTCTATTCAGTGGGGACGCGAGATCGCCTATGGCCTTCCTGCCCCACTATGGTGAGGTATAGGATTAACCACCCCCTACGGCGATAACGATCTCCAAACGGTCGCCCTCGGCGAGCATTGTCGAGCCATGCTCGCTCTTGGGCACGATCTCGCCATTACGCTCCACTGCCACCCGCTTGCCAGCCAGGTCCAGGCGCTGCAACAGGGAGGCGACGTCCAGCGGTGGTTCGAACTGGTGTTCCTGACCGTTGACCCGGATGGTGATCATCGATGACTGGGACGACGACTTCTACTCGTCGCCGAAATCAAGTACTATCGCTGTTCGCCATCTTACCACGCGGGTGTAGTTCAATGGTAGAACCTCAGCTTCCCAAGCTGATGACGTGGGTTCGATTCCCATCACCCGCTCCACAACACCCTGTCGCATGTCCTCCAGCGAGTCTTCCATCGAACAAGCGCTCGAGATCATCAAGCGTGGTGTCGACGAGCTCCTCGTCGAGGCCGAGCTCATAGACAAGCTGAAAACCGGTCGGAGCTTGCGCGTTAAGGCCGGCTTCGACCCCACGGCACCGGACCTCCACCTCGGCCATACGGTGCTGATCAACAAATTGCGCCAGTTCCAGGACCTGGGCCATGAGGTGATGTTCCTCATCGGCGACTTCACCGGCATGATCGGTGACCCCACGGGCAAAAACGTCACCCGCAAGCCGCTCACGCGCGACGAAGTGATCGAAAACGCGCGCACCTACGAGCAGCAGATCTTCAAGATCCTCGACCCGGAGAAGACCCTGGTGATGTTCAACTCCAGCTGGATGGGGCAGATGGATGCGGCGGGTCTGATCGAGCTGGCCGCCAAATACACGGTGGCGCGCATGCTGGAGCGAGACGATTTCTCCAAGCGCTACCACGGCGGTCAACCCATCGCCATCCACGAATTTCTCTACCCGCTCATCCAAGGTTACGACTCCGTGGCCATGAAAGCCGACGTCGAGCTCGGTGGCACTGACCAGAAGTTCAACCTCCTCGTCGGGCGGGAGTTGCAGAAACACTACGGTCAGCCCCCGCAGGTGGTCATCACCATGCCGATCCTCGAAGGTCTCGATGGCGTGCAGAAGATGTCCAAATCGCTGGGCAACTACATCGGCATCAACGAGCCGCCCAACGAGATGTTCGGCAAGCTCATGTCCATCTCCGATGAGTTGATGTGGCGCTACATCGAGTTGCTCTCCTTCGAACCCGTCGCCACCATTCGGCGCTGGCGCGTCGAAGTCGAGCAAGGACGTAACCCGCGCGACATCAAGGCAGGCTTCGCGCAAGAAATCGTTGCCCGTTTCCACGGTCCCGCTGCAGCGCGTGCCGCGCTGGCCGACTTCGAGGCCCGTTTTCGTCAAGGGGCGCTGCCCGAGCACATGCCAGAGATCATCCTTTCTGCGCCGGATGGCGGTATGCCCATTGCACAGCTGCTCAAACAGGCGGGGCTGGTGCCGAGCACCTCAGAAGCGCTGCGTCAGATCGCCGCTGG
Organism: Thiobacillaceae bacterium; assembly: GCA_041640815.1. GTDB lineage: Bacteria > Pseudomonadota > Gammaproteobacteria > Burkholderiales > Thiobacillaceae > JANWZL01. Next base: position 14,400 of record JBEPZO010000043.1, read on the forward strand.
CGGGGTAAGGCTGGACGGCACCAAGGTCAGCGACAAGGGGCTCACGCTTGCCAAGGGCAGCACGGTCATCGCTCAGGTCGGCAAGCGCCGCTTCGCCCGCGTCGTCTTGCGCTGAGCCGACGCCTTGCTGTCACGCGCGCGTCACGGCGACATCAAAAAAGTTTCACCAAACCCCTTGACCGGGTGGTGGGCGTCGTGTATAGTTCGCAGCTTCCTGACGGCGACCGGCGTGGTTTGCTGCAGGAACGGTAGTCTTACGCGCTCTTTAACAACCTGACACCGGCCTTTGAGGTGTGGGTACTGGTTTTGTGCTTGAGGTAGTTTAGGCCTTAAGGGGTTTAGGCTACTGAGTAAGAGGGACTAGTGCTCATGCTGTAGGCGAGAGT
>JBEPZO010000044.1:0-14765 GCA_041640815.1 Thiobacillaceae bacterium
CGATACCCTGATCCAGCCAGAAGACCACCTCATCATCTTCGTGCCCAACAAGCGGCTGGTGCCACAGGTCGAGCGTCTTTTCCAGGTCGGGCTGGGCTTTTTCTGAGCGCGTTCGGCTATGCGCAGATTGGCCCCCATCTTGTTCGTCCTCGGCCTGATCATCATCGTCTTTGGCCTTTCCATGCTGTTACCCTTGGCGGTGTCCCTGATCCAGGGCGACGACGCGCAGCGCGCCTATGATGAGGCCATTGCCGCCACCCTCCTCACCGGCAGCGCGCTATGGCTCCTATCGCGCCGGCATTATCGGGAGATGCGCAGCCGCGACGGCTTCTTGCTGGTCGTGCTGGTGTGGTCCATCCTGCCGCTGTTTGCCGCGCTGCCGCTCATGTTCTATCTGCATGAGCTCAGTTTCACCGACGCCTATTTCGAGGCCATGTCCGGGCTCACCGCCACTGGCGCCACCGTGCTTGCAGGGCTCGATGACCTGCCCAAGTCCATCAATCTCTGGCGCACGCAACTGCACTGGCTGGGGGGGATGGGCGTGATCGTGCTGGCGGTGGCCATCCTGCCTCTACTGGGCGTGGGCGGACGGCAGATGTTCAAGGCCGAGGTGCCGACCCCCATGAAGGACACCAAGCTCACGCCGCGCATGACCGAGACGGCCAAGGGACTGTGGCTGGTCTACATCCTGCTTACCGCTGCCTGCATGCTCGCCTATTACTTGGGCGGCATGTCCTGGGTGGATGCGCTGATCCACGCCTTCAGCACCATGGCCCTGGGCGGCTTTTCCGCCTACGACGCCAGCCTGGGACATTTCGACTCCGTCACGCTGGAGCTGATCACCATGGCGTTCGCTATGCTGGCGGCGATGAACTTCGCCAGCCATTTCCTGTTCTTGCGCAGCCGCAGCTTCCGCGTCTATCTGACCGATGCCGAGATCCGCGTCTTTCTGAGCGTGGTCTTGGCGAGCTGTCTCGGCCTCGCCGTCTACCTCTGGGCGAAGGACGTCTATCTCGATTTTCCGAGCGCGCTGCGCTATGCCGCCTTCAACACCATCTCGCTCGCCACCTCACTCGGCTATGTCAATGACGACTACAACGCCTGGCCCTACTTCGCCGCCCTGTGGATGCTCTTTCTGGGCTCATTCGCCGCCTGCTCCGGCTCCACCGGCGGTGGTATCAAGATGCTGCGCGCCAAGCTGTTGTACAAGCAGCTCTATCGCGAACTGGTCAAGCTCATCCATCCCAACGCCCAGACCCTGACCAAGCTCGGCGAGTATGTGGTGCCCAACAAGATCATCTTCGCCGTCCTGGCCTTTTTCTTCGTCTATGTGGCCAGCATCGTCATCCTCACCCTAGCCTTGGCCGCCTCCGGGCTAGACGTGTTTACCTCCTTCACCGCCATCGTGGCTACCATCAATAACACCGGCCCCGGCCTCGGCCAGGTCGGGCCGGCCAGCAATTACGCCGTATTGAACGACTTTCAGACCTGGGTCTGCACCTTGGCCATGCTCATGGGGCGGCTGGAACTCTTTACCCTGCTCGTGGTTCTCACCCCTGCGTTCTGGAGGAAGTGACATGGCGGCGTTGGAGGTGTTCGAGCGTATGCTCGCCCAAGGCCGGGACGATGCCCTGCTGCGCTATGCCCTCGGCAATGAATACCTCAAGGCGGGGCGGCTTGCCGAGGCCGTTGAGCATCTGCGGCAAGCGGTGAGCCACGACCCGCGCTACTCCGCCGCCTGGAAACTCCTGGGCAAGGCCTTGAGCGAGGTCGGAGCGCTTGCCGAGGCGTTAGAGGTCTACCGTCAGGGGATCGCCGCCGCCCAAGCCAAGGGCGACCTGCAGGCCGCCAAGGAGATGCAGGTGTTCGCTCGCCGCATCGAGAAAGGTCTGGCCAGTGGCGGATGACGCCGCGCCGACCTTGGGCTAACATCGACCTCGTCCACACACTGACTGGAGTGAGCAAACATGGCGCGCATGGTGCATTGCATCAAACTGGGCCGCGAGGCCGAAGGCATGGATTTCCCGCCTTACCCTGGCGAGCTGGGCAAGCGCATCTACGACAATGTCTCGAAGGAGGCCTGGGCGGGTTGGATTAGGCTACAGACCATGATCATCAACGAAAACCGGCTCAACCTCGCTGATGCCCAACACCGCAAGTACTTGATGGAGCAGGCGGAGAAATATTTCTTTGGCGAGGGCGTGGCTGCGCCCGATGGTTACGTGCCGACGAAATGAGCACGCCATGACTGAGCCGACTGCCGATTTCGGCTACCAGACCGTTCCCGAGCACGAGAAGGCGGCGCGGGTGGCCGAGGTGTTCCATTCCGTGGCCAAGCGCTACGACGTCATGAACGACCTCATGTCGCTGGGGTTGCATCGGCTGTGGAAGCGCTTCATGGTGGCGCAAGCCGGTTTGCGGCCGGGCATGCGCTGCCTTGACATCGCCGGCGGTACCGGTGATATCGCGCGGCTTTTGGCCGATGCGGTGGGTGAGACCGGCGAGGTGTGGCTGACCGACATCAATGGCTCGATGCTCGCCTTAGGGCGCGACCGCCTGCTCGACGAGGGGCGGCTGCTGCCCTGTGTGCAATGCGATGCCGAGCGCCTGCCTTACCCCGCCGACTACTTCGACCGCGTCACCGTGGCCTTCGGGCTGCGCAACATGACGCACAAGGACGTTGCCCTGCGCGAGATGCACCGAGTGCTCAAACTCGGCGGCAAGCTGCTGGTGCTGGAGTTTTCGCGCGTGGCGAAACCCTTGGCACCACTGTACGACCTCTACTCCTTTCAGGTCTTGCCGCGGATGGGGCAGCTGGTGGCCAATGATGCGGCGAGCTACCGTTATCTGGCCGAGTCCATCCGCGTGCACCCCGACCAGGAGGCCCTCAAGGCGATGTTGGAGCAAGCGGGTTTTGCCCGGGTGGACTACTACAACCTGAGCTTCGGCGTGGTGGCCCTGCATACGGGCTACAAACTCTGATCGGCCAGCGGCTGGTGCGCGGGACGGGACTCGAACCCGTACACCCGAAGGTACCGGATTTTAAGTCCGGTGCGTCTACCGATTCCGCCACCCGCGCATAGGTCGCATGATACATGGGTTAGCACATACAACCACAGGGCTCTGATTCTCCCACCCGGCCGGCTTATACCTTCTCAACACCCGGCTGTGCGTTTGATGACGCGTTTGTTAGACGGTGCCACACGTGTTGTCTGCCATTTTGTTTGACTCGCCAGGGAATTGGGCGACGCTATCGCCAGACTGGCTAGTGCATGCGCAGTGCACCGTCCCTCAAATCTGAGTTTAGGCGTGGACATCCAAACGTGAGGTGCGTTTCTCCTCCTGCTGGATCAACAACAGGGCACCGGCGGGCGGAATCTGGTAAATCAACACGCCGCGATGGTCTTGCAGCTTGAGCACTACGCGGTCTTGCTCATATTCCACGCGAAAGCCAGACGTTTGTGTGGGCATTCGCTGGGAAGATTGCCCAGCGATGGTAAGGCGCGATTCTTGACGTGCCGGGTTTGAGTTGCCCTGTGGCACTTCTGGCGTCGGCACGCGTAGCGATACAGGCAAGATCGTTGCGACAAGTGATGGTGTGGCTGAGTCTAACGACTGAATCATGTTCACGAAACGCGTGTGCTAAAGCGAGTGTTTTTCTAAATATTTTCCAGTACGGTGCAATAGCTGACTAGACCTCCTCGCGATGGCGGTGCATCGCCGGGGTAAGGTTATATTCTTGCCCTGTTTTTCTGGCAAAGCTGGCTCGTTAAGGCCGCTACGTGACTGGGGTGGAGGCGACTTCTTACCGAAAAGCTTTTCTTCCTCGCTAGCTCAAGACACGACACCTTTTTCTAGCCATCAGCGCTAAGCTCCGTACCCGCCATAGGAAAAAGCTTGCACTTTGCAGACGCGCAATTGCCTTTAACAGATGCGGGGCAGCTGCTCGCCAGCCAGCCAGTCGACCATGCGCCGGCCGCCGAAACGGGTCTGCATCTGGACGAAACGCCGTTCGTCTGCCACCACCTCACCGATGCGGCGGGCGGCGCGACCCAAGGGGTGGGCTTGCATGGCGGCGAGTAGCCGTTCGGCGTCGCGCTCGGCGCACACGGCGACGAGCTTGCCCTCGTTGGCGAGGTTGAGCGGATCCAGCCCGAGCAGCTCGCAGGCGGCCTCGACCTCCGGTTTGATCGGGATCGACGCCTCGTCGATGACGATGCCCACACCGGATTGCTGCGCGATCTCGTTCAAGGTGGCGGCGAGCCCGCCGCGGGTGGGGTCGCGCAGCAGCTTGAGCTCGGCGCCGCTGGCGAGCATGCAGGCGACCAAATCGTTCAGGGGCGCGGCGTCGGACAGGATGGGGGCGTCGAAACCGAGATTCTCCCGCTGGCTGAGGATGGCCATGCCGTGCTCGCCGATGCTGCCGGAGAGGAGCACGGCATCGCCGGGGCGGGCAAGGTCACCGGAGAGGGTGAGCCCCTCCGGCAAGACGCCTAGGCCGGCGGTGGTGATGTACAGGCCATCGCCCTTGCCCTGTTCCACCACCTTGGTGTCGCCGGCGACGACCTCTACGCCGGCGCGCTTGGCGGCCGCGGCCATGGAGGCGACGATGCGGTCAAGGTCGCTCAAGGCGAAGCCTTCCTCGAGGATGAAACCGGCGGTAAGGTAGAGCGGCTTGGCCCCCATCACCGCGATGTCGTTCACCGTGCCGTAGACGGCCAGGCTGCCGATGTCGCCGCCAGGGAAGAACAGCGGCGCGACGACGTGGCTGTCGGTGCTGAGCACGAGCCTGCCCGCCACCGGCGGGAGCCGCACGCCGTCGTTGCCCTGCGCCAGATAGGCGTTGCCGAGATGGCGGGCGAATAGCTCGGCGATCAGCTGCTGCATCGCGCGTCCGCCACCGCCGTGGCTCAGCTCCACACGGCCATGTTTCAGGTCGAGCGGCCGAGAGTAAGCGGCTTTCACGACACCGCTCATGCCGCGGCCTCCGCGTGCCGGCCGTAGGTGTAATGCGCTGCGCAGGCGCCTTCGGAAGACACCATGCACGCGCCCATCGGCGTGTCCGGGGTGCAGACGCTGCCGAACAGCTTGCAGTCCTGGGGACGCTTCACCCCGCGCAGGATGGCGCCGCAGGCACACGCCTTGTTGTCGGGCACCGGCGTGTAGTCGAGCGCGAAGCGCCGCTCGGCATCGAAGTCAGCATAGGTGGCGCGGATTTTCAAGGCGCTGTAGGGCAGCTCGCCCAGACCGCGCCATTCGAAGCTACGCCTGAGCTCGAACACCTCCGCGACCAGGGCCTGCGCCTTGGTGTTGCCGGCGGGGGTGACGGCGCGGGTGAATTCGTTTTCCACCTCGGCACGGCCATCGTTGACCTGGCGGATGAGCATGAGGATGGCCTGCATCACGTCCAGCGGCTCGAAGCCGGCGATCACCACCGGCTTGCGGTATTCCTCGGCGAAGAAGGCATAGGGGCGGCTGCCGATGATGGTGGAGACGTGGGCGGGGCCGATGAAGCCGTCCAGCCTGACCTGGCCGAGCTCGCGCACCTCGGGGGCGTCGAGGATGCTCTGCATGGCTGGCGGTGTCAGCACGTGGCAGCACAGCACGGAGAAATTGCTAAGTCCCTCCGCGCGGGCTTGACGGATGGCCACGGCGGTGGGCGGGGTAGTGGTCTCGAAGCCGATGGCGAAGAACACCACCTGCCGCTGTGGATTTTCGCGGGCGAGCCGGAGGGCATCGTTGACCGAATAGACCATGCGGATGTCGCCGCCGCGGGCGCGCGCGCGCAGCAGCGACAAGCCCCCCGAGGCGGGCACGCGCAGGGTATCGGCATAGGTGCACAGGGTCACCCCATGCTCGAGCGCCAGACGGATGGCCTGGTCGATGCGGCCGATGGGTAGCACGCACACCGGGCAGCCGGGGCCGTGGATCAAGCGCACGTTTTCGGGTAGCAAGTCGGCCACGCCATAGCGGGCGATGGCGTGGGTGTGGCCGCCGCAGAACTCCATGAAGCTGTAGCGCCGCGTCGCCCGCGCCTCGGCGGCGATGGCGCGCGCGATGCTCTGGGCCAACGCCCCGTCGCGGAATTCGTCGACGTATTTCATGCCTGGCGTGGCTCGGTGAGCAGGCCGGCCTCGGCCATCAGGGCCAGCGTCTTTTCGGCCTCCTCCGGCTCGAGCCGGGTGAGGGCGTAGCCGACGTGGACGATGACGTAGTCGCCGACCTCGACGCCTTCGACCAGGGCAAGCGAGATCGCCTTGCGTACGCCATCCAGGTCGACGATGGCCTGATCGTCTGCCTGAATCTCTACCACCCGTGCAGGGATTGCGAGACACATGCGCTCATCCTTTCCTATCCTGATGGAAGTGGGGCAGCAGGGTTACACCCCCACAGGGGGGTCGTTGCTTAACTGTTGCATGGCAACCCACGCCTGGCCCAGGCTCAACCCCCCGTCGTTCGGCGGGATCTCTTCGCCCAGCAAAAGGCGCAATCCCCGCCCTGCGAGCAGGGCCGCGAGATGTCGCGTGAGGAGGTGATTGAGGAAACAGCCGCCGGCCAGGGCGAGCGTGTCCATACCCTCCCGCGCCGCTGCCCAGGTGACCCAGTCCGCCAGCGCCGCCGCCAGCGTGGCGTGAAAAAGCGCTGCGCCGCGGCGGGGATCTGGTTCATCTGCCAGCCGCGCCAGCAGCGGTAGCAGATCGAGCTGGCCATCCGCCTGCACGACATAGCCATCACGCTGCGGCTGAGCCTCGCCCGCCTGCTCGGCCAGCCCCTCGAGCAACATCGCGGCCTGGCCTTCGTAGGCCATGACCTCGCACACCCCGAGCAGACCGGCCGCGGCATCGAAGCAGCGCCCAAGGCTGGTGGTCAGGGGGCAGTATAGCCCACGCGCAAGCAGGGCCTGCACGCCGGCGGCCAGCGGCTGCTGGCGAAAGCGCTGCGCGATCTCGCCGCCGCGGCCGATGAGATGCAGGACCGCCGCCGCCATGCGCCAGGGTTCACGCGCAGCGCGCTCCCCACCTGGCATGGGCAACGGCCGCAGATGGCCCAAGCGTTCGAAGCGTGCCCCGACAACGCGCAGGAGCTCGCCACCCCAGGCCTGGCCGGATGCGGCTGCTGGCTGCGCAGCCTGGGCTGGCCCCAGGCCGACGCCATCGAGGGCGAGGCCCAGCACCGGCCCGGCCTCGCCGTGCTCGGCCAGCACGGCGGCGATGTGGGCATGATGGTGTTGCACGGCGATCGCCGGGACACCCCAGTCGGCGGCAAGCTGCAAGGCATAGCGCGTGCTGTGGAAGTCGGGATTGAGATCGTGCGCCACCGCTGCTGGGCGCACCTGCAGGATGTGCAACAGATGCTGCGTCACCTCCTCGAGCATGGTGCAGGTGGCGGCATTGTCCAGGCCACCGATGTGCTGCGAGACATAGGCCTCGTCGCCGCGGGTGACACAGACCGTGTTCTTGAGGTGGCCGCCCAAGGCGAGGATCGACGGACCTGAGGCGGCAAGGCGGATAGGGCGCGGGGTGTAGCCGCGGGCACGGCGAAAAAACGTCAGGCGTGCAGCGGGAGGCGTAACGGGGGAGATGGGCCGCGGGAGGGGGTTTACGCGCACCACGCTATCGTCGCAGCGCACGACGATGTCGCGGTCATTGAGCAACAAGGCGTCGGCGATGCCGGCAAGGCGCCGGCGCGCCTCGGCGTTGTCGATCACCAAGGGCTCGCCGCCCGGGTTGGCGCTGGTCATCACCAGGACCAACGCCTGGGGCTCGTCCATCCACGCCGTGCCGGCAGGGCGACCCGCTGCCTCGTGGAACAGCAGCCAATGCACCGGTGTGTACGGCAGCAGGACGCCTAGCCAGGCGAGGCCGGGGGCGATGCCCGGCAGGGCGGCGTCGGCGCCTGGCCGCTTGCGCAGGAGCACGATGGGGCGCTCGGGCGAGCTCAGCAGCGCCTGCGCCGCCGCATCGACCTCGACCCAGGGCGCAACCGAGGCGATGTTGGCGGCCATGATGGCGAGCGGCTTGGCCTCGCGGTCCTTGCGCTGCCGTAGACGCGCGACCGCCTCGGCGTTGCGGGCATCGCAGGCGAGGTGGAAGCCGCCCAGCCCCTTGATGGCGACGATGGCGCCGGCTTGCAGCAGGGCAAGGGCATCGGCGAGCGGCTCACCAGTAGACGAGGCAGCGGCTGCCGACATCGGCTCCAGCCACAGGCGGGGGCCGCATGCCGGACAGGCCGTGGTCTCGGCGTGGAAGCGGCGGTTGGCTGGGTCGTGATATTCGCGCGCGCAGTCCGGGCAAAGCGGGAAGGCCGCCATGCTGGTGCGGGCGCGATCATAGGGCAGCCCACGGGTGAGGGTGTAGCGCGGGCCGCAGTGGGTGCAGGTGGTGAAGGCATAGCGCCAGCGCCGGTCGTGCGGGTCGAACATCTCGGCTAGGCAGTCGGCGCACACTGCGGTGTCGTGGCCGATCATGGTGGTCGCCTGGCCAGCAGCGCTGTCGGCGATGACGAAGTCCACGTGCTCACCGCTTGGCGGCAGGTCGTGCCAGGAGAGTTCGCGCAGCCTGGCCAGCGGCGGCAGCGCCTCTGGCAGGCGCTGGGTGAAGGCCTCTACGGCGCGGGCATCCCCCTCGACGACGATCTCCACACCGCGCGCGTCGTTGCGTACCCAGCCAGAAAGCCCTAAGTCGTGCGCCAGGCGCCAGACGTAGGGGCGAAAGCCCACGCCTTGCACGATGCCGGTGGCCCGCAGGCGCCGTTGTACGGCGCTGGCTGGCGGCGCGGTGACGGCGGCGTGCATGTCCGGGCTCAGCCCTTCGCCGCCAGCTCGGCCTCCAGCTCGGCGATACGGCGCTTGAGCCGGTCCACGTTGTCCTGCCGGACCGCACGTGCCGCCTCGAGGCCGGCGGCAAGCCAATCGAGCCAGGCCTGCATGCCCTCGCCGCTGGTGGCGGACAGCTCGATCACCTCCAGCCGGGGGTTGATCCGTCGCGCGTAGTCCACGCAGCGGCTGACATCGAAACTTAAGTACGGTAGCAAATCGATCTTGTTGAGCAGCATCAGGTCGGCGGCGAGGAAGATGTCTGGATATTTGAGCGGCTTGTCCTCGCCCTCCGTCACCGACAGCATCACCACCTTGCGCGTCTCGCCCAGGTCGAAGCCGGCGGGGCAGACCAGATTGCCGACGTTCTCGATCAAAAGCAGGCTATCGTCGAGCAGGCTCAGCCGCTTGAGGGCGTGCGCGATCATGTGCGCATCCAGATGACAGCCCTTGCCGGTGTTGACCTGGATCGCGGCAACCCCGGTGGCGCGGATCCGGTCGGCGTCCAAGCTCGTCTGCTGGTCGCCCTCGATGACCGCCAGCTCGACCCGATCCTTCAGGGCGGCGATGGTCTTGATGAGCAGCGTGGTCTTGCCCGAGCCCGGGCTGGAGACCAGGTTCACGGCAAAGATGCCATGCTCGGCGAACCATCGGCGGTTTTCCGCGGCATAGGCGTTGTTGCGCGCCAGGATGTCCTGTTCGATGCGCACCATGCGCGCTTGGCTCAGGCCAGGGGCGTGGGCGTGTGCCGGGCCGCGCCCAAAGTGCAGGTCGCCGTCCGTGGGGTGTGCGTGCACGTGCGCCGTCGCCGCGCCAAACTCGTGCGCATGCGTGTGGCTATGGTCGTGGGGGTGGTCGAGTGCCTGGCCGTCGATCTGAGTCTCGCCGTGGCCGCAGCCGCATACGTTGCACATGATGTTCCTCCTATTCCACCAGCAGGTCTTTGACCCGCATCTGCATGCCGTCAGTGGGCTGCACTTGATAGCCGCCGCAGTGCGGGCAAGGGTCATACAGGGCCGCCAGGGGCACGGTGCGGCCGCAGTGCATGCACCAGCCCGCGCCGGGTGTGTGTTCGACTTCGATACGCGCCCCCTCGGCGAGGCTACCCTGCAGCACGCTGTCGAGGCAAAAACACAGGGCCTCCGCCTCCACGCCCGCAAGCTGTCCGATCTCCAACCGTACCGCGTGCACGCGGGTGAACCCTTGTTCGCGGGCGGCCTCTTCGATCAGCTGCAGGACGCCTTCGGCCAGGGACATCTCATGCATGGCAGTCTAGGAGATTGACCTTCCCATGGACTCCATCGGCCAAACGCCGGTTGCAAACAACATGCACAGCCATTGCACGGCAAACGATGTGCTTCGCCCGCTTGTGTAGTTGCCTTCTACGTTTGGCCAAGTATAGCCTGGAAGAAAAGCTGTTATAATGATGCCGATGCATGATGGGCGTTGGGCCCATTTTTTATTTCTGTAGCATGGATATTCAAGCCGTTATCGAACCGACCGTGGTTGGTTTGGGATATGAGCTCGTGGCGATAGAGCGGGTTGGCCGGGGACTAATACGACTGTACATCGACAAGCCGGGTGGCGTTGACGTCGAGGATTGCAGCCGGGTTAGTCTACAGCTCACCCGCGTGCTCGCTGTAGAGAATGTCGATTATGAGCGTCTCGAAGTTTCTTCGCCCGGCCTAGACCGACCGCTAGTGAAAGCGGCTGACTTTGTGCGCTTTGCGGGTGAGCGTGTGCGACTGCGATTGCGCTTGCCCCTTGACGGCCGCAAACAGTTGACAGGGGTGCTGTTAGGGCTTGAGGAGGATCGTGTGTGTCTGCGATCTGCTAGCGGTGTAATAGAGTTGGCCCTGGCCGATATTGAGTCGGCGCGCCTGGCGCCAGATTTTGGAATGAAGCAAGTGGCCCGGAGGAAGGCATGAGTCGGGAAGTGTTGTTATTGGTCGATGCGTTGGCGCGTGAGAAAAATGTAGACCAAGAGGTGGTGTTCAGTGCGCTCGAGTCGGCTTTGGCCCATGCTACCAAAAAGCGTTTCGCTGAGGATATCGACGTGCGCGTGCAAATCGATCGGCGCAGCGGCCACTACGCCGCCTTTCGCCGCTGGGAAGTACTGCCTGACGACGCCCAGCTCGAACATCCAGCCCGTCAACTGCCCCTGTCTGAGGCGCGCAAGCGCGACCCCAATGTTAAGCTCGGCGATCATATCGAAGAACCGTTACCGGCTGTGGAGTTCGGCCGTATCAGTGCGCAGGCGGCAAAACAGGTCATCTTGCAAAAGATACGCGACGCCGAGCGCGAGCAGGTTCTCAACGACTTTCTGGCGCGCAATGAGAAGCTCGTCTACGGCAATATCAAGCGCATCGAGCGCGGCAACGCCATCGTCGAGTGCGGCCGCATCGAGGGGCTGCTGGCCAAGGATCAGATGATTCCGCGCGAAAACCTGCGCGTCGGTGACAAAGTACGTAGCTATTTGCTGAGGGTGGAGCGCAGCGGTCGTGGCCCTCAGCTGATTCTGTCGCGCACAGCGCCGGAATTCCTGGTTAAGCTTTTCGAGTTGGAGGTGCCGGAGATTCGGGAAGGATTGATCGAGATCCGCGCCGCCGCGCGCGACCCGGGCGTGCGCGCCAAGATTGCAGTCAAGTCCAACGACCCGCGCATCGACCCGCAAGGCACCTGCATCGGTGTGCGCGGCTCGCGCGTCACGGCGGTCACCAATGAGCTCAATGGCGAGCGTGTCGACATTGTACTGTGGTCAGCTGATCCGGCGCAGTTCGTGGTCAATGCTCTTGCTCCCGCCGAGGTGGTCAGCATTGTAGTGGATGAGGACCGTCGGAGTATGGATGTTGTAGTGGAAGAGGACCAGCTGGCCAACGCCATAGGGCGTAATGGGCAAAACGTGCGCCTCGCCTCCGAGCTGACGGGTTGGGAAATCAACATCATGACTGAGGCGGAGGCCGAACATAAAAAGCAACAGGAAGCCGATGGTCTTCGCGCCATGTTCATGGAGAAGCTGAACGTGGACGAAGAGGTGGCCAATGTTCTGGTGGAAGAAGGCTTCACCAGTCTCGAGGAGATTGCTTACGTGCCGATAGCCGAGATGCTAGAGATTGAGTCCTTCGATGAGGAAAGCGTCAACGAACTGCGCGCCCGCGCACGCAATGCCTTGCTTACGGCGGCGATCGCTCGAGAGGAATCGGTGGAGAAAGCGGCTTCCGATCTGATGAGCTTGGAGGGCATGGACGCCGAGACGGCGGCGCGACTGTCCGCCAAGGGCGTCACGAGCACTGAGGAGTTGGCCAACTTAGCGGTCGATGAATTGGCCGAGCTCACGGGCATGGACGAAGAGCGGGCCAAACGCCTGATCATGGCCGCACGCGCACCTTGGTTCGCTTAAGACAGAGGCGGGTTGGCCAGGTAGCGTCGAGACGAGCGAGGACCAGATGAGAGTTGATCAGTTTGCCAATGAGCTGAAAGTGCCGGCGGCCCTGCTGGTGGAGCAGCTACGCGCCGCTGGCGTGGCGGTCAAGTCGGAAGAAGATGTCCTCACCGATCAAGACAAGACGCGCTTGCTCGACTATCTGCGCGATAAGCACGGCACGGCAGCGTCGCAGACCAAAATTACGCTGACGCGCAAAAAAACGACTGAAATCAGAACCGCTGATGTCACAGGTCGTTCCCGTACCATACAGGTAGAGGTGCGCAAGAAACGGGTCCTGGTCAAGCGCGAGACGACGTCGGATCAACTGTCGGTGCCGGAAAGATCATTGGCGCCGCTCGCACTATTGAGCGAGCAAGAGCGCCAGGTGCGTGAGGAGGAAACGCGCCGACAAGCCGCGTTGCGGGCTGTTCAAGAAGCTGAGCTCAAGGCAAAGCTGGAACGGGAGGCCACTCGCCGGGAAGCCGAGGTGGCTAAGCAGGCGGCGAGGGCCGGTGATACACCAGCTGAACGCGACATTATAGAGGAGAAAGCGACACCTGATGTTGCTAAACCGGGCATTGAGGTCAAAGAAGCCGCAGAGACCAAACCAAACCTTGAGGCCAAGCCTGTCGCGCAAGACAGAGTAAGCCCTGACCCGAAACCGGCTACTGCTGAAACCAAGCCGACTGGGAAGGTGAAGGCAGATAAGCATTCTTCACGCACTGGCGAGATCGAAGAGACGTATGTGAGTCGTAAAGCGCTCAAGGTCCGCGGGGTGACCGAGATAGAGGGCGGCTGGCGCAGCCGCAAGGCACGCCACAAGGCTGATCAAGGCGGTGGTCAGCCGACGCAGCCGCTAGAGCCGGTGGTACGCGAGGTGCTGGTGCCGGAGACCATTACCGTCGCTGATCTCGCCCACAAGATGGCAGTGAAGGCGGCGGAGGTGATCAAAACCCTGATGAAGATGGGCACGATGGTCACCATCAACCAGGTGCTCGATCAGGACACGGCGATGATCGTGGTCGAGGAAATGGGCCATATCGCCAAGCCGGCGCCGACCACCAGCCCGGAGGCGTATCTTGAGGAGGCCATCGGGCAACAAGGTGCCGAGCTCAAGCCGCGTGCGCCGGTGGTCACCGTCATGGGTCACGTCGACCATGGCAAGACCTCGCTGCTCGACTACATTCGCCGCACGCGCGTCGCGGCCGGCGAGGCCGGCGGCATCACGCAGCACATCGGCGCTTACCACGTCGAGACGCCCAAGGGCATGATCACCTTCCTCGACACGCCGGGGCACGAGGCCTTCACCGCCATGCGCGCCCGCGGCGCCAAGCTCACCGATATCGTCATCCTGGTGGTGGCGGCCGACGATGGCGTCATGCCGCAGACCAAAGAGGCCATCCATCATGCCAAGGCCGGCAACGTGCCGATCGTGGTGGCGGTGAACAAGATCGACAAACCGGAGGCCAACCCGGAGAAGATCCGCCAGGAGTTGTCGGCCGAGGGCGTGATCCCCGAGGAGTGGGGCGGCGATGCCATGTTCGTCGATGTCTCCGCCAAGACCGGCCAGGGGATCGACGCGCTGCTGGACGCGGTGTTGCTGCAGGCGGAAGTGCTCGAGTTGAAGGCGCCGGTGGACACCCTCGCCAAGGGCGTGGTGGTGGAGTCCAGGCTGGACAAGGGGCGCGGACCGGTGGCTACCGTGCTCGTGCAGTCGGGCACCCTCAAGCGCGGCGACGTCGTGCTGGCCGGCACGGCCTTCGGCAAGGTGCGCGCCATGCTCGACGAGGATGGCAAGCAGGTGCAGCAGGCCGGCCCTTCCATCCCGGTGGAGATCCAGGGCTTGTCCGAGGTGCCGGCGGCCGGGGAAGACGTCATCGTCCTGCCGGACGAACGCAAGGCGCGCGAGATCGCCCTCTTCCGCCAGGGCAAGTTCCGCGACGTCAAGCTCGCCCGCCAGCAGGCGGCCAAGCTCGAGACCATGTTCGAGCAGCTGGGCGAGGGCGAGGTCAAGACCCTGCCGCTGATCATCAAGGCGGATGTCCAAGGTTCCTACGAAGGTCTGTCGCATGCCTTGACCAAGCTCTCCACCGACGAGGTCAAGGTCAACATCCTCCACGCCGCCGTGGGCGCCATCTCGGAATCGGATGTGAACCTGGCCATCGCCTCCAAGGCGGTGATCATCGGCTTCAACGTGCGCGCCGATGCGCAAGCGCGCAAGCTGGCAGAGCACAGCGGGGTGGACATCCGCTACTACAACGTCATCTACGACGCGGTGGACGATGTGAAGGCGGCCCTGTCCGGCCTGCTGTCGCCCGAGAAGAAGGAAAACATCATCGGCCTGGCGGAAGTGCGCCAGGTCTTCCGCATCTCCAAGGTGGGCGTCGTCGCCGGCTGTATGGTGCTCGATGGCGTCATCAAACGCACCGCACGCGTGCGCGTGCTGCGCGACAACGTCGTCATCCACGACGGCGAGCTCGACTCCCTCAAACGCTTCAAGGACGACGTCAAGGAGGTCAAGGGCGG
>JBEPZO010000045.1:0-12806 GCA_041640815.1 Thiobacillaceae bacterium
GCTGTTCGTCCTGGACCTGGCGGCGGAGGATCCCCTGCGCGCCTACGAGGTGCTGCGGGCGGAGCTGCGGGCTTATGATCCTGCCCTCGCGGAGCGGCCGTGCGCGGTGGCCCTGAACAAGATCGATGGCCTCTGGGACGAACTGAAGACCGAGGCGCAGATCAACGCCGAGATCGAGTCACAGGTCAAAACCTGCGCCGATCTGCTCGGCATCGAACCCGAACAGGTCTACCCCGTCTCTGCCCAGAAGGGGTTGCTGGCCAAGATCACGGGCGACGAGCGGCTTCTCGCGCGCAGTCGGCTGCTGGCGCTGGAAAAGGCGCTATCCGAGGAGCTGATTCCCTCCAAGCAAGCCATCGTGCGCGATCAGACCGCCACCGAGGTCGGCGACATGCTGGCCAGCACCCGCGCCTTGCTGCAGGCGCGCCAACGCAGCATCGAGGAGCAGCTCGCCGAACTCAAGGGCCTGCAGGGCAAGAACCAGGATGTGGTGGAACACATCATGCAGCGCATCGCGCAGGACAAGGAGAACTTCGAACGCGGCCTGCAGCGCTTTCAGGCCCTGCGCAGCGTGTTCTCCCAGCAAAGCATCAAGCTGTTTGCCCACATCGGCAGGGATGTGATCAAGTCGGAAGTGCGCACCGTGCGGCAGGCCATGGAGACCAGCCGTTTCACGAAGGGGTTACGGGAGGCGATGAACGGTTTCTTCACCCGCCTGAACGAGCACCTGGAACAGGCCACCGCCCAGGTGGAGGAGATCAACAAGATGATGGAGGCGATGTACGCCAAGCTCAATGCCGAGCACGGCATCCAGCTCATCGCCATCCCCCCCTTCTCCATGCTCAGATACCGCAAGGAGATGGCCCGTCTGGAGGCCGTCTACAACGAGCACTTCAACACCTTGCTCAATCTCCTCACCACCGAGCAGCATACCTTGACCGCCCGCTTCTTCGAGACCCTGGCAAGCCGTGTGGTGCAGGTCTTCGAGGCCGCCAACCGGGATGCGGAGAACTGGCTCAAGTCCATCATGTCGCCGATGGAGACGCAGGTGCGTGAACACCAGATGCAGCTACGGCGACGTCTGGAGAGCGTCAAGCGCATCCACAAGGCAGCCGATACCCTTGAGGACCGCATCGTCGAACTCGACCAGGCCCTGCAGGACATCCATCGTCAGCTGCGCGAACTGGATGCCATCGAGGGCGATATCAAGCGCTGCATGGAGCAAGACATCATCGACACCGCCCGCCTTGCAGCTTAAGCAGGCGCGGGCCCTCATTACGCACGCTGGCCCGGTAATCTTCTATTTTTTGGTCAGCTGGTAATACTTCTCCATGAGCTGGGCCTTGCTCTCGACATAGTCGGGATTGAGCACGATGCAATCGACTGGGCAGACTTCCTTGCATTGTGGGGTATCGAAATGCCCGACGCACTCGGTGCACTTGTTCGGGTCGATGACGTAGATCTCGTCGCCCTGTGAGATGGCCTCGTTGGGACACTCCGGTGCACACACGTCACAATTGATACATTCGTCGGTGATCATCAGGGCCATAGCAGTCCTCGAGTTCAGGTAGAAGGGTGCAATTTTGCTGCCAGACGCTCGGCAATCAACGGGGCGACGAAGGGCTTGACGTCGCCGCCCAGCCGCGCGATCTCGCGCACCATGCTGGCCGAGACGAACATGTATTGTTCGCCTGGCATCATGAATACCGTCTCCAACTCGGGGTTCAGGCTGCGGTTCATGCCCGCGAGCTGGAATTCATACTCGAAGTCGGACACCGCGCGCAGGCCGCGCAGCACCAATGACGTCCCCTCTTGGCGCAAGAAATCGACCAGCAGCCCATCGAAGCCGGTGACCCGCACCCGCGACATGGTCGCCAGGCTATCGCGGGCCATGGCAACGCGTTCCTCCAGACTGAAGAACGGCCGTTTGCTGGCATTGGCCGCCACGGCCACCACCACCTCATCGAAGATGCGGGCGGCGCGACGCACCAAATCCTCGTGTCCGCGGGTAATCGGGTCGAAGGTGCCGGGATAGACGATCTTGCGCATCAAGCAGGTTCCAATAGGCAGTAGCGCGACGCCCCAGCTCGACCCTCGCGCAACACTCGCCAGCCGGTCAGATCCGGTCGTTCGCCAAATTCGACGTAAATTTTACCGCCCGCGCTGAGATGCGAGGCAGCCCTGGCCAGGGCAGGGACGAGCAGGCCGGAGCGAAAAGGCGGATCGATGAGGATCAGATCGAAACGGCCGCAGTTCGAGGCCAGGTAGTCGAGCGCGTCAGCCGCCACGATGCGCACCTGGCTGGCTTGCAGCCGGTCGGCCTGTTCGCGCAACGCGCTCAATACGCGGGCATCACGCTCCACCATCACCACCTCGGCTGCCCCCCGCGAGGCGGCCTCGAAGCCCAAGGCACCACTGCCGGCGAACAGATCCAGACAGCGCAGGCCATCGAGGCGTTGGCCCAGCCAGTTAAACAGGGTCTCGCGCACCCTGTCGGGTGTGGGGCGCAACCCCTCGACGGGTGTGAAAGCGATCAGACGGCTGCGCCAGACGCCGCCGATGATGCGCACCCGATTGGCGCGACCGCGCCTAGGGCTCGGCTGCATGACGCTGACCACCCACGATCACGGTATGCAGGGCCTCTGGCCGGATGCGGCTGCGGAAGACGCGCAGGATGTCCTCACGCGTGACGGCCTGAACACCGCGCGTGTAGGTGTCCAGCCAGTCGAGGGGTAGGCGGTAGAAGCCGATCACCGCGAGCTGCTCGAGCAGTTTGCGATTGCTGTCCAGGCGCAGGGGGAAACTGCCGACGAGGTAGTCCTTGGCCTGCGTAAGCTCGGCCTCGGTCGGGCCATCGCGCAGAAACGCCTCCAAGATGGCATGCACCAAGCGCAATGCCTCTTCGGTCGCTTCACGCCGCGTCTGCAGGGCGATGATGAACGGCCCGAGCTCCTGCAACGGCTGCAAGGCGCTATAGGCGCTGTAGGCCAGTGCCCGCTGTTGGCGGACCAGGCGCAGGATGCGGGAATCGAAGCCACCGCTGCCCAGGATGTAGTTGCCCACCACCAACGGGAAGAAGTCCGCATCGCCGCGTTTCATGCCGGCTAGCCCGAGGAACAGATGGCTCTGGGTGGCGGGGTGGGGGATGACCTGCTGGCCACCGAGACCACTTGCGCGCACGGTGGGAAGCGGTGCCGGCGCCTCGCCGGGTGGCAGGCCTGCCGTCAGGTCCTCGGCCAGGTGCTCGGCCTGCTCTCGCGTCAGGTCGCCGATGATCGCCAGCGTGGCATTGCTCGCGCGATAGTGCTGCCGGTGAAAGGCGACCAGGTCCTCGCGTCGCAGTCGCTCGATGGCTTCGATCTCGCCAGACTCGTGCATGGCGTAGGGATGCTCGGCATAGATGGCGGCGAACAAGGCCCTCTGACCCAGCACGTGTGGCCTGGTGGCAGCCTCTTTCAGCCCCGCCACCGCCCTCGCCTGCTCACGCGCCAGCACCGCGGGCTCGAAACGCGGCGCGGCGAGGACGGCACGCAGCACGGCCACGGCCTGCGCGCGCGCCTCGCTAGCGCTCAAGCTGCGCAACGTGTAGCCGGCGCGATCCTGATCGAAGTGGCCGCCCAGCAGGGCCCCAACGTCGGCAAGACGCTCCGCGATCTCGGCTTCCGACCAAGGCCCTGCGCCGAGAGGCATCATGCTATGCGTCAGCCGGGCGAGTCCTGAGCGATCGCGCGTATCGCGCGCACTGCCGGCAGCGAAGGTGATGCTGAGGTCGAGGATGGGCAGGTCGTGGTTTTCCACGAAGTAGACGCGCGCACCGCCCGCCGTCGTCCAGTGTTGGATCGTCGGGCCGGCCCACCCCGCTAGGCTTAGAAGCAGGGCCAGCCCGCCGACAAAGTGACGCCGACAACGCGATAAAAACCGCTGCCCCCCCTTGCAGCTAACGCCGGTAAGGGCTTGCACGCCAGGTGAAACTGCGCTTGAGGCCCGCGCCGGCGTTGCCGCGCGGCCGCGCAGCCGAGCGTGCGCGGCGGCGGCCAGCCGCTCGAGGCCCCCACGCACCGCCACGAGCAGCGCCCTAGCGGCCATGGCGGTCCTCCACCGGCAGCGCCTGGGGGGTTGGTCGTGTGGCGGCTGCAAGCGGTTGCGGCTCTAGGCGGGCAATGGTCAAGCGGTCGTCGGTCAGATAGCGTTTGGCCACCTCCTGCACCTGCTCCGCGCTGACCTGGCGCAATTTCTCAATGCGTAGTGTCCGGTTGCGATGTCCTAGGCCAGCGCTTTCCCACTCGCCGATCTGCATCGCCTGATAGAACAGGGCGTCCTGCTCATAGACCTGACCCGCCACGACCTGGGCCTTGACCCGCGCCAATTCGCGCGCGTCGATGCCCTGCGCCTTCAGGCGCTCGATCTCGGCGCGCAGACCCTCGATCAGCCGGTCTAAGGGGGTAGCTTCGGCCGCCGTGGCGCTGACCAGGAACAGGGCGGGGCCGCGCGCAATCGGGTCGTAACCGGCATCCACCGCAACGGCCAGCCGCTGTTCGTTCACCAGCGCCCGCGGCAGACGGGCTGAGGCATGGCCATCCAGCACGCCAAGCAAGATCTCCAAGGCGTAGGGCTCCCAGTCCTGCGCCGGATCGGCCAGACGCGGCACCTGCCAGGCCAGATACACGGCGGGCAGGCTGGCCGGCGCCTTGACCGTGACCTGCCGCATGCCGCGCGGCACCACCTCGCCAAAAGGTTTACGAGCCGGCAGCTCGCCCGGCGGGATCGAGCCGAAGTAGCGCTGCGCGAGGTCGAAAACCGCCTCTGGCTCGACATCCCCGACCACCACCAAGGTGGCGTTGTTGGGCGCGTACCAGCGGCGGTACCAATCGCGCACCTCCTCCAGACGCAGATGGCGAAGATCATCCATCCAGCCGATCACCGGGTGGCGGTAGGGGTGGGTCTGGTAGGCCGTGGCCATCAGGGCCTCGAACAACAAGGCGTGGGGATTGTCCTCGGTACGTAACCGCCGCTCCTCCATGACCACCTGGAGCTCCTTGACATAATCTGCCTCGGCCAAGGTCAGGTTGCGCATCCGGTCGGCCTCCAACCTGAGCGCCAGCTCCAGTCGATCGGCCGGTAGGGTATGGTGATAGACGGTGTGGTCGCGCGAGGTGAACGCGTTCTCGCGGCCGCCGGCGGCGGCGATCAGGCGCGAGAACTCCCCCGCCGGCACCTGCGGCGTGCCCTTGAACATCATGTGTTCGACGACGTGCGCGATCCCCGTCACGCCATAGCTCTCGTCCATGCTGCCCACCCGGTACCAGAGCTGGCTGACGACCACCGGCGCGCGGCGATCGGGCTTGACGATCACCTTAAGGCCATTGTCCAGCGTGCGCTCTAGGGTGGCCGCGGCGGCCGCCAAGCCCCACACGCTCATGACGAGCGGCCAGAGAAGCCGATACGTCCACATCGCCGTTGTTTTCCTTTCGTCTTCCGACAAACCGCTAGGCCGCCCTGCAGGCCGTGGTTCGCGCGCATGGTCGGCCACCGCGGGGCTTAACGTCCACGGCCATCGCCTGCCGCCATCTACTCGACCTCGCCTGTCGAGCCGGCGCCCCGCGACAGCGACTGCCCGCGCGAAGGGCATGATAAGATCATCGGCTGGGTAACGCACCTAGGACAGCACACACCGTGTTCGGTTTCCTCAAGCAAGGCGGCAGACCCCCTGCCGCGGCCGAGACCGCCTCTTCTTTGCCGGCCACACCTGCACCTAGCCGGCCAAGCTGGACCGAGCGGCTCAAGGCTGGGCTGAGCAAGACCCGGCAGGTGCTCAATACCCCGGTAGGGGAGCTCCTCCGGCGTCATCCCAAGATCGACGAGGCCCTGTTCGAGCAGCTGGAAGAGATCCTGCTCATGGCCGACGTCGGCGTCGAGACCACCACCGATCTGCTCGCGGCGCTGCGCAACACCGTCAAGCGCGACAAGCTGAGCGATGCCAACCAGCTGCGCGACGCCCTGAAGAGGCAGCTGTTGGCCCTGCTGGCCCCGCTGGAAGTGCCGCTGGAGGTCACCTCCCACCGGCCTTTCATCATCATGCTGGCCGGGGTCAATGGCGCCGGCAAGACCACCACCATCGGCAAGCTCGCCAAACGCTTCCAGAGCGAGGGGCGCACGGTCCTGCTGGCTGCGGGCGACACCTTCCGCGCCGCGGCGCGCGAACAGCTCGCCGTCTGGGGCGAACGCAACCAGGTCGAGGTCGTTGGCGGACAAGGCAACGACCCGGCGGCGGTGATTTTCGACGCCGTGCAAGCCGCGCGCGCGCGCAGCATCGACGTCGTGCTGGCCGACACCGCCGGGCGGCTGCCGACCCAACTGCACTTGATGGAGGAACTGCGCAAGGTCAGACGGGTGATCCAGAAGGCCGACCCCACGGCGCCGCACGAGGTATTGCTGGTGCTCGACGCCAACACCGGCCAGAACGCCCTGGCCCAGCTCCAGGCCTTCGATGCAGCCATTCAGGTCACAGGCCTGGTGCTGACCAAGCTCGATGGCACCGCCAAGGGCGGGGTTATCGCCGCCTTGGCCCATCGCCACGCCCCCGGCCGCCCGCCCATACCCGTGCGCTACATCGGCATCGGCGAGGGTCTGGACGATCTGCAGCCCTTCTGTGCGCGCGAATTCGTCGACGCCCTCTTCGGCGACTGACCTGGCATGATCGAGCTCGACCATGTGACCAAGCGCTACCCGGGCGGTCACGAGGCCCTGTCGGATGTCAGTCTCAAGATCGCCCAAGGCGAGATGGTGTTCCTCACCGGGCACTCCGGCGCCGGCAAAAGCACGCTGCTCAAGCTCATCGCCGCGATCGAACGCCCCACCAGCGGCCAGATCATCGTCAATGGCCAGAACATCAGCCGCCTCAAACGGGCGGCGATGCCTTACTTCCGCCGCAACATCGGCCTCATCTTTCAAGATCACAAGCTGCTCTACGACCGGTCGGTGTTCGACAACGTGCTGTTGCCGCTACACATCCAGGGCCTCACCGGGCACGAGGCAGCCAAGCGGGTGCGCGCCGCCCTGGACAAGGTGGGTCTGCTCAAACGCGAAAAGGCGCGCCCCATCACCCTCTCTGGCGGCGAACAACAGCGGCTATGCATCGCCCGCGCCATCGTCAGCCGGCCAGCCCTCGTCCTGGCCGACGAGCCTTTGGCCAACCTTGACGACGCCTACGCCAGGGAGATCATGGACATGTTTCGCGCCTTCAACCAGGTCGGAGTCACCCTGGTCATCTCGACCCACAACCTCGACCTCATCCGCCGCTACGGCGGCCGCACCATCACCCTGGACCACGGGAGGGTGGCGGCATGAGCCACCCGGCGAGGGGCCCCGCGCAGCGGGGATCGACGGCAAGGCGAATGCCGCCCGCCCGGCGCAAGGTACGCTGCCCGCATACCCCCAGACGTTGGTCTTCAGATCCTGCGGTGAGCTCCACCCCGGCGCCGGGCGGCATGAGCCACCCGGCGAGGGGCCCCGCGCAGCGGGGATCGACGGCAAGGCGAATGCCGCCCGCCCGGCGCAAGGCACGGTGCTCGCATACTCCCAGAGGTTGGTCTTCAAACCCTGCGGTGAGCCCCACCCCGGCGCCGGGCGGCATGGGCCACCTGGCGAGGGGCCCCGCGCAGCGGGGATCGACGGCAAGGCGAATGCCGCCCGCCCGGCGCAAGGCACGGTGCTCGCATACCCCCAGACGTTGGTCTTCAGACCCTGCGGTGAGCCCCACACCGGCGCCGGGCGGCATGAGCCACCCGGCATGGAGTCGCATCTGAGCGAAACCACCCTGTAGCGAGAGGTGACATGAAGGCCTGGCTTACCCATCATCTACATAGCCTGCATACGGCTGTGCAACGTCTAATAAGTGCACCGCTTGCTTCATTGATCACCTTTCTGGTTATCGGAGTGGCCTTAGGCCTACCGACCGGGCTATATCTCACTTTAACCAACTTGCAGCTCGTTGCTGGCAACATTCGTTCAGAAAGCGACATCAGTCTATTTCTCAAGACTGACACGACCCTCGAGATGGCCCAAAACCTACGACAAGTTCTGCAAAAGCACCCGAAGATCGCGGCCGTTCGCTTGATCGACCGCGATGAAGCCCTGCGGCAGCTGCAGGCGAGCGGCCTGGGCGACATCGCCGCTGGTTTGCCAAGCAACCCCTTACCCCACACCTTGGTGCTGACGCCTACAGGACACAATGCGCACGAGCTCGAGCGCCTTGCCGCCGAACTGCTCAAGCTGCCCGAGGTGGAGCAGGTCAACATCGATGCCGAATGGGCACGCCGCCTGTCAGCACTGCTGCAGCTCGGACACGATATCATCGTCATGCTTGCTACGGTATTGGGGTTGGCCCTCGCCGCAGTTATTGGCAACACCATCCGGTTGCAAATCTATGCTCAGCGCGACGAGATCGAGCTAGTGCGCCTGATCGGAGCAACCGACCGCTTTATCCGGCGCAGTTTCCTCTATTTTGGCGCCATCCAAGGCCTGGCCGGGGGTATTGCGGCCTGGCTTTTGATTACCATCGCCATCCATTTGATGCAAGACAGCGTCAGTCGTCTGGCGATGAGCTATGGTACGCAATTTCTGCTCGTTGGACTAAGCTGGGAGGAAGGCGGCGTCCTGCTGGCGATATCGACCCTCCTCGGATGGCTTGGCGCTTACATCGCTGTCGGTCATACCATACGCAGCCTACACCTCCCTTGAGGTAGGCAAGAAATTCCATTTTTTCGGGTCGGATTAAGTGGGGGAGTGTGGCGAAGCGCCATGGAACTTTCCGCGATTAGCACTCTCCATCGACGAGTGCTAAAATTGGGACCGTATTTCGGAGGGAGAAGATGTCTACAACAGCACTTGAATATCCTGTCCCCAGCTCGCTCGGTAGCCTGGAAAGTTATATCCAAGCGGTAAACCGCTTTCCGATCCTCAGTGCTGAGGAAGAAAAGGCGTTGGCGCGGCGCTTTAGGGAGCATAACGACCTCGAGGCTGCACGGCAGCTGGTCCTATCGCATCTTCGTTTCGTTGTCTCCATCGCCCGCGGCTATTTGGGCTACGGTCTACCCCATGCCGACCTCATTCAAGAGGGCAATGTCGGCTTGATGAAGGCGGTCAAGCGTTTCGACCCCGAGCGCGGCGTGCGTCTAGTGTCTTTCGCTGTGCATTGGATCAAGGCGGAGATCCACGAATACATCCTCAGGAATTGGCGTTTGGTCAAAGTCGCCACTACCAAGGCCCAGCGTAAGTTATTTTTTAATCTCCGCAGTCTCAAACAAGGCGACGGTACCCTCTCCAGCCGCGAGGTGGAAGAGGTCGCCCAGACGCTCAACGTCAACCGGGAAGACGTGCGGGAAATGGAGACCCGACTTTACAGCCAGGACATTGCATTAGAGCCCACGGTGGACGAGGAAGAACCTGCCTACACACCGATAGCCTATCTCGCCGCACCGAATACTGACCCCGTCCAGCACATCGAGAATGCTGAACGGGAGCGCCTCGCCACAGAGGGACTCAGTCGTGCCCTAGATGCGCTCGACCCTCGCAGCCGGCACATCATTGAGGCACGCTGGTTAAATGAAGACAGTCCAGCGACCCTGCATGAGCTCGCAGCCGTATATGGCATCTCTGCCGAGCGTGTGCGGCAGATCGAGGCTAAAGCGCTGCGTAAAATGAAGGGCGCACTAACCGCCTAAGCTGGCCGGCATTTATGCCATAAAAAGCCCCGTGCCGGGGCTTTCAACCGGCTAGCAATTCAAAAAAGCTGTGCAAGGATGATGCTGAACAGACTGACCCATCCCCAGACTATGAGAAGAACCACCACCGTCATAGGGAGATTAGTTTTATTGAACAGGTGCAGCATGTTAGCTTCTCGTTTGGTTAACACATGCGAATATAGTTCGCTTTCACTAGGCACTCAAGCGCTAGGCGACTCGGGCAGTCGCCACCTCGTGACGTAGGCGACAGCAAGCGGACCACTGCGCCAACCTACAAGAAGAAAAAAGCCCGCAGCGCTACTCCGCTGCGACGGTAACCTTCACTTGCACTACGACATCGGTGTGCAGGGCAAGTGTGATGTCATACTCGCCGACTGCCTTCAGCGGACCAGCCGGCATGCGCACCTCGGCACGCTTGATGTCGAACCCCTGTGCCTGTAATGCTTCGGCGATATCCACGTTGGTAACCGAGCCAAACAGGCGACCGTCAACGCCTGCCTTACGTGTGATGGTGAGCTGAAAACCAGACAGTTTCTCGGCGCGCGCTTGTGCTGCCGCGAGCTTCTCGGCGGCAATCCGCTCCAGTTCGGCCTTGCGCGCGGCGAAGGCCTCGAGATTGGCTTTGGTTGCGCGTTTGGCCTTGCCCTGGGGGATGAGGTAATTGCGGGCGTAGCCATCCTTGACCTTGACCACGTCACCCAAATTGCCCAGGTTGGCCACCTTCTCCATGAGGATGACTTCCATGGCGGTCTCCTTAGCGGTGTAGATCGGTGTAAGGCAACAGGGCCAGGAAGCGAGCGCGCTTGATTGCTGTGGAGAGCTGACGCTGATAGCGGGCGCGCGTACCCGTGATGCGGGATGGGATGATCTTGCCCTGCTCGGTGATGAAGTCTTTCAGCAGTTCGACGTCCTTGTAGTCGATCTCCTTGACGCCCTCGGCGGTGAAGCGGCAAAACTTCTTGCGACGGAACAATGCGCCGCCGCCAGTTTTCACGCGCTTGTCACGCGCCTTGCTGACAGTGGTAGACATAGCTTACTCCTCGGTTAACGTATATCCGGTTACATGCAGCAACGGCCGCTCATCATGCAAGCTGCGTCGGTCGAGAAACCCCATCAGAGTGAGGCTCGTGCCGCAGGCAATCTGCGCCAGCGCGGCAGCCACCTCACCAAAGGCCACTGCCTGCACCTCGCACCTCACTTGGCGGCGGCATGATGCCTCGCTCTGTTCTGAAACATGGCTTAGCCTCAGTTCCAGACTGGCTAAGCCCGCCGGTGTGTAGCGCAGCCGGCCAGTGTCGACAAGTCGGCCGCTGATCTCGACGCGATTGGTGTTCACCCCGCTTCAAGCTGCGGACGGCGCCGGCTCGGTTTGCGCTGCCAACAGATTGCGCGCCTTCTCCTCCTTCATCATCGGCGAGGGCGTAGTAATGGCCTCGTTTCGGGCGATGATCAAGTGACGTAAGATCGCATCGTTGAAGCGGAAACCGTGCTCCAATTCCCGAAGTGTGGCCTGGTCACACTCGATGTTCATGAGCACATAGTGGGCCTTGTGCACCTTCTGGATGGTATAGGCCAGCTGGCGGCGGCCCCAGTCCTCCAGGCGGTGGATGCGGCCACCGTTGGCGGTGATCAAGCCCTTGTAGCGCTCGACCATGGCAGGCACCTGCTCGCTCTGGTCTGGGTGCACGATGAAAACGATCTCATAATGACGCATGTCGCTCCTTTCGGCTCTATAGCCCCCAACTTGTGGATAAGGCAAAGAACTCACACAAAAGAAAAAGCATACTACAGACAAACGTTCATGAGTAGATAGTTTACTGCGCGCAATTTAAACTGCTTCACACATAGGTGCTGGGCCGGCATCAGTCTTATCTCAGCCCATTACATCGTCAAGCTCAAATCGGCAGGGCGCGCCCCCACCGATTGCGCGCACCCCTGTGTGTCACACGCCCTACGGGGCCCATACCGCATAGCCTTATTTGAGTTACACACCTTCCTAGATCTTGCCTCAACCGCGCCCCAAGCACCTGCTAAAGGCTCGCACGCAGCGTATCCACTCAGTATCCCAGCCACCCTGACCTCTGTTCCCAGCTGTTGGACACCGTCGGACACCTCCCTTGCGTTACCCCTATTATCCAGTTGGTCGTACGCAACCAGTCGCACCGCCAACTAGAACCAACCCGAACACGCTAGACGACTCGGCCTGTTGCCCCACCCTTCTCTTGCTGTGCACAAGGGCAACCGCCCCCTAACCTCTTGCCACGCCTTTGGTTGAGAAAGACGTGCGATTACACCTCTGCTGTACCAACTAGAGGGCTAAGTATGTATTGGATGCAGACATTGGGTGTCGCCACAGTAGGGGCAGATATAGGCGTATACTTAAAGCGAGTAAAAAAGCGCAAGCGAGCTTGTCCATGACCACCCCGACACGTGACCCTTCTGAGATGAGCTGGGAAGACATCCGGGCGCTGGTGGCTAGCCTAGCCCTGCAGAGCCAGGAGACCGACCGGCGCATGCAGGAGACCGACCGGCGTTTGCAAGAGACCGACCGTTTGATCCGCGAGCTGCGCGAAAGCGGCCGTGAGACCGACCGGCGCATGCAGGAGACCGACCGGCGCATGCAGGAGACCGACCGGCGCATGCGCGAGACCGACCAGCGGCTCCGTGAGCTTAGTCGCCAGATTGCTGGCTTAGGCGACAAGTTCGGCTACTTCGCCGAAGGCTTGGCGCTGCCCTCGCTTGAGCGCATCCTCGAGACGCGCTTTGGCATCACCAATGTCTCGCCGCGCCACCGCGTGCGGCAGGACGGGCGGGAGCAGGAATACGACGTGCTGGCCTGGGCCAATGGTGAGGTCAACATGGCGGTGATCGTGGAGGTGAAAAGCCGGGTCAAGCGCGAGGCGATTGCGCAGCTGATTGAGCAGCTCAAGGCGCTACCGCAGATGATACCGGAGCTAGCGGGCAAGGCGCGGGTGGGCATTCTGGCGGGGATTGACTGGGACCCTGGGGTGATGCAGGAAGCGCAGGCGGCAGGGCTATACACCGCCACCATCCACGACGAGG
>JBEPZO010000046.1:0-12557 GCA_041640815.1 Thiobacillaceae bacterium
GGCGTCGACACCTTCGTCGCCGGCTCCGCCATCTTCGGTGCCGCCAAGGACACCGACCCGCACCGCTACGATAGCGTCATCGCCGCCATGCGGGCGGAGCTGGCCAAGGTATGAAGCATGGGGGTGGGCGTGGCGACCTTTAGCCTTGCCCCATCTCGCATCCCCCATCCCGCATGCCGATGAATTTCCCCATCCCCATCAAGGCCGTCGTCATCGACCTCGATGGCACCCTGCTGGACACCGCATCGGACCTCGCCGACGCGGCCGCGGCCATGGCTGCCGAGCTTGGGCTGCCGCCGGTGGACGAGGCGACCCTCAAGACCTACATCGGTAATGGCGTCTCACGCTTGGTGAAGCGGGTACTCACCGGCGAGATGCAGGCCGAGCCGCCGGCTGAGCTTTTTGCCCGCGCCTTGCCGGTGTTCGAGAAGTACTATGCGCAGTGGGTGTCGCGCAAGAGCCGCCCCTTTCCCGGCGTGGTCGAGGGCCTCGACGC
Source organism: Thiobacillaceae bacterium (assembly GCA_041640815.1). GTDB lineage: Bacteria > Pseudomonadota > Gammaproteobacteria > Burkholderiales > Thiobacillaceae > JANWZL01. The sequence goes on from JBEPZO010000046.1 coordinate 497, forward strand.
ATTCAAGGCCATGGGGATGAAGCTCGCCTGCATCACCAACAAGGCCGAGCGCTTCACCCTTCCCCTGCTGCGCGACACGGGTCTGATCGGTTACTTCGAGCTGATCCTCGCCGGCGACACCCTGCCGGAGAAGAAGCCCTCGCCCCTGCCGCTTAAGCACGCCTGCCAAGTGTTCGGCGTTGAGCCGGCCGAGCTGCTGCTCATCGGCGATTCGCTCAACGACACCCAGGCCGCCCGCGCCGCCGGCTGCCCGGTATTCTGCGTACCCTACGGCTACAACCGCGGGCGGCCGGTCGAGGAGCTCGACCTCGACAGGGTAGTGGCCAGCCTCGCCGAGGCGGCCAGCTTGGTGCGCAAGGCATGACGGGGTGCTTGCCAACGGCGATGGCCGGGCGGCGATGGCGCAGCTGACGCAGCGCATCCTTCATCCGCCATCGTCAGCAAGGAGCCCGTCATGACCGAGCAGGAATTCAACGATCTCGCCCGCCAGGGCTACAACCGCATCCCGGTGTTCCGGCAACTGCCGGCCGACCTCGACACGCCGCTTGCCCTCTACCTCAAGCTCGCCAACCGTCCTTACAGCTATCTCCTGGAGTCCGTGGTGGGCGGCGAGCGTTTCGGCCGCTACTCCTTCATCGGGCTGGCCGCCCACACCGTGCTACGGGTGCACGGACACTTCGTCAGCGTGGAGGTGGACGGCGCGCCCGTCGAGCAGGTCGACTGTGCCGACCCTCTCGCCTTCGTCGAGGCCTTTCTCAGCCGCTATCGGGCCGCGCCGCTGCCGGGTCTGGCGCGCTTTCCCGGCGGACTTGCCGGCTATTTCGGCTATGACACCGTGCGCTACATCGAAAAACGCCTCGCTGGCACGGTCAAGCCCGACCCCGTGGGCACGCCGGACATCCTGCTCATGCTCTCCGACGCGCTCGCGGTGGTGGACAACCTGTCGGGGCGCCTCACCCTCATCGTCTATGCCGATCCCATGCAGGCGGATGCCTATGCAGAGGCGCAGCTCAAGCTGGCCGAGCTCGAGCGGCAGCTCGACAGGCCCGTGCACGCCCCGCGCGGGGTGAGGACCGAGGCCGTCGAGGCGGTGTCGGAGTTCGGCGAGGCAGCGTTCAAGGCGGCGGTGGAGCGGGCCAAGCGCTACATCTACGAGGGCGACATCATGCAGGTGGTGCTCTCCCAACGCATGCGCCGACCCTTCCATGCGCACCCGCTGTCGCTGTATCGCGCCTTGCGCAGCCTCAACCCCTCGCCTTACATGTTCTACTTCGACTTGGGCAATTTCCACGTCGTTGGGGCCTCGCCCGAGATCCTGGTGCGGCTGGAGGGCGACGTCGTCACCGTCCGCCCCATCGCCGGCACCCGCCCGCGCGGTGCCAGCCGCGAGGAGGACTTGAGGCTCGAGCTAGAGCTGCTGGCCGACCCCAAAGAGCGGGCCGAGCACGTGCAGCTGATGGACCTCGGCCGCAACGACGTCGGCCGGGTAGCGCAGGTGGGGTCGGTCAAGGTGACGGAAAACATGGTCGTGGAGCGCTACTCGCACGTCATGCACATCGTCTCCAACGTCGAGGGACGGCTGCGGCCAGGATTGACGGCGATGGACGTCCTGCGCGCCACCTTCCCCGCCGGCACGGTCTCGGGTGCGCCCAAGATCCGCGCCATGGAGATCATCGACGAGTTGGAGCCAACGAAGCGCGGCGTCTATGCCGGGGCGGTGGGCTATCTCGGCTTCAACGGCGACATGGATCTGGCCATCGCCATTCGCACCGCCGTGGTCAAGGACCAGACCCTCTACGTTCAGGCCGGCGCCGGCATCGTCGCCGACTCGGTGCCCGATAACGAATGGGCCGAGACCTGCAACAAGGCGCGCGCCGTCATCCGCGCCGCCGAGCTGGCCCTGGAGGTTCCCATCGGGGAGGCCTGAGTATGCTGCTGATGATCGACAACTACGACTCCTTCACCTATAACCTGGTGCAATATCTGGCCGAGCTGGGGCAAGAGGTGAGGGTGGTGCGCAACGACGCGATCGATCTCGCCGGCGTGGAGCGCCTGGCGCCCGAGTACATCGTCATCTCGCCTGGCCCGTGCACGCCCAACGAGGCGGGCATCTCGCTCGCCCTGATCAAGGCCTTTGCCGGCCGCATCCCTATCCTCGGCGTGTGTTTGGGGCATCAAAGCATCGGCCAGGCCTTCGGCGGCCGCATCGTGCACGCCCGCCAGCTCATGCACGGCAAGACCTCACCCATCCACCACGCAGGCAAGGGCGTCTTCCGCGGCTTGCCCAACCCCTTCACCGCTACGCGCTACCACTCCCTGGTCATCGACAGGGACAGCCTGCCGGACTGTCTGGAGGTCACGGCCTGGACTGAGGATGGCGAGATCATGGGCGTGCGGCACAAGACCATGGCCGTGGAAGGGGTGCAGTTCCATCCCGAGTCGGTGCTCACCGAGCATGGTCATGAGCTGCTGCGCAATTTCCTGGAGGAGTATCGGACATGAATCCGCAGGAGGCCCTGAAACGGCTGATCGAGCATCGGGAGATCTTCCACGAAGAGATGCTTGCGCTCATGCGGCAGATCATGCGCGGCGAGGTGAGCCCGGTGCTGCTCGCCGGCATCCTCATTGGGCTACGGGTCAAGCGCGAGACCGTGGGCGAGATCGCCGCCGCTGCCCAAGTCATGCGCGAGTTCGCAACCAAGGTGGAGGTGCGCGACACCACGCACCTCGTCGACACCTGCGGCACTGGCGGCGACGCCGCGCACACCTTCAACATCTCCACCGCCGCCGCCTTCGTCGCGGCCGCCGCCGGCGCCAAGGTCGCCAAGCACGGCGGACGCTCGGTGTCGTCGAAGTCTGGCAGCGCCGACGTGCTGGAGGCCCTGGGCGTCAACATCAACCTGAGTCCACAACAGGTGGCCGCCTGCATCGAGCAGGTCGGGCTGGGCTTCATGTTCGCGCCGAACTTCCACACCGCCATGAAACACGCCGCCCCAGTGCGGCGAGAGCTCGGCGTACGCACCCTGTTCAACATCCTCGGTCCGCTCACCAACCCGGCCGGCGCGCCCAATCAGCTGATGGGGGTGTTCCACCCCGAACTGGTCGGCATCCAAGCGCACGTCTTGCAGCGCCTGGGCAGCGCGCGCGCGCTCATCGTGCACGGGCGCGATGGGCTCGATGAGCTCTCCATCTCCGGCGAGACCCTGGTGGCTGAACTCAAGGACGGCGAGGTGCGCGAGTATGTGGTGAGCCCGGAACAGTTTGGCCTGCCCACGCACGACCTACGCACGTTGCAGGTGGACAGTGTGGAGGATTCCCGCGACCGCGTCCTCAAGGCATTGGCCAATCAACCCGGCGCCGAGCGGGACATCGTGGCGCTGAATGCCGGCGCCGCCATCTATGTCGCTGGCCTCACCGACACACTGGCCGACGGCATCGAGCGGGCGCGCGAGGTCATGGCGTCGGGGGAGGCGCGCCGCCGTCTGGATGCGCTCATCGCCTTCGGCCGCAATGCACTGCCCATGAGCTAACGCGGCCCCATGAGCTGGCTGCCGGCGTGCCGCGATCTGGCACAGGCGGTGTAAGAGCGCAAATTCCCCTGGACACGGTAAGATTGAAAAGATAAAATATCAAGCTTTTCTCCGGCCAGTCCGGATAGGGTGCAGCGGCGTCAGGGAACGATGGCCTGAGGCCCTGCGGGTTGTACTGTCGCGATCGTCGTCCGCCTCGCGTGCGACGATTGCATTTGGATTGGGGGGGCGTGCCGTGGAAGGCCTACACCTTACCGCTGATCTATATCAGTGCAACTGCAGCCGAGAGCTGCTCATCGACGCCAATGTTCTCGCCGAGCTCTGTCGCCGGCATACCCTAGGGGTGGGGCTCACCCTGGTAGACGAGAAATGGCACACCTTTCCTGAGTATCAAGGGCAGCCAGGGGGGGTGACCGGCATGCTGCTGCTGGCCGAATCCCACCTGGCCGTCCACACCTGGCCGGAGCGCGGCGGTGTGACGCTCGACGTCTATGTCTGCAATTTTTCCGCCGACAACTCGGCCAAGGCCGAGCGCTTGATGGCCGAGCTCGTGGCCGCCTTGCAACCAACGCGCACCCTGACCAACCGCCTGCAGCGCGGCAGTATCGACCCGGAGGCCGGCAACGACTTGGCACTGGAGTCGCTCAACGCACATAGCGTCTTTGGCTACCGCATCCGGCAGCGCCTGGAGACCAGGCGCACCGCGCATCAGTTGCTCGAGGTGTACGACACGCCGCAGTTTGGCCGCCTGCTGCGTCTAGACGGTCATTTCATGACCTCCGAGCGGGAGGAATACTTTTACCACGAGTGTCTGGTGCATCCCGCCGCCATTGCCCATCCCGCGCCGCGGCGCGCGCTGATCATCGGCGGTGGCGATGGTGGGGCGGCCGAGGAGCTGCTCAAACACCCGAGCATCGAGCGGGTGGTGGTGGCGGAGCTCGACGCCGGCGTGGTGGAGGTGTCGCGGCAATACCTCGAGGCCGTGCACCATGGCGTGTTTTCCGATCCGAGACTTGAGCTGCGCATCGGCGATGGCTTCGCCTACATGCGACAGACCGACGAGCGCTACGATCTGGTGCTATTGGATCTGACCGATCCTGAAACCCCGGCCGGTCCGCTGTACACCGCTGAAGCCTTCGCCTCGGTCAAACGCGTGCTCAATCCCGGCGGCGCGCTCGTGTTGCACCTCGGCACGCCCGTGTTCGAGCCGGAGCAGGTGCGGCGCATCGCCGCCGACCTGCGTGCCAGTTTTGCCGGCGTGCACTGCTATGGGCTTTACATTCCGCTCTACGGTGCCTACTGGGGGCTGGCGGTGGCTGCCGACGCGCTCGACCCCACGGCGATTTCTCGCTCGGTGGTGGCCGATCGACTCGCCGAACGGGGTATCCGCGATCTCCAGTATTACAACGCCGACGTGCACGGCGCCCTGTTCGCGCTGCCCAACTACTATCGGGCCTTGCTCAGGGATTGAAGGCAGGTATTGGCGCCCCCGACACGAATCGAACGTGCGACCCTCCCCTTAGGAGGGGGATGCTCTATCCACTGAGCTACGGGGGCGAGGCCGCCATTTTACCCGTACTTGCCGCCTAGGCGGCAGGCGTTGCGTGCCTCGAGCTCGGCGCGCGGCGAGCTGCCGCTCTTGAACTGGAATTACGCCGTGCCAATATTGGTATATCAAGGCCCGGAGATGAAAGGCAGGCCATGTCACGAGATCCGGCAGCTCAAGGAACTGGATGCGGCCTTGCGGCGGATGGAAAGCGCGGACTTCGGGCGCTGCCAGGACTGCGGCGCACCCATTCCGGTGGCGCGTTTGATCGCCAACCCGGCTGCGGTGCGCTGCATCGCCTGCCAAGAGATCCACGAGAAGACCTACGCCGGCCAGGAGCACGGCGCGCTCTAGGCAACGCCGCCGCTGTCCCGGCCTTCTTCAGCGCCGCTTTGGCTACGGATGGCGGCCCGGGGCTGCGGCCCGCCTAGGGCAGGTCCCGATGCCGGTGCGACAGCGTGGCTGCGCCTCGCTGTGCGGGGAGCAGGGCAGAGGTGCGCGCGCCTGATAAAATTGGGCAATCGTTCTCATGGAGGACTTAAGTTAAGCAATGGCCGGACATTCCAAATGGGCAAACATCCAGCACCGTAAGGGACGGCAGGACGAGAAACGCGGCAAGATCTTCTCGCGCCTGGCCAAGGAGATCACCGTGGCGGCCAAGCTGGGCGGCGGCGACCCGAGTTTTAACCCGCGCCTGCGCCTCGCCATCGAAAAGGCCAAGGCGGTGAACATGCCCAGCGACAACATCGAGCGGGCGGTGAAGAAGGGCACGGGTGAGCTCGAGGGGGTCAATTACGAGGCGGTGCGCTATGAGGGCTATGGCCCGGGCGGGGTGCCCGTCATCGTCGACTGTCTCACCGATAACAAGACCCGCACCGTGGCCGAGGTGCGCCATGCCTTCAGCAAGCATGGTGGCAATCTGGGTACCGATGGCTCGGTGGCGTTCCAGTTCAAGCACTGCGGCCAGATCGTGCTCGCGCCAGGGGCGGACGAGGACAAGGTGATGGAGGTGGCGCTCGATGCCGGCGCCGAGGACGTCATCCGCAACGACGATGGCTCCATCGAGGTGATCACCGCGCCCTATAATGACCTGACCACGGTCAAAGAGGCGCTGGAAAAGGCGGGCTTCTCGGTCGCCTTCGCCGAGACGGTAATGAAACCGCTCAACGAGACCGAGGTCACTGGCGACGACGCCGTGAGATTGCGCAAGATGCTGGAGATGCTGGACAGCCTGGACGACGTGCAGGAGGTCTACACCGCAGCCATCCTGCCTGACGACTAGACCTCGATGCGCATCCTCGGCCTCGATCCCGGCTTGCGCATCACCGGCTACGGTGTCATCGACAAAGTCGGCCAAGCCCTGCGCTATGTCGCAAGCGGGGTCGTACGCACGGGGGCGGGTGAGCTGCCGCAGCGCATCCATGTCCTGTTCGCCGGCATACAGGAAATCGTCGCCACCTATGCACCGCAGGCGAGCGCGGTGGAAAAGGTGTTCGTCAACGTCAACCCTGAGTCCACCTTGCTGCTCGGCCAGGCGCGTGGTGCCGCCATCGCCGCCCTTACCCACGCAGGCCAGCCGGTCTATGAGTACACCGCGCTACAGGTCAAACAGGCGGTGGTGGGCAACGGCCATGCCGACAAGCAGCAGGTCATGCATATGGTGCAACGGCTGTTGCGCCTGCCGAGCGCACCCAGTGCCGATGCCGCGGATGCGCTTGCCTGTGCCATCTGCCATGCGCATGGCGGTATGGGCTTGGGGGCGCTCGTGACTGCCGGGCGGCGCATCCGCGGCGGACGGCTGTTATGAACCTCTTCGCCTTCTGGCTTGCTTGTCGGCAGCCGGGCGGTACCTGCTTGGCCCAAGCGATCGCGCATGATCGGTAGGATTAGCGGCACCCTGCTGGAGAAGCATCCGCCCCTGGTGCTCATCGACGTGCACGGCGTCGCCTACGAGCTCGACGTGCCCATGAGCACCTATTACAACTTACCGGCGGCGGGGGAACGGCTGAGCCTCTACACCCATTTGTGGGTGCGCGAGGACGCCCAGCAGCTGTATGGCTTTCTCACCGCCAAGGAGCGTGAGGTCTTCCGCCTGCTGATCCGCATCAGCGGTGTCGGGCCCAAGCTGGCCTTGGCGGTGCTCTCTGGGCTGAGCGTGGACGAACTGGCCCAGGCGGTCGCGCTGCAAGAGGCGGCGCGCCTGACGCGCATCCCTGGCGTGGGCAGAAAGACGGCTGAGCGTCTGCTGCTCGAGCTCAAGGGGAGATTGGCCGCGGCCTTGCCCATGGGGCCTGCCGCCAGCGACGCCCCGGCGGGCGTTGAGGCCGATGCCCTCGGCGCCCTGCTGGCGCTCGGATATTCCGAGCGTGAGGCGATGGCTGCCGTCAGGCGCCTGCCCGCAGGGCTCACCCTGGAGGAGGCCATCCGCCAGGCGCTGAAACTGCTCGCCCAGAAATAGGGCTTACGAGCTGCCCGCCGCCGGCGTCCCCTCGTGCTCCAGATGCGCGGGGCGATCGAGCGGCGTATGCCAATGGTCGTCGGCAGCCGGTTCCGGGTGGAACCAGTTGAGCTTGTCGTGCAGCTTGACCACGTCGCCGACGATGATCAGGGTGGGCGGCTTGAGTTCGGCCTTGGCAGCCAGCGCCGGCAGGGTCTCCAGGGTGCCGGTGACCACCTTCTGGTTGGGGGTGGTGCCTTGTTGCACGATGGCTGCCGGTGTGGTCGGCGCCAGGCCATGCGCGATCATCTCGCGGCACAAGGTGACCAGGCCCTTGAGGCCCATGTAGATGACGATGGTCTGGTGTGGGCGGCAGAGCATGTCCCAGTCCAGATCCATGCTGTTGTCCTTGAGGTGGCCGGTGACGAAGATCAGGGCCTGGGCATGGTCGCGGTGGGTGAGGGGGATGCCGGCATAGGCCGCCACGCCGGCAGCAGCGGTGACAGCGGGTACCACTTGGAAGGGAATGCCGTGCTCGCGCAGGGTCTCGATCTCCTCACCGCCACGGCCGAAGATGAAGGGATCGCCGCCCTTCAAGCGCAAGACGCGTTTGCCTTCCTTGGCCAGCCGCACGAGCAGGTGGTTGATGTCCTCCTGCGGCAGGGTATGGTTGTCGCGCTCCTTGCCGACATAGATGCGGTCGGCGTCACGCCGGCACATGTCGAGGATGGGCGGCGAGACGAGACGGTCGTAGACCACCACATCGGCCTGCTGCATCAGGCGCAGCGCGCGGAAGGTGAGCAGGTCGGGGTTGCCGGGGCCGGCGCCGACGAGATAGACCTCGCCGCGCTCTGGCACCGCTGCCGACTGCTCCAGCATGCGTGCCAGGGCCGTCTCGGCCTCCTGCTCACGGCCAGCGAACACCATCTCGGCGATGGGCGACAGCAGCGCCTTCTCCCAGAACTTGCGCCGCCCCTCGGAGGTAGGGAAGCGCTGGCGCACGCGGGCCTTGAAGCGTCCGACCAAGGCGGCCAGCCGGCCATAGGCGGCGGGGATGAGGGTCTCGAGCCTGGCGCGCAACAGCCGCGACAGCACCGGCGCCTCACCGCCGCTCGACACCGCCACCATGACCGGTGAGCGATCGATGATGGAGGGCATGATGAAGCTGCACAGCTCCGGCTTGTCGACGACGTTGACCGGTAGGTGACGGGCGCGGGCCGCCGCATAGACCTGTCGATCGAGCGCCGTGTCGCCGCTGGCGGCAAACACGAGCTCCATGCCATTAAGGTGCGCCTCGGTGAAGGACTCTTGGCGGTGCAGCAGGCGGTCCGTGCCATTGAGCTCGTTGAATGCCGCGGCAAGCGGCTGCGGGCTCACCACGGTGACCCAGGCGCCGGCAGCGAGTACGAGCGCGGCTTTGCGCGCCGCGGTGTCACCACCCCCGACCACCAGGGCGTTCTTGCCACGCAGATCGAGAAAGATGGGTAGATAGTCCATAGCGTCTTCAACGAGGAGGCGGTGGCAGAAGGGAGTTGCCCGCCACCTGCCGATCGAGGATCGAGGCGATCAGCCACCACAGCCACCGCTACCGCAGCCGCCCTGGCCACCCTGGGCGGAGCCGCAGCCACTGCCGCAGCCTCCGGAAGGGGTGTCGCTGGCGCTTGGCTTCATGAACACGAAGCGGTATTGGCCAGGAGCGACCTCGGCGAAGTCCAGGGTCACATCCTCCAGATAGGGGGCACTGTGTTTGGAGATCAGCAGGGTAATGCCCCAAGACTCATGCACGGCATCGTTTTCGCGCTCATGGTCGAAGCCCATGCCGAATTCGAGCATGCCGGCCTCGTTCACCTTGGCGGCAAGGCGCAAGGCCATGCCCTGGGCGTCACTGTTTTCTGCTGCTAAGCGGATCTGCTCGGCTGCTGCCTTGGTCAGGCTGATCATAGCTCTTCCTTTCTAAAAATGGGCGCCGCATGGCGACGCTGGAAAAAACTCGCACACTGCGGTGAGCGCTGGGGGCGTGGATCATGGCGCTACCGCCACGCGCACCGCGTCCATTCTCTCTACCATAGTTCATGCAGCGCGACGGAGCCGTTCTGCTTGACGGCTGCGATCACGCACCAGGTCGAGAAAGGGGCCGATCCAACCCCGCTCACCCGAGCCGCGGCGATGGCAATAGGCAGCGAGCATGTTTTTGTAGACTACGCCGTCGTGCTCGCCGTCTATGCCCACGCCGCGCGCCACGCGGTAGGCGTAGGCGACGCGCTCGGCCAGGTTGATGAGCTTCGAGTGGTGGAACTCATGCGCCGGGATCGGGGTGTCGACGGTGGGCGCCAGGGCGGCATCGCCCGTGCTGGTCAGCAGGGCGTAGCCACGCCCCACCGGCCGCTCCTGCATGACGCAGTCGCCCGGCACGATGCCAACCATCTCGCCATGGCGTTCGCCCCAGGCGATGCTGCGCGACAGATACATCAAGCCGCCGCATTCGGCGTAGGTCGGCAGCCCCGCCTCGATGGCGCGCCGAATGTCTGCCCGCAAGGCGCGGTTGGCGGCGAGGTCTTCGATGAACACCTCGGGGAAGCCGCCGCCCAGGATGAGGCCATCGACATCCGGTAGCCGTTCGTCCTTCAGGGTGTCGAAGGGCACGAGCCGAACACCGGCCTGACGCAGGCTGTCCAGGTCTTCTTGGTAGTAGAAGCCAAAGGCATGGTCCTGCGCGATGGCGATGCTAAGCCCGGCGGCTTGCCTAAGCATGGGGGGCGCGCTGGAGGTGGCCAGGGAGAGCGGCGCCGCCAGGGCGAGCAGGGCGTCGAGGTCGACGCGCTCGGCGATCAGGCTGGCGATGCGGGCGATGCGCGCCTCTGCCGCAGGGGTCTCGTTACCCGGTATCAGGCCGAGGTGACGCTCGGTGATGGCTAGCCGCGGATCGCGCGGGATGGCGCCCAAGACCGGCAACCCCACATAGCGCTCGATGACGGCGCGCAGCTTGCCTTCATGACGCGGGCCGCCGACCTTGTTGAGGATGATGCCGGCGATGTTCACCTCGGGGTCGAAGTCCAGATAGCCGCGGAGCAAGGGGGCGACGCCGCGGGTCATGCCCTGGGTGTCCAAGATCAGCACGACGGGCATCCCAAGCAGCTTGGCCATCGCCGCGTTGCTGTCGCAGCCTTCGAGGTCCATGCCGTCATAAAGCCCTTTGTTGCCCTCGACCAAGGCGATGTCGGCGGCGCTAGCATGGCGTGTGAAGAGATCCAAGATCTCCTGCCGCGTCATCATGTGAAAGTCGAGGTTGTAACAGGGCCTGCCGGCGGCTAGCCCATGCCAGATGGGGTCGATGTAGTCCGGCCCCTTCTTGAAGGGCTGCACCTTTAGACCACGCTCGCGCAGGGCGCGCGCCAGCCCCATGGTGAGGATGGTCTTGCCCGAAGACTTATGGGCGGCGGAGAGGTAGATACCGAACATCGACTTGGTGTCAAACAAATCTTCTTCAAAGATAACACAAAAGCCGACCATTTTGGTCGGCTTTTGGGCGCATACGCCTTGGCCTTAGCGGCCTCAGGTCGCCTGCAGCTCGATGTCCTTGAAGTCGTCCTGCGGCATGAACTTCAATACCCTGACGGCGACGGTGGTGATGAGGAAGGCCACGGCGATGCCGCCGATGCCGAGCAGGAATTCCCAGATGCTCGGCGTGTAGCTGTTGACGACGCCATCGTAGAAGCTGCTGGACTCGGCAAAGCCAGGGAAGATGTCCAGCGGGAAGGCCTGGCCGCCGATGATCGTGACGTACATCTGGAAGTGGCCGCCCAGCACGACGAGCAAGGCAGCGAAGAACACCGTCGCCGGGTGCTTGCTGGCCGGGCTGAAGATCAGCACCAAGGGGAGGATGCCGCCGAGCAGGACCTGCCCGCCCCAGAACAGCAGCGGATAGATGCCCCCTTCGAGCAGGAGGAAGCGCTCGAACTCCCACTGCTTGGCGAAGTACATGTTGGTCAGGTGCAGCACGGCGGTGAAGTACAGGCTGGCCGCGACGAAGATGGCGAGCAGGTTCTTGAGCCGGCGTAGGATGCGCGCATCGACCTGGATGTTGTTCCACTTATACATCACCGATTGCACGACGATGAACACCGCCAGGCCGTAGGCGAATGAATAGATGATGAACATCGGCGCATAAAGGGCCGAGTTATAGCCGGCGCGCGCCACCAGGAAGCCGAAGATGGAGCCCGTGGCGGTGGTCAGGATGAGGCGCCAGATGAAGGCGAGCAACCCGAGGGGCTTGGACCAGGGATTGAGCCGCCGGTCCATCAGCGTCAACAGATAGAGGCCGACAATGGCAAAAAAGCCATTGTAGAAGATCATGTTCCAGGCGAAGATGGACTTGAAGTTGTAGTGCGTCATCGCCACGATCAGCCGTTCAGGCCGTCCCAGGTCGAGGACCAGCACGGTCAGGCCGCCGGCCAGCATGGCGATGGCCAAGAGCCCGGACAGCGGGGCGCGCGCCTTGTACATCTTCTTGCCGAACACCGAGCCGATGGAGGCGACGTTCAGCACCCC
>JBEPZO010000047.1:0-12395 GCA_041640815.1 Thiobacillaceae bacterium
GCGGCAGCGCCTTGAGCTGCTCAATCAGCTGCGCAATCGCCTCGCGCTTGACCCGGCTTTTCACCTCCACGATCACCGCCATGTTGACCTCACCATTGGCCCAGGCTAGCACGTCGTATTCCTGCTCACGCCCGCTACGGCGCACCCGCACGCGCGGATTGATCGTCTCCATACCAAAGCGCGTCTCGAGAATGCGCTCAAGCGAGGGCAGTGCTAAGCCTTCGGCAAAGTAGCCGAACTTGTCGCCTAAGCCAGCGATTTGGCGACTAAGCTCACGTAGCCGCTGGTCGGTCTCGCGCATGCGCCGGTCGGTCTCCTGCATGCGGCGGTCGGTCTCCTGCATGCGCCGGTCGGTCTCCTGGCCGCTTTCGCGTAGCTCGCGGATCAAACGGTCGGTCTCTTGCAAACGCCGGTCGGTCTCTTGACTCTGCAAGGCCAGGCTGGCTACCAGCGCCCGGATGTCTTCCCAGCTCATCTCAGAAGGGTCACGTGTCGGGGTGGTCATGGGCTAGCTCGAGTGCGCTTGTCTGCTTTTGCTTGAATATACGCCTACCTCAGCGGTACGTCTACTTCATATCCTCATGCCACTCAAAGATAGCGCCAGCGCTACCATTAGCTGGGATACCCAGAAGAAAGTGGTGTTCCTTAAGAAGGATTAGCCGCGAGGTCAAGGTCGGAACGGACCCCATCACCGGCGAGGTCTACCGCACCACACAAACCGGCGTGCGGCTGCGCGACCCGATTGATGGGCGCGACAAGATCATGTGGGTGGATGCGGGTTTCAACGCGAGCCCCGTGGCCAGCCACCTGATGGACGAGCTCTTCCTGCGCAAGGCGCGCGCCGCCATGGGGGATGCCGCCGCGCGGCGCGCCCTGGCCGAGATGCTTTCCAGCGCGCCTAGGCTGCGCGCGTGGCGGGCGTTCGTCGAGAATGCGCTGGCCATGGGTCGGCCGCAGAATCGCACCATGACGCTTGGACTCACGCCAGATGGCGCCATCGTCTATCTGCCAGACACCCTCATCGTTGGCCCCAAGGCGCGCCGGCATGAATTCAAGGGCGAGGCGCTGGACCATGACGCCTGGACAACGCTTGGCGAGCGTTTCAACCAGGCGCGATGGTTTGAAGATGTCCAGACCGGCAATTTCGCCGCGTTATTGGACGATGTTGCGGTCTATATCGACAAAGGCGGCAAAGTCGATTCGATCTACCGCGACCCGCTGATCAAACAGAAGATCGCCGCAAAAAGGCTGGTGGAAGCGAAGCGGCGGCGCCAGGATTCGAACCGGACATCCGCGCCCACACCAAGTGGGATCACCGCCGCTTCAGATAATAAGGATAGCACATGATCGAGATCGAAATCGACGACCGCGAGATACGCCGCGCGTTGGACGATCTGGCGCGCAAGCTCTCCGATCTCACCCCGGCGATGACCAACATCGCCCAGGCGCTGGAATCGGAGACCGAGCGCCGCTTCGAGGTCGAAGGCCCCGGCTGGCCGGCGCTGTCGCCAAAAACCATCCGCCAGCGGGAAAAATCCGGCCACTGGCCGGGCAAGATGCTGCAACGCACGGGCGACCTGGCGCGCTCCATCGAATCGGAGGCCGGGCCTGGCCATGCGCTGGTGAGCGTGCAAAAGCGCCGCGTGTCATCTCAACTTTATCGCCCCCTCAAGAGCGATTAAATCAGCGTATTCTTAAGTGCTTTGGAGATGTATGAGTCGGCTGGGTGGCGGAGAGAGTGGGATTCGAACCCACGGTGAACACGAGGCTCACACCGGATTTCGAGTCCGGCCCGTTCGACCACTCCGGCATCTCTCCGGAAACGTTGAATTCTACCGATTTCGCGTGATGAGATACACATCTAGTGCACACAGCAGTTTTATTCCCCTTCTGGCACTAGCCATCTGGCTTACGGGGTGTAGCCGGCTGCCAGAACCGCCTTGGCAGACCGGGGAGCTGGTTGTACTGACCCGCCTGGGCCCTACGACCTATTACTTTGATGCTGATGGTGCGCCGACCGGCCTCGAATACGATTTAGTTAAGCGATTTGCTGCTGCCCAAGGCTGGCAAGTCAAGTTTGAATTGGCTGCAAACCTCGAGGAACTCTATACCAGGCTCGAGCGAGGTGAAGCACACTTCGCTGCCGCTGGTCTTGCCGTTACGGACAGGCGGGTCATGCATGCACGCTTCGGCCCGGTCTATGCAGAGGGGCGTGAGTGGGTTGTCTGTGGGCCAACCGTCGGCGCATTGAAGCGGATACAGGACCTGGTCGGACTGCGCATCGAAGTGTTAGCGGGTAGCAGCCATCTTGACCGCTTACGTGAATTGCGCCTTAAACACCCCCTCTTGTCGTGGAAAGAGGTGGCCTTGCCCGGGGAAGAGGAACTTTTAGAACGGGTGGCGAATGGCCAGCTTGACTGTACGCTCGCCGATGAGTTGGTTTTTCAAATTGCGCGTAACTATTTGCCTGGGCTGCGCCCTGTCTTCGATTTAGGGGCGAGGCGTTTTGCCTGGGCATTCCCGATGCGCGGTGAGACGCGCTTATTACAAGCGGTTGGGCCATTCTTCCAGGAGTTAGGGAGCTCTGGTGAGTTAAAACGACTTAAGGAACGCTATTTCGGTCATACGACGAGACTGCAGGAAGCGGACATTCTGGGCATTCTGGAGAAACGAACCTCGCGCCTGCCAGCATTGAAAGCCTTTTTCCATGAAGGCCAGACCGTAAGCGGCATCGATTGGCGACTGCTGGCAGCGGTGGCTTATCAGGAGTCGCAGTGGGACCCCAAGGCGGTCTCGCCCACGGGGGTGAGGGGTATTATGATGCTAACCGCCGACACGGCAGACCGCCTGGGGGTGAAGGACCGGCTCGACCCCAGGGAGAGCATCCTCGGCGGAGCAAGATACCTGCGCCTGCTGCTCGACATGATCCCGGCCAGCGTGGCGGAGCCGGACCGAACCTGGATGGCCCTGGCGGCCTATAACCTCGGACCGGGCCATTTCGCTGCGGCACTGCGCCTGACGCGCCAGCTTGGGCTTAACCCCGATGCCTGGATCGACGTCAAGGATGTGCTACCAAAACTTGCGCAAAGGCGTTATGCCTCGATGCTCGGTTATGGCTATGCCCGCGGGGGCGAGGCAAGGGCTTTCGCCGAGAACGTGCGCATCTACTACGACATCCTGTCGCGCTACGAGCCGCCTTATCGCGACGCGCTTGCCTTGAAGGGGGCGGTGGGGGTCGATGAGCGGCGTTTCTATCGTTAGTGTGGGCGAGCCAAGCGACGTCAGCTCAATTCCCCAAGGTTTCGGCGGGAAACGGCCCGTTCGGACGTATGGTGAGGGAGGCCTCGATCACCAGGATGCGGCCGGCGTTTCACGCACGTCTTAAGGTGGTCATGCCGCCCATGTATGGCCGCAGGACCTCGGGGATGGTCACCGAGCCGTCGGCGTTCTGATAGTTTTCCAGGACTGCGACCAGGGTGCGGCCCACGGCCAGGCCGGAGCCGTTGAGGGTGTGCAGCAGTTCCGGTTTGGCGCCGTCTCGGCGAAAACGGGCCTGCATGCGGCGGGCTTGGAAGGCCTCGAAGTTCGAGCAGGAGGAGATCTCGCGATAGGTGTTCTGTCCCGGCAGCCAGACCTCAAGGTCGTAGGTCTTGGCCGCTGAGAAGCCCAGGTCACCGGTGCACAGCGTCACCACGCGGTAGGGCAGCTCGAGTTTGCGCAGGATGGCTTCAGCGTGCGCGGTGAGCTCTTCCAGGGCGTCATAGGAATCCTCGGGCCGCACGAATTGCACCAGTTCCACCTTGTCGAACTGGTGCTGACGGATCATGCCGCGGGTGTCTCTGCCGTAGGAGCCGGCCTCGGATCGGAAGCAGGGAGTGTGGGCGACGAGGCGTATGGGGAGGTTTTCCTCGGGAATGATCTCGTCGCGCACGATGTTGGTCACTGGCACCTCGGCGGTGGGGATGAGGTACATGCCATTGCAAAGTTTGAAAAGATCGGCTTCGAACTTGGGTAATTGCCCAGTGCCGCGCATGGAGTCGGCATTCACCAGGTAGGGGACATAGACCTCCTCGTAGCCATGCTCCAGTGTATGAGTGTCGAGCATGAATTGGATGAGGGCGCGGTGCAAGCGGGCCAGGTCGCCGCGCATCAGAGCGAAGCGGCTGCTCGCCAGCTTGGCGGCAGTGGCGAAGTCAAGCATGTCGAGCTCTTCGCCCAGATCCACATGATCCTGTACGGGAAAATCGAAGCGACGGGGTACGCCAACCCGCCTAATTTCGACATTGTCCGCTTCGCTATCGCCTTCGGGTACGCTCTCGTGTGGGAGGTTAGGTAGGGTGAGAAGGAATTCGTTTAGCGTCTCTTGGATGTCGCCTAGCCGTTCTTCCATAACCCTGAGGGTGTCGTTGATACCGACCACCTCGGCCATGGCGGCCGAGGCATCCTCGCCCTTGCTCTTGGCGATGCCGATCTGCTTGGAAAGCGTGTTGCGGCGGGCCTGCAGCTCTTGGGTGCGCGTCTGAATCTCCTTACGTTCTGCCTCTAAGGCCGTGAAGCGAGTGGTGTCTAATTTCACCCCGCGTGTGGCCAGGCGTTGGGCGACAAAAGCGATGTCTTTGCGTAACAATTGGATATCAAGCATGAGCGGGGTTGGGTGATTGATCAAATGTTTTATTTTACCTAGTCATGCCTGTTTTCAGTTGTTGCTCCATCTCGCAACACACTTCGCCGAATGCTGCTTCCAGCTCAGCGAGGCATGCCTTTAGCTGCTCCCAGGCCTGTGACCTGGCTGCCACCTCGGCGCGGCGTGCAGCCTCGGTCAACGCGCTGGCGCCGATATAGGCCGCTGCCCCCTTGAGTTGATGGGCATAGCGCGCGGCTTGCTCGGTCTGGCGGGCGTTGCTCGCCTGCCTGAGTTGCTCGAGCAGGGGACGGCTACTTTCGATGAACAGGGTGAGCATCTCCTGCACCTGGCCGGTTTCGTCGCGACAGATGCGGCGGATCTTTTCCAGGTCAAAGGATGTCGTGACGGCACTCGGCTGCGCCTGGGCGGACTCGTTCTCCACAGCGGCGAGCGCTTTCGCCGGCAGCCACTGCAGCAGGGTGCGCGCAAGGCTTTCTTCCCGCAGCGGCTTGAGCAGATAGCCGTCCATGCCGGCTTGCCGGCAGGCCTCTTCGAAGCCGGGCATGGCATTGGCCGTCAGGGCGACAATCGGCAGTCTGGCCACCCCTTGCTCGGCTTCCCAGGCGCGGATGGCGCGGGTGGCCTGGAGGCCATCGAGTTCTGGCATGTGGCAATCCATCAGCACCAGGTCCACCGGCTGTTGCTTGATGAGCTCCCATGCCTCACGCCCATCGTTGGCCAGTATGACGTGCACGCCGAGGTTCTCCAGCATCAGGCGCGTGAGCTTCTGGTTCACCGGGTTGTCCTCCGCGAGCAGCACGCGCGTATCTTTGAAACGTGGCAGGACGGGCGCCGTTTCAGCCTGCTCCAGCGGCGGCTCGGTGACGCTGAGCGGGAGTTCGAGGCTGAAGGTGCTCCCGCGCCCGGGTTGGCTCTCGAGGCTGAGGCGGCCGCCCATCAGTTCGGCCAGCTGTCGGCAAATGGCAAGCCCAAGGCCGGTACCGCCGTAGCGCCGGCTGGTGGAGCCATCGGCCTGAGCGAACGCCTCGAAGATGCGCTGCTGGGCCTCGGGGGCGATGCCGATGCCGGTGTCGCTTACCGTGAAGCGGTAGCCGTCACCAGCGGGTAGACGCGCCGCTTCCACTTTGATACTGACCTGACCGCGCTCGGTGAACTTGATGGCATTGTCCACCAAGTTGAGCAGGATTTGCCGCACCCGCAGCGGGTCGCCGAGCAGCCAGGGCGGGATCTCGGCCTGTTTCTCGAGAATGAGCGACAAACCCTTGGCCTGAGCACGCGGTGTTTCCAGGGCAACGACGTCCTGCAGCAGCTCATCCAAGTGAAAGGGGATGCGTTCGATGCTGAGCCGGCCGGCCTCGATCTTGGAGAAGTCGAGCAGGTCGTTGATGATGGCCAGAAGGGATTCCGCCGAGCGGGATACGGTCTCGGCATAGTCGCGTTGCCGCGCATCGAGCGAGGTGCCGAGCAGTAGCCGGGTCATGCCGATGATGCCGTTGAGCGGCGTGCGGATTTCGTGGCTCACATTGGCGAGGAACTGGGATTTCAAGCGCGTTGTGGCCACGGCAGCATCACGAGCTTGTTGCAGCGCTGCTTCTGCCGCTTTTTGTGTCGTCACGTCGCGCATAATGGCCTGGATGTAGGGTTTGCCGTCCAAGGTCATCGCATGCAAAGCGATCTCGACGGGAAACAGGCTGCCATCTGCGCGCTTGCCTAGCCACTGCAGCATGGCATGGCCGCGTTCGATTGCCTCGCGTATGCTGCTTTCGGCCACCTCCTTCGCCGAGCGGCCATCGGGCTGGATCGCCGCGCCTAGGTCCTCTGGCCGACAACGGAGGAATTCCTTGGCGGAGGCCATGCGGAACATGTCGAGCGTGGCGGGGTTGCATTCCCGGAAGCCTCGCTCGTCAAGGATGACGATGCCGTCCGTGTTGGTCTCGAACAGGGTGCGGAACTTGGTGCGCTCGCGATCGATGTCGGCGGTCAGACGGTGGCTGCGTCGCACGATGATGATCGCAACGAAAGAGACTACAGCAGCGGCAGCAAGTCCGAGGATGAGCATCACCATGCGTGTCTTGCGAAAAGCCTCCTGGGCCGCTTCGCTGGCGCGCTGGTTCATGTCGCGCTGGATGGCGATCAGGTTGTCTAGCTCGGTCACGAGCTTGCGCTGCAAGGGGATGGCTTCTCGTTGCAAGACCTCGAAGGCAAGGAAGGTGTAACCCTGCATGCCGAGCTCGACAACTTTCACCATGATCGGGCGGTTTTGCCTGGTGATGGCATCGATGCGATTCAAAACCGCCTTTTCCGCCGGCAAGCTCAGCAACGGCTGCAATTTCAGCCGCGTTGCCTGGTAGGCCGAGCCGTAGCCATAGAAGCGCATCATCTCCTCATCCTTCTCGAACTCGTCGCTCATGACCACGATGGACAGCATGGAAATGGCCCGATCGCGGAGGATGTCACGCATCTCGTTGGCTAGCCGTGTCTTGACGTTATTCACCTTGACGATGGCCTCTAGGCGATCGTTGATTTCCGACATCTCAATAAGGCCGACAAAGGTTAGAGTGGCCATGAGGAACAAGGCTAAAGCAAAGCCGATGGATACGGTGAAAGTCAGTCTGCTCGTCGGCTGGTCGGTGTATGTAGTCATGCCATGCCAGTTTGGACGAGATTGCTTGCAGCGTTGATCCAAATTAGTCTGTCATACAGCGGCTTTTTATGCCTTGTGCTTGACGCGTGAACTGGCTATTGGGTTAGCGCTTAAACTCTGTCGCCATTGCCGCTCGGGGGCTGTGTGCGGTATAGGTGCTGGGTACTTCCTCTATTACCTCTGTAGCTCGAGCGCGCGCTGAAGCTCGGCGATGCGGGCTGGCCAGTCATGCTCGTCGCTGCCGTCGAACACCAGCGTGAATCCGTGCTCTTGCGCATCCAAAGGCTCCTGTTCCGCGAGCTGGCGCTCTAACACCGCGACCGTGGCCTCCGAGGCGTCATCACGCGCCTGAAGGCGTTGCTGCACCCGCTTGACGAGCAGCTCATGTGGGGTGTGGAGCGAGACGATGCGCCATGGCACACCAGCCGCCTCGGCTACATGGATCATGGGTTGGCGATGCGCGCGGCGCAAGAAGGTGGCATCGAGGATGACGAGATGGCCCTGCCGCAGTAGCAGGCCGGCGAGCTCAGCCAGGCGCTCGAAGGTGCGCCGACTTGCCGCCTCGGTATAGATGCCGCCGGGGATTTGGCTGCTCTCCTGCAAAGGGCCGAGACCGAATAGCCGTTTGCGCTCGACATCGGAGCGCAGGCGGATCGCCCCCAACGTCTCCAGTAAGCGTTGCGCGAGATGTGTCTTGCCGGAGCCGGATACACCGTGCATGAGCAACAGGGCAGGGCGGCGGGGGTGGCTCAGGCGCTCAGCGAGACGCAGGTGCGCGAGCGCGGCGGCCGCAGCAGCAGCGTCGCCCTGGCCGGCGCGGATGGCGTTGACCTTCGCCCGCACCATGGCCCGGTAGACCTGGTAGAAAGGCAGGGCGGCGAGCCCCGCGTAGTCACCCGTATGTTCCAGCCAGCGGTTGAGGAAGCGCCAGGCCAGATCCGAGCGGGCACGGCTTTCGAGGTCCATGGTCAGGAAGGCCACCTCGCTGACCACATCGATGAAGCGCAGGGCGAGATTGAACTCGATGCAGTCGAAGATGAGCGGTCTACCGTCCACCCAGGCGATGTTGGCCAGATGCAGGTCGCCATGACACTCGCGCACCCAACCGCCGGCCTTTCTGGCGCTGAAATGCTCGGTCAGGCCGCTGGCCGCGGCCTCGCTCCAGGCCTCGAGCCGGTCAAGTAGGTCATGGGCCTGGGCATCGGGGTTCAGCGCCCGCATCTGCAGGAAGTTCTGCCGCACAGGAGAGAGCACCGCCTCGGGGCTGCCATAGGGGCTATCGGCGGGGGCGCGGTCGATGCCGGCATGAAAGCGCGCCACGGTATCGGCGATGGCATCGATCTGGGTGCCGGTCAAATGGCTTTCCTGGTCTAAAGTGGCGCCGGCGGGAAAGGCGCGCATACGCACCGCCCATTCCAGCACGCGGCCAACTCCGCCGATGCGAGGCGCCTGCGCTGGGCCGGTGATGGGCACGACATCGAGGTAGAGCTCGGGTGCGAGGCGACGGTTTAAACGGACCTCCTCCTCGCAATAGAAACGCCGCTGGGCGAGGGTGCTGAAATCGAGAAAGCCCAAGTTCAAGGGCTTCTTGAGCTTGTAAGCGAGCTCATCCGTCACCAGCACCCAGGAGATGTGGGTCTCGATCAGGCGCGCCTTGAGGCTATCGCGCAAGGCGGCGATGAGGGGCGGCTGCTCCGTCATGTGCGAAAGGCAACGACGTGATCGACGCCAAGCCGGATGCCGATTCTCTCGCCGATGGCGTGGTTATGGTGCGAGGGCACCAGGGCCAGCACGCGGCCGCCGCCAGGCAGCTTGAGGGTGTAGAGGAATTCGGCACCGCGGAAGGCCTTGCGCTCGACCTCCGCGACAACGGGGCTGGCATCGTCGTGGATGATGTCGTCCGGCCGGATCAGCACCTCCACCCGACAGCCCCGGCCACACTCGGCGCAGCCGCCCTGCGCGACACAGTCGGTGGGGATGGCGCCGTTGAGCACCCCCAGCTCGATCTCGACTTGGTGGTCGTTGAGCACTTTGCCGGGCAACAGTACCCCCTGGCCGACGAAGTCGGCCACGAAGCGGTTGGCCGGCTGATGGTAGAGCTGATAGGGGGTGTCCCACTGCTGGATCACGCCCTCGTGCATGACGCCGACCACATCGGCCAGGGCAAAAGCCTCGTGCTGGTCATGGGTGACCATGAGGGCGGTAATCCCTTCGCGCTTGAGGATTTCGCGCACCTCCAACGCCAGTTTCTCGCGCAGGTCGACATCCAAGTTCGAGAACGGCTCATCCATGAGCAGCAGGCGCGGGTGGGGGGCAAGGGCTCGGGCAAGGGCCACACGCTGCTGCTGCCCGCCGGACAGTTCGTGCGGATAGGCCTGTTCACGGCCGGCGAGCCCCACCGTGGCGAGCATCTCCCGCACGCGCCGCGCGCGCATGTCGCGCTTGAGGTGGCCAAGGCCGAAGGCGACGTTCTGCTCCACGGTCAGATGCGGAAACAGGGCATAGTCCTGAAAGACCATGCCGATGGCCCGTCGCTCCGGAGGCAGGACCTCACCCGGTCGGCTCACCGTCTGCCCGGCGAGGCGGATCTCACCGGCAGAGGGGGTTTCGAAGCCGGCGATGAGCCGTAAGACGGTGGTCTTGCCACAGCCGGAAGGGCCGAGCAGGCAGCCGATCTCCCCCTCGGCAAGCGTAAAGCCGATGGCCTGAAGCACCGGCTTTTCGCCGTATCGGTGGGCAAGGCCAACGACTTCCAGGACTGGGGGCATGCTGACGCGGCAGATGAGCGGGGATGACGGAATGAGAGTCAATATAATAACCGCTTGCCCGCCCAAGGTCCCCCGTCCGATGAAACAACCCTTTCCAACCCTGCTCATCGTCGCCGTGATGCTGGCGATCCTGGTCTGCTTGCCGGTCGTCAGCGTCATCCTGCATGTGTTCATGCCGGATGCGCAGGGGGTTTGGGCCCATCTGAAGGAAACGGTGCTGGTCGACTACGTCCGCAACAGCGTGATTTTGGCCGTCGGCACCGGTCTGGGGACCGCACTGCTGGGCACCGGCGCGGCGTGGTGGGTGGCGATCTACCGCTTTCCCGGGCGGGGCATCCTGGAGTGGGCTTTGCTCCTACCCCTGGCCATGCCGACTTATGTCATCGCCTATGTCTATACCGATCTACTGCAATACGCCGGGCCGGTACAGACCGCCCTGCGCGAGGCCTTCGGCTGGCAGCGGGGCGATTATTGGTTTCCAGAGGTGCGCTCCCTGGGAGGGGCCATCGTCGTCTTCAGCCTCGTCTTCTACCCCTACGTCTATGTCCTGGCGCGGGCGGCGTTCATGGACCGTTCCAGCAGCCTGATGGAGGCGGCACGCAGCCTGGGGCTGACGCAAAGGCAGGCCTTCTACCGCGTCGCTTTGCCGCTGGCACGGCCAGCGGTGGCTGGCGGCGTGGCCTTGGTCGTGATGGAGACCCTGGCCGAGTTCGGCGCTGTCTCCTATTTCGGCGTGCCCACCTTCACTACTGGCATCTACCGCGCCTGGTATGCCTTTGGCGATCCCGTGGCGGCGTCGCAGCTCGCAGCGAGCCTCCTGGCGGTGGTGGTGCTAGCCCTGATATTGGAGCGGCTGTCGCGCGGCAGGGCGCGCTACCACGATGTCGGCAGCCGCAAGGCCTTGCCGCCGCGGCTTGACTTCTGGCGTACGCTCTTGGTTTGGCTCGGTTGCCTCGTGCCGCTAACAGGGGGCTTTCTCCTCCCCGCGGCGTTGCTGCTGCACATGGCCATCGCCGAGGGCGATGTGCAGTTCGGCGCCAAGTATCTCACGCTGGCGGGCAATAGTCTCACGCTGGCCCTGTTGGCGAGTGTGGCGACCGTGCTGGCGGCCTTGCTCTTGGCCTATGCCGCGCGCCTGCATCCTGGCCGTTTGATGGCCGCGGTCAAGCGCCTGGCCAGCCTCGGCTATGCTGTGCCAGGCACGGTGATCGCCGTGGGGGCGCTCGTGCCGCTCACCGCCCTCGACCACGCCCTGATACTCTGGGCGCGCGCGCACCTCGACATCGAGCTGGGGTTGCTGATCACTGGCACGGCCGCCGCTTTGGTCTTCGCCTACTTGGCCCGCTTCCTGAGCGTCGCCCTCAATGCCGTCGAAGCCAGCCTGGCACGCATCCGTCCCAGCCTGGACGAGGCGGCGCGCAGCCTTGGCGCGACCCAGGCAGGCCTACTTGCCCGCGTGCACGTGCCGCTGCTGTCTGGCGGCCTCATCTCTGGGATGTTGCTGGTGTTCGTCGACGTGATGAAGGAGCTGCCGGCCACCATCGTGCTCAGGCCGTTCAACTTCGAGACCCTGGCCACCCAGGTCTTCATCCTCGCCGCTGATGAACGCCTGTCCGAGGCGGCAACGCCATCGCTCGCCATCGTCGCGGTGGGGCTGATCCCGGTGATCCTACTGTCGCGTAGCATGCGCCGGCGGTGACAAAAAACCCCGCCAATGGCGGGGTCGTCGAGGTTTGTCCCGGCGAGAAGGCGGTCACTTCCAGCCAGCGCGGTCGATGAAGCGCTGCGCCTTGGCGCTGTTGCGCGCCAAGGTCACGGCCGGCAACGTGTCGACCTTGAACTGGCCCATGGCCGCAAGTTGCGGGTTGTTGAGCTTGACACTGGCCACTACCGGCCACTCGTTGTTGCCGTTGGCGAAATAGGCCTGCGCCTCGTCGCTGGCGAGGTATTCCAGGAACAGTACGGCGGCGTCCTTGTTGGGGGCATGTTTCAGCATGCCGCCGCCGGAGATGTTGACGTGGGTGCCTGGCCCTTTCTGATCGGGGAAGACGATGCCGACCTTGCGCACGACCTCCTGGTCTTCCGGTTTGGTCGAGGCCATCAGGCGGGCATAGTAATAGTGGTTGGTGATGGCCACGTCGCATTCGCCTGCGGCCACGGCGCGGATCTGGTCGGTATCGCCGCCTTTGGGTTCGCGCGCCAGATTGGCGGCGATACCCTTGAGCCACTCAGCCGTGCGGTCTTCGCCCTCATGCTCGAGCATGGCGGCCACCAACGTGCGGTTGTAGACATGGCCGCCGCTACGCACGCAAAGCTTGCCTTTGAAGCGCGGCTTGGC
>JBEPZO010000048.1:0-6438 GCA_041640815.1 Thiobacillaceae bacterium
AGGCCATCGCTGCCGGCATGAAGCTGGCCAAGGATCTGGGCAACCTGCCTGGCAACATCTGTACCCCCAGCTATCTCGCCGATCAGGCACGCACGCTGGCCGAAACGCACGGCCTGGCGGTAGAGGTACTGGAGCGGGAGCAGATCGAGGCGCTCGGCATGGGCAGTTTCTTGTCGGTGGCCAAGGGCTCGGATGAGCCGCCCAAATTCATCATCTTGAGGTACGAAAGGGGCGGCAAGGACGACAAGCCCATCGTGCTGGTGGGCAAGGGCATCACCTTCGATTCTGGCGGCATCTCGCTCAAGCCCGGCGCCGACATGGACGAGATGAAGTACGACATGAGCGGGGCGGCCAGTGTGCTCGGGGCGATGAAGGCGGCGGCCATGCTGGAGCTGCCGCTCAACATCGTCGGCCTCATCCCCGCCTGCGAGAACCTGCCCAGCGGCCGTGCCAACAAGCCAGGGGACATCGTCACCTCCATGTCCGGGCAGACCATCGAGATCCTCAACACCGATGCCGAGGGGCGCCTCATCCTCTGCGATGCGCTCACCTACGCCGAGCGCTTCGAGCCGGCGGCGGTAGTGGACATCGCCACCTTGACCGGTGCCTGCGTCATCGCCTTAGGTCATGTCGCCAGCGGGCTGATGGCCAACGACGAGGCGCTGGCGCGCGAGCTCCTGCACGCCGGCGAGAACGCCTACGACCGCTGCTGGCAGTTGCCGCTGTGGGATGATTATCAGGAACAGCTCAAGAGCAATTTCGCCGATATGGCCAACATCGGCGGCCGCCCAGCCGGCACCATCACTGCCGCCTGTTTCCTGTCCCGCTTCGCCAAGAAGTACGACTGGGCCCACCTGGACATCGCCGGCACCGCCTGGAAGAGCGGCAAGGAAAAAGGCAGCACCGGCCGGCCAGTGCCGCTGCTGACGCATTTCCTGGTCGCGCGGGCCAACAAGCGGCGTTGAGGGCTCGGGCGGACGCTCTGCCTAGCTCGCGCGCGGATCGAGCACCGTATCGTGCGCCTCGCGCAAGGTCTCGGGATAGTCGCGGGAGAAGTGCAAGCCGCGGCTTTCCTTGCGGCTTTGTGCGCAGCGCACGATGAGGTCGGCGGTGAGCACCAGGTTGCGCAACTCGATGAGGTCGTTGCTGACGCGGAAGTTGCTGTAGTAGTCGTGGATCTCTTCGCTCAACAGGCGGATGCGGTGCGCGGCGCGCTCCAGCCGCTTGCTCGTGCGCACGATGCCGACATAGTCCCACATGAAGCGGCGCAGCTCGTGCCAGTTGTGGGCGATGACGATCTCCTCGTCGGCGTCGGTGACGCGGCTTTCGTCCCAGGGCGGGAGCTGAAGGCCGCGAGCCGGCGGCGCCTCGGCGATGTGCGCCGCCGCGGCGCGCCCGTAGACCAGACACTCGAGCAAGGAATTGCTCGCCAGGCGGTTGGCCCCATGTAGGCCGGTATAACTCACCTCGCCGATGGCATAGAGGTGATCGAGCTCGGTGCGCCCGTACTGATCGACGATGACGCCGCCACAGGTATAGTGCGCGGCGGGCGCCACCGGGATCCATTCGGTGGTGATGTCGATGCCCAATTCCTTGCAGCGGGCATGGATGGTGGGGAAATGGCTGATGATCTGCTTGGCCGGCAGATGGGTGATGTCCAAATAGACGCAATCGAGGCCGCGTTTCTTCATCTCGAAGTCGATGGCGCGGGCGACGATGTCGCGCGGGGCGAGCTCCGCGCGCTCGTCGTGCTCGGGCATGAAGCGCGTGCCGTCAGGCAGCCTGAGCACCGCCCCCTCGCCGCGCATGGCCTCGGTGATGAGAAAGGACTTTGCCTTGGGGTGATAAAGGCAGGTGGGATGGAATTGGATGAACTCCAGGTTGGCGACCCGGCAGCCCGCGCGCCAGGCCATGGCGATGCCATCGCCGGTAGCGGTGTCGGGATTGGTGGTGTAGAGAAAGGCCTTGCCGGCGCCACCGGTGGCCAGCACGGTGTGGCCGGCGGCAAAGGTCTCCACCCGCCCGCGCCGGGTGTCGAGGACATAAGCGCCATAAACGGCGTTGTCGGCGAGTCCCAACTTGCGGCCGGTGATCAGGTCGATGGCGATGTGCCAGGGAAGCATCTGCACGTTGGGGGCGGCAGCGAGCCGTTTGAGCAAGGTATCTTGCACCGCGGCACCGGTGGCGTCGGCGACGTGGAAGATGCGACGATGACTGTGACCGCCCTCGCGGCCTAGGTGATAGTCGTTGCCTTCCCGGTCGAACGGCACCCCCTGCCAGATCAGCCAGCCGATGGCCTGTGGGGCTGCCTCGACTACCCGGCGCACGGTTTCCTCATTGCACAAACCGGCCCCCGCCGTGAGGGTATCCTGGATGTGCGCCGCCAAGCTGTCCTCGCTGGAGTGCACGGCGGCGATGCCGCCTTGGGCCCAATGGCTCGAGCTGTCGGCAGGCGTCTTCTTGGTGATGAGGATGACCTTTAGACGCTCCGGCAGCGACAGGGCCAGCGTGGTGGCGGCCAGCCCAGAACCGATGATCAGGACGTCGCAGCGTTGCATGAAAAACCCTACGGACAAGGGAACTAATGCCCACTTGGGGCGGTCTTTCCGGCAGCCAGGTGGGATAGGCCGGTTATACTAGCCCCGCAATGGATTTGGAAGCCCCGCAGCGGGGTAGACACGCTTGTGAGGATGCTCAGGGATGACTGAACGGGATGCCGACCTACTCCTGGTGGAACGGGTCCGTAACGGCGACAAGCGCGCCTTCGAGCTGTTGGTGGAGAAGTATCGGCGCAAGATTGGCCGTTTGCTGTCACGCATGGTACGCGATCCGGAGGAGGTCGAGGACATCGCCCAGGAAACCTTCATCAAGGCCTACCGGGCTTTGCCGCAGTTCCGTGGTGACGCAGCCTTCTATACCTGGCTGTACCGGATCGCGGTGAACACGGCCAAGAACTACCTGGCCGCGCGTAACCGCAGCATGCTGGCGGTGAGTGAGGTGACGGGTGAAGACGAAGAGGGCGGCGAGGAACGGCATGTGGCGCCAGACATCGACACGCCCGATGCACAGTTGTTGTCGAAGCAGATCGCCTATGCCGTCACCGAGGCGGTGGAGGCGCTGCCCGAGGAGCTGCGCACGGCCATCACGCTGCGCGAGATCGAGGGCATGAGCTACGAGGACATTGCAGTGTTCATGGGTTGCCCGATCGGCACGGTCAGATCGCGGATCTTCCGCGCCCGCGAGGCGATCGCCGCCAAACTTCGGCCGATTCTGGGCACTTCCGAGGATCAGAGGTGGTAGTCATGTTACAGCACGAACAGATCGATCCCAGTCTTGCAGAGGACCAGACGCTGTCTGCCCTGCTGGATGGCGAGCTCGACGAGGTAGAGGCCGAGCGTGTCTTCAAACGCTTGCGCGAAGACCCGTCCGTGTTGTGGCAATGGTCGGTGTACTGCCTCATCGGCGACGCCTTGCGCGGCGAGGTCATGGTGCAGCCAAAGTTCGAACAGCGGCTACGCCAGGCCCTGACAGCCGAGCCCACCCTATTGGCCCCTATGCGACGGGCGCGGCGAGGGCGTGGCTATGCGCGTGCCATTGCCTGGACCGCGGCGGCAGCCGCAGTGGCCGCAGTCACCTGGGCGGTCTGGACCGCGCTGCCGGAGCGTCCCGCTGCGCTGCAGATGGCCGCCCAGCCGAATGCCGTCATGATCCAGGCAAGCCATGTCATGCCCTACCTGGATGCGCATCAGGACTTTGCCCAAGGGGTCGTCGCGCCACCGGAGATGCGCTTCACCCAGGTCACTCTCGTCGGGCATGGAGGCGGGCAATGAGCGCCGCGAGGCGACATCGTCCTCCGCATGGCGCGCGCTTGGCCAAGCGCTGCGAGGCGCGGACGAACGCAGCCGCGCTTGGCCGCTGGCAGTCCGCCCTGCTTGTCGCGCTGATGGCGGCTGTCACCCCTGCCTGGGCAGCCGATGCGCTGCCGAGCCAGGAAGCCGCCAGCTGGCTCCAGCGGCTGTCTGACAGCGCCCGGCGGACAGCGTACGAGGGTGTGTTCGTGTTCAGCCATGGCGATGTCATGCAGACCATGCATATCGTCAATCGCAGCACGGGCGCGCTCAAGGAGAGCCTGCTCACCAGCCTCGATGGCAGCCGGCGGGAGGTCGTCTGCCGCCAGGGCGAATCGCTGAGCATGGTGGTGGATGGCACGGGCGTGCGCACGGAAAGGCGGCCGAGCAGCCGGCACTTCCCGGATTTGCTCCCCGTCAACGCCGCCGCCCTGACCAACTGGTACATCGTTCGTCTTGGCGAGATGGACCGGGTGGCGGGGTTGGAATGCCGCTGGTTGCAGCTGATCCCCAAAGACGCCTACCGCTGGGGTTATGCCTTGTGCGCCGAGAAAAACAGCCATCTGCCGCTCAAGGCGATGATGGTCAACGAAGCCGGCAAGCCCTTGCTGCAATACGCCTTCACCGAGGTCCGTATTACGGCCAACCCGCGTAACGCCGAGCAGTCGAGGGGCTTGCCGGCGCTCGAGCCGCTCGCCAGGAACGCCGCCTCAGAGGTCATCACCGTGCGGCAGCTGCCGCCGGGTTACACGCGCGTGGCGGCGGTCAAGCGCAGGCTGCCCAACCGGCCGAACGAGGTCGAGCACTGGGTCTATAGCGACGGGCTGACCCATATCTCCCTATTCATCGAGCCGGCCGTGCGGCCGGTCGAGACGGTGCGGGGCGAGAGCGCGAAGGGCATGCTCAACTTGCTCACCCGCCAGGTGGGGAATTGGCAGGTGACCGTGTTGGGCGACGCGCCATGGCCGGCGGTGGAGGCCATCGCCACCGCCGTCGTCGAGCGTTGAGCGAGGGCCGCATGCTGTCCACCGCACGCAGTGCACAGGTCGCACGACGGGGGAGGGGGAGCATGCAGGCGGTCACGGCGCTGCCGCGGCAGCGGTTCAGCGTGGCACGGCCGCCGCTCGGGCTGCAAGCGCTAGCCACCGTCCTGCCCGCCTCCTGCCCGGGGGCACGAGCGAAGCGGCTGTCTTTGCGCCACCCCGCGCCCGGGGGGCGAAGCTCCCCTTTGGGTCATCGCCAGGGCGCCTGAGATGCTCGAGACGCCCGCCCGCGTGGTCCGCTTGCAGGGGAACGTGGCCTGGGTCAGGGTAGAGACACCCGCCTCGTGTGGCGCCTGTGCCGGCAAGGGCTGCGGCGCAAGCCTCTATGCGCGCCTGCTGCACCCGAGGGAACCCGAGTACGCCGTCTTGAATCCCATCCTTGCCCAACCGGGCGAACGCGTGATGATCGGTATCGAGGAGGGGGCGCTGTTGCGCGCAGCGGCAGCAGCCTACCTCATCCCGCTCGCTTTGCTCACCTTGGGCGCGTTGGTCGGGTCTGCTCAGGGTGACGCTGGCGCGGTCATCGGCGGCACGCTCGGCCTGCTGCTTGGGCTCGTGCGCATGAAATGGCAACCGAGCCGCGGCATGCCGGTCATTCTCCGGCGTTCGCGCGACGGTTGTCAGCGCGACGAAGCGTAACTCCCTTCAACCCGATTGCATTTCTTACCTTCAACGCAACGAGGTGCTTATGAAGAAGTGGTTGTCAGGTCTGTTGCTCGCCGGTTTCGTGGCGACCGCGGGCAGCGCTGCCGAGCTGCCAGACTTCACGCAGCTGGCGGAGAAGCTCAGCCCCACCGTGGTCAACATCACCACCACCCAGAATGTGCGCAAGCCACGCCGCGGCCGCTTGCCCCAGCCGGAAGAGATGTTCGAGTTCTTCCGCCGCTTCGCGCCGCCCGAGGGCGAGCAGCGTTTCACGCCGCCGAGGCGTGGCCAGGGCTCCGGTTTCATCATCAGCGATGATGGCTACATCCTCACCAACACCCACGTGGTCGATGACACCGATGAGGTCATCGTGCGGCTACACGACCGGCGTGAATTCCGCGCCAAGGTGGTCGGTAGCGATGAGCGTACCGATGTGGCCCTGCTCAAGATCGAGGCGAGCGGCCTGCCGCGCGTGACCATCGGCGACCCGGAGAAACTGAAGGTGGGCGAATGGGTGCTGGCCATCGGTGCGCCCTTCGGTTTCGATAACTCCGTCACCGCTGGCATCGTCTCGGCCAAGGGCCGCAGCCTGCCGCAGGAGAACTATGTGCCCTTCATCCAGACCGACGTGGCGGTCAATCCGGGTAATTCCGGCGGCCCATTGTTCAACATGCGCGGCGAGGTGGTGGGGATCAACTCGCAGATCATCTCCCGTTCCGGCGGCTACATGGGCCTGTCCTTCGCCATCCCCATCGATGTCGCCATGGATGTGGCTGAGCAGCTCAAGCGCAGTGGCAAGGTCAGCCGCGGCCGCATCGGCGTGTTGATCCAGGAGGTGACCGCGGACCTCGCCGAGTCCTTCGGTCTTGCCAAGCCGGAGGGCGCCTTGGTGGCCGAGGTGG